>NZ_JAHKQG010000009.1:0-1726 GCF_018860715.1 Zobellia sp. B3R18 | reverse complement strand
GTAACCGTTGCACAAGTCGTTGATTCTCCACGGACCGGATTCATATAAGCCTTTTTACGGGGCTTTTTTTATTTCGGGTCAGAATCGAGGTACCAAATTTAGATGCTTTATGCAAGTCCCGAACAAGTATTGAAGCGCACTTTTTACCAAGGCTGCCAAATCAAGCCGTCCCGCCCCACTTTTTGAGCGTTTTTGTTCGAACTTCAGGTACTTTTTAAGATTATAGGCCATGGCCGAGAGGTGCATCACCTTGTTCGCCTGTTCGAGCCCTATCGTGTTCACCTTCCTCATGCCCATAAACTGTGTCAACGTTCCAAAAACAGGCTCCACCGTACTCTGTCGTTTCCCTTTCATATACTTGCCCTGTTCGCTGTTCACCCTTTTGATGTTTCGCTCGTACTCCGCACGGTAGTAGGTGACCGAAAATTGTTTTTCGTTCACCTTGCCCAGACATGTGGATTTCAACGGGCAGCCCTTACAGATCAGGCTCGATGCGCGGTACGCTTTCTTTTTCGTACCCGTACGGTGATCCTTGAATACCTTTCTGAACGGGATTATCTTTCCCCGTGGACAGATATAATGGTCTTCTTTCCCTATATATCGGAACCCCTCGGGACCGCCCTTGTACGTGCCATGGGGCGGAATGAAACTCTTTAGCCCGATTCCCTCTAGAAAGGCATAGTTCTCGCCACTGCTATACCCGGTGTCCGCTACGCAGTTCTCCCAGACCAGGCCCTGCTTCCACAACCTTCTTTGTAGGCGTTTTACGATGTCGGGCAACTGTTGGTTGTCCTTCCCGTCCGCATGGTACGCCCTGATGTCCGTAATGACGTGGTGGGCCGTATCAACGCTCAATTGGCTCAGGTAGTTCAGCTTTCTGGCCTTGCCAGGTTTTACGCTGATCCTCGCATCGGGGTCCGTGGGGCTGTAATGTGTTTTGTTGCTCGTATACTTGGACCCCTTGTTCTTCGCCCCCGGGCGTTGGTCCTGGTCCTTCGCCCATTTTTTGTTCCTGCCCTTTATAGCCGCCAGTTCGTTCTTGCCCGCACTGACACTGCGCTGACCTTTGTCCGACCTGTCGCCCTTGCTCTTGCGGTGCGGCCCCCCTTTGTCCATTGCGCTCAGGACACGTACCTTTCGCAGGTGTTCGTCCAGTTCCTCTTCGGGCACCTTAAGTTCCAAGGTGTCCATACTCGCATTGGCCTTTACAGGTGCCGAATCTATGGCCTGGGTATGGCCGCTCACCATGCCCTTCTCAACGCACATACTTAACACCTTGGTGAAGACTTCCTCGAATACACTTTCCGGGAACAGTTGGCGCGTACGGCTTATCGTACTGTGCCAGGGAAGCTCCTCGTCTATATCGTAACCTATGAAATAAAGGATGTCCAACCGCAGGGAACAATGGGCCATAAGCTTGCGGTCGCTGATGATGTTCTCCAAGTAGCCAACAAGGCAAAGCTTGAAGAAGACCACGGGGTCTATGCTCTTTTGCCCACTGTTCCCGTAATAACCTTCCGTAAGACCGTAAAGGAACCGGAGTTCCAAAACTTCCTTTAACCGTCTGTAGAAATTGTTCCCGGGGATACGGTCGCTCAACTGGAAATGGGCGAACAGCTTTTCTTGGTAATCCTTTTTTCCCTGCATACCTAAAGTTAACAACGCAACGTTAAGATCATGTTCTCCCTATGTGGTTTTTTCGTTAACTTGTGCAACAGGCACAATG
>NZ_JAHKQG010000001.1:0-5179 GCF_018860715.1 Zobellia sp. B3R18 | reverse complement strand
TTCCGATGAATTACGAAACAACATACAGATTAGAGTTTAAGATTTTTATTTTAGGATGAGAGTCGGGGCCGGGAAATTTTCGGGGTTGAAAGACTTATAACATATAATGAAACAACGATGAAGAGTTTGATCCTGGCTCAGGATGAACGCTAGCGGCAGGCCTAACACATGCAAGTCGAGGGGTAACAAGTCTAGCTTGCTAGATGTTGACGACCGGCGCACGGGTGCGCAACGCGTATACAATCTGCCCCCTACTGTGGGATAGCCCAGAGAAATTTGGATTAATACCACATGGTACCATATTACGGCATCGTATTTATGGTTAAAGGTTACGGTAGGGGATGAGTATGCGTCCCATTAGTTAGTTGGCGAGGTAACGGCTCACCAAGACCGCGATGGGTAGGGGCCCTGAGAGGGGGATCCCCCACACTGGTACTGAGACACGGACCAGACTCCTACGGGAGGCAGCAGTGAGGAATATTGGACAATGGGCGGGAGCCTGATCCAGCCATGCCGCGTGCAGGAAGAATGCCCTATGGGTAGTAAACTGCTTTTATACGGGAAGAAAAAGGGCTACGTGTAGCCCACTGACGGTACCGTAAGAATAAGGACCGGCTAACTCCGTGCCAGCAGCCGCGGTAATACGGAGGGTCCGAGCGTTATCCGGAATTATTGGGTTTAAAGGGTCCGTAGGCGGGCCGATAAGTCAGGGGTGAAAGTCTGCCGCTCAACGGTAGAATTGCCTTTGATACTGTCGGTCTTGAGTTATGGTGAAGTTGGCGGAATATGTAGTGTAGCGGTGAAATGCATAGATATTACATAGAACACCGATTGCGAAGGCAGCTGACTAACCATCGACTGACGCTGATGGACGAAAGCGTGGGGAGCGAACAGGATTAGATACCCTGGTAGTCCACGCCGTAAACGATGGATACTAGCTGTCCGGGTCCTTGAGACCTGGGCGGCCAAGCGAAAGTGATAAGTATCCCACCTGGGGAGTACGTTCGCAAGAATGAAACTCAAAGGAATTGACGGGGGCCCGCACAAGCGGTGGAGCATGTGGTTTAATTCGATGATACGCGAGGAACCTTACCAGGGCTTAAATGCATATTGACAGGGTCAGAGATGACTTTTCCTTCGGGCAATTTGCAAGGTGCTGCATGGTTGTCGTCAGCTCGTGCCGTGAGGTGTCAGGTTAAGTCCTATAACGAGCGCAACCCCTACCGTTAGTTGCCAGCGAGTCATGTCGGGGACTCTAACGGGACTGCCGGTGCAAACCGTGAGGAAGGTGGGGACGACGTCAAATCATCACGGCCCTTACGTCCTGGGCCACACACGTGCTACAATGGCCGGTACAGCGGGAAGCCATGCGGCAACGCAGAGCGGATCCACAAAACCGGTCACAGTTCGGATCGGGGTCTGCAACTCGACCCCGTGAAGCTGGAATCGCTAGTAATCGGATATCAGCCATGATCCGGTGAATACGTTCCCGGGCCTTGTACACACCGCCCGTCAAGCCATGGAAGCCGGGAGTGCCTGAAGTCCGTCACCGCAAGGAGCGGCCTAGGGCAAGATCGGTAACTAGGGCTAAGTCGTAACAAGGTAGCCGTACCGGAAGGTGCGGCTGGAACACCTCCTTTCTAGAGCTTCGGCCGCCGAAAACGAAAAGGCCCCGACGCCTCGTTCTAAATATTCAAGTCGTACAAGATCTGTAAGTATAGTATAGAGTCTCCACATTAATAATATAAGATACCTCTTTTGGTACGGAGTACAAAGAGTGGTAGGGACAGTCCCATAGCTCAGCTGGTTAGAGCGCTACACTGATAATGTAGAGGTCGGCAGTTCGAGTCTGCCTGGGACTACAGAGGGCACCTTTTGTTAGGTGCGCACGTTCATTGAGAATAAAATTGAATAGGAAATTCTAGAAGTTGAGTAGTAGTTGGAAGTACTGACTACTGACTACTATATGCTAACTACTAGTATATGGGGGATTAGCTCAGCTGGCTAGAGCGCCTGCCTTGCACGCAGGAGGTCATCGGTTCGACTCCGATATTCTCCACCAGGCGGTGCCTGGGGACAATTGATTTGTCTTCAAGTATTGCATGAGTGGCCACAAGGGTAATTTTTAATTGTCCGTGGCGACTCGCCACAAGTTCATTGACATATTGGGACAGGACGTATATCTTTCGGGATATATGTACTGAAGAAAAAGAAAACACGAATTTTTTAAGTAAAGAGTACGAAATACGAATAGAACAAAAGGTCTGGCGACAAGCTAGATAAGGGCGTATGGGGAATGCCTAGGCTCTCAGAGGCGATGAAGGACGCGATAAGCTGCGAAAAGCTGCGGGGATCGGCACATACGATATGATCCGCAGGTATCCGAATGGGGCAACCCAGCATGTTGAAGACATGTTATCCGCAAGGAGGCAAACCCGGTGAACTGAAACATCTAAGTAGCCGGAGGAGGAGAAAACAAAAGTGATTCCGGGAGTAGCGGCGAGCGAAACCGGATTAGTCCAAACCGTACATGTTCCGGCATGTGCGGGGTTGTAGGACCGCGACGTTCGAACAGCGATGAACTAGAACAGGTTGGAAAGCCTGGCCATAGACGGTGATAGCCCGGTATAGGTAAAGACCTGCAAGATAGCGGTATCCTGAGTAGCGCGGGGCACGTGAAACCCTGTGTGAAACCGGCGGGACCATCCGCCAAGACTAAATACTCCTGAGAGACCGATAGTGAACCAGTACCGTGAGGGAAAGGTGAAAAGAACCGTGAACAACGGAGTGAAAAAGATCCTGAAACCATACGCTTACAAGCGGTCGGAGCCCTTCGGGGTGACGGCGTGCCTTTTGCATAATGAGCCTACGAGTTACTTTTACTAGCAAGGTTAAGGACTTCAGGTCCGGAGCCGTAGCGAAAGCGAGTCTTAACAGGGCGCCATAGTTAGTAGTAGTAGACGCGAAACCGTGCGATCTACCCATGGGCAGGTTGAAGCTGTGGTAACACATAGTGGAGGACCGAACCCGTTGACGTTGAAAAGTCTTGGGATGACCTGTGGGTAGGGGTGAAAGGCCAATCAAGCTCGGAAATAGCTCGTACTCCCCGAAATGCATTTAGGTGCAGCGTGTAGATAGTTTTATAGAGGTAGAGCTACTGATTGGATGCGGGGGCTTCACCGCCTACCAATTCCTGACAAACTCCGAATGCTATAAAACGTTTCTGCGCAGTGAGGGCATGGGTGCTAAGGTCCATGTCCGAGAGGGAAAGAACCCAGACCATCGGCTAAGGTCCCAAAATATATGCTAAGTTGAAAAAACGCGGTGGAACTGCATTGACAGCCAGGATGTTGGCTTGGAAGCAGCCATTCATTTAAAGAGTGCGTAACAGCTCACTGGTCGAGCGGTTCCGCATGGATAATGATCGGGCATAAGCATATTACCGAAGCCATGGCTTTGTATTCATACAAGGGGTAGGGGAGCATTGTAGTGCCGTTGAAGGTGTACCTGCGAGGGATGCTGGAGGAGCTACAAACGAAAATGTAGGCATAAGTAACGATAATGCGGGCGAGAAACCCGCACGCCGAAAGACCAAGGTTTCCCCAGCTATGCTAATCAGCTGGGGGTCAGTCGGGACCTAACGCGGACCCGAAGGGGGAAGTGGATGGACAAGCAGTTAATATTCTGCTACCCGCACATCATTGAAAGCGACGGAGGCGAGAAGTTGGTGCGTGCAGACGGAATTGCACGTTGAAGCGAGTGGTAACACCGCGATAGTACACCGAGGCTACGGCCAAGGTGATAATCCAGCGTATCGACTTCCAAGAAAAGCGAGATGTGCGGCCCGTACCGTAAACCGACACAGGTGGTTGGGATGAGTATTCTAAGGCGCTCGAGAGATTCATGGCTAAGGAACTAGGCAAAATAGACCCGTAACTTCGGGAGAAGGGTCGCCCATCTTTTAGATGGGCCGCAGTGAAGAGGTCCAGGCGACTGTTTATCAAAAACACAGGGCTCTGCAAAATCGAGAGATGAAGTATAGGGCCTGACACCTGCCCGGTGCTGGAAGGTTAAGGGGAGATGTGAATCCTTCGGGAGGAAGCATTGAACTGAAGCCCCAGTAAACGGCGGCCGTAACTATAACGGTCCTAAGGTAGCGAAATTCCTTGTCGGGTAAGTTCCGACCTGCACGAATGGTGCAACGATCTGGACACTGTCTCGGCCATGAGCTCGGTGAAATTGTAGTATCGGTGAAGATGCCGGTTACCCGCAGTGGGACGAAAAGACCCCGTGCACCTTTACTATAGCTTCGTATTGACCTTGGTCAAGCAATGTGTAGGATAGCTGGGAGACTTTGAAGGCGCACCGCCAGGTGTGTTGGAGTCACCGTTGAAATACCAGCCTTTGCTTGTCCGGGGCCTAACCCTCCAAGAGGGAACAGTGCGTGGTGGGTAGTTTGACTGGGGTGGTCGCCTCCAAAAGAGTAACGGAGGCTTCTAAAGGTGCCCTCAGTACGGTCGGCAATCGTACGTAGAGTGCAATGGCACAAGGGCGCTTGACTGTGAGACATACAGGTCGAACAGGTTGGAAACAAGAGCATAGTGATCCGGTGGTTCCGCATGGAAGGGCCATCGCTCAAAGGATAAAAGGTACGCCGGGGATAACAGGCTGATCTCCCCCAAGAGCTCATATCGACGGGGGGGTTTGGCACCTCGATGTCGGCTCGTCACATCCTGGGGCTGGAGAAGGTCCCAAGGGTTGGGCTGTTCGCCCATTAAAGTGGCACGCGAGCTGGGTTCAGAACGTCGTGAGACAGTTCGGTCTCTATCTACTGCGGGCGTTAGAAATTCGAGCGGACCTGGCCCTAGTACGAGAGGACCGGGCCGGACCGACCGCTGGTGCACCGGTTGTCCCGCCAGGGGCATTGCCGGGTAGCTATGTCGGGATTGGATAAGCGCTGAAAGCATATAAGCGCGAAACCAACCGCAAGATGAGATTTCTTTAAAGGACCGTGGGAGACGACCACGTCGATAGGCCATAGGTGCAAGGGCAGTAATGTCCGTAGCCGAGTGGTACTAATTGTCCGTACGGCTTGCGCAACATAAGTCCCTTTCCCGCCTCGTGCGGGAAAGGGCGACAACCTTTTCTCTATAACTTTCGACCTTTTTACTTAAAGGGA
>NZ_JAHKQG010000008.1:0-12171 GCF_018860715.1 Zobellia sp. B3R18 | reverse complement strand
AACGACTTGTGCAACGGTTACTATTGTTGAGGATAGTAATTATTTCCCCAGTATTTCATTGATATATATTGAACGATATTTTTCTGGATACTCAATTTGTACACCGTGCGTTCCATTTTCGAACAAAAACCATTTTTTAGATGGCGCTATAATGGAATCAAAATACATTTTTGCTACAGGCGTTTCGGTAAAATGGTCATTGTCTCCTTGTAATATATAAACGGGCACTTTGAACTCAGGAATATCACGCATTAAGTTCATATCTATTGCAGTAGGTAGTAAAATCTTAGCGGCAGGATAGTAGGATTCAGGACTATTTATCATATCAGTAAATTTTTCCTTAAACGTTAACCCATTATCTAAAAACATACTTTTAATAAAATTAAAGTCGGTATCAAGTTTTATCGGCGCATACTTCATTACAATTTGTCGTTCTATTTCAAAGGCTTCGGTTACTGAATTTTTTGAGTTTTTAACGTAAGGAGGTCTCCCAATTTGTTTCAATTGACTGATTGAAACGGTATCATTATGTTTTTGCGATTCAGACATTGCAAATTCATAGGATAACTCTTCTGAAAGTGAAAGATTCGCCATTAGACCACTACCAATATAAGCGTGATATAATTCAGGCTGTTTTTGAACCATATAAGCTGCTACTGCTGTTCCCCACGATAAACCTTCAATGTAAATTTTATCTTTTTTGAAAGTCTTTTTCAATTGATTTGATAGTTCCAAACCATCATCTATTATATGGTCTAAGGTAATGGACGAGTCAGGTATGCTATCATTATAAGCTAGTCCGGAGCCTCTTTGTTCCCAATAGCAAACCGTAAATATATCTTCTAGATCAATTCCTGATAGTTTGTAAATTACCGGTAAAATTGGTGCACCCGGTCCTCCGTGAACTATTAGTAGTACGGGGTTATTTTTGTCTTTCCCTCTAATAGTAACCCTTTGTTGCACTCCATTTATAGTCATATCCTCATGTGTAGCTATACTATTTGGAAGTACATTGCCCTTTTCATCTAAAAAAGGTTCTTCTTCTCCAGAACTGTTGATTCTGATGATAAGTAATACAACTAAAATAAACGCAATAAGCGCCCCCAATAAAAACAAAAGCCATTTTCCTATTTTCTTTACTATTTTCATATGTTCTTAATCAATTCTGTGTTTTTTTATTACCCATAACGTTTGAGTGATGAATGGTAAGGGAGCAAACTGGGGCTTGCTTTCCACCATGTACATAGCTAAATCTTTAGGCTTTGATTTATTTTTCTGGACAGAACCAAAACCCGCATTGTTTATTGGTCGTGGCGTAGCCAGTTTTTTTCAAGCTACCAAGTCAATATTCCTTTCAGTAGTAGATAATTTTGGTCTAATAAGGAATTGAATAATACCTGTCAAAAGCTCTGCGGATTATTATAATTTAAAATCAAACCCAGAAATTTTTTCTGGGTTTGAGAATCAATAAGACAAGTTTAGTTACTCTTTTGAAGGGGGTTGTAGTGTGTAGCCCATAGAGGTCATCACATTCAACTGATCGTAGTAATGGGCAATCATCGTAATTTTACCGTTTTCTAAAAAACAGGTTACCTGCGCAGGTATCGGAATCTCTTGACCGGTTTTCTTAGAGCTAATGGTATCGGTAGTCCAAACCATGACCCACTCGCCCTCGTTTATTCCACCGGTTACTTTTATGGGGGCATAGGACGTGTTTTCGTCAATCTTATGTTTAGTGGTTGTGAAGCTTTCCTTGTAATATTCGGATAACTGCATGGGGTTCATTACGTTTGAAGGACCTCCGGTTAGACCATAAATCTTTGCATCATCTGCTAATTGCGCTACCATAGTTTGCACATCTTCGTTTTGAAGTGCATTTACGTAATTAGATACGATTGCTACATTTACTTCGGCATTCTCGAAATCCATAGTAGCCGAAATTTCTTGTGCGTTAAAGATTAACGGAGTGAAAAATAAAGTAAGCGTAAAAAGCATAATCTTTCTAATTGTTCTCATAATATATAATTGTTGGTTATTATTCTACTCAATTGGTTGATTTACAACAAATGGGGGAATAATTTTTCTGGCAATAAATACTTGGGGAACTAACTTACTTTAATAGAAACCTAAACTATTAATTTTTTTAGATATAAGTACAAAATATTCTAAATAATTGAAATTTAAAAATTTATAGTATAACTGGATTCATGTGGAATTCCTGATATAAAAATCAAAACGGTTAAAAAAAGTTACTTTCTGCTTGGCTGAATACTCCTTAGAATAATAAGTAATAAATGCTAGGTAATCGTATCTAGAACTAGTCTAGAAAAATTGAAGAAGTATTGTATGCATAAGCTATTAAAAGTATGGGAGCAAACTAGGGTTTGCTTTTCGCCACACACATAGCTAAAGCTTTATGATTTAATTTATTTTTTCTTGTCCAGAGCAAAATCCAAAAGATTTGGCGTACATTCTAAATATGCCCAAATTTTAATCAAGCAGCTAAACTCCTAGTTATTACAGCCATTGTGGCAATAGTTTTTTTTTATGAAAACTGTATATATAGTGCTTGGTATTCTTTAGTCGTAACTGACATTCAGCAAGTTTTAAATGGGTATATTTTTTTCAAAATTATTGTTTTGACACGCTTAGTCAATTTATTGAAAGCCGCAGTCAGTTAAAGTACCTTTATTCTCTATAGATTTGATTCGTATAATAAAGTTACTAATAATCATAAATTCTTCAACCATGCTTAAAAACAAAAAGGACCTAAAATTTATAAAGTTAGCTGCCATAATTATGGTGTTCACAGTCGCTCAAAGTTGTGGTGAAAACGTAAATAAACCAGAAAAAAAAGAGGATTCGGTGGCAGTACTTTCTCTTAAAGAAGAAGCTCATACTCATGATAATTCCACACATACGCACACGAGTAAGAGAATAATTACGCCAAATGACGCCCAACAACTGTGGATATTTCCTGAGCGTAAAGACAAACTCGGGTCCGGAGGATTACTTCAAATTTATATGGATCCTGAAAGTCACCCAGATGCTTCTTCAGGTTTTTCAAAATACGAGTTGGGAGTGGGTGGGGCTTTACCAGAACACAAGCATAATAAAACAGAAGAAATTGCTTATTTTCTTTCAGGAACAGGTGTAGTAATTAGTTATGAGAATGATGAGCGTAAAGAAACAATCGTTAAAGAGGGCTATGTATGGTATACTGCACCGGGAGAATGGCATTCCTTTCAAAATACGGGCAAGGAACCTTTAAAATTGGTATTTGCTACGGTACCAAATGCTAAGCATGGTCTGTTGGACTTTTTTAAAAAAGTAGGGGTAAAGCCTGAAACAGAACCATCTAATACGCTTAGTGCAGAGGAATTTGCCAAATTAGCAGCAGACAACGACCTGATATTAAAACCTTCAAAAATTGAATAGAAATAAGTTCTTGGCTTTATACTAAACAGACGTGATTACTTAAATCTTCATAATAGTAAGAAAATAGGGCGTTGAGATATTTATCACTTAAAACATGAGTAGTCATTGCCTAAGTTGGTTATTATGACTTCATTCTCTCAAAAAGCTGTACTTTTCTAAGTGAAAAATATATAAATAATGGGTAATGGTTATGACATAGCAAAAAGAACACCTACGTTCAAGAAAATTGAAGTGTCGTCACTTATGTTTTCGGAGTATCGATGTGCAGAGACAAAATCGATATTCACCGCTTGGAACCACTTAAATTATTTTATTTATGTGCTAGAAGGTAAAAAGAAATGGCGAACGCTAGAGAACAGTTATATGGTTAATGCCAATGAGGTACTTTTTGTAAAAAAAGGGGCAAATATAATTGAGAAGTATTTTGACTCTGATTTTTGCGCCATAGTAATCTTTATTCCCGATTCTTATGTCAAGGATTTTATGTCACAAAAACCTGAAATTGGTGCCAATCTAAACAGTAATCTTCAAAGTGACAGTGCAATTCCTGTGAAAATGGATAGAACTTTAAGTACTTATTTTACCTCAATATTAGATTACTTTACCAATGATGAAAAGCCTTCAAAATATCTGATAGAAATAAAATTTCAAGAATTATTGGTCAATATTTTGTCACTGCCATCCAACCCTGAAATAGGCAGCTATTTTAAACAGATTGCCCAAGAAGTTAAACCATCTATTAAAAACATAATGGAGGCCAACTTTGTCTATAATTTATCGCTCGTTGATTTTGCAAGACTATCACACAGAAGTTTAAGTACTTTTAATCGCGACTTTTATAGCGTTTATGGAATGTCACCAGGAAAATGGCTTACTAAACAAAGGCTTATTCATGCGAAACTATTATTGGAGAATACCAATCTAAAAGTATATGAAGTGGCTTTTGATAGTGGCTTTGAAAGTCCAGCCCATTTTGCAAGAGTATTCAAGCACGAGAATGGTATTACCCCTTTAAAATTTCAAAAAGCGCAACTGTCAGTTTAAGAGGTTTCCCAGAAAAAAATTCAGTAGTATTATGAATAGTCATGAAAGTAAGGTGACCGAAACAACTTCAAAGCAATGGCTTAATCTAATAGACCAGCTTGGAGACCAATTGGCTGCAAACGGATTTGCTCACGATCAGGCTGATACCTTTGTAGCCAATAATTATCAATTGTTGAAGGAACAAGGATATTTAACGGCTATGATACCAAGAGCATTGGGAGGCGCTGGTGTTTCCTTTACCGATATGTGTGCTATATTGGTCAAAATAGCGCAGTATTGCCCTTCTACCGCATTGGCATTGTCCATGCACCAACACCTTCTTGCGGCAAATATCTGGAAATATAAACATGAAGGCATAGGCGAAGAATTCTTAAAAGAAGTAGTGGATAAAAACCTGGTGCTGGTCAGCACAGGTGCACGTGACTGGCTAGATTCTAACGGAACCATGAAAAAAATTGATAATGGTTATTTGGTCTCAGCAAGAAAACAATTTGCAAGCCAATCTGCAATAGGTGATCTCTTGGTTACCAGTATACCCTATAATGATCCAGAAGAGGGATGGCAAGTACTCCATTTTACAGTATCTATGAAATCTGAAGGAATACAGCTATTGGATGACTGGCACACATTGGGAATGCGCGGAACAGGTTCGCAGACAGTGATCCTTAATAATGTGTTTATTCCAGAAGACTCCATAGTGATGAAGAGAGCAAAAGGCGAATTCCCTATGTTTTGGAATGTGGTATTAACCGTTGCGTTGCCGTTAATAATGGCTCCCTATATAGGGATTGCAGAAAAAGCGATGAAGATTACTTTAGAAAAATCGAAAAAGAGTAGAGTTCATGAAACTACTATTTCACTTGGGGAAGTCTATAATAGCTTCACATTGGCCAAAGTGCTACATAAAGACATGCTTGAAATAGCCAATGATTTAGATTTTCAGGCTGAGGAAAGAATAGGTGTTGAAATGTTGACTAGAAAAACTTTGGTCGCGAATGCATGTAAAGAAACTGTGAATAAGGCCATGGAAACGGTAGGTGGTCAAAGTTTTTACAGAAAATACGAATTGGAGCGACTCTTTCGTGACATGCAAGCGGTTGGTTTTCATACATTACCTGAAAAGAAACAACAGCATTTTACAGGCGATTTTTTATTGAAATAGCAAATTTTTGCTAACGTGTTTGTATATGGTTTGTTGCGAGTTTAAGCAACTAATATGATAATTACAAACAGAAGAGAAAATCCGCGAGGATTTTGGTAAGCAGGCTCGCACTAGCAATGGATTATATACCTTGTTGGCGGTAGTGTTTATGTCTATTTACCAATTATTCTTTTTCTATGTTTTATACCCCATTCTGCAATAGTATTAGTCAAATTTTTAAGTGTTGAGCCGTATTCTGTTATTTCGTATTCCACAGTTACAGGTTGAGTATTTAGCACGTTTCTTATAATAAGTTGATTCATCTCCAATTCTTTTAATTCTCGACTCAACATTCTGCCTGATATTCCTTTTACTTCGCGTAACAATTCAGAATAACGCATTTTTTTATAGCAAAGGCACGCGATAATGGATATTTTCCATTTTCCATTTAGAATATCCATTACATCGTGAATTGCTAAAATAGTTTGGCTACATTCTTTTATTGGTTCTATTTCTGGTTTCATAATAAGTCACTTGGTTACTCTAATGTTACTGTTATTTTTTGGAAGTAAGTTACAAAAAGTAACCTTGGCAGATTACTTTTGAATAATAATTTTAAAATGAAATAATAATGAAATTAATAGACGATTTAAAATGGCGATATGCCACAAAAAAATTTAGTAATAAAAAAATAGCTAATGATGATTTAGTAAAAATAATAGAAGCAATAAATCTATCCGCTTCTTCCATTGGAATGCAAACGTACAGACTTTTTGTAATTGACAATCAAGTATTGAAAAAAGAATTAGGCGAAGGTTCATTTAATTCTCAAATAGCTGAATCTTCACATCTTTTAGTTTTTGCCGCATTTGACTCTATTAATCAAGATACAATCAATAATTATATTGAATTTGTTGCTAAGGAAAGAAAAACACCAGTTGAGGATTTAATAGATTTTAAGAAAACAATTAGCGATTATTTATTATCTAGAACTGATGATGAAAATTTTATTTGGTCAGCAAAACAAGCTTACATTGGTTTAGGTACTGCATTAATTGCGGCAGCAACATTAAAAATTGATTCTACTCCAATGGAAGGCTTTGATGCAGATAAATTTGATGAATTATTAGGTTTGAAAGAGAAAAAACTCAAAAGTGTTGTTATCCTAGCATTAGGATATCGAGATGAAGAAAATGATTATTTAGCCAATCTGAAAAAAGTTAGACTACCAATAGAGGTTTTTTCAACAAAAGTGAGTTAATTATAGATAAAGGATAAGCTACTTGAACAAAATCAGGTAGCTTTTTTACATTACTGCCAACGGTTTGTGTATAAAACGTAGCGTGTAAAAAGACACGAACTTTTCGGATTAACACAGAGCCTAATTTTTATGTTTTGTTTTTATCTTTTCTGTTTAAAAAGCCAAATCCAAAAGATTTGGCGGACACTCTAAATATACGCAGACCTTAGCTTAAAGCCTAAAACCCGTATTAATTATAGCATCTATGTAAAAGCAGTAAGTCGAGTATCTTTAAGATGAACTAAAAATCAAAGATATGAACACTCAAATTACTGCTTCACCTAAGTTATTCATTGGTATCGACATACACAAACGCAGTTGGAAGGTACATTGTGCGACGGATCTGTCATCCGGAAAGACTTTTAGCATGCCGCCCGATGCCGAACTGCTCTATGAATATGTAGCCAAGCATTATCCAGGTTATGTAGTGTCCACTGCTTATGAAGCGGGCTGTTGCGGATACCATGCACATCGAAGCTTTGTAAGTTATGGATGGCGGTCATTAGTGGTCAATCCAGCCGATATTTTCAGAAAGGGCAAGGAGCGCCATACCAAGACAGATAGGATCGATGCCCAGCTCATAGCACGAGAACTCAAGGATGACAGGTTGAACAGTATTTGTGTGCCGGATAAGTGTAGGGAGCAACTGTGTAGTCTGTTCCGTCGTAGGAACGATTTGGTAAAGGATATGCGCCAGATCAAGAGCTATATCAAGATGCAGTTGTTGTATTATGGTATTAGGATACCCCAAGAATTCGATAACGATCATTGGAGCCATAAGTTTAGGGATTGGCTTGATAATTTGGATTTTGAGTATGATACGGGTAATGAAGTTTTGCGTAGCCGGATGCGCAGTTTTCGGTTTATTGACCAGGAGTTTCGAGATGTTTCCACCTTATTGCGCCGGTATACCAAAATCCACTTTAAGAAAGATTACCTGCTTTTACGGAGTATTCCTGGTATAGGTTCCATAGTTGCCAGTGGTATTTTGAGTGAATTGGGCGACCTGCGCCGTTTTAAGAATATTAAACATTTGGCCGGATATGTAGGTCTGGCACCGGGCATTTACCAAAGTGGCGATACCATCCGACATACGGGGGTGAGTATGCGTGCCCACCGTTTAATACGTAGTTATTTCATTGAGGCCTCTTGGCAGGCAATTCGAACAGATCCCGTGATGCAGGGCTATTACCGCAAGCATCACGGAAAAAATGTGAAGAGTGTCATTGTAAAGGTGGCTAGGAAACTACTAAGCAGGACATTGGCGGTCATAAAGACGGAGACCCCTTATGTGATAGGGGTATTGGAATAAAATAAGGCAGATGAACAGTAACAAAATAACTGAGCTCAAAAAGAATAGTAGATATGCTTGGATCACAAAACAATGTAGGTGGTCTCGCCGCGGGCGAGAACCACATCGGTTAGCAAGTGACCAGGCTTATTATAACTTATAATCATACAGATGCTGGTGGCCATGCCCAAAGCACGGACCACATATAGGATGCGGAGCAAGTTATATATGGTGTTGAAGTATTGACAACCAAGCATTATGCTGAAAAGGGTTGCCAACAATACAACACCCCAAAATCAACATTATGGACTAATAAAAAATAAAATATTATCTTTAGAGAACTGGCCTAGGGCTTTTCATAGGATGCATTGTTGGCAGTAGGCTTTACTTTTTGTCGGTTACCTTTTTAACTTCTTCCATTTCGAATAAAGAATTCATTTCACAGATTGCTTTACTTGTATTGTATTTATCAAATTTTAGGTTTTTAGAATTTACTTTTGCATCACTTAATTTATGTTTGAGTTTTAAGTAAATATCATTATCCTGTTTTGTGAAATATTTCCTTGTTTTTTGGTAATCAGTTAAGTGTTTTTTTAGTTGCTTTTCTGCCGAATTACAGTCTGTAAAGAGTTTATTGGTTTTTTCAAAATGTAATAAAAACCAAAATTCGATACAGGGATTATTTACAATGACAATAACATTATCAAACTTTTCAGCTTTTTCTTTTAGTTTAATAAATAATTGTTCGCTTGTTTCAAAACCTTTTTTGGCTTCACGTGTTTCTTTTGCAATTACATCATAATCCACAATCCAAAAAACTTTAGTGTAGTCTTCAGCTAAATCCTTAACCATTTTAAATTGTTCAGGAATACTTTTTTTACTTGGAAGTTTTGGCTCTATGTTTATGTTTAGCTCTCTTTCGTTACGCTTGAACATTTGTAAGTACCAAACCTCGGTATCACCATCAACAACAAATGCAAATGCCTTGGAACCTTTTATTTTGATTTTTGATCTTTGTCTCATAAGCGTTAGTCAAGATCAATGTAGTAATCACCTAAATTAGGTTTTCCTTTTAATTTTCCACTTTTGTATGCATTTAGTACGTTTGTAGTGTTCCTTACCACAGAAGTGTCAAAATCAGCTAAAGAGTAAAGTTCTGTTGAACAGTCTTCTGATTTATTTGTGAACCAAATTGCATCATTTCTAAAAACATCTTTGTTATCTAATATTTCTCTATTATGCGTAGTAGCTAATATTTGAGAATTTTCAGAGTTAACAAGAAATGATAATAAAAATTGAATATACAAATCTGGATGAAGAGAAGCTTCAAGTTCATCTATTGGAATAATGTGATTGTTTTTAATTAACAATGCGAGTAAACCAGCAAAACCATAATATCTTCTAGTACCTTGAGATTCTAGGTCTATTGGTAGATTATACTTGTTACCATTTACGGTATGTTCAAAATCGATATTTACTGAAGTTATTTTACCTTCTTCTTTAAGCTTTTTTACTCTTTCATTAGAGGCTTTAAGTTGTTTTTCTATAAACTCAATAAAACCATCAGGTAATTCTTTGTCTTCTTCTTGAATATGTATGTCTGAAATATGAAAATCTGCTTTTTTTAAGATATTTATTACATCTTTTTTTAGAATTTCATTGTTATCAATTTTTGAGGTTATATAACCTTCTAGTTCAGTCCTTGTGTATACTAGTGGCTTCAAATATGTTTTGAACCAATCAATAGTTTCGTTTAATTCAATAGAATCGATGTTTGTTTTTAGAAACCCACCTAAAACGCTATTATTCCATAGAGTGTTGGATTCAAGAGTTTTGATAAATGTTTTGTCTTTTTTTATTTTGCTGCCAAATTTTATCTCTGTAAACTGATGTTTTAAATCGGTTTTTCTTTTAAAAACATTAGCTTTTTTGGGATTGTAGTTGTCAAGTTTTTCACTAATAATGGCTTTTTCTGTAAATTCTATTTCATAGTCATATCTTATTCCATTTTGTAAAAAATCGATAGATAATATTGAAGTCTGATTAGGTGTCTCTTTATCGAAAAGAAAAGGTTTGAAGTCCAATGTATCAGTTTTCTTTTCTTCGGGTTCTAGAATTAAGTCTCTTAAAAATTCTAATCCTTTAAGTATTGTAGTTTTTCCAGATGCATTAGCGCCATATATAAGGGCTAGTTTAAGTAATCTAAAACCACTTACATCCATTATGTAATAATCATTAAGGTGTTCAGACTTGTCTGCTTCAAAAGTCAACGTCTGTTTTTCTTTTACAGAACCAAAATTTTGCAAACTAAAATTGATTATCATTTTATTATCTCTATTTTGTAAGTTGTTTACAAATTAACGGTAAAAAAATGATTTATTTTAAATTTTTGTGTTTAATTTTTGTTAATGAGTTACATTGGTCAGCTTACTGCCAACGGTCCGGCTATGATTTCGTTGTGGAATTTCACGCAGTGAACATTCCGCCCGAAATCTAACCTTAATTTAAAAGTAAGGATTTCCGTTCAGGAAATCCGCCACAATGAATTATAGCCCATGTGCTTGTTGCACAAGCTGTAATTTCATAAAATTATACATTTTTAGCTTTATGTAAATTTGTAACTATTTAATTTTTAGTTGTAATTTTTCTAAAAGATTATGAAAATTATGGGGTTCAATTGAAAAATACAGTTGTGCAACGGTTACCTTTGTTGTCATTAGTTTTTAATTTTAACATTTCAAATGTAAGATTGTTTCGTTTATTTCGTTTAATATTGTAAAGAAGAAAACTCATAAACCAAATGGAAACTTACAATAACGTTAATAAAGCCTCAAAGGAGGAGCAAAAGGTTGCGATGCAATCTTATGATGCTCTTTCTTCTGTAATTAAGGAATTAAAGTCAAACAATCCTGAAATTGAGATAGATGAGACTCAAGAAAGGATTAAAATTCCATTAAGCGCCTTGAAACTTTTAGGAGAGATTTTAGAAGCAATGAGTAAAGGTAAACCATTTTCTTTAGTGCCAATAGCTACGGAAGTTACAACACAAAAGGCAGCTGAGATTTTAGGTTGTTCTAGACCTCATTTTGTAAAACTTTTAGAAGAAGGAAAAATTGATTTTACTAAAGTTGGAAAACACCGTAGAGTTAAGTTTGAAGATGTAATGAAGCATAAGAGAAAAATGAAAGAAGCTCAGAAAAAGCATATTATTGAAATTATGCAATCTGACGAAGAAATCGGACTGTATGATACATAGTGTTCGCTTTATTTGTGTATTAGATACAAATGTTATTTATCCAATTGAGATAAGAGATTTACTTTTTTGGTTTGCTCATTATGATTTATATACTCCTAAATGGAGTGAACATATTTTTGATGAATGGGCGGATGTTATGAAAAGAAAAGGAGTTTCAGAAGACGAAATTTCAAAACGTATGACAAGAGCCAATTTGGCATTTCCAGATGCTTTCGTACCGAACTATTCAGGGTTGATTTCTGGATTAGAATTACCTGACCCAAATGATTGTCATGTGCTGGCCGCAGCAATTAAGACCAATGCTAACGTAATTGTCACTAATAATATTAAAGATTTTCCGAAAGAGTATTTATCATCTTTTGGACTTTCAGCTAAGACGGCAGATGACTTCTTAACTGACATTATTGACTTAAATCCTGATGAAGCTGTAAAAGCGTTTAAAGAAATGGTGTTGTATCGTCGGAATCCTGATTTAGATGAATTTGAAGTCTTGGATATACTCAGAAATAGAGGGTTAAAAGATACTGCTGACTTCTTGCATTCTCAACTTTGAGTAAATTAATGACAACGGTTAGTATAAGAATAGTTGCGGGTTTACGTGCGAGGATTTTCCGCAGGAAAATCAGACGTAGTAAACTTGCAACGCCCTTTGGTTAAGCACAAAATTGAGCAATTGTTTTTATACATTGTGCCTGTTGCAC
>NZ_JAHKQG010000003.1:60007-298497 GCF_018860715.1 Zobellia sp. B3R18 | reverse complement strand
ACTTGTGCAACAGGCACAATGCCTAAACGTAATGCGGGCTTTTAGGCTAAATCGAAAGGTCTGTGTATATTTATGAAGTCGCTAAATCTAATGGATTTAGCTTTGGAAAAGAAAAAATAAAATTAAACAATAAGCTTTAGCTTCGTGCACAGACGGAAATTAAAAGTTCCCTTACTACCGCACTACGCTTAGCTCAGGCATTGGGCTCAATTGTAAAAACATGATACAAGATTTTACGGCAGATTACGAAAAAGTACTTTTAAAGGATTCGCTTTTTTCAAAATATTCTCTGGAAAACGCAGACGAAATGGATTTGCTAAACCTGCTCTATTTTATTGGTGGCAATGATACTTACAGCAAGCTGAAAATAATTGATAGCTTTTGTACTAAATGTAAGAAGAATACAACTTTTAATAGCGAAGAATGTGATGAACAAGAGTTAAAGGATATGCTAACATTAGCTGGAATGCATAGCGGAAATCTTAAATCAAAAAACGAAAACACTTTAGTCAATAAATTAGAAAAAAAATCTCTTTTTATTAGAAAATTCACCTGTCCTAGGCAACCTAACGACCCTTCCCATTCTCAGTATTTCATTTTTAGAGTTATTAATAAAAATCTAATTAAAGTTGGACAACATCCAACTCTTGCTGATTTAACAACTGAATCTATTTCAAAATATAGAAAATTAAATGAGGATATATACTCAGAACTCAATAGAGCTATTGGACTCGCTGCTCATGGAGTAGGTATTGGTGCATTCGTTTACTTAAGAAGAATAATTGAAAAGCATATACTGACTCCAAAAATAAATGAACTGATATCTGAGGAAAAGATTGCTAAAGAAGAACTATTCAAGAAAGATTTCAAAGAAAAAATAAATCTAGCAAAAGATAAATTGCCATCATTTCTCGTGGAGAACACAAAAATATATTCGATTCTAAGTAAAGGAATTCATGCTTTAGATGAAGAGGAATGTAAAGAGCACTTTCCAATTCTAAGAACATCGATTGAAATCATTTTAGATGAACAAATAGAGAAAAATCAAAGAGAGAAAAAAAATAAACTTATAGCAGCAAGCTTGAACAAGTTAACCTGAAAATAACTGAGCCCAACACAACCTAAACGTAATGCGGACTTTAGGGCTAAACCGAAAGATGTTTGTATATTTATAATGTCGCTAAATTGAAAATTACGCGATAGCGAAATATTCAAATTTAGATTTAGACAAAAAAAGAAAAGCAAAACCAAAAATTTCGCTACGTGCGTAGATGGAAACGAAAAGTTTCCTTTCCCCCCGAACTAAGCTTAGCTAAGCCGTAACCTTGCATTAAGGTCAAAACCACGTTATTGAAAGTTTTGCCAAGAATATAGTTTCTCTCTCAAATAAAATATTGAACCAATGACCTCTAACCAACCAATAGAACCTAAACAAAGAATTGAAATTCTAGACATCCTAAGGGGTTTCGCTTTACTTGGAATCATTTTCATGAACATGGGATTTTTTAGCGGATACGTTTTTATGCCCTTTGATGACCTTGAACAAATAACTGACTTTCAATTAAATGAAAAATTATATTCGTTTTTAGATGTCATAGTCACAGGAAAGTTTTACACCCTCTTCTCACTTCTTTTTGCCGTTGGGTTCTATATTCAATATGAAAAGAACAAAGAAGATTCCATTAATTTTTTAAAAACATATAGAAGAAGACTATTTTTTCTGTTGTTGATAGGATTTTTGCACAGTTTAATTTGGTTTGGAGACATTTTACTTGCCTATTCGATATTTGGTTTTATCCTCATTTTATTCCGGAATGTCAAGTCAAAAAACCTTATTCTCTGGTCGATATTTTTCCTGCTATTTCCACTTTTAATCGATTTATGTCTCTTGCCATTTTCTGAGGCTTTAAGTTCTGCTAGTCCTGAAAAAACGGCTGCCCTGGCCCATGTTCAATATCCGGATATGACCGTTGAAGCAGTTATAAGTACATTCCAGAATGGTTCAATTGTAGACCTATTCTTTTTAAACATTCATAATCTTGTCTGGAAATACTTAGGTTATATTCCATCAGGGGGGTATTTTAAATTCCTTGGAATTTTTCTTCTTGGTTACTATTTCGCTTCAATTGAATTGTTTACAAAAAAAACAAAATCATCATTATTAATAACCAGTTTAATCGTAGGTCTTTTGGCTACTTTTTTAGCTAAAATAATTGGTGGAAGTTCCTATATGTTCCCATCAACTCCATTAAATATGCTTTATAAGTTCTTAGTATTAGCTGGCCAGATATTTCTGTGCATTTTCTACATAACTTCCATATCTAAAGCTGTTCAAACTTCTATAGGTAAAAGAGCATTTGGATATTTAATTCCTGTGGGGAGAATGGCTCTGAGCAATTACCTGTTTCAGACTTTGATCATGATTATTATATTTTACAATTTTGGATTTAACTTAATTGGTAAAATTGGTTTACTGCATACATCAGGTATTGCTATTCTTATTTTAGTTTCGCAAATTATTCTTAGCCATATCTGGTTAAGACATTTCAAATTTGGCCCCTTGGAATGGATTTGGCGTAGCCTGACCTATAAAAAGAGGATAGATCTCCGTTATCCAAATAACTATTCAGCCAAATGATGGAATTAATTCATGGAGATAATGTATTAAAATAATAGCCTAAATAGTAGTAAATTCAAGGTTTGTAGCCCGTTTAAAATTTCTTGTAACTTTAAAAGTAATCACCACGCAGTCGGCTACTATACTTATGCTAACCGTTAGGGAGATGACCAGAAGGCCATGTTACTCCGCTGCAAAAAAATACATACTGAATAAATAGCCTCTTTTTCACGACTTCCGTAGCACTTAGTTTCCAAAACGGTCCGCGTATGCCGCTATTTTAAATAGGGCTCTATTGCTTTTATCAACTTTACTACCTACTTTAGACAACCACATACAACTGTCATATACTCTAGAAGTCACAGCAATCTTTCCCTCGGTAGGCTGCGTCTTACGGAAAATATCCCCCCGGACTGTTAGGCACAATTTAATATTTATAACCAAACTTTAAACAAGTCTAATAATCTTGGACTCCAAACAAACACAAAATGAAATCAACGCAATTACTTATTTTCTTTTTACTTATAACCGTAATCTCAAAGGCACAAACCAGTGAACTTGGCACATTGGCAGATCAAATTTATTTTAATGGAGAGATTTATACCATGAACGATAACAGCCCAATGGTGGAAGCTGTGGCCGTAAGAGCCGATTCAATTCTGTCTGTGGGAAGTAAGGAAGATATCATGAAGTTAAAAGGGGATAAAACCCAACTTTTTGATTTAAAAGGCAAGACCATGGTTCCTGGTTTAATAGAGGGGCATGCCCATTTGTATGGTATTGGTCTTAATTTATTGGAAGTTGACTTGAGTGGAGCTAAGAGTTATGAGGAGGCCATTAAAAAAGTTGCTGAAAAAGCAAAAAGTACGCCAAAAGGAGAATGGATTATAGCTAACGGGTGGCATCATGATAAGTGGATTACACAACCTACATTAGTTAATGGGTATCCTACAAATAAGTTACTATCTGCTGCTGTACCAGATCATCCTGTTATTCTTGTACATGCCTCTGGACATATCATAATTATAAACCATAAAGCGATGGAAATTGCAGGTATCAATTCACAAACACCTCAACCGGATGGCGGCGAAATAGTTTTAGATTCAAATGGTGAACCCACCGGAATTCTTAATGAAACTGCAGGAGATTTAGTGTTTAAGTTTTTACCTGAACCTACAAAGGAAGATGTAAAAGAGACATTAATTCTAGCTTTAGAAGAGTGCTATAAAAATGGTATCACCGGATTTCATGATGCAGGTTCGGGGGGCTATATGGTAAACCTTTATGAAGAAATGGCCTCACAAAACCTAATTAAACTAAAGCTGTATGTTATGCTTCGCGGAACACAACCTGAACTTCTGGAATATTATTTTAAGAAAGGTATTCAAGAGAACCTATATGACAATCAACTAACCATTAGATCTATTAAACTAATGGCAGATGGGGCTTTAGGCTCAAGAGGTGCCTGGTTATTGGAAGAATATACAGATGCACCCGGAGTGCATGGTCATAATGTTACTCCGTTAGAGGATATTAATAAAATTGTCAATAATGCCTACAAAAATGGTTTTCAAGTGGGTATACATGCCATAGGTGACCGAGCAACTCGTGAGGTTTTGGATATTTATGAGAACACATTTAAGACTGAATCTACAAATAGTCCAAAAGATGCAAGATTTAGAATAGAACATGCCCAACATTTTGACCCAGCGGACATTGTTAGGGTTGCTGAATTGGATGTTATTCTTGCAATGCAGGCTATCCATATGTCATCGGATAGACCTTGGGCCATTGATCGTCTAGGAGAGAAACGTATTACCGAAGGTGCCTATATATGGCAGACCTTATTAAAGTCTGGAGCAAAGATTGTGAACGGAACCGATGCACCCGTAGAACCCATTGATCCTATGGCTGGCTTTTATGCGTCAGTATCCAGAAAAACTCTAAAAGGCATGCCTGATGGTGGTTATGAACCACTACAGAAAATGACTAGGAATCAAGCGCTCAGATCTTATACATTGGATGCCGCTTACGCTGCATTTCAAGAAAATGACAAAGGGAGTATAGAAGTTGGAAAATGGGCAGATTTCACTATACTTGACAAAAATATAATGACAATTCCCGAAAATCAAATCTTAGAAACCAAGGTCGCTATGACAGTTATTGGAGGAGAAGTAGTTTTTGATGATGAAAAAGTTAGGTGAATATACTTCTAAACTGAATCAATAACTGTGTACAACACCAGTAACCATTCTACAGAGCATTGATAAGTCATAAAACAAGACTACAAATGAGTGAAAAAGTAGAATTTAAAAATGTGGATGCGTATTTTGACGCTCAACCGCAGAACGTAAAAAACATGCTTTTGGAACTAAAAACCTGTATTCTAAAAGCAGAACCCAATGCAACGGAATTGCTTAACTACAACATTCCGGCTTATGCTTTAATCGAAAATGGGAAGCGTGAACAACAGATTATGATTGCGGGCTATAAGAAGCACGTGGGGTTTTATCCGCACCCGACAACCATAGAAAAATTCGACTCGGAATTGACCGAATACAAACGTGCTAAAGGTTCGGTTCAGTTTCCATTAAACAAACCTTTACCCAAAGAACTTATCATACGAATGGTAAAGTACCGGGTTGAATTATTAAAAAATTAGAAACCATGAAGAACCTAATGATTTGTGCGGTCTTAATATTCTTTGGTCCGGCAACACCACCTCTTTTTGCGCAAGGAGACAGCTATATAAATGACTATTTGGAACGGTTGGAAAATTCGCGTAAATACATAGTTCTGGTAGCGGAAACCATGCCGGAAGACAAGTATAGTTTTAAGGCCACACCGGAATCCCTAAGTTTTGCAGAGAATTTGCTGCATATTGGCTATGCCATGGATTGGCACAGTCAATCTTTGTTAGGGGGCAGGGCATCCAGAGACTGGCAAACGGACACCATTTTTAAAGTGAGTTCAAAGTCCAAAGCTGAAATGATAGCACTGATTAACAGCACATTTGATGAAACCATTAAGTTAATAGGTGAGTTTGATACCACTCAATTAGATGACCATTTGGACTACTTTGGTCTTAATAGGAGTAAACGGCAAATTTTGATGTTGCTGGCAGATCACATTACCCACCACAGAGCACAAATGCTTGTTTCTATGCGTTTAAACGGACTTACACCGCCTAGATATGTTCTTTTTCAATAAAAAAACACATTATGAAGATTGATTTACTAGTAACTTTTAGCGTTACCAAAGAAGAAAATTCAGAAGCCAGTAGGGCCAAAGTAGCGGACATTCTTATAGACAACGAAGAAATAGAATTGGCCTATTCCATGTTCGTGACAAAGTTTGGTTTACCTCCAAAAGAATCATAGCTATGGATGTTCAAGGACTTACCGGAAGTAAGAAGGAGTTTAAGTCTTTCCCTTACTCAAAAATAAGCTCGTTTTCAGTTGAAACTGCCGGTACTTTTGATGGCGATAGTGATTTTAAGATTTGGGTGAGCGGAGTAGGGGTATTTGAAATCAAATTCAGAAAATCACTAAACATTAAAAAGGTGGGAAAATTCCTAAGTGAAAAACTTTTAGGTTAACTTTATGGGTGATACCATTTTCGTGGGAAGAGCCCACGAGAATACCTAACCTGTTAACCACCCACCTCCAATCATGAAAAAGCAAATCCCTGCTAAGGCGTTACTTTTTGCTATAGTATTTCTATTCACTTGCTGTACATCTCGCGTGAATAAGCCTTCTGTAAATTCCAGCCCGATTGATGGTGTGTGGGAATTAAGCCATTTCTATAACCTAGGAAATGGAGATACGCTAAGTGTTGACACCAGTAAAGTGCAACATAAAATCTATTTAGACGGACATGTTATCTGGAATACGGACCCAGCTGCGGATGCATCTGAATGGCATGGCTATGGTACCTACACTTTTAAAAATGATACTATTACAGAAACCCTGACTTCAATGTCCAAGTCTATGCAGAGTGATGTAAATACGTATGTAATTCCCATAGAACGCAGTAACAACACTTATAAGCAGATAAATACTTATGAGCGCAACGATACTATTTTTCAAAACATTGAGATATATAAAAAGCTGAATTAAATTCAGTTTTATTCCGAAAGGGAATTTAGAAAAAAGGGAAAGCCACCTGTCAATACATACTTTTGATTGGCGGTTTTTTATTGTGATAGGAGGGTAGCCAGAATACTTGTAAATATGTTTACTCGGCACTGAAAATTGCACATAGAATCTTTTATGAAAACCTTAAAACTTTCTGTTACTCGAATGTTTAATACAGCCTTAAATTTGCTGTGAAATTAAGTGCGGACTTGTATCTCCATTTTAGTTTTTGCTTAATATTCAGAATATAGAAACAGTAGTAAAAGAAGAATTATTCCCTATTAGAATTTACAAAATGAAAAAGAATATATTTGGGTTGCTCATCGTAATCCTCTCCACACAGTTAAGTATCGCACAAGACGGTAATTTGCAATGGTTAGATATTGAATTATCAAATTATGAATATCCATATTCGGTTGAAACTTTAGAATTGAACATTCAAGAGCAAGACTTACAAATGCGGTATATGGATGTTACTCCAGACAATTACAATGGTAAAAACATTGTGCTGTTACATGGTAAAAACTTTAATGGCGCCTATTGGCAAACCACTATAGAAGCTTTAGCCAAAGAAGGTTTTCGTGTTGTTGTTCCGGACCAAATCGGATTTGGGAAATCTTCCAAACCGGAGCATTTTCATTACACCTTTCAGCAATTGGCCCAAAACACAAAAGCGCTACTAGACAAGCTGAATATTACTAAAACTGCCGTTCTAGGACATTCTATGGGGGGTATGCTAGCCACACGTTTTGCTTTAATGTACCCGGAAACCACAGAAAAACTGATTCTAGAAAATCCCATTGGTTTAGAAGATTGGAAACTAAAAGTGCCTTACAAACCAGTAGAGTGGTGGTATGACAATGAGCTTAAAAAGAACTACGAAGGCATAAAAAAATACCAGCTCGTTAACTATTATGACAATCAATGGAAACCGGAATATGACCAATGGATAAACTTATTGGCCGGTTGGACATTAAATTCTGAGTACAAAACCATAGCTTGGAATGCTGCATTAACCTATGACATGATTTTTACCCAACCTGTGGTGTATGAATTTAAAAACATAACCGCTCCCACATTATTAATAATAGGAACCAGAGACCGAACCGCTTTAGGAAAACCATTGGTTTCAGAAGAGGTTAGAAAAACTATGGGATTATACAGTGAGTTAGGAAAACAAACTAAAAAAACGATACCAAACTCAAAACTGGTTGAGATAGAAAACGTAGGCCACCTACCACATGTAGAGAAGTTTGATGTTTTTATAGATGCACTGGTGTCGTACTTAAAAGAATAATTAGAGTTGTTATTTTTTATGCAACATAGTATTGTTGAGAGTTTTGTTGAAAACCTTACAGATTTCTGTAAGGTTTTTTTGGTTAAGGGTCTAAATTGGTGATGAAATAAACAATACTCTTAACTACATGTTGATGAAATCTGAAAAACTGAAATAATAGAGAATTCTTAATATTGAGAAACTTGGAATTTTCAATGATTTTAATTGGAATAGAGATTCTACTCTTAAAGATTTTAAGTAAAAGAATATAATTTATGGTTGGAACTATTCTGGAAAAACTACTTTATCCAGGATTTTCTGTTCTTTAAGTGATAAATCAATTCACAGAGATTAGTACTTATCATACGAATGGTAAAGTGCCGGGTTGAATTATTAAAAACGATTTTTTTATAAGCCTCTTCTTCAAGAGGCTTTTTTAATTCAACATATAGAAGGGGTAAAATTTTGCATAATAACAAAAATCTCCCCCCATTACTGTAATATGAATTTTTGTGGTTTATATTTTAACTTCTTAGGCCAAGCAATTTTGAAAAATGGTTAAATTAGTGTTCAACCAATGTCAGTTGCTTACTTTGCTTGTATCTAATTTTCCTTCGGAAAATCGTCGCACTTAAACACGTAACTTTCAATTTATATAACTGTTGTTATGCATTTAAGCATCACTCTTAACTAATATTCCGTTGGCATGAAGAACAGACGAAATTTTATTAAAGGTCTGGGGGCAGCCGGCCTAATCGGTTCAACTTTAGTAAAGCCAAATATGCTTTTCTCACAAAATGTTGATTCCAAGCTCAACTTAAAAGGGAGTAACACCTTGCCTTTTCCTGTAAATGTTTCAGAAGACCGGGTTATAAGAACTGCTGTAGGTCTACGCCCATACAGACCATCCGGTTACCTTATTAAAAAGGAAAAAATTGGTGAAAAAGAAATTATACATAATTATGGACACGGAGGCGGAGGGATATCTCTTTCATGGGGAACAGCAACTCTTGCCGTTAATATGATTAGCGCCGTCCAAGCATCTAAGATAGCTGTGTTGGGATGCGGAGTTATAGGTTTGTCAACTGCTATACTTCTGCAACGCAGAGGGTTTCAGGTAACAATCTATAGTAAACAATTACCACCAGACACGGTGTCCAACGTAGCCGGTGCCTTATGGGCTCCTGTATCTGTCTTTGAACCGAGTCAGGTTGATTCTAAATTTATTGAACAGTTTAACAACGCATCACAGATTTCCCAAAGAATGTTTCAAGATTTGGTAGGAGAGCGATACGGTGTTTGGTGGATTAAGAATTATTTCTTGGGTGGAGGTTTTCGGTTTCCCGGCGGAAAAAATCTATACCCGGGATTTAAAGAATATGGGAAAGGGCTGTTTGATTATTCTAAAGTAGAGGAAATCAATACACTTATGATCGAACCTCCCATTTACTTAAATTCTTTGCTTGATGATTTTTACCGAGCTGGTGGTGAAATAAAGATTGTGGATTTCCGAACAACTCAAGAACTTATGAGTCTTGAAGAAGCAGTAATTATGAATTGTACGGGTCTAGGTTCAAAAAAACTTTTTAATGACTCAAGTTTAACTCCCGTTAAAGGTCAATTATCCGTTTTGCTTCCGCAACCGGAAATTGATTATTCCTACATTGTTTCTTCTCATGACAAATTACTGTATATGTTTCCCCGCAAGGATGGAATTATTCTTGGTGGAACATCGGAGAAAGGGAATTGGTCACTTGATCCGAGTGAAGAAGAAAGCTCAAGAATAATTAAAGGACATTCTGCAATTTCTGAGTATTTAAAAAAATCTTGACAAATACATTCTGCAATATAACATACCGTATAGCATGAAACTCTTGGTGGGATTAGTAAGAAATATGAAAATCTGCTAGGAATAATTGCGAGTTACTTAACCGCAATACATTCAATTTCCACACGCGCACCTCTTGCGAGACCTGATGCGCCAAATGCACTCCGAGCAGGTTTGTTCTTCGGGAAATATTTTACATACTCACTATTCATCTTTTCCCACTCGTCAATATCGGCAAGCATGCATGTACACTTAACCACTTTGTCCATTGAAGAGCCATTTTGCTCCAGAATCCTTTTGATGTTTTCCAGAACTTGTTTCGTCTCAGCTATAATACCACCAGACACCAATTCTCCATTTTCAGCACCGATCATACCCGAGAGATAAATTGTATTTCCAACAGTTACAGCAGGAGAGAATGGACGATTCTCACTTTGAGCATATGTAACCTTGTCATTGTCCTGCGCGAAAGTGAAAGTTGTAGAGAATAATATTATGGTTAAAGCAAGTGATGTTTTCATATATTGAGTTTTTAGCAATGATTATTTTCAATGAAAGATAATTATAATTTTTCAAAACATCGTTTGTTCATTACCTGAGGCTTAAATTTGGAATCAAAAAACGCGACTAGTTATGCAGACCGATTATAGATAAATGAGCTGGGTTGTATTTATTGAGGAAAATGTCTGCCGAGAAGTAAGTCCAATTTACTTTTGTCCGTCCTATTCAAATTTCAAGTGCTTTTTCAAAATTCTTTAAAAAGGTTATAGGAAAATTCAAAGATTGTATATTTAAGACCCATTATTGTTCCGGTATATAAGTTTAATTCGATTCCTATCCTTTAAAGTAAAACACCATGAAAATCCTAACACTATTAACCGTCCTAATGTTTTTCGGTTTGGTAAACTCACCTCTTTTCGCGCAGAAAGACGCTTATGTTCAAGACTATTTGGAGCGCTTGGAAAACTCCCGCAAGTATATAGTTCTGGTAGCGGAAACCATGCAAGAGGATAAATATGGTTTTAAGGCTACACCAGAATCTCTAAGTTTTGCCGAGAATCTATTACATATTGGTTACGCCATGGATTGGCATAGTCAATCTTTATTAGGGGACAGAGAATCTAGAGATTGGCAAACGGACACCGTTTTTAAAGTCGGCACAAAATCCAAAGCTGAAATGATAGCTTTAATCAATACCACGTTTGATGAAACCATAAAACTAATTGGTCAATTTGATACTGCTCAATTAGATGATGAATTAGATTATTTTGGTCTGAACAGAAGTAAACGACAAATTTTTATGCTGCTATCTGACCATATAACGCATCACAGAGCACAAATGCTAGTCTCCATGCGTCTAAACGGACTCACGCCGCCTAGATACGTTCTTTTTCAATGAACATTTCTTTTATAAAGGGCTGTCTATATCCATTATATTTCGGGCAAACCCTATTTTTGCAAAAATGTTTGATTCAATATGCTGATAAAAATTTTGAAGAAGGTAGTATTTGCAGTTCTTATAGGAATTGGCGTATTGGTAATTGCATACCTATTGTTCAATAGTTTTTATCCAAGTTTTGGTGGTGATGTTGGCCAAGAAAGGCAAGTGGTGTACGAGAACTCAAATCAGTTTAAAGACGGAAAGTTCATTAATGTCAAAGCCGTTCCAAAAGATTTAAGCCTAGGGGAAACCTTGAGTCTTGCTTATACCTTTTTTACGGCCAACGTTCCAAATGGCAGACCTAAGGAAGATTTAAAAGTTGAGAAACTAGATTCCGTCCAAGTAGCCGATTATAGGAGTAAAGCCAGATTAGTGTGGTTTGGACATTCCTCATTTTTGTTGCAAATGGAGGGCAAGAACATTCTTCTGGATCCCATGTTCGGTATGGTTCCTGCGCCACACCCATGGCTGGGAGATGAGCGCTTTAATAGAGAAATGCCTTTGGACGTACAAAAGTTGCCCACCATTGATGCGGTCATTTTCTCCCATGACCATTATGACCATTTGGATTATGAGACCATTTTAGCGATAAAGGATAAAACTGATCACTATTTTGTACCACTTGGGCTAGGGGTTCACTTGGAAGCATGGGGAATTTCAGCAGACAAGATAACGGAGATGGACTGGTGGCAAGAAAAAGAATTGGGCAATATAACTCTGGCCTGCACACCGGCACAACACTTTTCCGGCAGAAAGTTGAGTAACGGACAAAGCACCTTATGGAGCTCTTGGGTCGTGAAATCCCGTTCAGAAAACGTCTATTTTAGCGGAGACAGCGGTTATGCATCGCATTTTAAGCAAATAGGGGACTTGTACGGACCGTTTGATCTGGCCTTAATGGAATGTGGACAATATAATGAGCTGTGGCCTGATATACATATGATGCCCGAGGAAACGGCACAGGCAGGTTTGGATATTAATGCCAAAAAAATCATGCCCATACATTGGGCCGGTTTTAAATTGGCGCTCCATGATTGGAAAGACCCCATAAGGCGCGTACAAAAAAAGGCGTTAGAATTGAACGTTAAGGTAATTGCCCCAAAAATTGGCCAAGAAATTATTGTTACCGATTCCGTTACTACTTATCCCAACTGGTGGAAAAACCTATAAAATCGGGTTCTTAAATAGTTGAGATTCTAATCATTGTATCCACGAACTTCGCCCATGTCTAAAGTTATTGGTCCCAGCTTGTGGGAGGTGGGCAAGAAAGCTCCGGTTTCCATAATTTTCCAATCGTCCCAAGTAGCTTGGAGTCCCCCTATGGGAATAATGCTTACCCACATTTGGTAACTTTCTGGTAATCCGTTGGGGCCTAAATGCCAGAGATAGGAATCTCCTGGCGTACTACCGCCAGAAGAATAGGTAATCATCAGTGCTTTGGTACCGTCTTCCAAGTTTACCACACTACGTTGTGTGCCTTGGTCAAAAACTTTAAATGGAGCCACTAACCAAAAGGAATCATTATTGAAATAACCTTCGGCCTTGGTAATAAGTTCTTTTCGGGAGTTGCCAATAACCTCGGCTTCATTTTCAAACACCTTGCTTTTGTTCGGGTGTTTTAGGTTCAAAAGTATGCGATAGGCATCCCATTCTACATCCACCTCTCCGTTTATCTTGTCCCACTTATAGGAATGTGCACCATTGGCAAAACTCCATTCTAAATAGTTGGTGTTCCTATACGCTTCGTTATTAGTAGCCTTTAGCATTTTTTCGGCCAAGGCATCGGCCTCTGTACCGGGAATCCCTTTTGGTAGAGGTTCATTATAGATTAAATAAACAATTCCAAAACCAATAAGCAAAATGGCGGAAAGGATTATAATTCCTTTCCCCACAACCTTCAATATTCTTTTTATCATCTAAATGCTCTAAAATCCTACGGCGGTATCATCACCTCGTTTATCCGCTCCACCTTCTAAAGTTCCATCGGGCAATACACGTATGGCATCTACTTTTCCAATTATAGGGGTACGGTCTTCATTAATATGATAACCTTTAGTTTTTAAATTCTCTTTAAGTTCTTCCGAAAAGCCTTCGGGCTCAAAAATAACCACGTCCGGTAACCATTGGTGGTGAAAACGAGGGGCGTTTACTGCCTCTTGCATGCTCATATTAAACTCATATCCGTTTAGAATGGTTTGGGCCACTGCAGTAATTATTGTAGAACCTCCGGGCGTACCAACTACCATCCAAAGTTTACCGTCCTTTTCTACAATGGTAGGGGTCATACTGCTCAGCATACGCTTACCTGGTGCAATAGCATTGGCCTCGGCACCAACCAGACCGAACATATTGGGTACACCTGCCTTGGCACTAAAATCGTCCATTTCATTGTTCAAGAAAAAGCCAAGTTCATCACAATACAGCTTTGAACCATAAGCTCCGTTTAAAGTGGTAGTTACGGAAACCGCATTGCCCTCTGTATCTACAATGGAGTAGTGGGTAGTTTCCATACTTTCGGCCATTTGAAAGTTACCTTCACGAATGTCTTCGGATTTTGTTGCTTTATCAAAGGAAAAATCGGCCATGCGTTCATCCAGATATTTGGGACTTAAAAGTTGGTCCATTGGGATGCTCACAAAATCAGGGTCGCCCAACCAGTAGTTACGGTCAGCATAGGCACGGCGCGCAGCTTCTGTAAACAATTGAACGGTCTTTTCGGAATTGTGCCCAAATTTGGCAACGTCATACGGTTCCATCATCCTCAAAATTTGGTTGATGGTCATACCTCCGCTGCTAGGCGGACTCATAGATATAATATGAAGGTCTTTGTAATCAAAAACGACAGGTTCGCGCCAGCGGGCCTCATATTGCTCCAAATCTTTTTCGGTTACAAATCCACCTTTTTCCTGAATGAAAGACGCCAATATTTTTGCGGTTTCCCCTTTGTAGAAACCGTCCCTGCCATCTTTAGCAATACGCCTGAGTGTATTTGCCAATGCAGGGTATTTTACCAAATCGCCAGCTTTACAGCCTATCGGGAAGGTTGTAACACTATCGTTAACCTCAAGAATTATCTCTTTATAGTTGGCGAACCTTTCGGCTTGCTTCTCGGTTATGATAACACCTTCATCTGCCAAAGCAATTACAGGGGCGAGGATATCTTCTAAAGACATAGAACCGAACTTCTTATGTACCTCTACAATGCCGGCTACCGTTCCGGGAACACCAACTGCGGTAGCGCCCTTGGTACTCATACCCGGAATAACATTACCCAGAGAATCTAAATACATATCTTTTGTAGCGGATAATGGTGCTTTTTCTCGGTAATCCAATGCTCCTATAGAACCATCCGCTTTGCGATATACCATAAAACCACCACCGCCTATATTTCCGGCGAACGGATAGGATACTACCAGTGCCAATTCCGTAGCAACCATGGCGTCAAAAGCATTTCCTCCTTGTTTTAAAATTGTAGCACCTATGGTAGAAGCTTCTTCTCGGGCAGAAACCACCATAGCCTTCTCAGCGACTACACCCGTGGGTTTTGCCGGTTTTGGAGGCTCGTTTTTACAATTGACAAAAAGAAGGAGAACAAGGGTCTTCAATAGAATTAGACGTGTTGGTTTCATACGCGGTCGGTTTAAAGGATTGTACTTTTTTTATTAATTTCTATCTGCCTTGATATTAAAGTGAAATAAATTTTTGTTTTGAAAACACCATGAGTTCATCAAAAAAAGCAGCAAACTCTTCTTCAAACTTTTCATAATGTTCCTCCAGATCCAAAATAGCAAAATTCATTTTGGATTTATTGTTGGTCCTACGGTTCATGCCTTTCAATACCTTTGCTATTCCCTCCATTTTGGAATAGTTATATATCCAATTATCCGAAATCATATAAGGCATCATGCGTTGTACGCCCACCGGTAGAATAGGGTAATTGTCCTCCAGTAGATCATAGAAATTCTCAACATAGGCATCCAAAGGTGTTTTACTATATGTACTCCAGTTCTTGGCAAGGTAATGGTCGTAAAAAATATCTACGATCACCCGACTATAATGACTGTAATTTTTATGTAAACGCTTGCTACTAATTTTAGGAATTTCATGTGTATCCGTAAACGTATCAATTTCCCGGTGCAATAGAATTCCCTTTTGGACCCTTTCCGGCAGGTGCTTAAATTTATTGCCCCGTATACTGTCCGCAATAAAATTTCCCAAAGTAATTTCTGGGTCGTCAAAAGAGAGATAAATGTGTGCTAAAAAGTTCATAAGCTCGAATTTACAAATTGCAAACATAGTATTGGCCTTAGACCTGTATATTTGCAGAAACTATTTTAAAAAAATATGACATTAATAAAATCGATTTCAGGTATACGAGGCACTATTGGAGGTAGCCCGGGAGATAACTTAACCCCCATAGATGCGGTTAAATTTGCTGCAGCATATGGTATTTGGTTAAAAGCGTATTCTAAAAAAGAAGAATTAAAAGTAGTTATTGGTAGAGATGCCCGCCTTTCAGGTGAAATGATCCAAAACCTTGTAGTATCTACTTTAGTAGGTCTTGGAATAGATGTTGTTGATTTAGATTTGTCCACTACACCTACGGTGGAAATAGCAGTGCCTTTGGAAAAAGCCGATGGTGGGATTATTTTAACCGCCAGCCACAATCCAAAACAATGGAACGCCCTTAAACTTCTTAATGAAAAAGGGGAGTTTTTAGATGCGGCCCAAGGTACTAAAATTTTGGATATAGTCGAAAAGGAAGATTTTGATTTCTCCGAGGTTGATGACCTAGGGAGTATTACCAAAAACGATTCGTACATAGACATTCATATTGATGAAGTTCTAGATTTATCATTGGTAGATGCGGATACTATTCGCAAAGCAAAATTTAAGGTAGTAGTAGATGGGGTAAATTCCACTGGGGGAATTGCCATTCCAAAACTACTGGAAGAACTTGGTGTTGAAGTCGTAAAACTATATTGTGACCCAACAGGTCATTTTCCGCATAACCCAGAGCCTTTAAAAGAACATTTAGGGGATATTTGTGAATTGGTAGTAAAAGAAAAAGCCGATTTTGGTATCGTGGTAGACCCAGATGTAGACCGTTTGGCTTTTATTGATAACACTGGCGAAATGTTTGGTGAAGAATACACTTTAGTGGCCTGTGCAGATTACGTTTTGGGCAAGACCAAAGGAAACACGGTTTCTAACCTTTCTTCTTCACGTGCATTACGGGACATTACCCAAAAGCATGGCGGCACTTATGAAGCTGCAGCAGTGGGCGAGGTTAATGTGGTTACGAAAATGAAAGCGAACAATGCCATTATTGGTGGTGAAGGTAACGGGGGTATCATTTATCCTGAAAGTCACTACGGCCGTGATTCTTTGGTGGGTACTGCTTTATTCTTAATGCTTATGGCCGAAAAAGGTGGAACAGTTGCAGAACTTCGCGCAAGCTACCCTTCGTACTTTATGAGCAAAAAGAAAATACAGTTAACACCGGGTCTAGATGTAGATGGTATTCTTAAGGCCATGGCCGAAAAGTATAAAAACGAAGATATATCTACCATTGATGGTGTAAAAATAGATTTTGCCGAAAATTGGGTACACCTTAGAAAATCAAATACAGAACCAATTATCCGTATTTATACCGAAGCTAAAAGTCAGTCTCAAGCAGACGAACTTGCCGATCGTATAATTGGAGAGATAAAAACTGTAGCCGGTTTGTAAAATCAGCACCTTCCTGAGTGCAGTCTAAGGATGGTGCTTCATAATAAAACGCTCGGAATGATTGAGTTTTTTCTCATTTTCATTTCGAGCGTTTTTACGTTTAATCAAGAAATATTTTCCCCGGAGCTAGTCTTCTATAAGCCTTGTATTACTCAGCACAATCCTGTTTTATATAATTCATATTAATGAGTAACACCTTTTTGAGCACAGCCGGCCAAAAAGTTTCTCTCTCAGTTGAAGTAACAACTTCCGGTGCGCAGTCGAAGGGAGAGGATTACTCAAACTCCACAGGAACACTATTTCTGTGTTTCCAGCGTCTATGTGTCCACAAGTAGTATTCCGGTTGTTCCTTTATCTGTTGCTCTGCGAGTCTTAAAAAGGTGTCCGTTATCTCATTTTTTTCGGTAGAGGCTCCTGCAGTCGTAATAGGAATTAATTCCGCTTTGTAATAACCTCTTTTAACTTTGGACACTTTTAAAAAAACTACGGCCAAATCCATTTTTCGGGCTAAAGTTTCCGCACCGTTAATTACTGGCACTTTTACACCCATAAATTCGGTCCAATAATGCGCGCGGCTACGTTGTGGAGATTGGTCGCTTACCATACCAAAAATTCCCTTTACGTTGTTTTTATAGTTGACCAATACGGTTTTGGCCGTTTCCTCTTTGGTAATAAGTGTTGTGTTCCAACGCGCACGGACTTTTTTCACCCATCGGTCAAAATAGGTGTTGCTTATTTTTTGGTAAACTGCATAACCTTTGGAGTTGACATAATTGTTCATGCTAACGTTCCACTCCCAGTTCGCGTAATGCGAACAAACAACCAATATGCTTTTTTCCTTTTCAATTTCTTGTAGAACTTCAATATTCTGAACATCATAGCGCTTTTTAACTGCCGCTTTGGAAAGACTCATGGTTTTTACCATTTCCAAGAACATATCGCACATATGGTGGTAAAACTTTTTTTGGATGTCCTTTATTTCTGATTCCGTTTTGTCCGGAAAGACCAACTCCAAGTTTTGTTGTACCACATTCTTTCTATAGCCCACAACACGATAGACCCAAAAGAATACAAAATCCGAAAATCCGTAAAAAAGGCGATAGGGAAGTATAGAAATTATCCACAGCAATGGATATACTAAAATAAAAACAAGCAACTGCATCAAGACATTTTAAGTAGACAAATATAACTATATTTGAACCGAAATTAACTGCACCCTATGAACAACCTGGATATTGCCACTATCGTGGTAATTGCTGCTAATGTTTTAGTCTCCTTAAAAGGATTTAACGATACCGCTTTTTTTGAACGTTACAAGTTTGGCATTGGCCAGATTCAGGCGGGACAAAAAGACCGAATGCTTACTTCCGGTTTTTTGCATGTAGACATTGCACACCTCTTCTTTAATATGTTTACCCTATACTTCTTTGCACCTGTGGTGGTCAATTGGTTTGGATCAGGTAAATTTTTAGGTGTCTATTTTATTAGTTTGTTGGCCGGAAGTTTATTGGCCATGTTTTTTCATAAGAACGAGCCGTATTATAGTGCCGTAGGTGCAAGTGGAGCTGTAACCGGAGTACTGTACGCTGCTATACTGCTTCAGCCTAATATGCAGTTGGGCATTATGTTCATACCGTTACCGGTACCAGCCTATGTTTTTGGTATTGGATACCTATTGTATTCTATTTATGGAATGAAAAGCCGATTGGGTAATATTGGCCACACCGCTCATTTTGGTGGCGCTATTGGGGGCTATGTTAGCACACTACTGTTTATGCCTCAATTATTGGTAAACGAGCCCCTTATGGTTGGCTTGTTGGCATTACCTATTATAATACTTCTAATTATGGCCAAGATGGGTAAATTATAAGTTACCGTTCATCGATCTTCCTTATTAAAGTTCCTAGTTAACGCATAAAATTTTCGTTAAAAAGGCAAGAAAAGCCCCTTATATAGGTAATTCATCGAAAATAATTGAGTGGGGTATACACTTCACCGTAGTTTTACGTTCTGTTAGAACCCAAATCTAATAGCTTTTAAACCTACTTATAATGAAAAGACTTTCACTTGTCGCATTAGCGGCTGTTGCATTTGCTACATCTTGTAGCGATGAGACTACAGTTTTTACCGACACCGAAGACAATATTTCAATTGAAGCAAAAGAGTCTGTTTTAGAGAACAGTATTCTTTATGATGATGCTGGTGTGTTAGAAATTTTGAAAGAAGATGGCAGTACTACCGGAAAAACATCCAAAAGTGGAGAAGAAATGGCGGGAGATTACCCGTTAACCCTTATTGCCCGGGTAGACCCACCTTCTTATAGCGGAGCAGAAAATCTTACCGCATCTCATGTGGATGTGGATGGAGATTACGCTTACGTATCCTATAATACTGTTGAAGACGGTTATGCGGGTGGTATAGACATTATAAATGTTAGTGACCCTAACAACCCTCAAGTCTCTTCTAGATTGTACTATTCCAATGCTGATATTAATTCTATAGCTTATGCTAATGGCTATGTGTATGCCGTTGGTGGTGTGGATTCCGAAAAATCAGTTAGAGCTACTTCAAATTCATTTGTGGTAAAAATACCTGCTTCTAGTGGTAAATTGGATGTAAGCGGAGAGTTAATCTACGGTTTTCAAGAAGGTTTTACTGCAAACGATGTTAAGGTAACTTCAGATGGGGTATTGGTAACAAGTGGGAAAGATGGTTTGTTAACGTCTTATAAAATCTCGGACCTTTCTACACAGAACGATGCTTCTTTTTCGGATTTACGTTCAGTAGCACAAAACAATGGAACTATTGCCGTACTAGATGCGAGCCAAGGTGTTAGCATCATGGACAAAAGCTTTACGGTTAGTAAAACAATTGCCATTAGTTCGGATTTTGGGGACAACAGTAAAAGAACCCTTGATTTTTCAGGTGAAAAAATATACGTTTCAGAAGGATCTAAAGGAGCCGGTGTTTATAATATGACCAGTGGCGATTTATTAGAGCATATTCCAATTCTTTTAAATCCAGAGGGAACAGAAACTCAAAATATTGTAACCAATGCCGTTGCCATTAATGAGGATGTTCTACTTATGGCCAATGGTGGTGCCGGTCTATGTTTATCGGAAGATAAAGACGGACAGACCAATATTATTGGTGTGGTAGATTTAGATGGCTCTATTAACTATGTAGCATCTAAAGGTGATTATATTTTTGCTGCTTCGGGTAAAGCTGGACTTCAAATTGTAAAGTTGAACAGACCTGATCAGAGTTTAGAAAGCCGTTGTGCAGAATTATCATACTACTACGGAAGTTCCAACTTATCCGTAAACCAAGGTGAGACCAAAGAGTTTAAAGGTTCTAAGTACTTTAACTCGGTTAACGTAAACGGTTCATTGTTGTTATGCGGAACTTGGGCAGTAAACAACAGCAGTTATATAAACAGTAATGGTTTGTTTGAAATGAACGGTACATTGTACATTGGAAGAAACAACAAACGAAAGAACATTACCGTTAACAAGGATGCCAAACTAAGAATTGAAGGAAACCTAACAGTTTATGGAGATATCATTCTTAACGATGGAGCTACACTTGAGTTTATTGGAGACGACTCCGTTGCAAATGTATTTGGTAGCGTTAAAAAATTAGGAAGCGCAACCGTAATAGGTACGTTTAGAGATGTAAGAAACAAGTTCTAAGATACTTGTAGATATACAAAAAGCCCCGAACGGATTTCCGCTCGGGGCTTTTTAGTTATATAAAAATATATTTTACTGCAGTAACTCTGCAACCTTTTGTTCCAAAGCGGGACCTCTTAGGTTCTTAGCTATAATTACGCCATTTTCATCCAATAGAAAAGCGGCAGGTATAGCATCTACATTGTATAACTTGGCAATTGGGTCATTAAAGTAGGCCAAGTTAGAAACTTGGTTCCAGGTTAGACCGTCATCGGCAATGGCCTTTTTCCAAGCGTCTTCTGTTTTATCCAAAGACACACCTATAATGTTCAACCCTTTGTCATGGTATTTTTTATACACATTTACTACATTAGGATTCTCGGCACGGCAAGGCTTGCACCAAGCGGCCCAGAAATCTATTAAAGTAACTTTCCCTAAAGCATCGGCAAGTGCCAATTCTTTTCCGTCAGGGGTAGGAGCGGTAAAAGCAGGGGCCTTAGCGCCTATAGCAGTACTTTTTTGGCTTTCCTCAGCTTTCTTTTGAGCATCCAATTTTTCAGTAATTAAAGCGGCCGCCTTTGTTTCCTTTATTTCAGGTGAAAGTCCGTCATACAAAGTTTGTGCTTCTTCGGCAGTTACCGCACGTGCTCCAATAGCCCTATCGATCAAAAGAACCGAAATAAGTGCTTCTGGGTGTTCTTTAATATAGGTAAGCTCAAAATCTTTGTATTCTTCTTGAAGCTCCATCATTTCGTCACGAAGTGAATTGGCTGTAGCTTCATCAGCAGATTGTTGGGCTTTTTGCATATCCTGTTGGATAGATTGTGCCTGTCCCGTTATTTTCTTAGACTGGTCCATGTAATCCATGAACACCTCATTTTGCTTTGAACCCTTTACTTTGGCAAAACCTAAGCTATCTTTTTGGGCACTAAGCTCTATATCGCCATTTTCTAAAATAACCGCGGTGTATCCCATGAGCTTGTCAACAAAAACATAGTGCATCTCAGGAGAATCTGCAGTACCTGTAAAAACAAAGCTTCCGTTTTCAACAGTGGTAGTGTCAATATCTACAGGTTGGCCATTTTCACCCATAGCTCTTAGAAACACTTTAGTTCCATTTTCAACTTCTCCGGTTATGTTTCCTTTAAAGTTATACCCTTCGGGCTTTTGGTTACAGGCTATTACACCTAGTAAGATACAGACTGATAATACTACTTTTTTCATTCTTTTTGTTTAAGATCAGGTAAATGTAGGTATATATCGGAACAAAAAAAAGCCCTTAACATTACGAGTCAAGAGCTTAAAAGCGTTTTATGGTTATTTTGTTTTTAGAACTGGTAACGAATGCCTAGGGCAATGTCAAAATTAAACTTGTTATCAAAGTTTTTAAAACCTATCAAACCCAATTCTGGCCTAAAATCCAAAGAAACAACAATAGGCAGGTCAGGATTGTATTCTACACCCACATCACCTGCAATAAAAACAAAGAGTCCGCCATCTGGGTCTTCGGCAATGGTAGGGTTGTTTCTGTTGGGTACGGGGGCGAAATCTACACTTCCGAGACCTCCACCGGCACCGTAGAACCAGTTGAACCCTTGATCAATCTCATATATCCACTGGTATACGCCGGTTAGCTTCACGGCATCAAATTCACGACTGTCCCGGTAACCAAGATCCAACTCGGCACGGGTATAGCGGCCTAGGGACCTTTGGTAAGAGATTTCGGCTCCAAACCCATCACTGTCACCAAGCCTTAAACCTAGGGCGTTATCTGCTATTTCTTGAGCTTGAAGGGAAAGTACGGTGGAGCTAAGGCAAATAAAAAATAAAAATTTCCATTTTTTCATATTCTTGTGATTTTTGGTTCTAAAAAGGCGTTTTACGTTCGCCTTTCAAGCATAAAAACTTAATTTAGCGTTCTAAATTGTTTACCGTTGAATAAAAATTTACTTCAAGAATTAGCTAATTCACTGCAAGGTCGTGTTTTATCGGATAGTTTAACCAAAACGCTATATGCTACGGATGCTTCGGTGTATAGAAAAATTCCTACAGCTGTTGCTTTTCCGGAGACGACCAAAGACCTCCAGACCCTAGTACACTTTGCAAACCAACATAAAGTTGGGCTTATTCCTCGTACGGCAGGAACCTCCTTGGCCGGACAGGTAGTTGGTGAAGGTATTGTTGTGGATACATCCAAACACTTTACAAAAATTGTTAGTCTTGATGAGAAAAACAAACAGGTAACGGTACAACCTGGAGTAATTCGTGATGAACTGAACCAATATTTATTACCCTTTGGTCTGTTTTTTGGACCCAATACGTCTACGGCCAACCGTTGTATGGTAGGGGGAATGGTAGGGAACAATTCTTCTGGAACAACATCAATTAAATACGGTATTACGCGCGAAAAAATTGTTTCGCTAAAAACTATATTGTCCGATGGAAGCGAAGTAGAATTCAAAGCGCTTACTACAAGTGAGTTTGAAGAAAAAAGGAGTCTAAATACCCTTGAAGGGACTATATATAGGGAGATTTATAAAGAATTATCCCCAAATGAAGTACAGGAGCGTATTTTTAATGAGTTTCCAAAACCGGAAATCCACAGGAGAAATACAGGTTATGCGGTAGACGAATTATTGAATACCAATGTATTTGGTGGTACCGATGAAAAAATAAATGTATGTAAGCTCTTAAGTGGAAGCGAAGGTACGTTGGCCTTTACTACCGAAATAACTTTTCAGCTAGACGAGTTGCCTCCCAAGCTATCTGCAATGGTGGTAACGCACTACAAATCTTTGGAAGACTGCTTGTCCGATGTTGCTCCGGTAATGGAACACGACCTTCATCTTTGCGAGATGATGGATAAGGTTATTCTTGATTGTACAAAAAATAATAGGGAGCAATTAAAGAATCGGTTTTTTGTTGAAGGTGATCCGGCAGCACTTTTAATGTTAGAGGTGAAAGCGCATACCGAAGAAGATCTGCAAAGACAAATTAATGAACTTCTAGGTACGGTAAAAGCTTCAGGACTTAGTTATTCCGAAGCTGTATTAAGAGGTAATGATGTAAATAAGGCCGTAGTGCTGCGAAAAGCGGGGCTGGGCTTACTTGGTAATATGGTGGGCGACCGTAAAGCTGTGGCCTGTATAGAGGATACAGCGGTTGCTGTGGCCGATTTAAAAGATTTTATAGGTGAATTCACCCAGATTATGGACCGCTATAAACAATCTGCGGTCTATTATGCCCATGCAGGTGCGGGAGAATTGCATTTACGCCCCATATTGAACCTAAAGAAGAAGGATGATGTGGTTATGTTCCGGGATATTACTACGGATGTAGCGCATTTGACCAAAAAATACAAAGGTTCTTTTAGTGGTGAACACGGAGACGGTATTGTCCGGGCGGAGTTTATTCCCATCATGATCGGGGAAGAGAACTATCAGTTATTGAGAAGGGTGAAATCCTTTTTTGACCCGGAAGGTATTTTTAACCCAGGAAAAATAGTTGATGCATACCCCATGGACGAGTCGCTCCGCTATGAAGTAGACCGCCATGAGCCTGAGATTAAAACCTTACTTGATTTTTCGGATAGTGAAGGAATTTTAAAAGCTACCGAGAAATGTAACGGTGGTGGTGACTGTAGAAAAACGGAACAAGCCGCTGGAGCCATGTGCCCAAGTTTTCACGCTACCCGAGATGAACAGCATACAACAAGGGGTAGGGCAAACGCGCTTCGGGAATATTTAACTACAGGACAGAAGAAGAACAAGTTTGACCAAAAGGAATTAAAGGAGGTTTTTGACCTTTGTTTGAGTTGTAAAGCATGTGCTACGGAATGCCCAAGTAATGTAGATGTCGCTACCTTAAAAGCCGAGTTTCTGTATCAATATCAAGAGGCGAACGGTTACCCCATGCGCAGCAAATTATTTGCCTACAACACCAAGTTGAACAAACTGGGCAGTAAAGTCCCAGGGTTGACCAATGCCGTTTATGACTCTAAATTTTTAGGAGGTTTATTAAAGAAATCTTCGGGTGTCGCTCCTGAAAGAAGTCTTCCAAAGGTTTATAGTTTTAATTTTAATAAATTTCTTCAATCGTTTAAAAATCAACATACTGCAACAAAACAAAAAATAGTTTTATATATTGATGAGTTTAGTCAGTATTTAGATATTGAGCTAGGAAAGGATGCTATTGAAGTGCTAACGAAATTGGGGTATGATGTACAACTTTTTTATGGTGAAAGCGGAAGAACCTACTTATCTAAAGGTTTCTTGAAGCAAGCTAAAAAACTGGCGCTGGCAAATATTCCCAAACTAAAAAGTTTTGCGGACAAGGGTATTCCAGTGGTTGGTTTGGAGCCTTCGGCAGTGCTTACGTTCCGTGATGAGTACAAACGCTTTTCTCAAGATCCAGAAACAACCAATGCCATAGCAATGAATACTTACCTTCTTGAGGAGTTTCTTGCTGCGGAAATACTGAAAAAAGAAATCACGGCGGATTTATTTACAACAGAAGCCAAAACGGTAAAAATACATGCGCACTGTCACCAAAAATCATTGAGTAATCAAAAGGTGACTTTTGATGTATTGAACCTTCCTGAAAATTATAAGGTTTCCATTATAAGTTCTGGTTGTTGTGGCATGGCCGGTTCGTTTGGGTATGAAAAGGAGCATTATGAGGTGAGTATGAAGGTGGGTGAACTAAAGCTTTTTCCATCGGTTAGAAAATCACCGGAAGACACCATTATTTCGGCAAACGGAACCAGTTGTAGGCATCAGATTTACGATGGTACCAAGCGGGAGGCGCTTCACCCTGTAACCATTTTAAAGAATGCGCTTTTAGCTTAAAACTTTAATTATCAAGCGGGGCTTCACCTTCTTTTGAAGGTTTTTGCTTTGCTACGGCAATAGAGTTCACCAAGTCTTGCATGTTCATGTTCTTTAATTCCTCATCCATAAAAAAAGGGGAAAGTTTATCGTGATTGTAACGGTAAACTTTCCACCGTTTTAAGGAATACTCTAATGCGGTCAGGTTTTCCACCCAATCTCCCGAGTTTAAATAGGTGCAAGAACCTTTATCCGTTTCATGCCTGATTTTCTTAGGTTGGTGTATGTGACCGCAAATTACGTAGTCATGTCCATTTTCAATGGCAATGTCTGTGGCCGACTTTTCAAAGTTTGCAATATAGGTTAAGCTTCTGTTACCGTTTTTCTTAATTCTCTTGGAAAGGGAATATTTGTCCTTTCCTCGCTTTCGCAATGACCAGTTTAATGTTCGGTTAGCAAAAAAGAGTAGTGCGTATCCGTATCCGCCCAATTTTGCGAACCATTTGGCATTTCGTATTGAAATATCAAACACATCGCCATGAAAAAACCAGGCTTTCTTACCATGTAGATTCAGAATCAATTTATTTACAATATGCAAGTTGCCCAATGAAATCCCAGAAAATCTACGCATCATATCATCATGGTTTCCCGTAATGTAATACACCTCTGTACCCTTCATGGACAAGGTAATTATTTTTCGTAAAACCTTACTGTGTTCCGTAGGGAAATAACTTTTATTGAATCGTCTTATATCTAAAATATCCCCATTTAGTATAAGTGTTTTGGGCTGAATACTGCTCAAATAGGTTAATAACTCATCGGCGTGGCATTCATACGTACCCAAATGAACGTCCGAAATTACAGCGATATCTACTTTTCGTTTTTTCATCCAAGATTTTATAAACTCTGTTAAACACCTTTTTGAGGGTTCCAAGGAGTCAATGAAAGAACATAGGGGAGTAGTTGTTTTTCTCTGACTTTTAAAAGGATATCCAAATTAACCACACCTATGTAAAACCAATGTGAAATTGGCAATATCAATTGATTTTGAAACCATTAAATAAACATTAAGAACCACAATACACATCTTATTCATGAATACCCAATACCTAATTTTGCGGTCATTGATTTAAGATTTATCTTTACCGCTAGCCAAAACCACTGCACCCCCATATATGGTTCAGTTTTATAGTTTTGGCTACATACGGTTTAGCAACAATTAATTTTAATATTTTAGAATGGCAGGAAACTCTTTTGGAAACCTATTTAAACTCTCAACGTTTGGAGAATCTCATGGTGTAGCAATAGGAGGCGTTTTAGATGGATGTCCATCAGGAATAGAAATCGACTTTGAAGCCATTCAAAATGAACTGAACCGAAGAAAACCGGGGCAATCTGCTATTGTTACCCAAAGAAAAGAACCGGATGCGGTTGAGTTCTATTCCGGTATTTTTGAAGGAAAGACCACGGGAACACCCATTGGTTTTGCCATTCATAATACCAATCAGAAATCTCACGACTACACACATATCAAAGACTCCTACCGTCCTTCGCATGCAGATTATGTGTATGATCAGAAATATGGTTTTAGGGACTACCGTGGCGGTGGTCGTAGTTCAGCAAGGGAAACGGCCAGCAGGGTAGTGGCAGGAGCTATAGCCAAGCAGTTTTTGGGCGAAATGCAAATAAACGCTTATGTTTCTCAAGTAGGGAACATGAAGATGGAAACCCCGTATCAAGATTTGGACTTTAATCAAACTGAAGCGAATCCTGTGCGCTGTCCAGACCCGGAAATGGCCGCCAAAATGGAAGATTACATTAAGGATATTCGTAAAGAAGGGGATACCGTTGGTGGCGTCATTAGCTGTGTAATACAAAATGTACCTATTGGCCTAGGAGAACCTGCTTTTGACAAACTTCATGCAGAATTGGGCAAAGCTATGCTCTCCATAAACGCCGTAAAAGGTTTTGAGTACGGAAGCGGATTTGCAGGTGTTGCTATGAAAGGTAGCGAGCATAATGATCAGTTCAATCAAGACGGTACTACAAAAACCAACTTTAGCGGAGGTATACAAGGTGGGATCAGTAACGGAATGGATATCTACTTTAATGTAGCGTTCAAACCTGTGGCAACTATCATTCAGCCTTATCAAACCATAGACAAGGAAGGTAATTTTGTGCAGACCAAAGGAAAAGGACGTCATGATCCATGTGTGGTACCACGTGCCGTTCCTATTGTAGAAGCTATGGCCGCATTGGTAATGGCGGATTTTAGCTTGCTAAATCGTACTATTAAGGCAAATTCATAATCAATTTATTGGCAATTCATTAAATCCAAAGGCGATTTGTAGGTTGTTTTTCTGCTTTCAAATCAAAAGCAGTATATTACTTGCTTAAACTTTTGATGCATGCAAAAATTGGAATTACACTGGAGGATCCTAATCGGAATGGTTTTGGGTATTCTCTTTGGTTTCGGAATGACTTATGTGGATTGGGGCAAAGATTTTGTCCTAGATTGGATAAACCCGTTAGGGACCATCTTCGTTAAACTTCTAAAACTAATTGCAATTCCGCTTATTTTAGCTTCGCTGATAAAGGGAATTTCCGATTTAAAGGATATCTCAAAGTTCAGGAATATTGGTTTGCGAACTATTGCCATCTACATTGGTACTACGGTAATTGCCATATCCATAGGTCTTATTTTAGTCAATTTGCTCAAACCGGGCGAAGGCATATCCGAAGATACCATTGCCAAATTAACCGAAACATATTCCAATGATAGCGGAGTTACTTCCAAACTAGAGGAAGCTTCAAGGCAAAAAGATAGTGGTCCGTTACAGTTTCTGGAGGATATGGTACCGGACAACGCATTTAACGCGTTAAGTAACAATAGCTTAATGCTTCAGGTGATTTTCTTTACCATATTTATGGGTATTTCTATGTTGCTGATAGGTGAGGAAAAAGCCAAGCCCTTAAAGGATTTTTTTGATTCACTAAATGATGTGGTATTGAAAATGGTGGATTTGATCATGCTTACGGCTCCCATAGCAGTATTTGCGCTTTTGGCAAACGTTGTGGTCTCTTCCGGAGATTCGGATCTTTTGCTAGCTCTTTTAAAATATGCTGGGGTAGTAACACTTGGTCTGATTTTAATGATTGTTTTCTATAGTTTGATAGTTGGAACTTTTACACGCTACAACCCATGGACTTTCTTGAGTAAAATGAGCCCAGCACAGCTTTTGGCCTTTTCCACAAGTTCTAGTGCGGCCACTTTACCGGTTACTATGGAAAGGGTAGAAGAGCATATTGGTGTAGATAAGGAGGTTTCCAGCTTTGTACTTCCTGTAGGAGCAACAATAAATATGGACGGTACAAGCCTTTATCAAGGTGTTGCCGCAGTCTTTATTGCACAGGCGCTAGGTTTTGATTTATCCTTTTCCGGACAGCTTACCATTGTACTTACCGCCTTATTGGCCTCTATAGGTTCGGCAGCGGTTCCTGGTGCAGGTATGGTAATGCTGGTAATTGTTCTGGAAGCCATTGGTTTTCCTCAAGATAAACTGGCGATAGGCTTAGCTCTTATTTTTGCGGTGGACAGACCATTGGATATGCTGCGAACTGTAGTTAATGTTACCGGTGATGCTTGTGTTGCTATGATGGTTGCCAAATCTGTTGGAAAACTAGGCAAGCCGAAAGTGAAGAACTGGGACGATAATTATGATTCCGTAAAATAAAAACGCGTTCTCTGTACCTATCTTTTCAAGAAAAATGGGGAAGGGTAGCTAATCTAAAAATTTAGCCTTCAGCTCAGGCGTAGGAATCATACACTCCTCTTTTTTGCCGTACCATTTATAGCGATTGCGCGCTATAAAATCGTATACGATATTGCGTATACTACTAGGAATCCATAGCAAAACAGACGAAATGACGCCATAGCCACTGAGTTGTTTTCCTATTTCTAGTGCGGCATCGGATTTAATGTAAAAAGCCACTCCCGGATCTATTAAAATAATGGAATCTATCTGCGAAGCATCAATATTTCGTTCGGACATTAACTGCTTGCCAAGGTCACTTTGCAATGCCGCATAACGGAAGACATCCTTTTCGTCCCGTTTAATGATAAACTGAACGGCCCCATTGCAAAGATTGCAAACGCCATCAAAAAGAATGATTTGTTTTGAATTTTCCACGGTGTAAAATTAGTGAGGTATTTACTAAAGTTCCAAAGAACATAATAATTTTTAAAAAAATTGGAAAACATCGATTTTGAATCGAATGACACCTGAATTTTTAATAAAAAATCAAATATCTAAGGAAAAAAATAGTTACGACAAATGTTGTGAACATTGATAATAAAGATAAAAAGTTAGTATTTTTAATACTCTTGCCGTACATTTTAATTTCATCTGGCTTTTTATTTGTAATATTCGACTCAAAACGACTTTTTTCCATCATCCTATATTCTAGGTAGATTAGAAAAATGAGATTCGAAATCGGTATTAGAATAGTGATTACAGGAATCGAATCTACCAACTTGGAAAGACCAAAAAAGCCTGCAATCAAAATATTGTTATAACTAAATAACTTATCATGGATTCTATCAAAATATTTCAGAATATTTTTAGAACCTTCCTCTTCAAATTTTCGATTATTTTCAAAGATTTCTTCTAATTCCCGATTTTGTTCTTCCCGCGGGTCTTCACTATCTAGTTCTTGCATATCTTATCTTAAAAGGAAGTCTCATTCCTACTTAATCCGCTCCACAAGCTCTAATTGGTCAGTACTCACATTAGTCGTAAAAATGCCGTAGTTTACAATAGCCTTGTTCTTTTCAAGATTATCTATGGTACCCACTGATTTCCCGTCTTGCATACGTACACGGTCGCCTACCTTAAAAATGGGGCGTGGTTTGTTCTTTTCTTTGATAATCGCCTTTTTCTTCTCAACTATCTTTTTCTCCCTTATTACCTTGACCTCCTTTTGCACCTCTTGAACTACCTGTGCTTTTTTTGCACGCTCAACTTTGGCTTCCTTGGCGGTCTTTTTCTTGCGTTTGCTGTTCTCGGTCTCCACAATTCGTAAAAGCTCGGATACCAACGGGCGCTTCTTTTTGTCAATGAAGTATCGGTCAGCGGCCTTATCTACTTTATTGCCCAACTGCACCATACGCTGGTCGTGATCGTACAATTCTTGGTAATTCTCCAATTTACTCTTGACCTTGGCGTTCAGTTTTTCCAAACGAGCGGCTTCTTCACGCGCTTTGGACTCCTCTTCTTGAAGTCTAGAGCCTGTTTTAGCCATTTTGCTGCGTTCTTTCTGAAGTTTGGCTATCGTGGCATCAAATCGCACTTTGCCTCGTTCTACCTTCTTCTTTGCCTTGTTTATCAAGCTGTAGGGAATGCCGTTCTTTTGAGCCACTTCAAATGTAAATGAGCTACCGGCTTCCCCTAGAACCAATTGAAAGGTGGGTTCCAAAGTTTTGCTGTTAAAGACCATGTTGGCATTCGTAGTGTGGGGCAACTCGTCCGCCAAAGCCTTTAAGTTGGCGTAATGCGTGGTTATGACCCCATATGCGCCGCGCTCATAAAAGACTTCTAAAAACGCTTCCGCTAGAGCACCACCCAATTCTGGATCACTTCCGGTACCGAACTCATCAATTAGAAAAAGCGTTTCATCATCACAGATTCGCAGAAAGTTCTTCATGTTCTTAAGGCGATAACTGTAGGTGCTCAAATGGTTTTCTATAGATTGATTGTCTCCTATATCGGTTAAAATCGTATCGAACAAACAAACGGAACTTCTTTCATGAACGGGAATTAGGAGTCCTGATTGAAGCATTACTTGAAGTAATCCTATCGTTTTTAGGGTGATACTTTTACCGCCGGCATTAGGGCCGCTAATGACAATAATTCGGTTTTCTAAGTGCAGTTCTATAGTCTGCGGATAAGTCTCTTTACGTTGCAATTTGTTGCTCAGATAGAGCAGCGGATGATACGCATCGCGTAAAAATAATCGTTTCTCATCGTTTATTTTGGGGAGTAACGAATTGGTTTCCCTTGCGTACGAAGCCTTGGCCGAGGTAATGTCCATATGGGCCAAAAACTCTTGATACTCGGCCAATAGCCAAGCAAAAGGGCGAATCTGGTTAGTGAGTTCATTTAGAATGCGCTGAATCTCCTCTTTTTCATCGTACTCCAAATTGTTCAGCTCTCGGCTATATTTTAAAGTGGCTTCCGGCTCAATGTAAACAATACTTCCGGTTTTGGAGGTACCCATAACCGTTCCCTTTACTTTTCTACGGTACATGGCCTTTACCGCTAGAACACGGCGGTTCTCCACAACGGACTCCCGTATATCATCCAAATAATCGGAACCGTGGTAAGTATTCAGGGCAGAAGCAAAGCTCTGTCCGATTTTGCCTTTTACCTGGTTCATTTGGCGGCGTATATCAAAAAGTTTGTTCGATGCGCGGTCTTTTACTTCTCCAAATCGGTCTATAACCACATCTATCTCCTTAGGAATATCCGTATTCAGCTGAATTTTTTCGGATACCTCAAAAAGCAGTGGATAGTATTCCTTAAATTTTTTGAGGAACTTTTTCTGGGTTGCCACCGTAGTACAGATAGTGGCAATTTTCTTAAAACTAGACACCTCAAGCGTTGTATTTTCAATACGAAGGAGTTGTAGTTCTTTGTTTATTGCATCAAAACCATGAGGTGGTATTCGGTTTTCGTTAACGAAAGAGGATAAGTATTCTGCGGTCTGTCCCAAGACATTTTCTACCGTTTCCTTGTCCGTCATCGGAGTTATTTCCAAAGCACGTTCTTTTCCCAATTCCGTGGAGCATCGGGCAGAAACCTGCTTTAAAACTGTGGGAAATTCAAGATCTTGTACCGTTTTAGGGTGAATATTTGCCATTCTTGTTTAATTGCGACGGCAAAGGTAGTCAATGGCGGCGAGATGTGAAATCTATTGACTTGGCCATATATATGCTTTGTTATTCAATACGTTTGGCCTGTGTAGTGAACGAAAGACCTTGTTGGGACATGGTAGAGTTCATAACTCCCTCAAAAAGAGGTTCTGGGCAGTTTTTTGGTATTTTCCATTCGATTAAAAAATTGGAACCCGTACCACCTTCAACATCTATTTCATCAATAATAATGGCGGTAGTTTCCATTGGGGCCAAGTAAATGGGATGTGAAAAATAAGTGCGAAGCGATTTTCCGTGCGTATCAAAATATTCGGCCTTGGTCAAGTATATCGTGTCTTTATCACTTGTGTTCCGCAAACTTGCCATGGCGGTCAAATTATGTGTTTTATGCTCTGTCATGCTATAAATCTGGGAGTAAACGGACAAATATGATTTACCGTATTCCAGCGAATCCTTCGCGCTAATATCTATTTTGCGCTTAGACCAGTTTTCAGGATTAATAGAGCTGATTTCCTTTTTATCCTCAATACAACTCAATAGTAACGACACAACCAATAGCGATAAAACACACTTTTTCATTTTTCTGGATATTTAAAGCCGACTTTCCGTAGTCTTTGCACTCTAATTTTTAAGTATTTTTGAAAACGGCGAAATCTACTTGCCACAAGTTTATTTACCGTTACAATACAAAAATGATCATAATAAATGACAGTACAAATACATAAAAGCTGGATACCACCGCTTTCTCAAGAATTTGACGCCCCTTATTTTAAACAGCTCATAGAATTTGTAAAGGCTGAATATACTCAAAACACGTGTTATCCCAAGGGAAAGGACATTTTTGCCGCTTTTGACCATAGCCCTTTTGACAAAACCAAGGTGGTCATCATTGGCCAAGACCCTTATCATGGCCCTAATCAAGCAAACGGACTCTGTTTTTCGGTTAAGGACGGTATTCCGCACCCTCCTTCTTTAATCAATATCTTTAAGGAAATTGAAACGGATTTAGGCAAACCTTATCCACAAAGCGGAAATTTAGAGCGTTGGGCAGACCAAGGGGTGCTTTTGCTTAATGCTACGCTTACTGTACGTGCCCACGAGGCCGGTAGTCATCAAAAAAAAGGATGGGAAACCTTTACGGATGCAGTAATCAAAAAGCTATCCAATGAAAAACAAGACCTCATTTTCCTGCTGTGGGGCGGTTTTGCCAAAAAGAAAGCCAAGTTAATAGATGAAAACAAGCACCATATCTTAACCTCCGGACATCCTTCTCCATTAAGCGCCAATCGTGGTTACTGGTTTGGAAACCGGCATTTTAGTCAAGTCAACGAAATTCTAAAAAATAAAGGTCTTGAGCCTATTAATTGGTAGACTGATTATCCGCGATAGCATCATCAAATCGGGACTCTTCATTGGGTAAAGGCTGAATTTCGGGCTTAACCCGTAAATATTCCTGCCATTGATAGGGGAAGAGTACATTAGCCATTTCAGAACTTTCGTGACTGGACAACAGCTTTAGTCGATAACGTCTTTGCCCGTTTGTGATATCAGGATTGTTCTCAACCGACCTTTTCTTGACTATGTATTTGGCCACGGTATTCCGAAATTCCAGAGCCTGTTCCGTACCCATGACCAACCTAGGTTGATACTCAGCGGTAATATCCTCTGCTTTCATACGGATATTCCGGTCTATTTGTAAAGCGTAATAGGTCTGTGCCTGGGCAAAATGAACACCCCAGAAAAATAATACCACAGACAAAAATTGAGTTGTACTACGTAGTTTTGATTTCATTTTCATTAGGAATTAATTCAACTTTAGTTTCGCCAATTCCCTATAAAATTAAAACACATACAACTGCCTGTCAAGCAATTAACTGCTAAAACTTTGTAAAAGTTCGTCAGTCTTAAGTTTTTTATCAATCAACTTTAAGTTGATGAGGGTATCTTGCACTTTTTCAACGGTTTGTGGATTTACTTGGGTTTGTCCCCAGCGGGTTATTTTTAACCATTCTTTAATATCTTCCAACTGTTGTCCGTACCTATTGGCCAGATTGCGGTCTATACTCGGTATTTGTTTGAACTCCACCGTATACGTATTAATAACCTCTAAAATGTGCTTTAAAATGGTCTCGTCGTCGTTTAGGAATTTTTCCGTTGCGGCAATCACAAAGCAAGGCCATGGTGTTGGGCAATCTCCTAGACGTCTAAAAACACCTTGATCCACCAAAGGTTTAGTGGTGAAATGTTCCCACATAAAATAATCGGCTTGCCCCTCGGTCAAGGCTGTTACCGCTCCGTCTAGATTATTTATAATTTTAAATTGAAGCGCATCCGTGCTCCAACCTTCGTTCTGGGCGTTTACAAAGGCCATTAAATGACTACCACTGCCCATACGGCTAATGGCAGCCTTTGTTCCTTTTAAATCGGCTATGGACTTGTATTGGCTTTCAACACCCACGTGAATTCCCCATTGCAGAGGAGTGGAAATATATTCTTGAACGATTTTAGCAGGATTTCCTTCCGTAATACTCTTAACAAGACCTTCGGTAAGGATAATGGCTAAGTCCGTTTCATCATTTTGAAGCATTTGGCACATTCTACCTGTGCCTTCCGGTACTTCCGTCCATTGAAGGTCAATGCCTCTGTCTTCAAAAGCACCTTCTTCTATAGCCATGTGCCATGGTAGGTTAAAATGTTCCGGAACGCCTATTATTCGTACTGTTTTCATATGGTAAGGATTGTGCTTGTATTCGTAAAATTAAGAAAAAGTAAGTCATCGACCTATGTAAAAAAAACATGGTTAGACCCTATTTGCTGAGACAAGGGGAGTGTTCGCCAGAGCCCCAGAACCACTTACGTTTTTTAAATAATCATAAATAGCGTATTGTGAGCGAATTGGAATTTCTTGTTGCGATGCTACACGCTTGTTTGTATCGTTCGCATCTTGAAAACGTGCTTTTACCGTATCGTTTATCTGAAGCTCCAAAATAGTCTTTAGTTGATTAAAAACGGTTTCATCCAAAATGGGTGTCAGTACTTCAATACGTCTATCCAAGTTTCTGGTCATCCAATCTGCAGAGCCCATATACATTTTTTCCTCGCCATTGTTGTGGAACAGATAGATGCGGCCATGCTCTAGATAGCGATCAACAATACTGGTCACTATTATTGGTTTAGCCCCAGATGGAAGCTCATTCTCCGGTCTTGCAACAAGACAACAAAACCCACGAACTACAAGGCGCACTTCAACACCTGCTTCGCTAGCACGATACAGTGCATCTATCATGGTCTGGTCTTCAAGGCTGTTCATCTTTGCCGTAATTTTGGCGGGCAGCCCTTTTTTGCTGTTTTTTATTTCGGTTTCAATTGATTGTAGAAATACATTTCTAGTGTTAAAAGGCGATACCAACAGGCGTTTTAGTTTAGGGATAATCAAATGTCTTTCCAGTGTTAGGAAAACCTGGCTCAAATCTTCAGTTATCTGATTGTGAGCAGTAAAAAGTCCGTGATCACAATAAATTCTTGAAGTCTTAGCGTTAAAGTTACCTGTACCAATGTATGCATATCGTTTAAGCTTGTCATTTTCCGTACGCTCTATTAAAGCGATTTTGGAATGTACTTTAATGTTGGGGACACTAAAGAAAACTTTGGCTCCATTATCTTCGAATGTTTTACCCCATTCAATGTTATTTTTTTCGTCAAACCGCGCTTTGGCTTCCACAAAAATGGTCACCTTTTTTCCATTCTTTAGCGCTAAGAGCAACGCATCTGTAAGTACTGAGGCTTTAGCGATTCGGTAAAGGGAAATTTTGATATGTGTGACCGTATTGTCTTTTGCCGCTGCAGCGATAAAATTCTCCACAACACTAAAACTCTGATATGGAAAATGAACCAGTTGATCTCTTTCTGCAATGGCACCGAAAAAATCGTTAGTGGTTGATAAAACCGGATGCGGTAAGGCAGGTTGAGCCTTGTAAATCAAATTTTGATTCCCAACGGGGTTTTCAAAACCGAAAAAATCCGAAAGATTATGATACTGCCCACCGGGAAACAAATCAATTGCACAAATGCCTAAGGCCTCTTTAATGATTTCCTTATTCGATTCAGACATTTGTGCGTCATAAAGCAATCGTGTGGGTTGTCCGGATTGCCGTTGGTGAAGCGCATCATAAATTTGGTCGGCCAATGGGGTATCACCAAAATCATCTTCCAAATAGAGCTCTGCGTCGCGGGACAGTTTTATGGAATAGCTAGCTATCACTTCGCTTTGCGGAAATAAATGATTCAGATGCATGCGAACCACATCATCCAAAAAAACATATGAATGACCTTTTCCGGGCACTTTAATAAAGCGTTCATGACTATCCGTTGGTATTTTTACAAAATAATATGTTTCATCGGCCAAAGCCACAAAAAAATATAAGCCTCCATCTGCCAGTTTAGGGTTTTCCTGTGCTTCGTAAAGGGTACAATCCGCAGAAATACTATTAAAATAGGCATTGAGGTATGCAGCCTGTTCCGATGTGTAGGTAGTATCGGTTAAAAAATGAATATCCTGTTTTTGGAGTTCCTTAAATATAGCCTCCATGATAATTCCGAACCGTTGCTGTTGCTTATCAATGATGCGAAGAATCTTCTTGAGCCGCTTATTGGACTTTAGAACGAGTTTTTGCCGTAGTTCTTTATCTACAGATTTTAACTGCCGTAACTGTGACACCCGCACCTTAAAGAATTCATCAAGGTTGGAAGAGAAGATAGCCAAGAATCGTAAACGTTCTAAAAGGGGAGTAGTGGGATCTGCAGCTTCCAGCAGCACCCTTTCATTAAAATATAGCCAATTTACATCTCGATGTTTGTAATTTCCGTTTTCCATAGAAAACAAAAATAACCAATCGTTATCTCAAGAATCTAAATTTAGTGTTAAGTAGTTAAGCTTTTGTTAGCTTTTTCAGGGTATATTGAATCAGTTCTTTTACCGATTGGGAAGGATTGGCACTAAATTCACCATTAGCCCGGTTGGCCAGGATACAGTTCATAGAAACCGCACGGTGCCCTAACAGTTTTGCCAAGCCGTAGATTCCTGAAGTTTCCATTTCCAAGTTGGTGATTTTAATACCATCGTGCTCAAATGATGCTAATTTATCTTGAAGCCCTTCATCATTCAGTTTTAGCCTCAATACTCTACTTTGAGGTCCGTAAAAGCCTATATTGGTGACAGTAACCCCTAATCGTATACGATTTGAAAATAGCTTATCACCAAGGTTTTTATCATATTTTACTACATAGGGCACTGATTTGTTAGCGGACCAATTGGTGTGTTCAACAAAAGCGTTGGATACCTTTGGCTCCTGAACCGAATCACTGTCATAGAAATGCAAAAGACCATCAAAGCCCATAGCATATTCACTCATTAAAAAAGAATCAATTGGAATATCCGAACGAATAGCACCGGAGGTGCCTATTCTAACAATATCCAAAACGGTTCTGTTCGGTTTTAAGGTACGCGTCTCAAAATCAATATTGACAAGAGCGTCCAATTCATTAAAAACAATATCAATATTGTCCGTACCAATGCCTGTGGAGATTACAGAAATTCGCTTACCGTTTAACGTACCGGTGTGGGTATGAAACTCTCGTTTCCCTTTTTTGACTTCAATAGTGTCAAAAAAACGGGAAACATCACTTACACGGTCAGGATCGCCAACGGTGATTATGGTTTCTGCTATGTCTTCTGGTAATAAATTAAGGTGATAAATGCTCTTGTCGGCATTTAGGATAAGCTCAGAGGGGCTTAATTGCATGCTATTACAGCTTTAAAATTCTACTAGCTTCGGTGTTGTAAAGGAAATTGTATTTTAAGGCACCGCCTAGATAAACATCATTGTCTTGAATACAGGAGTAGTAACTGGTTTTGTTCTCCAGTATTTCTTTTCCTTTTTTGGTGAGTCTTACTGGATTGAAAGAGGAAAATAAAGGTTTAAGTCTTCCTAAGGCTCTATCATACTGCGTATCGGCAAAGCCCAATAAACCCTGATTTTGAAGAATTTCGGAAACAAAAGCACCTTTTGAGGTAGGCTTTTTGTCTACGGCCAGCCTTAAGATGGTATTTTCCATTTCATTAAGTCCATTTTTAATACTCGGAAAACGGTGTAGGTGCGTACGAACCGCATCTCCCAAATAATTAAACTGAAATTCGCCAAAATCGGACAGATTCTCTAATCTTATAGGGTTATCACTGCAATAAAGTTGCCATACATAGTCCGCATATTCAATATCGTCTTGTGATAGCTCAACTTTGTTGCTGTATAGATTAAGTAATTGCTCATCAGTTAAGTCATTAAGACTGTACATTTTATCAGTATCGTCTTCTTTACCGCTGCAAACCAAAGAAATCTGGGCATATTTGCGGTTGGTCTTTAACCAACTGAGTACGGCAATCATGTTTACTTGACAAAAGAGATCGTACTCAAACCAGAGCACGATTTCATCTTGTTGTTTATGATTACAAAGGGATCTGTATTCTTTCAAGGTTTTTTCAATAAACCATGACTTGGACACCTTGTAGTTTTTATTTAAAAATTCAAAACGGGCTTTCCAGAAAGATTCGCTTCCCACATTGGTCAAGGTTTTACCCTCGCAGAGCATCTCGCGCCAGGTAATAATATCTCCCTTGAGCTTTAATGATTTTATTCTCTCCGTAAAACTATCTCCGTTGGTGATGTGTAAAAGGGAACTCATGTAGGATGTGAATTAGGTTCTAGAGATTAAAAGTACTTATAATTAAAAAAAAACCAAAAATAATTAACACAATAACGAAATTGTCTTTATTCTATTGTAAAACACTGTATTTAAACCGGTTATCCTCCAACTCGTTTTACTGCAAATCCTTTTTCTTTTAACAGCGCCATAATTTTATCTCTATAATCGCCTTGTATTATGATTTGACCGTTTTTAAATGACCCTCCTACACTTAATTTAGTTTTAAGTTCTTTGGCCAGTTTTTTAAAATCACTGTCTGCTCCGTTATATCCCTCTAAAATGGTAATAGGCTTTCCTTTTCGTTTTTCGTATTTACAAATAATGGGGTTATCCTGCAACCAAATAGTATCTTTCTCTTGGGGAGTAGCTTCTGTTTCTTCCGGCTCATGGTCTGGAAAAAGGTTTTTGAGCTGATCTTGTAAATCCATGATTATGCCTTAATAAGTCCTAATTCAATTAAACGCTCATGAAGGAACTCGCCTGCCGTAATATCTTCAAATTGTTTTGGATGGGCATCATCAACACAATTATCAAGGCAATTTAACGGCATTTCACTAATAGGGTGCATGAAAAATGGAATGGAGTATCTAGAAGTGCCCCAAAGCTCCTTTGGAGGGTTCACCACTTGGTGTATGGTAGACTTTAATTTGTTGTTGGTAAGTCTAGATAGCATGTCACCAACATTAATCATCAGTTGGTCGGGCCTGGCAATGGCGTCAACCCATTCGCCTTTATGGTTTTTAACTTGAAGTCCACGACCGTGTGCTCCCATAAGCAAGGTGATAAGGTTAATATCGCCATGGGCGGCGGCACGTACTGCATTTTTAGGCTCGGAAGTTATAGGTGGATAATGAATGGGGCGTAAAATTGAGTTCCCGTTCTTTATGTAATCATCAAAATAAGTTTCCTCCAAATCCAAATGAATGGCCAATGCCCTAAGCACGTATTTAGCCGTTTTTTCCAACATCTGGTATGTTTCCTTACCAACCGCATTAAATGTTGGCAACTCACTAACTATAACATTATCCGGATATTCCGCTTCCAATTTTGGATTATCCTGTACATATTGTCCAAAGTGCCAGAATTCCTTTAGGTCTCCTTCTTTTTTTCCTTTGGCATGTTCTTTTCCAAACGAAGTATACCCGCGTTGGCCACCTATTCCTTCAATCTCGTAGCTATCCTTTACTTCTTGTGGAAGGCTGAAAAACTTTTTAATTTCATCATAAAGGTTCTTTACCAAATCATCTGATAAAAAATGGCCACTTAGGGCTACGAAACCAATATTCTCAAAAGCGGAACCGATTTCTTTTATGAATTTCTCTTTTCTTTCGGGACTATCCGAAACAAAATCCTGTAAATCTACACTAGGTATTGCACTCATGATGTTGCTTTATAAATTTTATCAAAGTTAGTAAAATATGCCCAACTATTAAATATAACAATCCAGACGCTAGATGTGGTATTTTTGCTACTTTTATCTTCCAAAATGCAATTTCACCTTAAGAATTTTATGCAATACGATAAAAGGAATTTAAGCGAAGAGACTTTGTTTAAACTATATAAGGACCTTCTGCGGCCACGTATGATAGAAGAGAAAATGTTGATTCTCTTACGTCAAGGAAAAATTTCCAAATGGTTTAGTGGTATTGGCCAAGAAGCCATTTCGGTGGGGGTTACCAATGCCCTGAAAAATGATGAATACATTCTTCCTATGCATAGAAACTTGGCCGTTTTTACAACACGTGGTATACCATTGCATCGCCTTTTCTCCCAATGGCAGGGAAAATTGAACGGATTTACCAAAGGGCGTGACCGTAGTTTTCATTTTGGCACCCAAGACTATAAAATTATAGGAATGATCAGTCATCTCGGTCCGCAATTGGGTGTAGCGGACGGAATTGCATTGGCCGAAAAGCTTAAAAATTACAAAGCGGTCACGGCAGTTTTTACAGGTGAAGGCGGAACGAGCGAGGGCGATTTTCATGAAGCCCTGAACATTGCATCTGTATGGGATTTGCCCGTTATTTTCTGTATCGAAAATAATGGATACGGACTTTCAACACCCACAAGGGAACAATACAACTGCAAGAACCTATCCGATAGGGGACTGGGTTACGGCATAGAATCGTATACGATTGATGGTAATCATATTTTAGAGGTTTACGCCAAATTGAGCGAGATCGCAACGGACCTTAGGGAAAATCCGCGTCCGGTTCTGGTGGAATTTAAGACTTTCCGCATGCGTGGACACGAAGAAGCCAGTGGTACCAAATACGTACCCGAAGAATTAATGACGGAATGGGGCAAGAAAGACCCCATTGCCAACTATGAAACTTTTCTTTTAAAAGAAGGTATTCTAACCTCGGAAAAAATTGAAGCCTTACGCAATGAAATCGAATCCGAGATAAACGAAAATCTCAAACTTGCTTTTGACGAAGAGGAAGTAGAATCCAAACCTGTCCAAGAGTTATTGGATGTATATGCTCCTTTTATGTATGAGGAAACCAAACCGGGCAAAGTGGTGGAACACATTAGATTGGTAGATGCTATTTCTAAAGGATTGCGGCAATCTATGGAGAAACATTCCAATTTGGTCATAATGGGGCAAGATGTAGCCGATTATGGCGGTGTATTTAAAATTACCGAAGGTTTTATGGAGGCTTTTGGTAAGGAACGTGTTCGGAACACTCCTATTTGTGAGTCAGGAATTGTTTCGGCGGCCATGGGGCTTTCCATAAACGGAATGAAAGCCGTTGTTGAAATGCAATTTGCCGATTTTGTAAGTAGCGGTTTTAATCCCGTTGTAAATTATTTGGCCAAATCCCATTACCGTTGGAATGAAAAAGCCGATGTAGTCATCCGTATGCCTTGCGGTGGCGATGTAGGGGCCGGTCCTTTTCATTCCCAGACCAATGAAGCGTGGTTTACCAAGACCCCGGGACTAAAAGTGGCCTATCCGGCTTTTCCATATGATGCAAAGGGATTATTGGCTACAGCTATTAATGACCCCAATCCGGTACTCTTTTTTGAGCACAAGGCTTTGTACCGTAGCGTATACCAGAACATACCTGCAGATTACTATACACTTCCCTTTGGTAAAGCGGCATTATTGAAAGAAGGAAAAGATATAACCATTATTTCATATGGCGCAGGTGTTCATTGGGCATTGGATACTCTTGAAAAGAATCCTGATATTTCGGCGGACCTAATTGACCTTTGTACGTTGGCACCTTTGGATATGGAATCAGTGTATTCTTCCGTAGAAAAAACAGGAAAACTGATTATACTTCAAGAGGACAGCTTATTTGGAGGTATTGCCAGTGATATTTCTGCATTGGTTATGGAAAATAGGTTCCAATATCTAGATGGTCCCGTAAAGCGTGTGGCCAGTATGGAAACCCCAATCCCTTTTGCTAAAAAGCTTGAAGACGATTACTTGCCCAAAGAAAGATTCCTCACAGCCCTTAAAGAACTTCTTGCGTATTAGTCATTGAGCAAACATCTTTATTTTTCCCATTAACCCAAACAACTGTAATGCAGTAACTTTGTCCGTATTAATATTTGTTTAACGGTTTGTTGGAAACATTTAAGGATTTCCACTCGTATATAGACAAAACTTAAATTAAAATTATGATGAAGAATAGTATTGCACTGTTCGTTTGCGCACTAGTTTTGACTTCCTGTTCTCTTTCTAAGAACGTGCGCGAACAACGCAAGACCATTAATGGTAACTGGGTATTGGAAAATGTGGGTTACGAAGCTAGTGAAGGCTCTTTTAAATCCATGCTTTTTAATGATGCCAATGGGTTCTGTTTTGAGGGAAGTACGTGGTACTTTTTGGAAAACAATAGCACCGGAAGTTATACCATCCCTACCTCAAATAGTGCCTGCGCGGGAGGTGTAAGGAATATTAGATGGTCCGTTCTTGAAAACGAAAACGGGAACGATCAATTGCAGTTTAAATACATTGATGAAAAGAAAAAAGACCTGTACGGAAGAACAGGATACCGATTGGAGATTCTTTCATTGACCCCTTCTCAAATGACTTTAAAATCTGATGTAAACGTGGATGGAAGTCCGGTTTCCGTTATATATAATTTTACAAAACAATAAGATAATTATGAAGAAAGTAATTCTAAGATCAGCATATATCGTCATGGCGTTGACCATGGTAGTAGGTTGTAAAACCATACAAAATTCAAACAACAAACAAAGAGGAGCTGTAATAGGTGCGGGTAGTGGTGCTGCTATTGGTGGCGTTATCGGAAATAATGTGGGTAACGGTAACAATACGGTATTGGGAGCTATTCTTGGCGCTGCCATTGGTGGAGTTGCCGGTGGTTATATTGGAGACCGAATGGACCGCCAAGCAGAACGTATTGAAGAGGAAATTCCAGGGGCAGAGGTGAGCCGTGTTGGTGAAGGTATTAATGTAACCTTTAACGAAGATGCAGGTGTTTATTTTGACACCAACAAATCCGATGTAAAAGGTACTTCGCAAACTACATTGAACAGTTTGGCCAAAATCTTGAAGGATTATCCAAAATCTAACGTATTGGTAGAAGGTCATACGGATAGTGCCGGACCGGATGATTATAATATGACTTTATCCGAGCAAAGAGCTACATCGGTTACCAATTACCTAATTTCCCAGGGAATAGATAAAAGCCGTTTGGAAACGAAATGGTATGGCGAAACGCAACCTGTAGGAGATAACACTACCAAAGAAGGAAAAGCTAAAAACCGTAGGGTAGAACTTGCTATTGTTGCCAGTGAAGCTTTGAAACAAGAAGCAAAACAAAAAGTTAAGGGCTAATATTACATACCCTTACCTATAATTTTATAAAAATACCGGCAGTTCATGTCGGTATTTTTTTTGTTTAATTAACTATCTTCCCCTAGTGGAGCAGTATGATGTTATTATAGTTGGAGGTGGTTTAGCGGGTTTAACAGCCGCTATTCATTTAGCGAAAGCGGACCATAGCGTTTTGGTTATTGAAAAGGAACCCTATCCACATCATAAAGTATGTGGCGAATATGTTTCCAACGAAGTGCTTCCGTATCTAAAAAGTCTAGGAATTGATTTAAAGCAATCTGGGGCGGTTTCAATTGAAACTTTAGAATTTTCGACGGTTACGGGAACCGTGCTAAACGCTAAATTACCTTTAGGAGGAACGGGAATCAGTCGTTATGCATTTGATGCTATGTTGTATAAAAGAGCAACGGAACTAGGAGTTGAATTTGTTTTTGAGAGCGCAACTTCTTTGGTTTTTCAAAAACCTGTATTTAAAATAGTTACATCAACAAATAAAACCTTTACTTCAAAAATAGCGATTGGTGCATATGGCAAAAGAAGTACTTTGGATAAGCAATTGAATCGAAATTTTATACAAGAAAAATCATCTTGGCTAGCGGTTAAATGCCATTACCAGTTCAATAATTTTCCCGAAGATAAAGTCGGTTTACACAATTTTAAAGGTGGTTATGGTGGACTCTCCAAAACCGAATCCGGTGCAGTAAATTTCTGTTATATGGCGTCGTACAAAAGTTTTCAGCAAGAAAAGGATATTGAGCGTTTTAATAAACAGGTAATTCGGGAGAACCCAATTTTAGAGAACTTCTTAAGCAAAGCCGAACCACTTTTTGAAAAACCTCTAACTATTGCCCAAATTTCCTTTCGGTCTAAAAACCCGGTAGAGGACCATGTGCTTATGTGTGGAGACACAGCGGGCCTAATTCATCCGCTCTGCGGTAATGGTATGGCCATGGCTATCCATAGCGCTAAAATTGCCTCGGAACTGATTCGTGATTTTTTAACGGGAAAAGAAACTGACCCTACGAAGATGGAACGTGATTATGTTAAAGCATGGAACCGTACTTTTAAAAGAAGGTTATGGTGGGGTAGACGACTTCAATCGGTATTGCTAAATCCTACTTTGGCAGATTGGGCCATAACATTGGTTGCAAAACAACCTTGGCTTTTGAGACAATTGATTAAGAATACGCACGGTAAACCAATTCAATAATGGGTGATTTTTCTAAAAGAAGTACTGAAACCGAGTTGATGGACGACCTGTCCCTAGATCAGACAGAGCTTAAAAAGGTTTTATTGGATATTGACCGTGCCAATTCATTTTTAAATGGTAATAATTTAACTGTTCAGGCCGTACACAGCCTAATACAGGATAAAAACAAAAAATCATATACGATTTTAGATATGGGTTGCGGCAATGGAAGCATGCTCAGAACGTTAGTTCTTTGGTCACGAAAGCATCATTTTAATTTGGAGTGTATTGGAGTGGACCTAAATGAAAAGAGTCTAGAAATTGCACGGGAGCAATCCCTTAAATTTCCAGAAATTCAATATGTTAAACAGGACATTTTAGAACTGAAGCAAGATGAATTGCACTGCGATATTTTGCTTTGCACCTTAACCATGCATCACTTTAAAAACCATGAAATTCCACAATTTCTAAATCAGTTTTCAAAATTGAGCCGAATCGGTTTTATTATTAACGATTTGCAACGAAGTGCACTTTCATATCAACTTTTTAAACTGTTTAGTACTATTTTTATACGAACGAATATTGCCAAAAAAGACGGACTTACTTCCATTAAAAGTGGATTTCTTAAAAAGGAATTACAGGCATTTGCAGCAGAATTAACAAAAATGAAACATAGCATTACTAAAAAATGGGCTTTTAGAATTGTATGGGTAGCGCAACATTAACGACCGACTAAAATATATGAGCGAAGTACGAATAGTAAAAACGGTCAAGCAATTGCCCGATTATTGCAAGCCTACCGAAGAAATAATACCCTTGGTGAACCTTTGGCTTTCGGGTCAAGAAGACCGTTTCCGTAGAAAAGTCATTAAAATATTTGAAGGAGCGGCGGTTGATAAACGCTACAGCATTATGAAACCCGAGGAGGTTTTTACGGCAACCTCGTTTGAAGAAAAAAATGCCATTTACATCCGCGAGGTCAAAAAACTGGGAAAAAAGGTCTTGGAAAAGGCCTTAAATGCCAGTGATTGGAGTGCGGATTCACTGGATTATATCATTACCGTTAGCTGCACGGGCATTATGATTCCGTCGTTAGATGCGTATTTAATAAACGATGTAGGGCTTAGGCAAGATGTAGTGCGACTTCCGGTCACGGAGATGGGTTGTGCGGCCGGAGTTTCAGGATTGATATATGCACAGAACTTTTTAAGGTCCAATCCAGGTAAGCGCGCTGCTGTAATAGCAGTTGAAAGTCCCACGGCAACTTTTCAGCTTAATGATTTTTCCATGGTGAACATGGTCAGTGCCGCTATTTTTGGCGATGGCGCTTCTTGTGTCCTTTTATCCTCAGAGGAAAATGCCAGAGGCCCAAAAATAAAAGGAGGGGAAATGTACCATTTTACGGATGCCACGCACATGATGGGCTTTGATTTGACCAATCACGGACTCAAGATGATATTGGATATTACCGTACCGGAGACTATTTCGGCTCATTTTCCTAACATTGTACATCCTTTTTTGGAAAAGCACGGTACCTCCATTGAGGCGGTGGACCATCTTATTTTTCACCCTGGAGGCAAAAAAATTGTCCAAACGGTGGAAGAACTATTTGGGGCAATGGGAAAAAATATAGACGATACCCGGGAAGTATTGCGTCAGTATGGAAATATGAGCAGTGCTACTGTTCTGTATGTCTTGGAACGCTTTATGGAAAAAGATATCAAGGAAGGCGACCAAGGACTCATTCTTAGCTTTGGCCCAGGTTTTTCGGCGCAGCGTGTTCTATTGGAATGGTAAACGAATTTTAAAAATCAAACATGGCAAAACAATGGGTTCTTATTCTTGGCGGAAGCAGTGGTCTGGGTTTGGCAACTGCCAAAAAAATGGCAAGTCATGGATTTCATATTATTATAGTTCATAGAGATAGAAGGTCTGATTTAAAGAAGATTAACGCTAATTTTCAAGAAATCACTTCAAGGGGAGTTAAATTGCTAAGTTTCAATATCGATGCTATAAATGCGGAGAAAAGAAACGAAACCATTGATGCCATAAAGACTGCACTTTCTACTAAAGGAAAGATAAAAATGATGGTTCATAGCATAGCCAAGGGAAGTTTAAAACCTATGGTATCGGATGATAGCACAACCTTGAATCATCAAGATTTTGAAATCACTTTAAACGCTATGGCATTGAGTCTTTATGATTGGACAAAAGCTATTTTTGAAGCCGATTTATTCGATGATGATACCCGTATCGTTGCTTTTACCAGTGAGGGAAGTACCAAGGCATGGGAAGGATATGCCGCTGTTTCCGCGGCAAAAGCTACCCTTGAGGCGCTCACCCGAAGCATTGCGTTGGAATATGCTCCAAAGGGGATAAAGGCCAACTGTATTCAAGCGGGAACCGTGGAAACAAAGGCTTTTGCCATAATTCCCAATAGTGAGATCTTAAAGAAAAGTGCGTTAGAGCGTAATCCCCATAATCGTTTAACTACCCCTGAAGATGTAGCCAATGCCGTTTATTTGCTCAGCAAGGGTGAAGCCAAATGGATAACCGGAACTGTAATTAAGGTTGATGGAGGTGAAAGCTTGCAATAGAAATTGACAGATTATGAACTATGACCACATAACCAATGTTTTGCCGTACACAGAACCTTTTTTGTTCGTTGATGAACTGACGGAGGTTACCGAAAATGGAGTGGTCGGGACTTATACCTTTCTTGAGGATTCATATTTTTATAAAGGGCATTTTAAAGACGTTCCTGTAACACCCGGTGTAATCTTAACGGAATGTTGTGCGCAAATAGGAGTCGTATGCTTGGGAATTTATTTTTTACAAAACGAAACCAAATTGCCACCAACAGAAATGCAAATAGGTATGAGTAGTACACAAATGGAATTTCTATTACCGGTTAAACCGAATGAAAAAGTAATCGTGACCTCAAAAAAAATATACTTTAGGTTCAATAAATTAAAGTGTTCTGTAAAAATGCATAATACGGAAGGGAAATTGGTCTGTACAGGCGAAATATCCGGAATGTTTAAAACCAGTGCCCATGCGTAGAAGAGTGGTTGTAACAGGGCTGGGCGTTTGTGCTCCCAACGGAACGGGATTAGCTGCTTTTACCGAAGCTATTACCACGGGCCAAAGTGGCATTCGGTTTCAACCAGAGTTGGAACAGCTGGGGTTCGGTTGTCAGATTGCGGGGAAACCGGAGGTAAGCGATGAACTTCTATCGCATTACTTTACTCCCCTGCAACTACGCGGGCTCAGCGCTACGGGTATTATATACGGGGTTATTGCAGGCACCGATGCTTGGAAAGATGGCGGTCTGGACATTGCCGAAAAGGAGGAAGCAGATTGGGACAGTGGTATCATTTTTGGTTCCGGCACTTTGGGTGTGGATAAATTCCGTGAAGCTATTTATCAAATTGATGCCAAAAATGTTCGGCGTTTGGGAAGTACCAGCGTTGTTCAAACTATGGCAAGTGGCGTAAGCGCCTATTTGGGTGGTATTTTAGGCTGTGGAAACCAGGTTACTACCAACTCTTCCGCGTGCACAACAGGTACGGAAGGGGTTTTAATGGGGTATGAGCGTATTGCAAACGGACAGGCAGAACGTATGTTGGTAGGAAGCTGTAGCGATAGCGGCCCTTACGTCTGGGCAGGTTTTGACGCCATGCGTATTCTCCCCAGAAATTATAACGATAACCCGGAAGCGGCCAGCAGACCTTTGAGTGCTAGTGCTGCAGGATTTGTTCCTGGAAGTGGGGCAGGGGCCTTGGTTCTTGAATCCCTAGAAAGTGCCCAAGCCCGTGGTGCAAATATTTATGCCGAAATCTTAGGGGGAGCCGTAAACAGTGGCGGCCAACGTGGCGATGGTACTATGACCGCTCCCAATAGCGAAGCCGTACAACGTTGTATTGGTCAAGCGGTACGGAATTCCGGCATTCAAAATTCTGATATAGATGTGATTAATGGACATCTGACGGCAACGAGTAAAGATGCGCTGGAAATTTCCAACTGGAGTACCGCTTTGGAGTGCTCTGGTAGTGATTTTCCCTTTATCAATTCATTTAAAGGAATGTTCGGGCATTGCTTATCGGCGGCGGGGAGTATTGAATGTGTGGCTGCGTTGCTTCAGTTTAACACCTCTCAAACCTTTGGAAACCTGAACTGTACGGACTTGCACCCGGAAATTACAGACCTAATAGCTCCTGATTGTATTCCACAGAAAACCATTCCACATCAACCTACTGTTTTGGCAAAAGCAAGTTTCGGTTTTGGAGATGTAAATGCTTGTGTTATTTTTAAACGATTTAATTCCTGAAACCAGAAGTCCACACAGTTTTATCGACTTAACAACTATGAACGAAGAAACAAAATACAATAAACTCAAGGATATTATAAAGGTGTATCTGCCCGAAGATGTTTCGGTAGATGCCATTACTTTAGAAAGCAATTTCATAAGTGAACTCAATATAAATTCCGCTAATTTGGTGGACATTGTTCTGGACGTTGAGGACGAGTTTGATATTATGCTCGAAAATGACGATATGGACCAAATGCAAACGGTAAAGGACGCACTTTCCATTATTGATGCAAAACTCGAAACCAAGTAAAATGATATCTTATTTCTGGAATTGGGCGAAACCTAAATTATTAGCAGACAAACGATTAATTGCGCTGTATTGTATTGTTTATTTCAGTTGGGGAATGGTCATGAACTGGTTTGGAGCCGCGGTAGAAATTGCCAAATTCACCTATTGGTGGCAAGTAATCACTTGTTACATTTTATATATGGTTCCCATATCCTTATTGCTTAGGAAGCTTCCTTTTCATTCCCAATATGCTTACGGACTTGTGGCTATGGGTTTTCTAGAATTTGGTGGGTATTATTTTGAAACTTCATATGCCTACCCAAACAATCTTATGGACCAGTTCTTTGGTATCCGGAACTTTAGTTTAGGCATGGCGTTGTTCTTTGCCCTGTATTTTCCTTTGGGCAATTGGGCCGTAGAAAAGCTGTACAAAAGCTTCTTTAAGCGGTCTTAACGTTCAATTGAAACCTTTCTTGGTTAATTCTCTGGTTCTATTTCTTCCTTTTTCTTTTCAGGAATCAACAATGAGGCTGCAATCCCGGAAAGCAACGCTACCGATATTACCGCAAGGGATAACCATTCCGGCAATTCCACTTGATGGGAGAACAACATTTTAAGTCCCACAAATGCTAAAATAACCACCAAACTGTAATTGATATAACGGAATTTTTCCAGCATTCTGGAAATCAAAAAATACATGGACCGCAAGCCTAGAATAGCCAAAATATTGGAGCTAAAAACAATAAATGGGTCGGCTGTGATGGCTAAAATAGCGGGAATACTGTCCAAAGCGAACAACACATCCGTAAGCTCAATAACCACTAAGGCCACGAAAAGGGGAGTAGCGGCACGTAAACCTTTCAGTCTTACAAAAAAGTCATGTCCGTGAAAGTCAGATGTTATCGGATAAATTTTTCCTATTTGCTTGAATATCCATGAATCCTTGGGTTTAAAGTTATCGTCATCGCCCTTAAGCATCTTAAAAGCCGTCCATAAAAGGAACACCCCAAAGACATAAATAATCCACTCAAATTTGGTAATCAGTGCCACGCCAAAGAGAATCATCAACCCTCTAAAAACTATGGCCCCAAGAATACCCCAAAAAAGCACCCGGTGTTGGTAGAGTGCGGGAATTTTAAACGCGGAAAATATTACGGCAATAACAAATACGTTGTCTATGCTCAGGGACAGTTCTATAAGGTAACCCGTAACGTATTTTAGAACCGCATTATTTGGGGTTAAATTGGTAGGGTTTTCCACCAGACCTTGACTAAAGAGCCAGTAAATGACCCCACTGAACGCCATGGCCACGGACACCCAAACGGTAGTCCAAATAGCGGCTTCCTTGGTTTTAATAACATGTTCGTTCTTGTTAAATACGCCTAAATCCAGCGCAAGAAAAACAATGATCAAAGCAATAAAAAGAATCCAGACCCACATATAATGCATTTTTACGCCTGCGAAGATACTTCATTTTCACACTCGTTTCAGGCGCATTTGCAAAAGCCTTTGATTCAATTCAAAAGAAGCGGAATTTAGAATGTTTTAATTGCCCAAATCAAGTGTTAAGCTCACATTTACCTTATTATCTTGGCGTTCTTTTTTAATGTCAATTCCAAAATCCGATGAAAATAGAGTAGTGGTCCCCACGAGTTTGGAGGCCTGTTCCGTAAAGTTGAAGCTAATGGTTTTAGCGGTTCCTTTTAAGGTAAGTGTTCCGGTCACGGTAAACCCGTTGCTAGTTTTGGTAATTTGGGTACTTTCAAAAGTAATAGTGGGATAGGTGTCCGCATCAAAATATTTTCCGCTCTTTAAGGACCAATCCCTAAGGAAATTCCCCGTTTTAATGGTTTCGACTTGTACGGCGCCTTTAAAACTGGATTCCGTTATACGGTCCGGATAAATTTTGGAGGAAGATTCAAACCCGGACAAGCTGCCTTTAACATCCTTTGAAATAAAATGAAAGGTGATTTTTGCCGAAGCGATGGAAACCTGGTCCTGTGCCTGAAGCGAACCACTGAAAAATAAGAGACCAACAATAAAAAGTAGTATGAATTTGACACGCATGATAATCTAGGTTTAGAAAATAAGTTAGTATAATTTACCGATAATATGAACAAATTTATCGCTGTAAACGGAATCTGAGGTGCAAAATAGTACTGTTTTGGGTAAATCACTATCTTTATAAAAGAACTAATATGAAGTAATTATGAAAAACCCCCTTTTTATGATAGCTGCCTGCGTTCTTGTAGGTACATGCGGATTGTCTGCACAAGAGATCAAAGAAAAAAAATCTGAGATCACAAAATATACGGTCATGGAGCGTTTTGAGCCCAAAGCCATTCTAACCGTAGAGGAGCGCACGAAATTAAGGGAAGAACGGATAGCTAAAACAGAACGTAGACGTGAAATATTGGATACCTTGGATATTTCCGAACGAAAAAGACAACGATTGCTTGAGGATTTGATAACCGAGCCATTTTCTAACCGGTTGAACCGTACCATGGCCGAAATTGAATTTGAAGACGAAGAATAAGAGTAAAGACCACCTAAACTAGAATACCTTCATGGAGCGCACTGCTTTATGAGGGTATTTTTTTTGCTGTTCACTTCACTTTTTTGACCTTTTAAGCTGAATTTTAGCTAGTTCCAGAAGTAAAAATTGAGTCCCTTTTGGTCTGAAATGAAATTTTAACACCCTTTAGCATTGAAAAATACGATTTTGAGCAAACCATGTTATTGGTGAATTTTTATTGCTGAAAGACGGTCATGAACAACTAGAACCCAGTAGTTTAGCTGTTAATAACTTTTGGATAAAAACTGAAATTGGACTGATGACATAGTATAGCAAAGAACATTAATTTAATGTTAAAGTCTGATTATATGATAGTTAAGAGTGAATTTGTAGGATTTTTTTTATAACTTAGAGTAACACAGTTTATCTCAACAACCCAAAATCCTGCACCTATGACTACAACTCAACAGCCCGCATCAAGAGTAGAGGAAAATGACAAAAATGCTATTGTCGTAAGACTCGAACGTAACCAAAAAGATTTGGTACAACTACGCACCAAACTCAACTCGTACCGTTGCGAACCAAAAACCTATTCGCTTTATGAACGAATAGAAACCTTACGGACTACAATGGATTCCTTAACCCATTCTAACCGTGAGATCATTAACTCCTTAAAGGACACCCGCAAAACAGTAAGCACCCATTTGGAACGCGCCAAAAGGCAACTTACGGAATTTAGAAGATTAAATGACGGTGTGTCCGAATACCTGGACATTTGCACCAGCCACTAGTACTTTATGTGGTTGATTTTTAAGTAAATGTAAATGTTAAGTTAATTAATAATTTGCAGCAATTTTCTGCCTATTTGTAGTGTATCTTTGACGACGGTAATATCAAGGATACACTATAGATTAGGTTTGATATGGAAGGAACATTTACGAGGCAAGAAGACATTCAAACCACGGAACTACAATTACAAAGATTAGAACGAAATTTAAAGGTTGTAGCACAGCTGTACGCCAAATTATGTTCTTATACGTGTGAACCACAAACGTATGACCAGTTCATGCGTTTGGATGATTTAAAAGCCGAAGCCCGAATCTTACGGGATACCAACAAAAACATTAGCCAAAAGTTACGTCAAGACCCCAATGCCTCAGCACGTTGTTACCGTCTCTTCTTAAATTACGTACAAGGCTTTGACGTGTTCGTAAAAGACGTGGACCGTTACGTAAAGAGCGTATAACATTTCTTTTTAATTACATGGGTTTGAACGAGAGGATAGTGGTATTCAAAATATTCTATTTTACATAATATAAATTATGATACATTTTGTAATATTGGTTTAGCCCAAAAGCTGAAGCAATATTCAAGAAAGATGATGCGGCTGCCAACATACCGTAAAGGTTTAATGAAAAACGTAAGTCATAATTCTATTATGTAAAATATCCCTCACATTTGTAGCTTTTAAGCGAATTACCAACAGGGTCGTCAACCTGTTTAATTTACGCTACAAGAAAATTTTGCACACAAAAGAAAATGTATTCCAAACTTAGAAATTCCGCAACCCTCACGACAAACCTTTCGTCTGTACTCATAATTTGCCGTTATGTAAAATAGCCGCTACCAAGCGCTCGATTGCTTTTTAAATTCTAAAATGCTTAATCGCATTTTAAATTTAAACACAATTTCCCGCCACTTGCCAACGCCATTTAAAAGCTTGCCTTTTAGGTTTGTTTAAAATTCGTGTATTCGAGGAAATCTCTGCAAGATTTTTTTCTACGACATTCTCGTCAGTTAGCCGCAACAGCTAAAATTTTCTCTGCGAGCAAAATTCTTAGCCCTTGCTAACCTCCCGTCTTGTTTTATCTTTTCTTTAGGTACTTCTAACATTATGTCAAATAGAATTCAACATGCTAACCAGCAAGGTTTTTATTTATCTTTTTTTCTTGATAAAAAAAGAAACAAAAAAATCAAGGCTTACAGATAATTTTGGAAACAATGTACGGCTCAGTCGCTATATTCTAGAAAGCATTATAACTCTTAAGACCGCCTTTGAACTCATTGAATCATTCTGCACATCAACAAACCTTATTACCAGCCCTCTAGAATATGGCCGCTCTCTTCGCCTATTGTTTTACCAAAATTCTCTTAGGCCGTTTTCATTTTAATACTAAAACTCCCTTAATACAACATCTTTAATTTTAGCAATAGCTTCACTAACTGGCGTTTCAGATTTTCTAAGGTTTATTGCCATATGGTTGACTCCGACATTTTCATATGCTTTTAAATATTCGGTAAGATGGTTGATGCCCACAGTGCCACCAAAGCGCTGTGGTTTAAAAGTCACATTGTCGTTTTTAGATAGGTTTAAATGTATAGCCGAAATATAAGGCTTTGCTGCTTGGTCTTCATCGTACAAAGCATTACACCAGTATTTTCTGTTTTCTAAAGTTTCGGCAACCGGTCTTGGGTAATTAAACCAAGCTTGTGCGTTTTTTGCTATCCAATTAATGCTTTGTCCGGAATGACCTGCTATTACAAGCGGAATGTCATTTTTCGGTTTAGGATAAACTTCTATACCGTTAGTTAAAAAATCGTATTTAGATTTTAAATTACTGTTTGTTTTCCAAGCTTCTTTAATGATATCAAGATTTTTTCTAAAGATTTCAGGTCTTCTGTTATAGTCTATATTGTAAATTGGGAACTCCACAGGTCTATCGCCCAAACCTAAACCCAACAATAGTCTACCATCACTTAAATTTTCTATGGTGGCAGCAGCTTTTGCTAATTTTATAGGCTGCTGTAGTGGTAATACAATTGCAGCAGTACCTAACAAAATGTTTTTTGTAGCGGCAGATAAATAGCCCAAATATGGAAGCGTATCGAACAATTGTGCACCATCGCCAAAATTAGGGTCATATACAGGAACATCTCGCATCCATAAAGCAGCAAATCCTGCTTCGTCAATTTGTTGTGCCAATGCTAAATGATTGGAAATATCGGGTACTCCAAAAGGTCTGTTGTCTTCCAAGCGTTTGCGATTTCCTTCTGATGACCAATCATTATCTAAAGGAAATTCTATGCCAAGTGTCATTTTACCTGGCTTGTATAGTCTATCAAATGGATTCATAGTGTGTGTTTAAATTCATCAGGTATCCGTTAAGACACCTGATGAACAATGTGATTAAGCATTCCAGATACTATCTGCAGTGTAGGGTCCGTTTTCAACTTCCCAAAATTTACCATCTATAAAACGGTGTCCTTTATCTAAAGCCTTCAGCAAAGCCATATCTTCTTCTGTAAGCGTATGGTTTAACGTCTCTAGGTTCTGAAGTAATCGTGCTTCATTTGTAGATTTAGGAATGACTGCAATGCCTCGTTGCATTGTATATGCCAATGCTACTTGTGCAGGCGACATATGTCTTTCCTCGGCAATGGTTTTTATGGTTTCATTTTCCAACAAACGTAGTTTGGAATTTTTATCTACAAGCGAACCTAATGGTGCATATGCCGTTAGATGCATATCAAAATGCGAGCATAATGCTTTTAATTCTTTCTGTTGTAAAAACGGATGCATTTCTACTTGATTCATCTCTGGTTGATGCACTGCAGTCGCTATTATTTCTTTCAACTGATTCTCATTGAAATTGCTCACGCCAATATGCTTTGCAAGTCCTTGCTCTAAAACAGCTTCCATCCCTTTCCAAGTATTGGTTAATGGCACTTCTGATAATGGAACAAAATCAGATGCTTTTTCTGGCATTTCCGTTCCTTTTTTAAGAGCGACAGGCCAGTGGATAAGATACAGGTCTAGATAGTCTAGTTGTAAATCTGCTAAAGTTTGTTTCAAAGCAGGAATCACATTCTCTTCACCGTGAGAAGCATTCCATAATTTGGAAGTCACCCATAAATCGTTACGCGTAACCAAACCTTGTTTAATTGCTTCAGCAATGGCGTTACCTACTTCTTTTTCGTTTCCGTAAGCTGCAGCACAATCTATATGTCTGTATCCTATTTTAATAGCCGAAAGTACAGCATTGTACACTTCATTTGGTTCAGAACGGAACGTTCCTAAGCCTAAAATTGGCATTTCGTCGTTGTTTCTAAATTTTAATGCAGTCATTATTTATAGTATTTATATTTTTTCTTTTTTGAATAAAACGAGGGTCAACAAGAATCCCACAATCACTAAAATACCCCCTACCCAAGGTGTCGCTTCAATACCTAAGCTGGATTCTACAACAATTCCGCCTACATAAGCACCAATGGCAATACCAACGTTAAATGCGGCAATGTTCAAGGCAGATGCTACATCTTCGGTTCCTGGTAAGTATTTTTCAGCCATTTTTACGACATATAATTGTAATGCCGGTACGTTTGAAAACGCTAGAATTCCCATAAAAAATAGGGTTACGATGGCAAAAATCTGACTAGAAGCGGTGAAGTATAATACAAACAACACTATAGCTTGTAAAGCAAACATTACCAATAAGGCTTTTCCTGGTTTGTTGTTAGAGACTTTACCACCTATGATATTCCCAATCGCGATGGCAATACCATAAATTAAAAGGAATATACTGGTCATATTTGAAGAGAAACCGGTTACTTCTTCCAACAAAGGAGTTAAATAGGTAAAGGTTACAAACGTACCTCCATAACCAAATGCAGTAATGGCTAACACCAATAAAATAGACGGATTCTTAATCACTTTTAATTGGTCTATAAGACGTAATGGAGCTGATTGTTTGATGTTTTTAGGCACCAAAGCTAAACTAGCTATTGCACCTACTAATCCTAATAGGGCAACACCGATAAAGGTTGCTCTCCATCCAAAATTCTGACCGATGTATGTCCCTAAAGGCACACCAGTTACAATAGCAACAGTAAGACCAGCAAACATTATAGAAATGGCAGTAGCCCTTTTATCTTTTGGCACTAAACTAGCTGCGATTGTAGACCCGATAGAGAAAAATACACCGTGTGCAAAACCTGTTACCACTCTTGATAATAGCAACAACTCAAAACTTGGTGAGATAGCTGCCAATCCGTTGCCAATGATGAAAAGCAACATAATTCCCATTAATAATTGTTTTCTAGGAATTTTACCTGTTAAGGCAGTTAATATGGGGGCACCAATGGCAACACCAATTGCGTACAGACTAACTAATAATCCTGCTGATGTTAGTGATGTGCCCAGGTCACTTGCAACCGTAGATAATAAACCTACAATTACAAATTCCGTTGTTCCTATGGCAAATGCACTAATGGTCAATGCCCATAATGCGGCTGGTAGACTCTTCTTTTTGGCTACCGTAGTATCTCTATGTATTGTTGATGTTTCCATAATTTATAATCGTTTTATGTTATTGTTATTTAATGGCAACAGGATTTATTTGTACTTGCGTAGAGCCTTCATATAAAGGGTGACCTAATACAAAAAGGAATTCCCAAGCTTTATCTTCTACCAACTCATCTACAAGAATGTTTTCCAATACTTGTACACCGTACTCGGTTGCCATCATTTGATTTACAGGAAAAGAAAGTTCGCTGTTTTCGTGTGGTACAGCTTCAAAAGACCAGTTATCTGCACCTGCTGCTACAATTCCTTTTTTACCTAAGTAATGTGCAGCTTCAGTACCAATTCCAGGTCCGCCAGCTAGGTAACGTTTGTCATCTTTACCCATTAATTTTGTCCATCCTGTATAAAACAGTACGACATCTCCTTTACGGATTTCAATGCCTTGTTTTTTGGCTACTTTTTCAATATCTTCTACTGTAAAAACAGTACCTTCTTTTACAATGTCTTGATTGTAATATGAGCGCATATCTAATACAACTCCTCTAGTTACAATTGGAGGTAATTTTTCTAGACCTAATTTTTTTACACCAGAAACGGTTAAAAAATCTTCTACTTTATGTCCGTTATAATGCACATTGTCTCTACCGTAATGTGCCAATCCGTTTATTTGAGATCCAACACCTGTCCAACCAATTAACTGGTCATCTACATAAGTAAATTTGTTAGAACCTGCAGCAGCAGTTTCTGGTTGCAACGTTTCAATATGAAAGTATCTGTGACGGAAAGCTGCAGTTTTTGCATTTACAACCATTCCCAGGCGATATACTTTTCCTTTCTTAACCAATTTTACGGCATCTAAAACCGTTTCTTCATTCAAAAGGTTAAGAGCACCAATTTCATCGTCTGCTCCATAAGGTGACGTTGGTACTTGTTGTGCGTTTGTACTTAAAGCAGTAAAAAGTGTAACTGCTAACGCCATTGTTTTTAAAGTATTTACTATTGTTTTCATTTTAATATGTTTTTTATTTCTGATACAAATTTCCGATTAAAGCAAGGGGTGTGCGAGGATGTACATCACCATTTTAAAGTGATGTATGTCACACTTAATACTGCTTATACATCACTTTACTTTTAATTTTATTTAATCTTGAAGCTTCATTTTGAGCACCAAGTAAGGTGGTTTACTGGCATCTTTTCCTTCATTTAATAAAGGCAGATTGTGAAGCTGATTTGCTACGATATACAAGTAGTTTTCGTGTATGGCAACACCATCTGGCCAAGACAGGTCTTTTTTGGATTGCACAATGGTTTTCATTCCAGCAGGCGTACTTTCTACAATGGCTGAATTTTCAACATCGGTTACATATACTTTTCCGTTTGCACCCACTTTAAATCCGTCAGATTTTGGTTTGTTGGCATAAAACTCGATGTACTTATTCAGGTCGCTATCTTGCTTACTTTCATCTGCTAAAACAGCAGACGAAATACGGTAAATTTTGGTGTTTCCCATTGCACCATAGTAGATGTAATTATTTTCGTCATCTATAGAAATTGGATTTAATGGGTATCTTGGTTGAATGGTAGTACCGTCTTTTCTTTTATGAGAGACTAATCTACCGTGAATTTTCACTGGTTCATCAGCAGGCAAAAATGATGCATTTCCTTCCAGAACTCGTCTTATATAACCCGTTTCTAAGTTTATCACTACAAAAGCTGGCGCAATTGGCGGATTTAAAGCATCGGTCATATCTGCAATTACAGCAGTGTTGTTTTTAACATCGATTACAAAATCCTGTAAAAAAGGTTTTGTTGATAATACCGTATTCGGGATAGGAAAAATTTTTGTGACGTTTCCGGTCACCAAATCAAAACCAACTAATTTTGGAACCTGATTTTGTTTTACATTACCCATATCCAACACCCAAAGAGTTCCGTTAGCATCGGCTTGTATTCCGATAGTTGAATTGATACCTTTTATGCTTCCTTTTTCGGGTTTTACAATCCATTCTTTATCACCAAACGGAATGGCTTCTCCATTAGGCAATATTTCTTTCACCATATATTTTGAAGCACTTAAGGCACTCATTGTTACAAATATTCTTCCGTCGTTAGACACCGTTATATTTCCTGGTCTTGATTCTGGAAATGTTGCTATCGTTTCTAATTGTGCTTGTGCTAATAGTGTAAAATTCATTACAAGTGCGAACAAGACTGTTTTTATAATTGTTACTGTTTTCATCGTTATTGTTTTTAAAAAGTGAATATGATTTAATTAGTTGCCTAAAAATTTCTTTTGGGTTGAAGGGTCTACCCAGATTACATCGCTTGGGTCTCTGGCTAAGGCATCAAAAACGAGCACGTCTAACGGACCTTCTAAAATTTTTCCGTTACCGTGTGCTGTACCTTTGCCCCAAAAAAGTAAGTCGCCTTTTCCTGCAACAACAGGACCTTTATCGGCAACATAAAATTCTGCTTTGCCATTTAAAATGTAGAGGTAGGCATCAGATTTTGCGTGGTAGTGCATAGGCACTTCGTCATACAGCCTGAAGATTCTAACGCCTGCGTGTTCGCGGTCTATTAATCTGATATCTTTAATGATACCATTATGACTTTTAGGTAGTAGCGTTACATATTCATCAATATTGATAATACCGTAGGAGTTACCCATTAACGGTCTCTTATCTTCTTGCGCATAGGTGTTAAAGCCTATGGCAATTACTGTAAATAATAGAAAAAGTGTTCTTGTAGTTTTCATAGTACATTGTATTTAATTGTTCGATACAAAATTCTATGAAAACCAAGATGTGTGCGAGGACATACATCACGGATTTTTTGTGATGTATATCAATCTTGAAAAGTGATTTAGGTCACTTTTAGCTGTTAAAACGACTTAAAGTCTCTCTGGATACGCCTAAATAAGAAGCGATTAATTTTTTAGGAACGCGTTGAATCAATTTTGGAAGTTTGTTTAATAGGTACTCATACCTGCTTTCCGCGGTCATAGTAAGCAAAGATAGGATTCTTTGCTGTAAATTTATATAACCGTTGTTAGATTTAATTCTGAAAAAGTTGGCAACAGCAGGAACCTCAAAACAAATCTTTTCCCTGTTTTCCAAAGACAAACATAAGAACTCAGAATCTTCAAGACAATCCACAAAAATAGTCCCGGGTTCTTGATGTTGAAAAGCACAATGGTCGCTCACCCAATAGTCTTCCATAGCAAATTGAAGAATGTGTTCTTTGCCTTTTTCATCTATGGAATATGCTTTTACCAAACCTTTGATAATCCAATATTCAAAGTCTACAGGTTGCCCCACTTGTATTAAAAATTGGTGTTTTTTAAGACTTTTAAATTCAAAGTGCGATTTTATAAAATTCCACTCCTCATCAGTTAAAGAAACGATTTCTTCAAAATGTTGTCTTAATAACTGCAACTTGTCTTCCATAGTGTAAAAATACTTTTCTTTATTTGAAATGTTATTTATTGTTGCATTTTATATTAGATAGACAACCAGTTAAAGAGCATAAATTTACTTTACACAGTCATTAAAATTACATTTTCATTCCACACACATTGCCCTCCCTCCTATCGTCGGTCAGTTAATAAGTGTTGCATTACCTTTTTAGAAGAAAGTTTTTAGAAAGAAAAAAACCAAGGAAGATGGTAACAACTTTGCCCGCGCACCATCTCGCTCAAATAATAAAGATTCACAATCTTAATTATTATGCCGTAACCAAAGCAAAGTTACATAAGGCGGAACATTATGATACAGATTTGTCTAATGTGTAAAACGGAGCATGCTTGCATTTGATATAATATCAGATATGACGCCTTTAGGTTCATATCGGCAGATATTATGTCAAAGCCGTTTTACTGGAATGTTTATTAAAGTCTTATTGAAAGCAGCCTTTTAGGGTTATTTAAAATTCCCGTATTCTAGGAAATGTGTACAAGATTTTTTTCTACAAGATTCTCGCCAACTTGCCGCAACAGCTAACGGCAGTATTTTGGAAGGTCTTGTAGAGCTTTTAAAATATGAGCGAGATGAAGCGCTGGCAAAGCGAGATAATTTCTTAGCCCTTGCTAACCTTCCAACTTTATTGAAGCTTTTCTTTAGGTACTAGTAACATTATGTCAAATAGGAAATGAATTCTAAAATGGATGAGCATTAGAATTTTGGCAATCATGCCGGACTATTTCAAAAATCTCTGGTACACTATTTGTATTTATTTTATTCAATATTCTTAGCATTTGCTATGGATTAGGTTACCGATTCAAACTTTATAAAACATTTTTATGAAAAACACATTTAAAGTTCTTCTACTATCGCTGATTAGTACTACGGCAGTTCATAGCATAAAATCTAACGAAGTAATGGACGAAAACCATCTTGAACTAAGCGAAAATTTTAATTCAATAAGATGTGGTTTTCTTGAAATAAAATCACCTTTCCGGACCGATAAGATTGTTAGAGCAACACGAGCAGGCTGTTTTCGGTGGGAATATTCAAAGAATGGAAAAGTAACATCTGTATCCGAAACTATTACCATTAAACAAGGAGAATCTAAAAGAGGTTTTAGTAAGAACGGAGAGACTGTTAAAATCAGATGTAGTTGTCGCAATCAAAGGCGCAGCGTGCAACCAAATCATTGAATTTATCTTTTTTCTTGATACGGCAAAGTATACTTTGAGCGAGATTATGCGGCTGCGAAATCGACAAAGGAGATTCACGAACTCAATTAAAAATCAATAAAAATGACGTGAGCTAAACAAAAAAATGCTGAAGCTTCAACCCGCCGCCAAAAGTAATCAGCCACTGGCTAATTTCTTTTGTCACGTAGATAATTTTGGAACAGGGCTGAGCGTAAAGAAAATGTACCCAAAGTACATTTTTAGCGAAAAATCCAGCTGGCGCGATGGCGCTCAGTCTCTAAATTTTAAGATCTATTGTAACTCTTAAGCCCCCTACTCTATCTATTTTGTGCATAATTTAATGTACTGCTTGAGAGGCAGCCGCATCATCTCGCCGCTAAAATAATTCCTCCACTGGAGCAATCATTTTATCACGTGTTTTGCCAAACCGACGAAGGAGGTTTATGAATACCTTTAAGAAATAATAAGTAAGCAATGAACTAAAATTCTCTTAGACTGTTTACCCTTTCGACAACAAACAAACCTTTGATTATTTTTTGATGATTTTGCGAGTATACGTCGCATTAGAAGTTTCGATTTTTAAGGAGTACATTCCAGAAGAAAAACCATCCATATTGATTTTTACGATGCCATTGGCCACTTCTGCAGTTTTTCCTAATATTTGCCTTCCCCCTGATGTGTATAGAGACAATTGAACATTCTTTAGTGAAGAGTCTTCTAAAGTGACCGTTACATCACCTTTTTCCACAGGGTTAGGATACACGGATAATCCAAAAGCCATTAAAATTGTTTCTTCATAAATTCCTTGACATTCCTTATCGGTGCTCACGGTCAAACTATTTTCAATCTGTGAGAGCGGTAATTCGATTTCGCTATCATCAGTATTATAAATAGTACCGTTCAGATTAACGTTATAATTGATTCCACCACTCAATTGTAGAACAACCGATTTACCAGAATCATTGATTTTGGAACTTACGGACAAAGATTCGGGTTCGGTAATCTCAACGGTAAAGCATTGTTCAAAATCAGGATGTTCTGTAATTGTGATGCACACATCATAAGTTCCTGCACCTAAATTTTCAAAGTTTACCGTATCGTCAAACGATTTTGATTCGTCTATCGAGTTTCCCGTTAGAACCACATGATAGGTGTAAGGTAAAATTGCACTAATATTAAGACTGCCATTAGTACTATCGGTACAAGATGCTCCTGTAGTTTGGACGGTAAAATTATCGGCTGGCAACGAGAACACTAGACAACCATCGATATCGACCGAACTTTCCAAAGGAGTTTCTGAACATTGGTCGTTTTCGTTGGCAATACCATCACCGTCAATATCATCATCACATGAATCACCCAGAACATCATTATCAAAATCAGGACTATTTGGTTCCGCAATAACCACTTGAACTGTTTGGATGCAACCTACAGCATCCTTTACAGAGACATTATATGTCGTAGCCATCAAGTTGCTAAAATTGTTTTTCGTTGCATAGTTTGTGCCATCTATACTGAATTCATATGGGGCAACTCCACCCGAACCATTTACAGTTATAGTACCATCATTCAACCCTTTACAGGTAACATCAGATTTACTGGTATCGATAACTAAGATTTCGGGTTCGTTTATGGTTACACTCGTAGTTTTTTGACAACCGTTTGAATCAACAACCGTAATTGTATAAGTTGCAGGAGAAAGGTTTGAAAATATGTTATTAGTAGTCAAACTGCCACCATTCATGCTGTATTGATAAGGTGCTAAACCGCCGTTGGTGTCTACCTCAATACTTCCATCGTTTGCCCCAAAACAACTTACGTCAACTTTAGAATACGTTGTATGTAATCCTTCGGGTTCTACAATGGTTATTAAATTTGAGAAACTTTCTTGTGGCGTATCGTCAAAAACCTTTATCATATAATTACCTGGACCAAGATTTTCAAAAATGTTACTAGATTGTGCAGGAATGATGATGTTAGAATTATCATCCGACAATTCATATAAATATGGCGGTTTTCCATCAACTGCATCGGTTTGGATAACTGCATCATTAGAACCGTTACAGGAAATTGGAGAGATTAATGTTGAATTGGCAACTAATGGTTCCACATTATCGCAGGCATCACCAACGCCGTCGCCATTTGAATCTTCTTGCAAAGGATTTGACGTAGTTGGACAATTATCATTCTCATTTAAAATATCATCGCCATCAATATCCTCATCACAGGCATCGTCTATTCCATCGCCATCCAAATCCGTGATGTTTTCTTTTACACTAACGGTTATCTGCCGATAAACAGTGCAGCCATTACTGCTCAACACTGCAATAACATGATTTCCTTCTGATAGGCCATCAATTATGTTAGATGATTGAAAACCTTTACCACTGAGACCATAACTAAAGGGTCCATCGTCCCCAGTCGCCGTTATTTCAACTATACCATCGGCGGCAGCATTGCAACTAACTCCCGTTATATTTGTTGTTACTTCAAAAATTTCAGGATTTTCAATATTTATGTATGCGATGTGTTCATCACCATAATCATCAATTACTTTGGTCGTGTAAAACCCAGCCTTTATGTTTTCAAATAAATCGCTAGTCTGAGTGATTGTTGGGTTTCCATAAGCATCCAACAATTGAAAGATGTATGGTTTTTCACCACCTGTTACCTGCACTTGAATAATACCGTCACTTTGATATGGGCAGGAAATAGGTTGAAATTCTACTATCACGGAACTCAAGGGTTGCGGGTCTTCAATAAATTCTGTAATTGCGGTGTTTGTAATTATGGGAGGGTTAAAATCAAAATAAATGTTTGCTAGACTTTCAACCTTATCGCCCACTGATATATCATTTTTTGGTTTTATTTTGAAGGAAATGTAACCATGGCTTTCAGGTTCGTTGGACAAACTATCGGGCAGAAAAATATTTTCAAAGAAAAATTCTACATCCTTGCCATTTGTTATGGTGGTAGTATTTTCATGACTTGACGATATAGGGGTAAAAGTTTCCCAATTTAAGTTGGCATCTAGTTCATGATTGACCCTAACATTTATTGCAGAAGCTGTACCGGTATTTTGAAATCGAATTAGATAGTTTAAGTATTCGTCAGAATCTTTCATGAAAATGGAATCACCCTCTATAATCCTGATATCATTCGGATCATAGGAACCAATAACTATTTCGCGTAGCGTGAAGTCGTTATCTACCCATGTTGCATCTCCATTTTTGGGATTAATACTGGCCTCGAACGTTAGAACATCAAATAGGTTTACTTCAGGAATAGTGGGTATATTAAAATCTATAATCGCTTTTCTTGACTCAAATGGAAGTAACTGATTGAATGCAATTGTCAAGGTGTTTTGTGTTTGTGTTTCTATGGTAGTATCTGCACCTAAAAATTGTAGTCTATCATCGAAATCAAATTCAACGGATCCGTCCAGAATTGTTGTACCTGCATTTGAATAAATCAATTCGTAAGAAACATCAAAACCAGGTCTTGGTTCATTTAATGGAACAATCCTTACGTTTAAATCATTGATTGTCTGATTTTTGATAAAACAAAAGTCGATATTTTCAGAGTTGCCTATACCTGTGAAACTAACCGTTTGACTTTCTGGATTGGGAGAGAACCAGTTATTGAAATAGGGTTCGACCGAAACATCATAGACGCCTTCATCAACAAAAAGCTGATAATAGCCATTGCTTAAAGTATATGTAACGTAACTATTAGTACCGTCGGTAGCAACAACTTTGTATTTGGCTATGGGTTTATCCGTTTCCGAGCATCCGTTTTCATCGAAATCAAGTTGTACTCTACCTTCTATTTCATTTTTTTGCGGACCCAAATTCTTGTGCAGTACTATTGAGGTGTCGTCTCTATAGAAACCATTATTTGAATGCACAGTAAGTAAATCATTGAGACCATCACCGTTTACATCGCCAAAAGCTGTTGCTTTTGGATGTTCAAATCTAATATTATCTCCCCAAGTTCCATCTGTAAAGGCTTCAATGAAATGATTTTGCATAACCCCAAAATCCCCCAAGCCATCAAGGTTTTCAAACCATGCATATCCGTAATCATAAGTTGATTCTCCATTTTGAAAATCATATTTTTTAGAACTTCCATAAATATCTAAATCACCATCACCATCTATATCTATGGCTTGAGTATTATCAAATTTGGATACAGTATCACTCTCCGAAGCCTCTATATATATTATTGAACTGAAATTTCCGATACCATCGTTTTTAAGCCACCCTATTTTTCCGCCAGTGTTAAAAAGAATGTCTAAATCACCATCAGAATCAATATCAGGAGCAGTCAGGTCATATAATTTTAAGTTTACGCCATATTCTAATCCAATGTCTGGTATTACAACATTGCCTTCATTAAAGTTCCCCTGTCCATCTAAATTTTCATACCATAAAAGCCTATCGTAGTTTAGGGAACTTGGACTATCTGAAATTTCGACAATAGCCATCACATCTAAGTCGCCATCTCCATCAAAATCTTCCAACATGATATTTGTATTGGAAATCATGCCATCATCTATAATAATTTCTGAAATATTGTCTGGAGAAACAAAACCATCCGTGCTTTTAAACCAAGCAATTTCTATTGACGTATTACCGCTATTCTGACCGCTAGCAGCTAATATGTCCATATTCAAATCACCATCTATATCGCCAACAGCGATTTTGTAGTATCGAGAAGAAGCCTTTTGAAATATAGTGTTTTGTTCAGAAAAACTATCAGAACCGTTCATGTTTTCATACCAGAAAATAGTAGATCCGTTCACAAAGGGAGCTATCAAGTCTTTATCCCCATCTAAATCTAAATCTTTAAATAATAATGGATATCCACTAGTAAATTGAAGTATTTCTTTTGAAGCGCCGAATGTGCCATTTCCATCAATGTTTTCAAACCACACAACTGGTTTTAAGTTGCCATTTTTTGATGTAGCTAAAATGTCTAAATCACCATCAGAATCAATATCTTCCATAAAAGCACTGTGAAAATTTGACCCAAAGTTCTCGTTGACGTTAAATAAGAGACCATCTTGAAACTCGATTTGGGCAGATAAACTAAAAGAGATGGTCAAAAAAAAGAGTTGCAGTAAAAGTCTTTTCATAAGATTCGGGGTCTTTGGTTAGGTACAGGCGTAAGTAGGTTATTTGGTTTATTCTTATCAAAACGAAAATGTTAGGGGTTTATTTTTGGCAATGTTTTACAGTTTTTTTTTCGATAAAGTGTCCTTTAATTGGCTAAAACCCATCTTTGGGTTATTTATTCGGCAATTCTACGTTCTTGAAACTCATAAAAAAATAAAACCTTTAGCAAAATGAACTTCAAAACTTTATCAACCGCTTTGCTGTTACTTTTTTTCACAAATATATTCTCCCAAAATAAGGGTCTAGTTACCGCTAAAAACGGCGACAAAAAAAAGGGCATAATCGAACACAATGAAAGCCAAATTCTTTTTTACGAAAATGAAGATGCCAAGCCTGAAAAAATCGCCCATGAAGAAATCGAACATATCAAAACGGGAGATATTGAATATTTTCGAGATTCACCGAAATCAAAAAAGTTAGCAGAATATCAAGTCATCGTAAATGGAGAGACCTTATTTGTTGCTAGACATTTCAAAACCAATTATGGGAAGATGGAGCGAAAATACTTCTCAAGTAATGGTATAAGTCCTAACTAAAGCTCTAACAGCACCCCAATCTTGGCAAGAGGCCCTAGGAGTAAAAGCATGGTTATCAAATTTTATATCAAAAAGTCTGGCATAAACCATGTTGAACAAGTATACCGCTTAATTGTCGGCGATGTTGATTGGCTAGATTACAAAAGAAAGTAAAAAACTTATGGGCGATTGCAAAGAGTTGGTAAAAAAAGTTAATAACGGCGATTTTAAAGATGACGAATACGGCAAAGAGGCAGAATTGGCCGAAATAGTTTACTTCTACAACCAGAATTGTGGGAAATTGTCAAAATAAACTTGCTGATTTTATTCGAATTTTTACAGACTAACCCATTCCACACACATTGCAATCCCCGTCTATCAATTCCAATTACAAAAAAATTATGGCTTACAATGGTCCTCCTTGAATTCCAAATTCAGTAGTAGATTCTATTACCACCTTAAAGCCTTTGTACGTTTCCGGCAGCGTATTTTTTACATCAGTTAAGGAAACAAAAACCGTTATACAGGGTTTACCATCATATTCTCCTTGGGCCACGCCTTCAATTCCGTTAAGGTGTAGCCAAGATTGTATTTCTTTTAAAGCGTCTTCTATGTTCATGGTTATGCTATTATAAAATTAGTATTTGTTGTTTCTATACAAGTACAGCCAAGCTCCTCATCTAAAGATAATTAAAACAGAGCGCAATTGTAAAACTCAGGGTAAACTAGATGTCACCCTGAGATTTGTATTCAATGTTACTTCTAAGCGACCATTCCTGTTATATTTCCGTCACTCTTACGCGCAACATGGATTGCACATATAAAATGTTGTTCACTATGGTTCTTGTTGCGGAGCCCGCAAACAAAAGTCCTACGGCACCTTCATTGGTGTCGCAAACCAAACTTCCGGAGTCACCACCGGCGCTCATATCCGTGGTTATTATCTGACGGCAAAACTTGGCTATTCTTCCGCCTCCATAATTTACATTAACAGTTGCGTTAATATTTGTGACCTTGCCTGTAGTAAAGCCTGTAGTTCTGCCTGCCTTTTGCACAATGTCTCCTACTTTTGGCGCTGCGTATAGCCGTTTAACATGTCCGCCCCAATAGATTTCCCTGTTCAGATCTTGCAGATTGCCTTCCGCTATAGCAGCATCTACATAATTACAAGGTGCATTGTCTCCATCAATAAATTTGATAGGAATATACCTGCTCAACCTTGCGATAACATCTTGCGGATATTTTCCGCCATCATAAGGCCCTGGCTGAAGAATAGGGTCTCCAATACGTGCATCATTACTATTGGCCAACACGTGATTGTTACTTAAAATGTAGTAACTGCCCGGCTTGCTCGGGAACGGAGACAAATCATAACAGCAGGTTCCTAAAGTTCCTGCGGTAATTTTGTAATGCCCCACACTAAAACCACCCATTGCCGGACGAATTCTTCTTGTTAAAGAAGGAACAAACCCATTGGCTTGAGCAATATCCCGGGTTTCGGGCTCTACTTTTTGTGCTTCTTTTTGAGCTTCGCAATATGCGTTACCCGCAAACAAGGTGCCTACTTCCACCACATCTGTTTCGATTCCACCAATTTTTTGATTGACCAAATCCTTCTGTGTTAATAAACTGGGGTCCAATTTATGGGTTACAAGTACTGAAAGTACAGGCTTGTTAGTTTCCACCCCGTTCTTTACTTTGTTGCCAATGGCAACCCCTACCACGTTTGACAAACTAAGCAACTCATCTTGATGCTTGCTTTGAATGTCTGCAATTTTTAACGACTTTTCATCTAATGTCTGATTAACCATAACATTTATTTTTATGCCATACTATACACTCCCAGCGCTAGGTTAGCATGACGATTGTTTGTACGATTTACTTTTATCTTAAACCGCTGGTATTTAAAATTCAACATGAATACTGCTGGGGGATGGTACTGTTCGGGGAGATATTGCCGGAGGAAAGTACGGACTGACAGCTGTCAAAAATCAGGAAAGCTTTTTCAATACCGTGAATTATAGATCATTAAAAGATAGAATGACTTTTTCTTTAATATGACCACAACAAAAGTAAATGTAATCAATTGCTTATGAGCTAAATATGTATGTGTTGCTAGGATTTATGTATAGATTAACAATAGCATAAAATCGTACTTAGTACACTCCGCTCCCCTAGTTGGTTCGCATGATAAGTGTCTATTTACAAGTTTAGAATGGCTTTCTAGAAGTATTCGTTTTACCAAAGTCACTATCGGATTAAAACTAATCTTAGGATGCCAAACATTCGTCTCAAATTCAATAATACAATCTGAAATCTAGCAATTTACAGACATTGTAATGTCTTTGGTGAAGCTCTTCAACTACCTCAAACATATCATCATCTTCTTTGAATAAGTTAAAGAATACTTTATCCAGATTGGCACTGCTTATACCGTTAAAGACGTTACCGTAGCCAGAGATGGCTTTAGCACTGGTGATGTCCAAGAAATATTGTGCTTCTTCTTCGTCCAGATTTAGGATTTTTGCATTGGAAAAATGTAGAATCTTTCCTTTTAACCGGCCTTCGAACAGTTCTGCAATTTCCTGTAAACTGTAGTAATACCCATTTAGGCAAATGCTATTGGCTTCTCCGGCCATAACCAAATAGATAATCTCATAGTCCTTAAAATTATGGTCATCTAAGACCAATGCATTTAAGCTGTCTTCTAGGCCTTCTATAGTGTCGCAGGTTTTATAGATGCTAGCAATACTGTATTTCATGGCCAGTTGCTCCAGTGTTAGCTCCGTTTCGGTAACTTTTGGGGAATCTATATCTTCTACTCCCTCTAAACAATACACAAAATGGTCTTCGTCTAATGGTTGTTCTTGGGGCAACTGACGTCTTTTCTCTAGCAAGCTCTTGAATTTAAACTGGGTGAACGAAACGCAAAATTAAAATAACCCAGCCATTCTTTTTAGCGTTTTTCGGATTAAATTCATTACTATCTTTATATATAATTGGAATCCGGAAGTAGGCAAAAGATGCCCATATAAGTGAATAATATACAGTTAAAAATGGCCACTACTTATCGTTAATCTAACTTACTGAAAGTACTATTCCAACTCAATTTCAAATGCCATCTTATATACCTTCTCTCCCAATGAATGATTTTTCCTCAGTACGGTTATCTTGTTTACAGTAAAGACTTTGGAGTATGATTTTTCTCGAAAGTACGCCCAGCTTCGGTCAAATTCTAAATCTGGAATTTTACTTGCAATGGTCATATGAGGGACTCCTATTTTCTGAGTGCCCCTGTTACCAATTTTCGCTCTCTTTCTCAACACTGCCACCATAAGGTTTTGAAGCTTGATAATTTCGGCTTCCATAACACCTATACATAAAGTGTTTGAGCCAATAAATTTTTGAAATCCATTGGCATGAACTTCAAATCGCTTTTTACCTCCCAAAGCATAACGCAATTCATTTAAAATGGTTAGCTCTGGAATACTTTCAATCATGAAATTGCTTAGACTAATGTGGGCAATGGAATGAATATATCTGGCTGTACCAAAACGATACATAAAATCTTTTTTAAAACCGAACAGGTCACTTTTGATATGAGCTGGCGGACTAATAATAATCAGATACTCTCTAAGGCCTTCCGTTAAACACCATGTTCGTTTTTCCAACTCTAAATTTTCCATTGCGTATTGAGGGTTTCATCAATATTAGTAAAAATTCCTAAAATATGGAATTTATACTGAAAATTGGATTTATTCCAAAAAATAATATCATATCCTCACCCATGTTTCTAACCAGTATAACAACGACATTCAAGATAAACATCTCATTTGTTGTTAGGTTTCAACTTATTACCGATTATCGAAAATACTAGTGTGAAACTTGAGTAAATACAATCTTTTCTAGTGTTTTTAGTTTATATAATTCTTTGCATGCGCTTAACGGCTGATATAAAGACTAGACCAAAACCAACCTATACCCCACCCCCATGAAGTACTTACAGGCTCTTATACTAGTATGTGTATTAATCACTTCTTGCACAAATGATGATGATTCTTTAGAAAAAACTTTAGTAAATGAGGTTATAAATGATACCATTGCGGTAGATACCACAACAGTAGCTATTGATGCCATTAGCGATATAGAATTTGAGGCTAAAAATTTTGGAGCTGCCCTAACAAGTAATTTTATTGGAGAAATCACGGATATTGACGCTAAGCCTTTAGGGCAAGTGAAGGTAACCATCGGGAGTCAATCTGTAGTAACAGATGATAAAGGTGTCTTTGTCTTAAATGAGGTTACTGTAAATGAAAAATTTGCTTATATCAAAGCAGAAACGGAAGGCTATATTTTAGGTTCCAGAAGTATAGTACCAGCGGCCAGCGGTAGTAATGTTGTAAATATTACGCTACTTAAAAAGAATACTATTGAGACCGTGAATTCTGGTGAAACCTCGGAGGTCAGCTTAGATAATGGTGCAAAGGTAAATTTTGGAGGAAGTTTTATAGATGCATCGGGTGCTCCATATAACGGAAAAGTAGAGGTTTCTATGCATTATTTGGAACCCAACCAAACAGAAACGTTTTCCCAAATGCCAGGTTCCCTCTTTGGAAAAAGGGAAAATAATGAGGCTACTGCTATGGAAACCTACGGTATGCTGTCTATTAACTTATACTCCCCTAATGGAGAGATTCTAAATATTTCAGAAGATACGCCTGCAAAACTATATTTTCCTGTCTCTTCTAGCACACCAAATGCTCCGTCATCCATACCACTTTGGTATTTTGATGAAGCTGTTGGGTATTGGAAAGAACAAGGTGCTGCAACAATTATAGACGGAGAATATGTAGGTGAGGTATCTCACTTTACCTGGTGGAATTGCGATTTACCGTTAAACACTATTAGGGCGTGCTTTGAGTTGAAACAAAACGCAGCCTTACCTAACTCTTATTTTGAAATTACCAGGGCTTCCAATGATCAGCTTGTATATTCCGGTTATACAAATGAACTGGGTCAAAATTGTGGTCTTTTCCCTAAAGAAGAAACCCTTGAAATTACCTTGTTTAGTGATTGTGATCCGGAAAGCCCGGCAGGGTCTAAAGAATTTGGTCCTTTTACAGAAGATGGTTTGAACATCACCATTAATATAGACGACTTGGCAGATGTTTCCATCACAACCTTATCCGCTACCGTAACCAATTGCAACAATGCGCCTTTGACCAATGGTTATGCTTTTATACATTCCACAAATGATATCAATGACTTTAAAATACTCCCCATAACTAATGGTGAAATTGAGCAACAATTAGTGTATTGTAACGAAGCGGACTACCTCATTGTTGTAGTAGATGCTGATACCGATGAAACTTCAGATGAAATTACCTTATCCAGTATTGTGAATGGTATTACCAATTTAGGACAAATACAAACCTGCCCTAATCAAGGAAGTACTATATATGAAGGGTCAATAACTTTAACTACCCAAGAAGAAGTAGATGCTTTTGGTGCTTTTGGATATAGGGAGATTACTGGAGATATAAAGCTAGATGGGCAACAGAGCATTACCTCCTTAGAAAGTTTATCTAGCCTAATGGTTGTTGGAGGGGAATTTTATATAGAAACAGGAGCTAAAAACTTAAATGGTTTAGAAAAACTTGAAACTGTTGGCAGTAATTTGGCTTTCATTTTTAATATACATCTAACTACGTTATCTGCACTTGAAAATTTAAGTTCTATAGGAGGTAATCTACGGTTTACAATAAATACTAAACTTACGTCGCTAACAGGCTTAGAAAGCTTAACTTCTCTTAATGGAATTGAAATAAATGGTAACGGTAGCCTTACTACACTAACAGGATTAGAAAACATAACTTCAGTTCAGGAATATTTGTTTGTATTGGACAACAATAATCTTACTACGTTACAAGGCTTGAACAATGTAACCTCAGTTGGAAACGGCTTAACCATCGGAAATAATAATAAGCTTAACACACTAACTGGATTGGATAATATAATTTCTGTTGGAGGAAATTTACATATTAGGGGTAATGAAAATCTGGTATCTCTTATAGGTTTGGAAAATCTTAATTCAGTTGGCAACCAAACCGTAATAGGTGATAGTTTCCGTCCCAACCCTAAACTTGAAAATTTTTGTGCACTGACCAATCTATTCACAACCGGTACTTTTAGTACAGTAAGTATCTCAAATAATAAATACAATCCATCTTTTAATGATATATATAACGGTGAATGTGAAGAATTGCCCCAAAGCGGTGGTCTATACGAAGGTTCCATTACTTTAACCTCTCAGGAAGACATAGAGAACTTTGGAACAATAGGCTATACCGAAGTTACTGGAGATGTGATTATAATGGATACTGCTACACCAACTATTACCTCACTTGCAAACCTGGATTACTTAACTACAATTGGGGGCTCATTGACCATTTCTAAAACAGCGGTAACCAATTTGCAAGGTTTACAAAATCTTACATCTATTGGCAATCGTTTGACTATTAGCAATAATAGCAATTTAACCAATATTACGGGCTTAAATAATCTTACGGCTATAGAGGGTAGATATATAAACATCAGTAATAATTCTGAGCTTACTTCTTTGTCGGGTCTGGATAATTTAACTAGGATAAATGGGGAATTAAGAATTGCTAATAACCAAAGCCTTAACTCATTAGTTGGCTTGGGGAATATTACATCTATTAATCTTGCGCTTATTATTACCCAGAACATGGGACTAACTTCTCTGCAAGGACTGAATAGTTTAAATTCAATTGGACAAGGTATTGCGCTTTATGGAAGCGAATATAATACCGTAGGATTACAAATTACGACCAATTCCGAACTTACTTCATTTGCAGGGTTAAATAATGTTACAGCGTTAAAAGGTGATTTGGTTATTAGACACAATGCAAAACTAGTTACACTTGAAGGCTTGGAAAACGTTACTGCGGTTAACGGTCATTTACAAATTTCAAGAAACAGCGAACTTATTTCTCTAAAAGGACTAAACAACATTGCATCTGTACAATATAAATTAGAGGTGTATCAAAATTATAAACTTGCCACTATAATGGATTTAGAAAACCTTACTACAGTAGGTTCTGATTTATCGCTACATGAGAATAAGATTACCTCATTGAACGGCTTTGAAAATCTTAGCTCTGTTGGTGGCATGATTACTATTGGGGCATCGTTTGATGAAGATTTTAATATGGTCTATGGAGGCAATTATAACTTAACCGATTTTTGCGCATTGACCAATTTTATGATCAATGGCAGTTATACGGATGTATTCATTGAACAGAATGCTTATAATCCTACAGTAAACGATATTTCATACGGTAGCTGTAGCCAATAAAACGGCAATAGAGATTTAAATATATTATTCATAGGAACCAACACCTACGTGGTCTTCAAAAGTGTAAAGTAAAAGGTGGTGCCTACGCCCTCTTCACTTTCTAACCAAATGGAACCGTTATAATATTTAATGATTCTTTTAACGATGGACAGACCTATTCCAGATGAGGAACCAGTGCTTTCTAATTTGGTGAAGATTTTAAATATTCTTTCAAAATAATCGGATTTGATCCCAATACCATTATCTTTTACAAAAAACTCATAATGGTCACTTTTATCAATATAGCCCACATCTACGGTGCCCTGTTCCTTATCGCCATAGTTTATTGCATTCTGAATCAGGTTTTGAAAAACCTGCTTAAATCTCCAGGTATTCCCGTACAAACTTGGCATGTTCTCTTGAACCGTAACCTTTATATGGCCGGGCACTAAAATAGTTTCCAAGACTTCTTTAATGAGGATATTAAAATCAACCTGTTTGTCTTCTGATTCTATTTTATCTATAGTGGAATAATCCAGAATTCCCTTTATTAAGAAATTCATCTTTTCTACATTGAACAAGGCCTGATGTAAAGGTTGTATGGTATCCTCTCCCAAAGCTTCCTTATTGTCATCTATAAACCAACTCACCAAAGTGTGAATATTAATGAGAGGGGCTTTTAAATCATGAGATACCACATGGGCATATTCACTTAATTCTTCATTTTGAAGCGATAGATTCTTTAATAGTTCTTCCTTCTTCTTCTCTTGCTCCTTTATCCGTTCTTCACTCTCTTTACGCTGTATGACATTAACCAGCATATTGGCATAAACAAAAAGGATGTCCTTTTCATTATCATCATACTTATTGATTTTTTTGACAGAATCAAAACCGATAAAACCGATCAACTCATTATTCTTGATTTTTGGAATAGTAATTAGACTCTTAATGCCCTGTGGTTCTAAAACGGCTCGTAAACCATGTTCTCCGTCTTCTGGTAATTTGCTCACATCTTCCACAAAGAACGGCTCTCCCTTTTTATGTGCTTCTATCCATTGCGGAATAAAGTCTACAGGTACATTCTGCAAGTTCTCTATTTCCGGTTCTATACCTTCAGAACACCATTCATAAGTGTTTGAAGTGGTGTTATTCACAAAATCATAAGAAAAGATATAGCTTCTGTCCGATTCTACGAATTCGCCAATTTGCTTTAGGGATGCTCTGATAAGTTTATCAATATCCGATAAATCGGAATTAATATGTTTTGTAGAGATACTGATTAACAAATCCTGAAAACGCAGTTGTCTTTCAATGATTTTGTCTTTTTCTAGCTGACTAATAGTTGTATGGTTATCACCTTCATTGGTTGTTGAAAGTTGATTTTCAGCATGTAAGTCTTGTTTTTTCATTCCACTCTTCAATATAATAAGATAAATAGACTTTTTTATCCCTTGGTTAGCAGTTACAAACTAAGTTAAAAAATATGTATTATGTTACTTGACGTACTGTTTACATAGGATTTATACTACTTATTAACTCAAAAGTTTAGGATTTCTTCTAATTGAACCAAAAAAAGTGTGATATAAATTAACTCTTTTTATGAGTTACAGGTAGTTCTTATACCTTATTTTTGCCGCCTTAAAATAATTATCAAGAATCTCAAAAAGAGGAGATAGCAACCTGCAATAACGAGCAAGGTGCTAAAGAGATAAGCCAATTAGTTGGAACAAATGTTAACCCATATGTCTATCTATTTGCTTCTACTTCCTTTTTTAGCATAAAGAAAGAAATGGCAAACATCAAAGATAGAACTCCAAAATTTTCCGCTCTCGTACCCCTATTCATTTTTGTATTTACTTTTTTGGGTGTGGGTATATATCAAAACGATTTCTACGCGTTACCTGCTCCCATTGCAGTAATTGTAGGGATAATTGCTGCCTTCCTAATGTTTGGGCAATCTATAGATTCTAAAATAAAAACGGTCTTAAAAGGCTGCGGAGATGATAAAATACTAACCATGTGTTTGATCTACTTGTTAGCAGGTGCATTCGCTGCAATTACCAACGAAACTGGTAGTGTTGATGCCATTGTTAATATGGGATTGGATTTTATAGCCATTCAATACATCTACGTTGGCATTTTTATTATTGCAGGGTTCTTATCGGTTTCTACCGGAACTTCGGTGGGTGCCATTGTTGCTTTGGCTCCTATTGTAGTGGGATTTGCCGATAAGAGCGGCGCGGATTTGGCCATTTTATGTGGCGCATTGTTAGGAGGTAGCATGTTTGGCGATAATTTATCGGTAATCTCGGATACTACCATTGCAGCTACACAATCCTTAGGTTGTAAAATGAGTGATAAATTCAAGCAGAACATTAAAATTGCCGTACCCGCTGCCCTATTCACTATAGCTATTTTAATCTTTCAGGGTTTGGGATTAAAGTCCGCCGAAACGGAGACTGTAGTTTATAGTTATTCTGTCATCAAAATTATGCCCTATCTTTTGGTCATTGTTCTATCTATTGTAGGAGTGAACGTTTTTGTTACCTTACTATTAGGTTCAGTATTCGCTGGACTTTTGGGGATTGTTTATGGTGATTTTACCCTTATAGAATCTACTAAAATTGCCTATTCTGGATTTACGAACATGACAGAGATTTTCTTGTTGTCTCTATTAACAGGAGGATTGGCCGCTTTAGTAGAACGAAACGGAGGCATAGAGTTTATACTGGTCAACATAAAGAAGCTTATCAAGAACAAAAAAACGGCACAGCTAGGTATTGCCTCATTAGTGAGTACTATTAATATGGCGATTGCCAATAACACGGTTTCTATCATCATTGCCGGCCCCATTGCCAAAACCATTAATGATGAATACGGATTGAATAACAAGAAAACTGCTTCCATCTTAGATATTTTTGCCTGTATTTTTCAAGGTCTACTGCCCTATGGAGCTCAGGTTTTAATGATTTTAAGCTTTTCAAACGGAAAAATCGACTATATAGATTTGGTTTCCAATACCTGGTATTTACTCTTGTTGTTCATTTACACCATCGTATTCATAAACTTTAAACCATTACATGTCCGCTAAGCTTGTTTTGAAGATAAAATGGGCCTTGTAGTGTTCTCACGAAGTTTTATATCCTTATACTCCAACTTCAGTTAAATTCATGCCGAAGTAATTTTTGTTCAAATTCTCATTAATAATTTAAAGTATTATTTACTTTTGTCGCTTATGATGAAAAGCAGCAAGAATTTTGTTTCTATGTTTTTTGTCGCTTTGTTTTTGGTATTCAAAGTGGCAGGACTGCATGCGCTTACTCATCATATTGACGATTCCGACGCGCAACATTGCGAGGTTTGTCACATTACCACAGCGGTTAATTTTACACCGCTTTTAAAAACGGAATCTCCTGTTCTACCGCAAACGGAATTCTATTTTTTTGAACAAAAGTTCTCCAACAATGCGCCACAGCTCGTTTTTGAGAACCAATTTTTAGGCAGTAATCGCTTTACGCGGCCTCCTCCACAAGTTTAACAGTCCATTTTGTATGTAGTACCGTCAATTTTTATAGGACTGGTACGCCTTTTTCATTCGTCACATTCTTTCTTTGCCACACTTCTTTTGATTTGTCGCACACTCGAATACGGTATGCTGAAAGCTAAGTGTTGAATATACATATGGACCTGTCTTTTTCGTAAGGACATCTTCTTTATCACTTATATCCTAATGCCGCAAATTGCTGTGTATAAGGATGATTACACGATTTATCGATACTCTTAATTTAGTTATACTATTATGTTGAAAGCAACGAACATAAGCAAGTCTTATCAAGGTAAGGCAGCTTTAAAAGACGTTTCGTTTGAAGTTTCCAAAGGCGAAATATTTTGTCTTTTGGGTCAGAACGGCGCAGGAAAAACCACTACGATCAATATTTTTTTAGGCTTTATATCAAAAGATGGCGGCCAAGCCTTTATTGCCGATAAAGAAGTAGGAAAGGACGATACCAATAAACTTACCGCATATATTCCCGAAACGGTACAACTTTACGGTAACCTTAGTGGCGTAGAAAACTTGGATTTCTTTAGCCGTTTAGCAGGATTCACATACACCACGGCAGAGCTGGAAGCGTTTCTAGCTAAAACAGGCCTGCAGTTGGATGCACAACATAAAAGGCTCTCCTCCTACTCTAAGGGAATGCGGCAAAAAGTAGGCATTGCCGTGGCGCTGGCCAAAAATGCCGAAGTTATTTTCATGGATGAGCCCACTTCTGGCCTAGATCCTAAAGCCACAGCGGAATTTACTCAAATCTGTAAGGAACTTGCCAGTATGGGTAAGGTCATTTTTATGGCCACCCATGATATTTTTAATGCCGTAGAACTGGGCACCACCATTGGTATTATGAAAGAAGGAGTTTTGGCTCAAAAGTTAAAGGCCAATGAAATTAACGCAAATGAATTAAACCAACTTTACCTAGAAACAATTTAGAAAAGATGAACCATTATATAAAAATAATACTGGCCTTACTACTATGCAACGCAACGTACGGTCAAATAAAAGTGAATGGTAAGGTTAACGATACGAACGGATTACCCGTTTATGGGGCCACTGTTTCATTTTCCAATACGGCTACGGCAAACAAAAGGGGAACCACCACCGAAGCGAACGGAAATTTTAGTTTTGAGATTTCGGAAACCGGCACCTTTCAACTGACGGTGAGTTACATAGGGATGAAGTCTATTGCCATTAAAAAGACTTTTGATGAGTTAAAAGATTACGATTTAGGAACCTTGGTATTGCAGGAAAATGTAGAACAGCTACAGTCCGTAGAAGTGGTTGGTCGGGCAAGAACGGATTATAATAGTGATTATTCGTTCTCGGCTACAAAAGTGGCCATTGCCAACAAAGAGCTACCACAAGCCATTACTTCGGTAACCAAAGAATTAATTGCAGATCGTCTTGCCTTTCAGGTACCCGATGCCGTTAAGACGGTAAGTAATGTTTCTGTTACAGGTCTGTACAATCACTATAATATTCGTGGTATTACACAAGCGGATGACGGACAAGTATTAAACGGAATGCGTACCCGTCAATATTACTTCCTTCAGCCTATTACCTCACACTTAGAACGTGTTGAAGTGATAAAAGGTCCCTCATCGGTTACTTTTTCGAGTGCAGATCCCGGCGGTACCGTAAACATGGTTACCAAAAAACCATTGGCAGAAAAACGTAATGAGGTTTCCTTAACTACGGGTAGTTTTGGAACCATAAGGGCTACAGCCGATTTTACGGGGCCCTTAAACGAATCTAAAACCCTGTTATATCGCTTAAATGCCGCAATTCAAGAGGCGGATTCATTTAGGGATGTTGTGAACAATAATGCTATTCTATTTACACCTTCTCTAAGTTATATTCCCAACGAGACTACCTCACTTAACGTAGAGATGATTTATAGCAATGCCGAAGGTAACTTAGATAGAGGCCAACCTATTTTTGGCGCTATAAATGGGAACTATGATATAGATAGTACTCCAATTACAATGAACGTGGGTGCTTCAAGCGATCACTACAAAAACAAAGAGCTCATTTTAATGGCGAACTTTAGCAAAAGGTTTACCGATCGGTTAGGTTTCAATGCACAGTACATGAAACAAACCTGGGACGAAGATTTAGCCGAGCACAGAGTGGATGGTGCAGCCGTGGATATTGATGGGAATGTAATTCCTACGCTGGCGCGAATGCGATATGATGAAAGACAGCAATTTTGGGAAACGGACAACTTTAGCACCTATTTCACTTACGACATAAAAACCGATAAGATTACCAATAAAACCTTGGTGGGTTATGATGCTACACGTTGGGAGCGGAAAATTGGAGCCGGATTCCTTCGTGCCAGAAGATACTTAACGGTAGATGGTGGTCAGGCTAATTATGACCCCAGTAATCCGGATAACTTTCAGCAAACGGTGGTAGATGGTGTTACCATACCCGTGCCTGCGGTTCCTCATTTTAACTTAGAAGACCCTTTTAACGGCGCTAGGAATACCAATGCGTACAATCTTGCGGAACTAAGTATTCCTGCAAACCTAAATACTTCAAACGGTTTCTATATTCAAAACCAGTTTAAGGTGGGAAAATTTTCAGCTTTGGTAAACTTACGATATGAGCGTTTCACGGATATTTTTGATTGTGAAGGAGATGAGCAAGAGTTTACAAACGATGCGATTGTACCTAGATTTGGTCTAACCTATGAAATTACAAAAACCGTTAGTGCATATGCCACTTACCTAGAAGGCTTTCAACCGCACACCAATACAGTTTCTTTATCACCAACGGCAGAAGGTTTCTTTTGGGCCACTTCCCCAAGTAGATTTGATCCGTTGGAAAGTAGCTTGACGGAATTTGGCGCAAAAGGAGAGTTTTTAAACGGAAAAATATTCGCCAACCTTGCCATTTTCAATATTACTCAAAAAAACATCCTTCTTGGAGATACCTATGATTTGGATAACCTAACCACCAGAGGTGAACAAAGAAGTAGAGGTTTTGAAATGGATGTGTCCGGTTATATAGCTTCAAACTTTCAACTTACGGCATCTTATGGGTTTGCCGATGCTGAAATTGTTGAGGATGCCATAGAGGAATTCATTGGTGAGCCTATTGGTGGTGCCCCTAAGCATAATGCGAATATTTGGGGTCGTTATGATTTCACTAATGAAACCTTAAAAGGTATCGGAATTGGATTGGGTGCCCAGTATATGGATGAGCGGTATACATGGTATAACCCTACTTACGATACGGATAGACTACTCCTCCCTTCCTATACCGTATTTGACGCAGCGGTTTATTATAAACCAAATAACACAGGAATGCAATTGACCTTAAAGTTCAACAATTTATTTGATGAAACGTATTGGTTAGGTGGGCTAAATCCATCTAGATTAGGGCCTGGAGCTCCAAGAAATGTATTGCTGAATGCAACCTATAAATTCTAAGTATGAGAAAAAATGTAATCTATCTATTGGCACGCCAATTCTGGAAAGATGCCTTTAGATCTAAAGTGCTCTTAATAGCTTCGGTGCTAATGGGCGGACTATTATTATTTTCGGCCTATAGCGGATGGCAGAATTATAACGACCAAAATCATACCCGCCATGAAATTCAACACGAGGTTCAAGAAAGTTGGGAAAACAATCCGAACAAGCATCCACATAGAATGGCCCATTACGGTTCGTTCGCCTTTAGAATTAAGCATGTACTAAGTATTTTTGACCTCGGGATGGAAAATTTTGTGGGCAACGCCATGTTTTTGGAGGCGCACAAACAGAATACCGTCAATTTTTCGGAAGCAAGTATGTCCACCGGTTTATTGCGTTTCGGAGAAGTTAGTCTGGCCATGTTATTAAAGGTAATCGTACCCCTATTAATTTTCTATTTGGGGTTCAACACCATAGCTCAGGAACGGGAAAACGGCACCTTAAAATTACTGATAGGCCAAGGTATTACCAGAAAGGAAATTGTTTTTGGAAAATGGTTGGGACTATGGAGTTTGTCCTTGATCTTTCTTTTTTCCGTCTTTCTCGTGCTCCTATTTTTTATGGTATTGGAACGGTATGAAGTACATGCCGGTGGTTTGTTAAGGTATTTGGTACTTTTTGTTTTCTACCTCCTCTTTTTTGGCATTCTAGGCGCTATTACCGTTTTTGTATCGGCATTTAGTAAAACTGCTAAGGGGGCATTGGTGAAGCTCTTGGGTATTTGGTTGCTGTTCATCATTATCGTTCCAAAATCATTGCAGGCAATGGGGTATTACCTCTACCCTACACCCTCAAAAATAGAAATGGAGACTGCGGTAGAACACGATTTGGTTCAACTTGGGGATAGTCATAATCCGGACGACCCACATTTTAAGGCTTTAAAAGATTCCGTACTTGCGGCCAATAATGTTAGCGATGTGGCAGACCTTCCCTTTAACTATGGAGGGTTTGTAATGGCAAAAGGCGAGGCCTTAAGTGCCGCGGTGTATCACAAACACCAAAGTCAGCTGTATGAAGTCTACGGAAAACAGAACAATCTAGAACGATATTCTGCTTTTATCAACCCATATACCGCTATTAAAAATCTATCCATGGCCTTCTCGGGAACCGATTTCCAATCTTTTCTACATTTTAAGGATCAGGCGGAAAATTATCGATATGATTTAGCGCAGGAAATGAACCAGTTACAAATGGATTTGATTCCTAACAAGGGTAAAGCGGGACCGGATGTTATTTCCAGCGATTACTGGAAAAATTTTCCGCCATTTCATTATGAATTTCTAAGTATTTCGGAACTTTTTGAGAACGAGCTCATCTCCATCATAGCGCTGCTTTTGTGGGGTGTTTTGGCGCTATTTGGACTCTTAAGATTATCAACTAACCTAAAAGCCATATAAATGTATAGTTTATTGTTTAAATCATTTTTTAGAACGAAAATATTCTTGGTAAGTCTGGTGTTGCTCATGAGTGTTGGTCTTATCAGTATTCTAATTGGCAAGCAGTATTTGGTAAAACAGGAAAACACTATTGTTGCCGCTCAAAAGTTTCAGGAAGAAAGTATACGGAAAAATGTAACCTATCATAATGATGACCTGGGATTGTTGTTGTATTACCTTCGTTTTACCTTAATTAAGAAACCAGCCAATATAAACGCTCTTTCTATTGGTCAGAGTGATGTAAATCCGTTATTGCAAGCAGTCACCATTCGTGGTCTGGAAGGACAAAAATATGATACCGATTTTGAGAATCCGTCCTTGCTCATGTCGGGCAACCTAGATTTAGGGTTTGTCATCATTTATTTGTTTCCTTTAGTGTTGATAGCCATGACCTTTAATTTATATTCTGAAGAAAAGGAATGGGGTACGTGGCGTATTTTGGCCGCGCAAACTTCTGGAAAAGCGGCCTTTTTATTCAAAAAACTCTTGGTTAGGGTACTCTTTGTTTTTGCGGTGCTCGTAGTGCTTCTGCTCCTATCGAGCGTTATCCTACAAATACCCATGGACCAAAATTTCTGGGGTATATTTTTACAAAGCCTTTTGTACCTATTATTTTGGAGTACGCTCTGTTTTTGGATGGTTTCGTTTTTAAAGAGTTCTAGTTTTAATGCCCTGGCATTGATATCTATTTGGGTGGTCTTGACCATTTTATTTCCCGCAATGATCAATAATTATGTGCTGAACAAATATCAAGTTCCCGAAGCATTGGATGCCATGGTTGAACAACGTGACGGCTACCATGAAAAATGGGATTTGGAAAAAAGCGCTACAATGGACGGGTTTTTAGAAGCTTACCCACAGTTTAAAAATTATCCTGTTCCCGAAGACGAATTTTCTTGGCTTTGGTATTACGGTATGCAGCATATGGGCGATTTGGAATCTCATGATACCAGTACCGAAATGACCGAAAAAGTAATGTTACGAAACACGGTAAGCGAAACAGTGGCGCTTTTTGTTCCTACCATGCATGCGCAACTCAGTTTTAATCATTTGGCCGGAACGGATATGATCAGTCACTTGGGGTTTTTAAAACAACTTACCGAGTTTCATGAAAAGCTACGCTTGGATTTTTATCCCAAAATCTTTAAAAATCAACCGGCTGAATCTGTAGATTGGAAAAACTATAACATTAAATTTCATGAAGCCAACCGGAGTTTTAGCTGGCTAAAACTAATTCTTCCTCCCTTTTTAATAACCCTTGTCATAGGGGTTTTAGGAAGGATGAACCTAAAGAAACTATAAATGATAGGGCCGAATTTTTCGGCCCTTTTATATGAAGTAGATCTCAACTTATTTATTTTGAATACTCTTCATCCGTTACCGGCTGAAACCACTGCGCAGGTCCTTTATCCTTACTTGATATTGCAATATGTGCAACCGCTGAATTTGGAGTGGCACCATGCCAATGCTTAACATTTGGCATACATTTTATAGTCTCGCCATTACGCAATATACGCTTTGGCTCTCCTTCTTCTTGATAGTAACCTTCTCCTTGTGTTACAATCAATATTTGTCCCGCAGGATGTGAATGCCAATGGGTACGTGCCCCGGGTTCAAAAGTGACTAAACCAGCATACATGGTATTTAATCCGTCTGGAGGGGCTAACATATTTAACCATGCAGTTCCTGTAAAGTGGTCATTGGTTATTTCCGTTCCTTTTGGGAATATAGTTTCTTGCTGCTTAAGGTGACTGGTTCCGCTACATCCTACCACATTTGCCATAACGATACTGATGTATATTAATTTTCTACTAATCATTATATCTTATTTAATCGGTTACACTTTCTAGAACCCTAGCGAGAACATTTTTTGCAGTTTTCGCGTGCTCAGGTGAGGCCGTACGTTCTATAGTGGTTATAAAGTGGTGCAGTTGACTTGGTTGCCAACCTACGTTCAATGAAAGGTTTAGGTGACTGTTTAACATGGGCTCTAAGGCACCTAAACTTGCTATGACGGAAATGGTCACCAGTTCACGTTGTTTATACGTAAGTACATCGCGCTCAAAAATATCGGCAAATAAGTGTTCTTTAAGAAACTTATCCATTTCGGGTGAAAACTTTTGGTATTCCGGTTTAGGTCCGTCTAAGGGTCTACCTATCAAAGTCTCTAAAATTTTCTTTCCTCGCATATATTTTTCGCCTGTATCTGGAATAGGAGTAGACTCTACTCCCCTTTCATCAATAACTCCCATTTCTTTACGGTCATCAAGCACTTGTAAAAAAGTTTGTAAACCACGAATACTTCTTGGGAACCCGGCATAGGCGTACACATGTACCAACGCCTCTTTAATTTGGTTAACGGTGAGCTTATTATCCAGCCCATCATGAAGCGCAACCTTTAAGTTCTCTAAATCACCTTGTGCAGTATAACTTGCAATTTTGATGATGCTGGTTTCTTTATCAGTTAAAGCATTGTTTAAAGTTAATTCTTGCGCGTTAGATTGAAAACTGATAAATAATAATACCCAAAACAATACTGTTCCCGTAGTAAGGATATTGCTTAAACGTATTATAGGTTTAGTACTCAATTGCTTTAATTTCATAAGGGGTATATTAGTCTTTCAGTTGATCGGCAACGCTATCATAATATTCTTGAGATATCACTTCGGTCCATGTGGTGGGTTGTCCTCCTCCATAAATTGCTAAATAAGTGACATCACTATCCTTGGTTGAAGCGTGCCAGTGTTCTGTTTCTTTATCGCATTTAATCACATCGCCTACTTTAAGTATCACAGGGTCTTTTCCTCTTTCTTGATAATAACCTTCACCGTCAACGTAAATAAGAATTTGAGAAGTTGAATGTTTGTGCCAATCTAATGTAGAATTTGCCTTAAAAGTGGCTTTGGTAATATTAAAGTTAGTTTCATCATCTGCCTGTAATACTCCGTTCAACCATGCTTCACCAATATAATGCGTATTTGGTGCCTTGAAGCCTTCGTCTTTATATGAAGATACTTTGTAGTCCGTATTTTGAGCAAAAATGCAAATGGGAAGGATAAACAGTACCGTTGTTATTAGATTTTTCATTTCCTTGTTTTTTAGTTTAATTTCTTTTCTTCTAGCCAATTGTACATCAAATAGGCTATTTACTTGTTTTGTTCATTACAACTAGCAAATAAAAGTATGCTTGCAAGTACTAATGTATATTTTAGCTTTATCATGTATTACTTTGTTTAAGTAGTCATTTTAATAACAGGTATACCTTTTTTTAAATCTTTCTTTTTGTTGGAAAACTATAGTTTAAAAGAATACTCCACGTAAAATCGTCATCGGGTAATATTTGTGTGCTAAAGCCTTTGTTTATAACTCTGGTCAATGAAAATGGACAGTTCTTCTTCGCTATAGTTTAAAACCCCGAAGTATAGTATCCCGTAAGTTCATCTGAAGTAAGATAGTAAACTTGTGGCGTAAAGTTTAAAAATAACGAGTTTGAGAGAGCTATTTGGTTGAATGCAAGGTTGAATACCAAAAAATTAGTTTCTTTCACACCTTCGACAAAACCTCGACCATGACTTCATGAACATCTGCCTTTTTTGTAATCAATGAGTCCACCTCTAATAATATTACTTCACGGTCTTTATATCAGTTGTTTATTTAGCATTGTTAATTTTTTAGTGTTCAATTTTATGGGTATCACGTACACTGCTAAATGTCAGGTCCAGTAATTTCCAATCTTCTCCTTCCATTTTATAAAATTCTGTAACCGTAAATTCATTTTCAACATCATTTCCCCTTACATGTGCCGTAAGCGTAATACGGTTCCAAAGTACGGCGGTATCGTCACCAAATGTTTCTACAGCAACGTCATGTACTTCTGCATTTTTGTACCAAATACTTCCGGTCTTGATAATTTCTAGTTCCCTTTCTTTTTTCCAAGAACCACTCATATGTACAAATTTGGATTTTTCATGAAATAGCTTTTCCAAATTATCTACATCCTTATCAGCCATCCATTGCCATTTTAATGTTGATAGTGTTTTAATTTCTTCCTCGATTTCGGATTGTGCTATTGCATTGAAACTTCCTAAAATAGTAATGAGAATGGCGAAAATCTTAATTTTTGTTTTCATTTTATTATTGTTATTAATTAGTATTATACTTTAGTTTGTTTAAAGGTATTCCTTTAACTTTTCGAAAAACTATAGTTCAAAAGAATACTCCACGTAAAATCGCCATCGGGTAATATTTGCGTGCTAATGCCTTTGTTTATAACTCCGGTCAATGAAAACGGACATTTCTTCTTCGCTATAGTTAAAAATCCCGAAGTATAGTACCCTTTAAGTTCATCTGAAGTAAGATAGTAAACTTGTGGCGTAAAGTTTAAAAATAACGAGTTTGAGAGAGCTATTTGATTGAATGAAAGATTGAATACCAAAAAATTAGTTTCTTTCACTCCTTCGTCAAAACCTCGACCATACAAATAATACATGCCTACTCCTATTTTATTAGTAATTTGATATTTAGGCACCACTTCTGCACCTAAGTATCTTCTAGATTCTAATAGAGCTTCACTTTGTCCGTTACGTATGATATTGACCGTTCTAAAATTTAATCCAGGATGCACCCCCAACCTTAAAGAGAACTTTTTATTTTCCATTGCTTTGTACCTGAACCAAAAAAGCATGGTCCATGGTTTGCCTTCGAGCGAAAAACGCATATCTGGTTCAAAACTGAATTTCTTTTTAATAAACTTTAAATCGAACAACAAAGCAGGATCACCTAAAGAAAAAGAAGGAACCAATGATACGCCATTATGGGTAATACTGGCAGTACCTCTAAAATCATCTAAAAACATGTTGTTTTTCTCTTGTTCATTTTCCTGCGCATAAGAGGTCATGCATAATAGCAATAGCAAAAAAGTTCCTATCTTCTTCATTTAACGTGATTACATTGCCAAAATTAGGCTAAGAAAACAGGTATTATACTACCCGAATAACTGATGTTTATACCATTATTACTGATATTATCATTACACTTGATGATTTGTCTATCAATAGGTTATCTTTATTTTAAAATCAACCGGTTGTGAAAAATATATTGGAAATCAAAACCATTGCAGATTACTTTAAACTAAGAAACTACGAGGTACTTCACCCGTTGGTGGGTATTGTAGACTTTGTTAGGGTAGATGAAAGCGGATATATCAATAAATCCTATGACGGATTTCATTATAGCTGTTATGCTATTTTTTTGAAAGATGCCGTAGGCTGTAAATTAAAGTACGGCGGTAGTTCATACGATTATGATGAGGGTACCTTGGTTTTCATGGCGCCCAACCAAACTATAGAATTTGGGGGGTATGAACCGGGTTATGTGCCAAAAGGTTATGCCTTGTTATTTCACCCGGACCTTTTATTGGGTACGGACTTGGCTAAAAAAATACATAAATTTAATTTCTTTGCCTACTCCAGTAATGAAGCCTTGCATCTGTCGGCAAAAGAGCGAAAAGTAATTTTAAGTTTATTGGATAAAATCCAGTTTGAACTAGAACAGCCTATTGATAAGCATAGCAAGAAACTGATCGTTACCAATATTGAATTGTTTTTAGATTACTGCCTTCGTTTTTATGATCGTCAATTCATTACACGAGAAGTGGTAAACAAAGGAACCTTAGAAAAGTTTGACAACCTTCTAAGTAGCTATTTTTCTTCGGATAAGCCAAAAACCAATGGATTGCCGTCAGTAGGTTATTTTGCAGATGAGCTGCATTTATCTTCCAATTATTTTGGTGATCTGGTTAAAAAGGAAACCGGTAAATCTGCACAAGAATATATTCAGTCAAAACTGATCGATGTGGCAAAAGAGAAAGTGTTCGATCCAAATAAATCGGTCAGTGAAATCGCCTATGAACTAGGTTTTAAACATCCGCAACACTTTAGTCGGTTATTCAAGCAAAAGGTGGGACATTCACCAAAGGAATTCAGGGCTTCGTTGAATTAGTACTGGTCTTTCTCGTTAGTTCAGCCTTCTTTTCAGGATACATTTAAAAAAAACAATGGACGAATTTTCTTGGCTTTGGTATTACGGTATGCAGCATATGGGCGATTTAGAATCTCATGATACCAGTACCGAAATGACCGAACACGGTAAGCGAAACAGTGGCGCTTTTTGTTCCTACCATGCATGCGCAACTTAGTTTTAATCATTTGGCCGGAACGGATATGATCAGTCACTTGGGGTTCTTAAAACAACTTACCGAGTTTCATGAAAAGCTACGCTTGGATTTTTATCCCAAAATCTTTAAAAATCAACCGGCTGAATCTGTAGATTGGAAAAACTATAACATTAAATTTCATGAAGGCAACCGGAGTTTTAGTTGGCTAAAACTAATACTTCCCACCTTATTAATAACCCTTGTCATAGGGGTTTTAGGAAGGATGAACCTAAAGAAATTATAAGTGATAGGGCCGAATTTTTCGGCCCTTTTTTATTTCATTGAAATAGAAACTGTTTTCTTACTCCAATTGCATATCACCATCCCTTAAGCCGTCAGAATGGCTTCTTTCTATCGGAGCTCGTTCTCAGCTATGGATAAGTACTGGCTTCTTTGGACGTAGGATTACCCTCCAATGATTTTTCCTTTGGCCATTTTTCCATTCGTAGCCCGAACAAAGGGCGTAAAACCTCAATTCTACGAATCAAAGACTCATAGAGGATAAAACAGGTCGTAAAGGTAAAAACGGTAATGGCAATGAACTGTAAGACAGGATGTATGTTTAAGGGCAGTATCAGCCAAGCCCCCAAATACAGCACGAACATATGGATAATATACACTGGGTAGGCCGCCTTGCTTAAATATTCCAATAGTCGGCTGGGCCTGTTAAGGTATTGGAACACGAGTCCGAAAATACCGAATATCCAACAGGTCGATTCCATGGCCATCAAATAGCCAGGGGATTCCATATGATATGATATAAGTCGCAGGGTATACAAGCCTACAGCCAGTGCCAAATAGGCCCATTTCCATTTTTTCAAGGTGTTCCAGAACGGACTGCCTATATAGATAAACAGATATCCAAAAAAGAAAGCTAGGGCTCCCAGAAAAAAGCCGTGCCAGGTTTCGGCATAAAGGGAGTAGATCTGTGGCTTTATCAAAATGGCCTCCAGTATAAAGAACAAAGAGACGGTCAGTGGCCCCGCCACGTTACCCATAAGTTTCTCCAATAGCTTTTTAAGCCTTCCTCCACGATGTTTCAATAGAAGAAAAACAGGTAGAAAAAGAAGGACATAAGCAAAAATATTGCCCAAAAACCACAGGTGGCCCGTATGGGGATAGTAACTTAAAGGTTGTTTGTAGAACGCTTGAAAAAGATACATGTGCAGGGGTGAAATGGCCACAATGCCAAACAGGAAGGGTATAAGTATACGTTGGGTACGTTCCCCTATAAGTTGTTTCCAGTTGCGCTTTCGCATGGCGAAAAAGAGTCCCATTCCCGATACAAAAAACAGGATTGGAATACGCCAAACGTTGAGCATAGTCATGGGTACCCATAATCCTTCAAGGGCGTTATTGCTGCGTACAAAACCAACGAACATGGCCCAGGGCTGAAAAACAATGGCTATATGGTAGATCAATAATAAGGCTATGGCGATGACCCTTACCCAGTCTATATCGTAACGTCTAACGGTTTTCATGACTGTCGTTTTTTGAATGGTTAATGGTTATACATTATTGTAGCATTATTGCAATGACAGGACGTGCCTTTTCCAGTTCGGCCAAGTTTAGGTCCAATCCAATAGGCCCCAATTGCTGCTGCATCATTTCATAGATGGGCTTCATGTCCTCAAAAGGCCCGGAGACCGTTTCCCGGGCGGTGGCCCCATAGTTGTTCTTGGCCGTTTTGTCGGCCTTGGCATCCATTAGTATCTGTACCAGTTCTACCCTACCAAAAAATGCGGCTACATGAAGGGCGGTGGAACCGTCGTTGTTTTTTATTTCAAGATCGGCACCGGCATCGATAAGGGCCGCAGTAATCTCTGTTTTATCAAAGGTTATGGCCGAGATTAGAGGAGTGGCCCCACTTAGGGCATCTTTTTCGTTAAGGTTGGTACCGGCCTCAATATGCTGTTTAACAGCTTCTAGGTTACCAGTTATAACGGCCTGTGTTAGGGGAATATCCGGTGCGCTTACTTCGGTCTTGGCTATCGCTTGATCATTGCTCTTCTGCTTTTGTTGTCCGCAGGCGGCTAAGCACATGGCAATAATAAGCAGTAGATAACTCATTTGTTTAGCGGGACGGTTTTCTTGTTTTCTCATGATTTTACTTTTTAGTGATTCAACATTTTATTTGATGTTTCAAAGGTCCATCGAACGCCGATGCAGTACTAATCACCTATGGGGCAATGTATATAAGCCTTGCGGAAGTGATAAAAATTATGGAGCAACCCTATAAACTATGACGCAACTCCCTTATTTTTATCTTGGCGCGTATTCATTTATATTTGTTTGAACCTATGGCCAACCACCAAAAAAATACCATGCCAGACCCGTTTGAAAAAAGTCCTTTTACCGAGCAGGCCGAAGCCTTGGTCTTAGCGAATTTGAGCGATGAGCATTTTGGCGTATCGGAACTGGCAGCAGCCATGCACATGAGCCGGTCCAACCTTTTGCGAAAATGTAAAAAACAGACTCAGCTATCTGCTAGTCAGTTTATCAGGCAGATACGCCTACAACAGGCGATGGAATTGTTGAAGGATTCCGACCTTACGGTTTCCGAGGTTTCCTATCGTGTGGGTTTTGGAAGTACTTCCTATTTTATCAAATGCTTTAGGGAGGCTTATGGTTACCCTCCTGGGGAAGTGGGAAAAAAGTCCATCGAGGTACTCGCTCCACCCGAAGAAACAATCCACCAACCTTCCTTTTTGCAAAAATACAAATGGGTGGGGGTGATAGGAATTCCCCTATTGTTGGTCTTCCTTTATTTAGTAATTCAAAAAAGAAGTTCTTCTGAAGCCCAAAAGAGAGCGCTTCCAGAAATTGAAAAATCAATTGCGGTACTTCCCTTTAAAAACGAGAGCAGCGACTCTACCAATCTCTATTTCGTAAACGGTCTGATGGAGGCGGCATTGGGGAACTTGCAGAAGATTGAAGACCTAAGGGTGGTTAGCCGTACGTCGGCAGAAAAATACCGTAATTCCAATAAGAACATCGGAGAGATAGCCTCTGATTTAGGCGTCAATTATATTGTGGAGGGCAGCGGGCAGAAAGTGGGCGATCAGGTACTGCTGAACATACAGTTGATAGATGCCGCTACCGATTCCCGTATTTGGGGACAACAATATACACACGAGGTGGTAGACATCTTTGCCCTGCAGAACGAAGTGGCCAAAAAAATCGCCAACGCCGTTGAGGCCAATGTCACCCCTTCGGAATGGGAACAAATCGATAAAAAACCTACCGATAACCTTGTGGCATACGATTATTTCCTAAAGGCGCAAGAACCTTTTATACAAAGAACGGAAGCAGGCTTACAAGAAGCTATTCCCTTGTTTGAAAAAGCTCTGGAAGAGGATCCTGAATTTGCCTTGGTCTATGCCGATCTGGCCATTACCTACTATTATTTGGACCTTTATAAAAAGGAAAAGAAGCACACTGAAAAGATTAACAACTACGCTGACAAGGCACTTTTATACGATTCCAAACTCACTGAAAGCCTTATTGCCAAAGCCCTTTACTATCAACATACCGGCGATTATCGTTTGGCTGTACCCCACCTTCAAAAAGCCTTGGAATACAATCCAAATTCGTCGGCGGTGGTACAGATGCTGGCGCTTCTCTATTCCAATTTAATTCCGGATACCGGGAAATACCTCGAGTATGCCTTGAAGGGAATTCAATTGGATATTGCTGCCAATGATTCCGTAGGAAAGAGTTACATCTATCTAAATTTGGGCAACGCCTTGGTTCAATCGGGCTTTACGGAAGAGGCTTTAAGCTATATAGAAAAGTCTCTACAATTTGACCCGCAAAATTACTACGCGCCTTACGTAAAGGCCTATATTTTGTATGCTAGAGACAGAGATTTGCAACAAACCCTTACCCATATTAAAAGGGAATTGCAAAAAGACCCTGCCCGTTTGGATATTTTACAGGAAACCGCCAAGTTGCATTATTTTAAAAGGGAATACGACAGTGCTTATCACTATTACAAACGGTTTGATGAAATTAGAACAACAAAAGGATTGGCAATCTACCCCCAAGAAGATATTAAACTTGCCGTAGTGTATGAAAAAATGGGACTTACCGAGGAAGCTTCCCGGTTTTTTCAATTGTATGTAGACTACTGTGAGCAAGATCAATCCATTTATAAGCCGGCCAGTATGGCCGTGAGATATGCCCATGAGGGAAAACTGGATCTGGCTATTGACCAGCTCAGGGAATTTGCCGACAAAAACCATTATCAATATTGGATCTTATTGTTTATGAAATTGGATCCGGTGATTGAGCCTTTAGAAAAGCATCCCGAATTTAAATCCGTAATGCAAAAAATCGAAAATCGGTTTTGGGAGAATCACAATAGGCTCCAAGAAACCTTGGAAACCAAAAACCTACTCTAGAAAATCAGTACTTTCTAGCGAAAATAGAGCCTTTCCCCGTTAGTTTAGCTTTCTTTTCACGACACAGTCCAAAAAAAGCGTTGATGAATAAGGGTTTGGTGGTAGTGGTTTTCAGTTTATTCTTTTTTTTCAGATGTACTACCGATGATAATTTATTTGACCCCAATGCCATACGCGTTCCGGCAGAAGTAGTTGGTGAGGTGTCCTTTGCGGACCCCAACTTGGTTCAAGAAGCAAAAGACCTACACACACGGTTACGGTCCATAACACAGCAGGGTATCGCCTTTGGTCAACAAGAAGCTATTGGCGGTAGTATTGAAGCGTTTGACCCCAATAGCCTGGAAAGCGATTTTAGTGCTATTGCCCAAGATTTCCCCGCCATTATTGGCTTTGATTTAGAAAACTTAGAGTTTAATGACCCGTTAAATCCCAATCCCTCTTTCAGGGACTTTAGAAAGGAATTTATTGTAAAGGCCCATGAAAACGGAAGCATCATAACCATTTCCTGGCATGCAAGCAATCCTATTACAAGGCAAAATTCGTTTAGTAAGGTTCCCGCAGTAACCCAAATGTTGGAAAATGGCTCGCATCGTAAAGTGTTTCTTCAGCATATGGAGCGTTTGGTCCTATTTTTCAACGATTTAAAAGATTCCAGCGGAAACCCAATTCCGGTACTATTTAGACCGTGGCACGAGATGAACGGCGATTTTTTCTTTTGGGGAGAAGGCCTAAGAACTACAGAGGAGTTTAAACAATTGTTCCGGGACACGGTTACTATTCTTACGGAAGATTACAATGTTCATAATTTACTGTACATCTATGCGCCCAATCAATTTTCGCGTAGGGAGGAGTATTTAAAAAACTATCCCGGTGATGCCTATGTAGACCTTTTGGGTATTGATGTCTATGATTTTGAAAACGGTGGCTTTTTACAGAAGGCGATTCATAACCTAAAAATCGTTGAGCGGATCGCCATGGAAAAGAACATGCTTTTTGCACTTACCGAAACCGGTCTAGAGAACTTACCACAACCAGATTGGTATACGGAAAACTTGTACAAGGCCATTAGAAGCAGCGGCATAACCTATGCCATGGTCTGGCGTAATGCCGTCAAGACCCATTTTTACGTTCCCTTTCTGGGGCATTCCTCTGAAAACTCGTTCAAGGAATTTGTGGACAAAGACCTCATTCTTCTAAACAAGGATATTCAATAGACCTAACTATTGGGAAAATCGTACGGACTTAAATCTCTAACTCCCTCATGCTTAAAGGGGTGTAAAACGGAACTTGAAATTGTGAATATCTATTCCCTTTTTTGATTTTACCGGCTAATGCTTACCCCTATATTTGGCTCCCCTAAAAGAAAAAGTTATGAGTGCAACGTGGTACGAGTGTAAAGTAAAATATAGAAAGCTAGACGAAACATCGGGAACACAAAAGGTAAAGACAGAACCTTTTTTGGTAGATGCTATTTCCTATACTGAGGCCGAGAGCAGAATTACGGAAGAAATGTCCGTGTATTTAAGTGATACGGATGAAATAAAGATCACCAATATTAAAGTGGCCAATTATGCGGAAATTCACCCTTTTGAAAATTCGGACCGTTGGTTCAAATCCAGGGTATCTTTAATTGCTTTTGACGAGGAAAGCGGCAAGGAACGCAAAACCAACCAATATTTGTTGGTACAGGCCAATGATGTAAAGGAAGCGTATGACAATACGGTGGGCGTTATGAAGGATACCATGGGAGAATATACCATTCCCGCCATATCGGAATCGCCTATAATGGATGTCTTCCCTTATTTTTCAGGTGAAGAAGATGAAATGGAGCGTTTGGAGAAATTCACCGCATTAAAAAATTCGGTTCCCGTAAACCTTGACATGGACGAGGAGTTGGAATTGGCAGATGTACTTTCTGGCGGAGAGGAAGAATAAATTCCATCTATAAATATTGAAAAAGGCTGTCCAGTTTCTTCTCGGGCAGCCTTTTTTACGTTTTATACTCGGCACAATTCGTTTGGGACCAAGAGCTTCATGTAGTATTCTTTAAAGTATATACTTGACTTCAATTTATTTGAAAAATATTCAGATTATCCGTAAAATCATTAGGATTAATGCAATAAAAATTGTATTATATAGTAACGAATTAAAAATAAATCAAAATATATGAGGCAACTGAAGATCACGAAACAAATTACGAATAGAGACACTAAATCCTTAGAAAAGTACTTTCAAGAAATATCAAAAATAGAATTGATTACTGCAGATGAGGAAGTAGAGCTCACTAGAAGAATACGTAACGGAGATCAGGTTGCCCTAAATAGATTAGTAAACGCCAATTTACGCTTTGTGGTTTCTACCGCCAAACAATACCAAGGAAGCGGACTTCTGCTCTCGGACCTTATTAACGAAGGAAATATAGGACTGGTAAAAGCCGCCAAACGTTTTGATGAGACACGTGGTTTTAAATTTATCTCCTATGCCGTATGGTGGATCAGACAGGCTATATTATCGGCCATTTCACAACATTCCCGTATGATACGGTTACCCTTGAACAAAATTGGCCAAATAAGTAAAATAAACAAGGTGTACTCCTCTTTGGAACAATCGCACCAGAGACCGCCAAGTGCCGTGGAAATTGCCCGTGAATTGGACATGAGCGCCACACAGGTAAAAACGGCTTTAAAGAATTCCGGAAAACATTTGTCTATGGATGCGCCTTTTAAAGAGGGTGAATCTTCCAATCTGTATCAAGTAATTCAATCTACCGATGCCACCAGTCCGGATGCCAATATGATGAACGATTCACTAAAGACGGACCTTGACCTTATCCTAAGTTCACTGCCCAACAGGGAAAGTGAGGTTATCAAATTATACTACGGTATTGGTGAGCGAAACCCAAAGAGCCTGAGCGAAATTGGTGAACTCTTTGATATTACCAGAGAGCGTGTAAGACAGATCAGGGAAAAAGCCATCAGAATCCTTAGAAACCGCAGAAAGACCGATATTCTTCAGGCTTATCTGTAGAATTGCATAAATAGCATTATGAGAAGTCCGACTACTATACGTCGGACTTTTTTTTGATGTATGGAGGAAGACGAACGTACGCTAAGATGCAATTGCTCCAAAAAATGGCGCGCTCAAACTTCTGAAAAATCGATACCTTTGGGTCAAACGCGATATTAAAATAGCATTCAGAACCATGTCATCTCCATCCCATATTACCGTTAACGGTCACCCGCACGTTATTTACCAAGAAAATCCACTTTCTCCAGAAGAACTGGCCAAACAGAGCGAAGCTTTTTATTCCTTGTTGGACCAACGGCGTTCGGTTAGGGAATATGCGGATACTCCCGTTCCTAAAGAAGTGATAGAAAACTTGATCAAAACCGCCTCCACAGCCCCTTCCGGTGCCCATAAACAACCATGGACGTTCTGTGCGGTCTCCAACCCTGCACTTAAGACCCAAATTAAGGAAGCCGCCGAGGCCGAAGAAAAAGAAAGCTACGAAAGTAGAATGAGCGACCGTTGGAAAAAGGATTTAGAACCTCTGGGCACGGACATGCACAAACCCTTTTTGGAAATTGCCCCTTGGTTGATCGTGGTGTTTAAAAAGGTACATGACCTTGGTGATGAAGGCGAAAAAATAAACAATTACTACGTAAACGAATCTGTAGGTATTGCCTGTGGCATGCTCATTACCGCCATACACAACGCAGGTTTGGTCACCTTGACCCACACCCCTAGCCCTATGAATTTTCTAGCCAAGTTGCTCAACCGCCCTAGTAATGAACGTGCATTTCTATTACTACCGGTAGGCTATCCAAAATCACCCACATACGTGCCGGATATTGAACGAAAACCTTTGGATGAGGTGGCGGAGTTTTATGAGTAGGAAATTTAGATTGATATAGTCATAAAACTAAAGAATCTAAAATTTGATTCGATGGTCGCCAAGATATGATAAGCTAGTTATGTCCGACTGAATTAATTAGCATTTTTTTTAAGTATTTCCTTTACCATTCATTACCTATGACTCCCTGTAGCATTAAAATTTATTGCTAAAAAAGACACCATGAGGTCATTTTAATCATTGCTTTAAAACATTTTTTATCATACAAATATCTTCTTGAGAAAAAGGACGCCAGTACCCTGACTCCAAAGAGTATTTACCGTGTTCTATTTCTTGAATATATTTTTTGTGCAAGAGTAGACTCGCTTGATTAGGTGTTTTGACTTCATCAAAATAATCTGAAATCAAAACTAAATTACCAAAACGGGTTCGATAATAATTCTTCTCTTGTACTGTATGTTTTTCCAGACAACAAACCAACTCCCCTATAGTATCACAAAATCGAATAGCAATTACATATTCAGAAACAATATCTATAAATTCTGACAACAAGTTCTCAATGCTAAATTCACAATTGTCTCCAAATTGCAACTCAGCTCCAACTAAAAAAGGTATACTTAATCCTGAGCCTTGAGGTTCTTTTTTAAATCCCCAATAATCTAGTAAACTAAACCATAACATAAAGATTTCAGCTATTTTTGTAATATAAATTTTTTAACTTCTTTTAAACCTCTATGGTACATATTAACATACCTTTTGAAGTCATAATCCGATATGTTCATATGTCCGGATTTTTGAAAAGCAAGTCTTATTTTTTCTTTTGTAGAATATCTTTTTAGAGCAATTTTGAAAGCATTAAAATCTTCATATTTTTCATCTGACCCGATAACATTTTTGACATAGTTTTGGGATTCATCCTTATTTATTAAATACATGGAAGACCTTCTGATTATGCAAGGCACACAATGACCACATTGTCGCTCCTTTTCACCTTTCCATTGCTGATAATAACCCGGTTTTGAACAAGAAAGTGTTTTATTAATATATTTCAAAACAAATTCAGGCATTTTTGTTTTCGCAAACATTTCTCCTTTAGTCATAAACCTGTAAGGATTCACAACCTTATTCTTAATACCGACTTTATCAAATATTTCGTTAAGTAATGATATATATTTTGGATGGGTAGTTTTCGTACTATGACTCCCTCCTCTCGCTGGTGTCAAAGGCAAATTCAATGAAATTAATCCATTTTCAGGGATTACCACTTCTGTTTTTTCACTTGAAGAATTTGCAACTAAAAGGGCCAAGGAAAGAAATAATATTGAGCGAGCTCTTTGAGTCCTTTCACCTAAGAGAATCTTATTTTTATTTGCTTGAACAAAAAAATAGTAAGGTACAATCTCTTTACTTTTAACCTCTTTTTGTAATAAGTCAATTAACTCTTTTTGTGTAGTTAATTCACCCGAATTACCCCCTTTATGATGTGATATTGTGGCTAGACTATCATTTTTTGACATTATATCTGAAATACCAATGAATGAGTCCATTCCTCCTGAAAATAAACAAACCTTATCAGTTCTAAATTCCGATATTGTAAAACTCGGAAAGGGCTTTGTACATTTCCTGAAATTTAATATCCATTTATCTCCGCTTAAAAAAGAAAGTGTTCTTTCAAATTGCTCTCTAGTACCAATCCATTTTTCAATATTATAGACAGGAATATTCAATTCAATATATCTGCTCCACCCATAATGACCAAATTTCTCTCTATTTGCAGTCTGATCAATTGAATAAACAGCCATTGAGATATTAGCAAAATCCACTGCTAAACTATTAGGGCATAATTTAAAGTTCTCCTTACTTGAAAGAAAATCAAAAATATTATGCCTGACAATAGGCTCGTTTAATTTTGAATCCTTTGGATTAGTAATTATGGAATCTAGATAAAAAATATTTTCGCTATCTATAGTAAAACTATCCGTTTTATTTTCTTTTAAAATAACTGTTACTTTCATATTTTAGATAAGAGAATAAGCATCTTCAAATATTTTATTAATAATCTTATTTTTTTCTTTCATGTTCATTTTTGAAAAGTTAGATTCAAAAAACTTAAGATTAACTTCAGCATCTATAAAATATTCAATCTGCGTCTCAATACCTTTCACTTCATTCGATGTCAAATCTTTTTCCTCCAAAGCTCTTGTGATTTCTATAGAAATCCTTTCAAAAATATATTTAGAAATATAATATTCTAGATATTCAGAAATTTTATTATTGTCCAAAACATTTATCTCTTCTGGATTTTCTGTATAATCATTGTAAAGTTTATTTATTGTTTCAACAGCAGCACTAGATGCAGCACTACCCTCATCTGTTCCATCTAAATCAATGAAAATCTCAGCGATTTTATTAATTGACCCTTCTGCACTAAGTGAAGAGATATCTCCAATATTGTATTCCTCTAAAGTCTCCTCAAATCCTCTTTTTGAAATAGATTCAAGAAAATCAACTAAAACGATAGCTCCCTTTTTTCCACTTTGGGAAGATTGAGCCAACTTCTTTTTACCACCTGAAGCCTTCCTATACTTTGATGTAAATTCTTTAAAATTACTTTTACTTCTATTCTTTGTAAAAGCTGTAAAACTTCGTCTCACATCACTCCAGTTTAAACTATTAGACTGTTCTTCATCCTTTTCATTTCCGTTACCATTTTCATCCTGCTGATTATTCTCAGAATCGGATAATATAGATGATTCACCAGAATTAGAATCACTTATCCAATCTGGTATTGGATTTGGAAACCCTTTTGGGCCTCTATTTGGTTTTGATGTTCCCATGGATTATAATTTTGATTTGGCAGCTTTTGATAGCATAGGAATGTTAGATTTTGACCATTTTAGAATAATCTTTTTTGCAGTTGACTCAAATGAAGTTCCCTTTGTTAACAGTAACAGATTGGGAATGTTGGCCGGCATGATTATACTTTCTGAAGCATTATCCATAAAGGCGCAATATTCTGATATTAATATGGGATGTTTTTGACAGTACTTTAAAAGCAGTATATTAAGTTTAGCTCTTTCTTTAAGTACTTCTTCAATACTAAATCTATTAGATATTTCTGAAAAAATGGAAGTTATATCGGTTGATGATAAATTTAAGCTGCCTATTAAGGCTTTAGTTTGTAGTACACCCCCTTTAAGTAAGTCTTGAAGAACTTCCCTAGCTTCTAGCGAAATTCTTTTATTAGATAATAATTCAAAATTTGAATTTCCCCTAGTGAAATAAAAATAGGTTTTAAGGTCAATATCACCAAGCTTTGGTTCTGTCTTAATCCATTTCATCAACCAAGCGTCACCCAACCAAACATCAAATGAGCTATCAACATCTTCTTTTGTTTCATCGATAGTCTCAACACTTTTAAGGACATTATTATCATCTTCATACGATGCTTTGACAAGTTGATTAAAAGATTCTGTTTTAAAATATTCCAGTAACATCAATTTAGCCAGAACACTCTTTTTCAAATCAATCCCTTTCGATTTAGCCATATTGATTCTAATTATCAACATATTTAAAAATCGTTTACATTGTCTTGGGTTACCACTTAGAATTGAAACTAAAATGGAATTTATTTGTCTGGAAAGAATTAAATCTTGTTTTAATGCTTCGGGCACTATACTCAAATAATCAGAAATATTTTCTGCATTTAATTTTGAAGTTATAATATCAGTTGATGAATTATTAAATGCCGTATCTATCAATTTTTCAAATTCTGTAGACTCAAGATGTAATTTCGAAAATAGAAAATTTGTATATGTTTCAAATTCTGGCTCACTCATTGAGGGAATGCGAATTGGGAAATGAATCAATTTTTCAATATAATCCTTACTTACATCATAATCAGTTGAAGGTAATTCAGGAAACTTCTTTTTAACAGCATAATTAATAAGTCTCTCATCTGCAGATATAATAAAAACACTCTTGTTCACAAAAAGAAATAATTTAATAGCTTCTAATGTGGATATGATTGTGTCAGGATTACATCTATCCAAATCATCAATTAAAACTATTACTCTATTTATATTTGTTTCTTCAATTAATGATTCAAAATCATTATGAAATTCTCTTATGCCTTTTTCAATTATATCTTGATTTTCGTCTTGAATTTCTTTCACATAATCTTCGACATTTAAGTCAGAAATCTCATTCAAAGCATTTGTATAATCAAAATCTGTATTGCTAGCCATATAAGTATTAAAGCCTATTTGACCTGTTTTTGTCAATACTTTTAGCCATTTTACTTTTTTAACTAAACGTCCAATATATTTTAAGGTTTTCTTGTCCCAAGTGCGACTTTTAATTAATTCATCGACAAGAGTATTTAGTAATGCAATTTTTGCATCTTCATAACCTTCAAATAACCAACCATTAAATTTGATAATTAAATTATTCTTTTTTGTGTTTTCCCGTTCAATCATCTTCATCAAACTTGATTTCCCACTTCCCCAATCACCATAAACACCAATAGTAGATGGGACTAATTCATCATTATTGATAATGAGATTGATAGAATCGGTTAAATATTTGAAATCTATTAAGTCTTGATGAGTTTCGTTATCGTTCCACATTCAGAATTGCTAAAAAATTATAAAATAAAGATCTGTTTTATGATTTATGATGGAAGTTCAAATTGAGTGTTACCCATTCATTAAAAACATCAGTTAAATATACTATAATTTAACATGTATAATTTTACGGATTTCTGTAATCCACACTATTTAAAATAAAAAAAATACTATTTAAATTTATACTAGGACTGAACATGACTAATTTTAATAGCATAAAAAAACCAATATTTCTTCCATTACTACATCAGATTCACTTATCACACTTAGCCATAACCATTTGCCTCCCACTCCCTCCACCGATCCATCCCATCCTGATACCATCGGTCACCGGAAAGAAAAAGCAGGTCATTGTTTCGTTCTACCTCAAATTCTATGGGCTGGTTGTAGATTTTTCCGGCTTTCCATGCGTCAAAACATTGTAGGAGCAAGTCTACTTGCGCGTCTTTGGTCAGGTCCATATCCAGCGCATACAGTTGTTTTATGAGCGGTACGGCTTCCGTAGAAAGTTTATCGTCATAATGAATCAATGGTGATAACCGTATGATGCTATCGTTCAAATTCTTGCCCGTTGCGGCTCTAAAGAACATCATAGCCATATAATTGGCAGTGTCCGGCGGTTGGTATAAAATGGTCTTGGCTTGGTTAAAAACGGTTTCCATAAAGAAACTCACTTGTGATTTAAACTTGTGTAGGAACAGCTTCTTTCTTCTATATTTTTGCGAGTCCAACCTCCAATTATAAAAGTTTTCCTTGGTATCCGAAGACATTAAAGGGTTACTAGTGCCCAAGGAGACTATCTGTATGTCCTTTAGGTCTATACCCAATTTATAAGCTTCTATAATCCCGGCCAGAATAGGGTTGTTGAAACCGCCCAAAGCGCCATCCCAAAGCTCAAAAAAAACTCCGCTTTCCTTGGCCTTGAAGCGCGCAGGAAAATCAAAATACTGTACCGGAGCGTTGGAAGAACCGTTAATGGCTTGTGTAAGCCGCACGGAATCATAACGGGAAGGCGTTAGCGCATAGGACTTGAAAAACTTGGCCCTATTATTTAGCGCATCATAGGTGCAGACCACAATTTTTAGAGACTCCTTGCCTATAATTTTTGGCAACTCGTTCATCTGTACTTTATCTATCTCGGGAAATAGGTATTCAAAAGCTTCTTTCTTTTTGGTAGCGCTGTACTTGGGGCCAAAACCAATACCCACAAAACGCAGGTAATCTACCGGAAAAAAGCGGTCCCAAAAGGCGTTCTTATAAAAAATACGCTCTCGGTTTTCTTTCTCTTTAAACAGACTTATGGCCTTGTCTATACTGTAATTCTCCGCCAAGGCGGCCAAAACAATACTTCCCCCGGAATTGGCAATGACCAGGTCAAACTTACGGAGCACCTCATGGCCGTTCATATTTCCGTAGCGGTCCCTGAGGGTGAGCAATTGTATTATGGCCCAACTGCCACCACCGTCTAACGATAAGATTTTATACATGAATTGGTTGGTTCTATGAACTGCTGATTTGAAGTGAATAAATATATAAATTTAATACGTAAACGATTACAGAAAGACGTAATAGACAATACCAATTTACAGGAACACGTACCCAACCACAGCCAAATTTAATACGGGTTACATTTTGGGTTCACTTTTTTGAAATACGGCGTATTCCATGCGGAACAAACCCTAAAAAACCAATATCTTCGCGCCCGCTATGTGGATGTATCTTGGGCTTTTGGCCGCTTTATTCTTAGGGTTTCACAACCTACTTAAAAAACATGCCGTTCAGGGCAACGAAGTTTTTCCGGTGCTTTTGGGTACGATTTCTTCGGGTTTCTTATTATTGCTTCCGTGCTATTTGGGTTCTATTTGGTTTCCTGTCAAAATGCTGGATTTGCAATTGTATGTCACGGATATTCCCCTAAAAACCCATGGGTTTATCTTTATAAAGTCCGCTATCATGGCAGCCTCATGGTTATTGGCCTACCAAGCGCTAAAGCACTTGCCCATTACCATTGTTACGCCCATACGGTCTGCCGGTCCGTTTTTTACCTTTATAGGTGCTATTACCATTTACCAGGAAAAGCCCAACGGCTGGCAATGGATTGGTTTCTTTCTGATTATATTTTCGGTGTTGCTGTATTCCAGAATAGGAAAAAAAGAGGGCATTCACTTTAAAAGGAATAAATGGATTTTCGCTATTGTAGGCGCTACCTTTTTAGGGGCTTCCAGCGGACTGTACGATAAATTCCTGATACAGAGCCTTACCTTGAATCCGCAGACCCTGCAATTCTGGTTCTGCTTCTATACCATTCTCATTTTGTTGGTGATTTTAAGCATTACCTGGTTCCCGAATGCGGAAAAGCGCAAAGCGTTTAAATGGCGATGGTCCATCCCATTAGTGGGTATGCTGTTGCAAATAGCGGATTACTTCTATTTTAAGGCGCTACAAGACCCAGATGCATTGATTATGTTGCTTTCCGCCATTAAAAGGAGCCAGATTATCATTGCCGTAGTGGTAGGCGGACTCATCTTTAAGGAACAGAACAAACGCAAGAAACTGGTGCCTTTAGCGGGTATTATGATCGGGGTGTTCTTAATTTTGTATGCTACCTGAGGTTGTTAGCCTACAGTATTTCCCCATTTGCGGATTAGATGGAACGGTATTTTCAAAAGGACCCAAATTCTTAAAGTAGTGAAAGGTCAATTTTTAAAATACTGTAACAAACATTGGTTAGTCTCGTCTTTAAGGCGAAACGAATGACCAACCCATGAGAAATACACCACAGCTTATCTTCATCGTACTGCTACTAACTTCTTGTAGTCAACAAAAAGAAACAAAATATAGCATCGGTCAAAAATCCGTAACATTTGTCGATCAATCCAGAGATAGACCGTTACCGGCTGAAATATGGTACCCCACTCTAGATACTTTAATTCATAAAGAGCCAAAAGAGAATCCAAAGGAGCTTTTTAAAAATATAGAAACAGTAGCAAATGCCACTATTCCTGATGAAAAATTCCCGTTACTTGTTGTCTCCCACGGAACTGGAGGGAATAGGTTTTCTCTTACTTGGTTCATAGCAGAAATGGTAAAAGAAGGCTATGTAGTGGTTTCACTGGACCATTATGGGAATTCTACTTTCAACAAAATACCAAGGGAATTCATAAAATGGTGGGAAAGGGCCATTGATGTTCAATATGTGCTGACCGAAGTTCTCAAGGATACCGAAATGGGGACAAAAATAGATACAACTAGAATTGGTGGCGTAGGTTTTTCCTTGGGTGGTTACACCAATATCGCTTTGGCGGGTGGCTATGTTGACAGAACCGTAACCGAAGATGAAAAACCCGAAGAGCGGGAATTGCCAGCGGAATTCCCGGATACGGATGAAGTTATAGATTATGAAAATGATAGCCTTATCGTTTCGTCCTACAACCAATACCGTAATCTAGTAAAAGATGATAGGATAAAGGCCTTTTTTGTAATGGCTCCGGCAATAGGATTCGGCTTTCATTCCAAAGAGCAGACCCATAAAATTACAGCTCCAATATTTATAGTTGCCGGAAAGGGAGATTCAGTAGCACCTGTAGGTACCAATGCCAAAAAGTATCATGAATTGATTAACACCAGTAAAATGCATCTTTTTGATGAAAACGTAGGGCATTATGTGTTTTTAAATGAATCTACAGCTCTAGGGAAGGAAATAGTACCCGAAATAGCCGCTGACCACCCCAGCGTCAACAGAAAAAACATTCATGACAAAACATTGCAATTGGCATTGGATTTTTTCAATAGTTCGTTGTGAGGGTTTTAAATTTTGTATTCCTAGGGAATAAAAATAGAACACCCCTGTTTTATATTGTGTTACTTTTTAGCCGCTATCATCATATGCGGACTGAACGTTAACAGATTGCTATCGTTCTCCGTAAGGTCCATCAGTTGCAACAAATTATTTTTCTTTTTTTCATTGGCCATACTGCCAAAAAAATCCTTATCCAGCCAAACCATGCCTTCCACGGCATGTATGTTTATGTAGTTCAATCCTTGTTGTGTGAATTCGGCCTTTAGTTCTTCCGGTCTGTGATAGTAGGCTTCCGCCAATAACCAAGGGAAATCCACAGGTGGGTTATGGATACCCGTTTGTAGTTCTTCCTTGCACATATCAAAAAAGCTTGGCTTGTGAATGAGTCCGTTTAAAAGTCCTACCAGCGTTGTTGCCGAATAATTTATAGCGAAGCCCAATAGTACTCCGCCCATTTTTAACACTCTTTTAGCCTCACAAATGGCCGCTTCCCTATCTTTCTTTTCCTGCAGGTGATAAAGCGGACCGTGCAAAATAATTACATCTGCATAATTATCGGGGAAATCCAGTTTTCTGGCCTCGCCCAAACGGACCGAAAACTTGTTCTTTAGTTTGTGGGACCTATTTTCCGCCAAGGATATATGTTTGGAAACCGGGTCTATCATGTGCACCTGATGCCCTTTTTTGGCCAACCATTCCGAATATTTTCCGGTACCGCCGCCCACATCCACTATCGTAGATTTTGGGTTTTCAATATACTTTTCAATTAACGATTTTATACGTTCAAATTCAAAGACTCCCATTCCTTTATCCAGTCTGGTCTCTTCGGATGCATTGGTATAGAAAAGCTCTATATCCCTGCTTATTAATGATTTGTCATACATTTTAACACACTAGTATTTACGCCCTACCCAAACGAAGTAGTTAAGGCACAGGCTATGTCAATTGGTTTTTTATCCAGTTGATTTACAATTTAAAGTTTTGTGATTATATCTCGAAAGAACATATCCGCACATTAAAGTTTAGACACTTCAACGCAGCCCTCAAGTGGAGCATAGTCTTTAGCTTAAGACCCGAATTTATATGTAGTACTAGTAAAACAGGTGATAAATATATTAATTAAAATTATAAATGCGACCAAAAATAAGATTCAAACCTGAGGTGTTGTGCCTATCTTTGCATTTGTAACTGGTTTCTTTGAAAACCATAATTTTAGTAGCTATAGCGTATGCCATTTAAAAAATTACACCCGCACTTATTGGAGAACTTAGAGCGATTGGAGATTGAAGCACCAACCCCTTTTCAAAAAAGTAGCATTCCCGTAATAAAAAGTGGCATCAATGTCTTTGCCTTTGCTAAAAAAGGCAGCGGAAAAACCACCACTTTGGTGTTGACCACCTTGCAAAAACTAAAATGTGAAGCCGTAGGAGACGCACCCCGAGCAGTGGTTATGGTTGAAAGCAAAGAAAAAGTATTGGAGTTGTACCAAACCTTTATTGAATTTACCAAATACACCTCCTTGCGGGTATATGCCAGTTACGAACAATTGCATATTGACGTTCAAAAATCTGAAATATACTTGGGTATAGATATTCTGATTACCACCCCTAAAACATTGCACAACCTGTTTTTGACCAATGGAGTAAGTATTTCCGAACTGAAAATAGTTAGTGTGGACGATGCCGAATTCCTATCCAACAAAAAAGAATCCACAGGCTTGATCGCCATGGCGGCAAGTATCAAGAAAAGTCAGTTTGTCATTTACGCCGAAAAACCACATCCACAATTACAGCGTTTAGAGAACCACTTTATGGAGCACTACAGAACCGTAAAGACTTAAACGAGAAACTATTACCAAGAAATAGGAAAGTAATCCTTTAAGAACTTTCCACACCAGTGTTTTCCGGTATTGATGCCATCAAAAAGCGGGTCTACTACCCTAGCGGCACCATCAACAATATCCAACGGCGGCTGAAAATCATGTACTTCTTGCTTTCTTTTGGCCAGTTCCGCAGGGTCCTCGTCCGTAACCCAACCAGTATCTACAGCGTTCATATAAATGCCATATTTTGCCAATTCCCCAGAAGCGGTATGGGTAAGCATATTCAAGGCCGCTTTGGCCATATTGGTGTGCGGGTGACGCGATTCCTTAAAAAACCGATGGAACTTTCCTTCCATAGCGGTTACATTTATAATGTGCTTTTGCCCCGTATTTTCCTTTTTCATGACTTCCGAAAGTCGGTTACAGAGAACAAAAGGTGCTACAGAATTCACCAGTTGCACCTCTACCATTTCGGTAGTTTCAATTTCACCCAATTTTAGACGCCAGCTGTTGGTCTTCCGTAAATCTACTTGTTGTAGGTCGGCATCTAACTGACTCTCCGGAAATACTTCCTGTGCCACCAAGCTCGCATCAAAACTATACGGAATCTGAGATAGTTTTGCGGAGGACCGTAACCCGATGCCAGGCTCGGGACCGTGCCAAGAAACCGGCATATTTTTGTTAGAGGAAGCTGCAGTAGTTAACGTATTCAGTTCTTCCAGACAATTTATATGGTCCTTTAGAACTCCTTGCGCAAACTTTGGCAGGGATTCAAACCGGCGTTCCTCATTCTGCATAAGGTGGGCATAAAACCCTGCAGGACGGCGTACCGTCTGGGCCGCATTATTAATAAGAATATCCAGTTTTTCATAATTCTGCTCAATGTAATTACAGAATATTTCCACACTGGGAATGTGTCTAAGATCCAAGCCGTGTATTTTCAGGCGATGTCCCCATTCCATGAAATCCTCTTCCTTTGAAAAACGTAATGCAGAATCTACAGGGAAACGTGTCGTGGCAATAACGGTTGCACCTCCGCGGAGCAACATTAACGAAATATGATACCCAATTTTAAGTCGGGAACCGGTAATGACCGCTACTTGCCCCTTAACATTGGCCGTTTGGAATCGTTTGGCATAATTAAGGTCTCCACAGTCCGTACACATGGTATCATAAAAATGGTGGAGTTTGGTGAATTTGGCCTTGCAGACATAACAATCACGGGGCGATTCCAATTCGGGCGTGTCCTTTTGGGCCAAGTCGGCCGCAGCCAATAATTTTGGCGCCACAAATACCGAAGCCTCACGCGCATACCGAATTCCAGTTTCGTTACGTGCACTTCTATCCTTTGCTGCCTGTTTACGCTTTGCCGCTTTTTTAGCATCTTTCTTTCTGCGCGAAAACTCTTCCCTACTGGGGCGGGACAACTGCCCAGAAGCTTTGATCAAGGCGGTACGTTGCGCTTTGGGAATTTCAAATATCTGATCGGTATTCGCTACCAGTCGCTCTAGAACGGCTATGGCTTGTTTTACCTCGTCTAAAGAAACCTCCTGATTATCCTGCAATTCTTCACTCTTCATTCCGCCTATTTTTCTTTAGCATCCCACTAACCGAACACTATTTTACGCCGCGCGAAATTACACCTTTATTTGTACCGTTGTACTTAAATTCTACAAAAACAAAGATTCGCTGTCCGCTAAGAAAAACAGAATCACACGCGAACAAAAAACGCCTGTCTAAAGGACAAGCGTTTTGTTTCTTAAGGTACTATTCCCCTATTTATTCCATATCGATAATACCTACAACTTCATAAGCTCTGGTACCATTAACCTGTATTTTTTCATACAGTACATTAGCATACTCGTAATAGTTAAGACCGTCTATAGTTACCTTTTCATAATCGTCCGGTAATTCATAAACTACCGTACCAATTTCCGGTTCTACCACTTCATATTCATTACCCACTTCAGTATAAAAAGTACCTCCAATATTAAAATACACTCGATTGTTATACCTGACTCTATTATACCCTACTGGCAAAGAGCTTATTCTAAAACCAATTTTAGGTGCAATTGGAATATAACGACCTCTGGAAGAAGTGTAAAACCTATTATTGGCATAATAGTAATTCTGACCTTGGTATTTCACCACCCTTTTATTAGGTACCGTTCTTACCGCTACCACTTTCTTTTTTGGGGTTTTGTAAACCACTTTTTTACTGGACACCCTACGTGATGTGTTGTTTACTACCGTTTTTGTAACCGTAGTTTTTGTAGTGGTTCGTTTGCGGGTCTGGGCATTTGCCACAAAAGAGAATCCGATTATTAAAAGCGCTAATGCATAATATTTTTTAGTATTTGTTTTCATGGGTCATACATTTAAAAGTTAAACTTTCACTTAATCATTCGATACTAAGACAACAATTATTGAGCCTGGTTTAACTTGAAAAGCCCATATTTGGGACATAATAGACGAGTTGGCTATTTTTATCTACGAACATTAGAATTTTATAGACAGAAAAAAGCGCAATCCGAGGACCACGCTTTTATACTAAACTCAACTCAAATATTATTTCAGCAAAGCCAAGATGCCTTCCAATTCGGTAAGATTTAGGCTTGAATCATTATCAGTATCCAAAGTGTCAAAATTCTCTGAAACCGAACCCATAGCCTCTGTAGAACTTATAGCGCTATTATTATCGGTATCCAACAAACTAAACAAGCTGACGACTTGCTGTACCGTTGAATTAGAACTTAAAGAACTCAATAGGGAAGCTGCCTGAGATGCAGTGGACGTATTTACGTTCTTAACACTGTTACAGCTGGCCAATACGGCTATAAGTACAAATAATGCTACTACTTTTTTCATGGTTTTGTGTTTTATAAATTTATGTAAGCACAAAAGTACTTTCACCTATGGGAAAAGGGAAAAGATATATACGTACGCTACATTTTACACTACATAAATGTCGTATTTATAGATGAAAAAATTTAAAACAGTTCTCTTGATCTAGGAGTGTATATTGATGGCATTTTAGGCCATAAAAAAAGCCCATCCGTTAAGATGGGCTTTTTGTAAAACTTAAAGTATATATAGAATTATAATACTGTTACGTTTACTGCGTTTAGGCCTTTTTTACCTTCTTGTAGATCAAATTCAACTTCATCGCCTTCACGAATTTCGTCTACTAAACCTGAAACGTGTACAAAGTGATCTTTTTCAACGCCTTCTTCAGTGATAAAACCAAAACCTTTGGTATCGTTGAAAAATTTTACTGTTCCTTTACTCATTGTAATGTAATTAAAAATTTATACTGCTTATTAAAGGACAAAGATGACGCCAATTTTTTTAGTAATGGCAATTTAATTCACTTATTTTCAACTTATTATCACAGTACCTTCTTGTCCTTTCCCTACTTCGCCCCCAACCCCCTAGAAACGTTGGGTTTGTGTTGAACTTAGAGCAGTTTTGGCATTACAAAAAAGAAGGAATTACAGCACCGTTACCCTAACTTTCTTGTTCTTTAAACGGGAATTGTTCAATTTTTTAGTCAGTTTATCGGCAAGGGACACGGGTATGGAAACAAATGCACAATCCTGTTTCAGCTCAATAATCCCTAATTGGTCTTTGTTGAGTCCACCTTGTTTAAAGAACAGCCCGGCAATATCCCCTTTTGAAATTTTATCCTTTCGCCCACCTGAAATAAAGAGGGTTTCCCAATATTGAGGTTGAAAGGCTGCTTTTTTAGAAATATCTACCGTAGCCACATCTTTAATGAATTCCGGTATAAATTCCGTTTTAGACCTTAAAACATAAGCGGTACCCTTAGCATTTACACGAGCAGTTCTGCCGTTACGGTGCGTGAATTCTTCTATAGCCCTGGGAAGTTCATAATGAATGATATACTTCATTTCGGGAATATCTATACCTCTAGCCGCTAAATCTGTTGCAATGAGTACTTGGCAGGTTCCGTTTCTGAACTTAATTAAGGAACGCTCGCGATCTCTTTGCTCCATACCTCCTGAAAAACAAGTATGGTTGATTTTATTTTTATTCAAAAATGTGCTTACCCGCTCAATACTGTCCTTGTAATTGCAAAAGATAATTCCTGGCTGATTGCCAATATACAATAGCAAATCCAATAAGGTCTGCAGCTTGTCCTTATCTGGGGAAACAACCATTTTGATGGCCAGTTTAGATTCCTTTTTTGAATCCAGATAATCAATAACCACCGGGTTATCCAGCTTAACGAACTTAGGAATCTCAACTCCCTGCGTGGCGGAAGTAAGAATCCGCTTTTCCAAATTAGGAAGTTGATTGATGATGGCGCTCATTTCACCTTCAAAACCTGTTTCCAAAGATTTATCAAATTCGTCCAACACCAAGGTTTTGATATCCTGTTTTGAAAATCGGTCTCCCCCAAAATGATCCGCTATCCTTCCGGGCGTGCCTATCAATATAGCTGGGGTATGTTTCAATTCAATTTTATCTTTGGAAATGGGTCTTCCGCCATATACTGCATTTACTTTAAAACCGGAGCCCATATCACGCACCACCTGTTCTATCTGTATCGCCAGTTCACGCGACGGCACTAGTACCAATGCCTGAATTTCTGAACATTCCGCATCTAAGGTTTCCAACAAGGGCAATAAAAAAGCCAAGGTCTTACCCGTTCCCGTGGGTGACAAAAGCACGTTGTTCATGTTTTTACCGATGACCGATAAAGCTTCCTCCTGCATGGGATTAAGACTTGGAATCCCAAGTTTCTTTAAAATATCCGCTTGCGTACGAATCGTATTGGACATGGCTGCTTATTTTTTTAGGGATTCCATTTTTGGAGTGGCCGGAGTATTTTGTACAATATGATCTGCCAATACCTTCTCTATCAGTTCTTCCTTTGTTAAATGATGGAAAATGGTCTTTATCTTATCTTTTGTTTCTAGGGATACATTGCGATTGGGCTTTGTTTTAAAAACGCGTTTGGCCCAAAGCGTCAGATTGGTTTCTTCTCTATCTTGAGCATCCTGTTTCTTCATTTCATTGAAAACCAGTCCCAATTCTTCCTCAAATTCCGGTATGTCCTTACGTTCTTCCTCCTGTATAATGCTTAGCGAAAGTCCTTTAGCTCCTGCCCTAGCCGTACGCCCACTTCTATGCACATAGGCCTCATAAGTATCCGGTAGGTGATAATTTACCACATATGAAATCTCTTTTACATCAATACCGCGCGCCGCTAAATCCGTAGCAACAAGGATGTCTATATGACCTTCCCTAAATTGTCCCATGATGCGGTCTCTAATCCCCTGGGTTAGACTACCATGTATGGACCCCGAAGAAAATTTGTTGATGGCCAGCTTTTTGGCCAGTTTATTAACGGCCGCTTTAGTTTTACAGAAAATAACCCCACGTTCCCCTTCCTTGGTGTTTAAAAAATGAAGCAGCACCTCTAACTTTTCTATAGGCTCTACCACGATATATTTGTGGTCAATACCTTGGTTGCCCATCTGTGCCATATCCGCTTCTATGTGCACTACATGTTTGGACATATAGTTCTGTACCAATTGCTTTACAGTGCCGGGCATGGTTGCGGTAAACAATAATGTTCTTCTGGATTTTGGCATTTCCTCGCCAAGCTTATCCAAATCAGTCTTTAATGCTGTTACCATTTCATCGGCCTCGTCCAATACTAAAAACTTTATCTTATTTATACTGACCGCCTTGCGTTGAATCAAATCGATTAACCGGCCTGGGGTGGCCACGATTATATGGGTAGGCTCCTTAAGACGTTCAATTTGAGGTTTAATGGGTATACCACCACAAACCGAAGCTATGGAAATAGCCGGACTGTGAGCTGCAAAGGAAACCAAATTCTCATAAATTTGATGCCCCAATTCCCTGGTGGGTGATAGTATTACGGCCTGCACCTCGGTTTTTTCGGTATTAATCAACTGAAGCAAAGGCAAACCAAAAGCAACTGTTTTACCGGTTCCCGTTTTGGCCAATGCCACTACATCTTCTTTCTGTTTCAGAAGAATGGGAATGGTCTTTTTCTGAATATCCGTAGGAACGGAAATCTTTAAATCGGTTAAGCTTTGAAGTACTTGCTCGTTGATTCCTAAATCGAAAAATGATGTAGACATAAAATGGATTTAAACAAAGATAAGTACAGCTAGCCCCAGAAAGGTATTAAAAGATGTACTATTTAATTGAAAAAAGGGGCTTTAGAATTAAGCCCCCTTTTGAAATTGTATAAAAATAAGGTTTACGCTTCCTGTAGCGTACGCTTGGATTTTCTGTAAATATATTTTGGGTAAATGCTACGCTTGGCAAAACGGTTCAATTTATTGGAATTTACCATTTTAATATAAACGGATTTGGTTACTCCAAAATACTCATAAGTGGTACCATCCATAAAAGTAATCTCCAACAACATACCTTTGTGTACATAGTCCGCAATACCGGAATTAGTAATGGTTTCCGTATAGGCATCAAGGTTGGCCGCTATGGTTTCAGGAGCAATGCTCACCAAAAAGTGATAGCCGTCAATAATAGCACGACTTTTAACTTCTGCCTCTTCGCGCTTAGCGTCCCCTTCCTGAAATTTATCCGGATGCCATTCTTTTACCAAATTACGGTAGGTGGTCTTAAGTGTCTTAAGATCAATCTCCTTTTCAATTCCGAACAACTTCTTATACTGACTAATGCGTTTCATAAACCCAATTTTTGAAGCGGCGAAGCTACGTCTTTATTTTGAACCACTTACCGTTAATTTTGCCTTTTTTTAAAGGGTTGAAATTAAACCGTTTTTAAGGTGTTTTGGCAGGTGAAAAGAAGCTATGGCAAGGATTATATATAGTTTCATTTATGCGTGTTTTAATTTACACTTCAAAGGTGAAACTATAGGCGCACACATGAAAAGGGAATAGAAGTTTGACCCATTTGACTATACGAAACTCCTGTTTTTATCGACGCGATTTTTGGGATAACCCTAGAATCTACACTACTGTTAAACTTCTACCGAAAAACAGTTCTTACTAAAGTTGAACTTAGTCCAATTCCTATATTTAAAATAAGATGAGCCAAAACCTTTGTTTATGAAGAATCTTCTTTTCTCGGTTTTCTGTTTCTATTTTCAGCTCACATTATATAGTCAAATAGTCCCCAAAGAAAAGATTTCGCTAGATTCTTTACTCATAAAAAATTTATCTCAATACCGTTTTAAAGCCCCCTTGAATTTAAATGAAGAAGTTTTTAAAACCGGTTATTTTGATTATCAGATATCCGAAAAATTTAGTGCCGGCCTAGAACGCAATTATGCCAAGTTTGGCACCCACGAGCAAATTGCGGGTGCTATAGTTCTTAACTATGATTTAAATGAGAAGACCTATCTCTATGCACGTACCGGGAAGACCTTTGATATTGACCAACGCACCGGAAATACTGAAAGTGCCTTAATAAATGTGAATTTAGGTATTGGTTACAGAATAAAGGAAAAACAAGTGTTGGAAGTAGGCATAATAGCCGGTAAGACCAATATACCTAGTCTTCCCCCAACAAATCAGTTTTTATTGTCCATACGGTTTAGATTCTGATGGCCGTCAATACAAAAAATCCGGCTACCAATGGCAACCGGATTTTCTCTCAAAACTAACCCCTACATCATCTCACGTCATAAAAACTCACTAATTCAAATAATTATTTACTGCCGCCGCCCTTTCGGACACATGGCTATTCAATTCACTTATGGCCGCTTGGAAGTCCGCACTGGAATTCAAGAACGTATATCCCTCAACTTCCGCGGTGGCATACGGTTCAACTAATGAAGTATAGGCAGCGTATTTGGTTTGCATTGCGCTAACTGTAAAAACGTTATTGGCAAACTCCCGTACATAGCTATCATATTTTGCCTTGTACGTGGAATCTTCATACATGTATCCAATCAACGGCCACTCTGTATCATTTAAATCCGAGAAATCTAATGCCAAAGCACCTTGTTGATTGCCCCGTTGTAATGCTTCGTTATTATCCCATGGAATCCACGCCAGTTTTTCTGTATCGGGATTGTTGTACAAAAAGTAATTATGTGTCATTCTTCCATAGGTGTCCCAGTTTTGGATGACCGTATTTACCGCCAAGTAATTCAAGAATGTATCCGTATCAAAAACGGTTTCTAGTTGGGTACGCCACGCATCAGGATCAGTGGTACGGATATCTGCATGCAAAGCGGCAAAAAGGCTTTCTATATCAGAAAAGTCAGCTTCGTCCTCATTGGTTTTCTTAACGAATACATCTTCAGAAAAAGAGCCATCCGCAAAGCTTGCACCATCGCCATCAGGTTTGTACAAATTACCATCATTATCCGAAAATTGGGTGTCTATAACCGTATCGTCTACCTCTTCTACCAATGTATACACGCCAAAATATTCAGGGCCGTTACCATGGTCTACGTACACTTCATAAATAGCGGCATGTGAGCTGGCCAAACCGGCTTCTCTAAACAAATCCGTAGCTACTTTTTCGCGCAGCATAGATTTGTCATTGTAATTATTTTTCAGGCTCAATTTTTTAAACCCGTAAAAACGCTGGTTATCAATTTGTGGGTACTCGTCTTCAAACTCATCAAAATCTAGCTTAAAGGACAGTTTTAATATTCCTGCGGACCAACTGGATTGCAAACTAGAGTTTCCTTTAAAACGTAGACCTACGCGGTACCATTCCTTATCTTCAAAAAGAACTTCTCCAGGCACAAAAATTGGGTCTTCGTCAGTTTCTACAAGTCCACCACCACCTGGTCCACCAGGGCCCGGTCTGCCACCTGTACCACCAAATTCTCCATATAGAGTGGTCATATCATCTAACATACTCTGCCAGCGATCTTCTGTAATAATTAGGTCTAAGCGCTTTACGGTGTTATCTTCAAAAACCACATCAAAATTAGGATCGGCAGATTTGCTATGTGTGGCATCCGTCCAATCCGTAGCTTCAAAATCACTATCGGCATATGATTCCACATAAACTTCGTCATCCTCTGTTTCTTCGTTAGATTCGTCGGTTACCTCTACACCATCTTCCGTAGTAGTTATGGCATCATCATCCGAGCAAGAAATTGTAAACGAAACATGCATTGCCAGCAGGACCAACAGGCTTATTTTTTTCATTGTAAATGTATTTTGAGTTATAATCTATGAAACAAAGGTGCTTATTTGAATTGCACCCTTTTTGAAGAATCTGTGAATGACGGATACTTTTCAGTGAATGCTTAAAACTATACGGTGGGGTGTTTTTGCAAGTAGAATTGTAAAACCAATCTTTAGCTTTAGGCAGCTGAGATATTGGTTTTAATGTAAAAAGTAAATCAGAATGACTTAGAAAAGTAGAGACCCACGGAGCCATCCGAATAACGGGGAATTAGAGAGATATTCTTAGATTTTATAAACGGATTCCACTTAAACAAATAGTCAAAATGATAGACCAGTCTTGTCACCAATATTCCTATACCAGCGCCTGCAAGGATATCTGAAATATAGTGTTTGTTGTTGAAAAGCCTTAAGCCACCCGTTACAGCCGCAAAACCAAAGCCACTGTAAGCTAGATAGGCATTGGTGTCTTTATATTCTTCATAAACTGCAGCACCTGAAGCAAAAGCAATGGATGTATGACCAGAGGGAAATGCGTTATCATTAGAGCGATCGGGCCTATACTTAACAACGGAATTTTTAATTGCCCTGGTAAATACATCCGTTAGAATCATGGAGACCGCTAAGTTTTTTGTTTGATCAAACCAATGATGTTGTGCTTTTACTCCAGCTACATTGGCTACGACAAGCGTGGCCACTGGGGCATACCGTGTATAATCATCCAAGTGGGTGCGAAAGTCATTGCCCACCCAACCTTGAGCTGTTTCATGCAATGATATTTCAAAACCACTATCGGATAAAAGTATTCCTGTTGTAAGTAAGGAGAGGGGTAAAATTGTCCTTTTCAGTAATTTGTTCTTGCGTGGTAGCACGATGCTATCTGTTTGGGCACATAGGTTTCCTAAGGTGAAAAATACTAATAGGAGGATACAATTTTTTCTCATACGGGGGTACTGTCTTGGTTGTTCTTTATTCCTATTATCCAGAACAATACTATATTCCAAGACTTTAGAACCAAAACAATATACTAAATGTTTTAAGAGAATTCATCGTTCGCTTTATTTTTGTTTGCTTTGGGTTTGAGGGGCAACCCTCTATGATTGTACATAAAACAGGGCCAAGAGATGGGAAAATCCACATACCCTTGACCCTGTTTTTGTTTTAAAAAACGCTGTTATTAAGCAACTTACATATTAACTTTCATTACAGCTTTGACATTCACAAATTCACGAATTCCGAACCCACCGTGCTCTCTACCATAACCAGAGTTTTTTACTCCACCAAAAGGCATATTGGGCGTGGCCAATCCAAATGAATTGATAAATACCATTCCCGTATCAAAATGTTTCTTGGCTAATTCAAACGCTTTGTCTTCATTTTTGGAGAAAATTCCTCCTCCTAATCCAAACCTACTATCATTAGCTATACGCATGGCATCTTCATTATCCTTTGCTTTAATCAGTGAAGCGACCGGTCCAAAAAGCTCGTCATCATAAGCTGGCTGTCCGGGTTCCAAGTTTTCTAGAATCGTTGCAGGGTAAAAGAATCCATCAGTATCCGGCATCTCACCGCCAATAAGAACTTTTGCTCCTTTTTTTACGCTCTCCTGAACTTGCCCATGAAGAGTTTCACGTAAATCTTCTCTCGCCATTGGCCCTAAATCCGAATCCTCTTTTGTAGGGTCTCCCAATTTAACTTCTTTCATCGCTTTTACAAAAGCATCACGAAACTCATCGTAGACCTTCTCAACTACAACAAATCGTTTAGCAGCTACACAAGTTTCCCCGTTATTATAAATCCTGCCCATTACGCTGGTTTTGGCAGCCAATTCAATATCTGCATCATCAAGCACCAAATACGCATCATTACTACCCAATTCAAGTACCGTCTTTTTTAGTGCGGCCCCTGCTTTTTTGGCAATGATTTTACCTGCATCCGGGCTACCGGTTAGGGTTACACCACGAACAAGTTCATTTTCAATAATTGCATCGGACTGGTCATGTTCTATAAGCAGAACGGTAAATAGATTCTTAGGCAAGCCCGCACGCTCATATATCTCTTGCAGTAGCAGTGCTGATCCCGTTACACCACTGGAGTGTTTTAAAAGAACCCCGTTACCCGCCATTAAATTGGCAATTGAATAACGTACCGCTTGGTAAGCCGGGAAATTCCATGGCTGTATACCGTAAATTACCCCGGTTGGAGAATAGGAGATTATCCCCTTGCCCCCGTTCGGCAATTCTCGCTCTTCATCTTTTAGATGCTCTTGACCTTCGGTTGCCGTATATTCGCAAATAGCACTGCACAAATCTATTTCTTGAGCACTTTGTTTTAAGACTTTACCCATTTCCTGGGTCATCAGTTTGACGAACTTGTCTTTATTTTTTTTCAGCTCTTTGCCAATGGCCTTTATTATATTTGCACGCTCAGCAAGTGATTTTAAGCGCCATTCTTTAAATGCATTATGACATTTTTCAACTGCATTTTGAGCTTCTTCATTGCTCATATATTCATATTCCTTGATTTCCTCTCCCGTTGTTGGGTTTATTGTAGAAAATCCGTTTACTAAAGTTTCCATTTTCAATTTAGATTTTAAGGTTAAATTCTCTCTGGTCTATTGATTGGGGATTAGTTCTCTCGTTTTTGCTTCATAATCAGTGTAGCCCTTCTTTCCCGTTGTATAAAAAGTATTTTTGTCCCATTCTGAAATTTCTACGTTTTCCCGAAAGCGACCTACCAAATCGGGATTAGAAATAAATAGTTTCCCAAATGCTACCAAATCTGCATTTCCTTCTTCTAAAACAGCATTGGCCTTCTCTTGGTCAAAACCACTATTTATCATCAAGGTTCCATCATATTTTGGCCTGTAGCGTTTAGCTATGTGTTGCTCGGCAAACTCAACTTCAGACACATCATTAAAAGGTTCGGATAAATGGATATAGGCCAGGTCATATTCCTTATCCAACTTCTCAATAATATAATCAAAGGTGGGAATGGTTTCTTCATCCATTGTCATTCCAAAAATGTTATGTAACGATGGGTTAAACCGAACCCCAATTTTTATCTCAGGAATTACTTCTTTAACAGCATCTAAAACCTCAAAGAAAAAGCGGGCTCTATTTTCAATACTACCTCCATACTCGTCTTCTCTAATATTGCTGGTTCCATTAAAAAATTGATGAAATAAATAACCATTGGATGAATGTATTTCAATACCATCAAAACCAGCGGCAACTGCATTTTTGGCCGCTTGAACAAATTCATTCTTAGTGGTTTTGATATCCTCCTGGGTCATTGCCTTTGGAGTAACCGTTTTTTTGCTGCCTTCGGGCGTAAACACTTCTGTTTCCGGATTGATTGCGGACGGTGCCCAAGGGAGTTCACCGTTGTGAAAATCAGGATGCGAAATTCTACCTACATGCCAAAGTTGAGCAAAAATTATTCCACCGGCCTCGTGAACAGATTGTGTCACTTTTTTCCACCCTTCTACCTGTGGTTCTGAATAAATTCCAGGTGTATTAATATAACCAACTGCCCTTTTAGACACTTGGGTTCCTTCTGTTATTATGAGTCCGGCAGTAGCTCTTTGAGTGTAATAGGGTACATGCAAATTTTCTGTAGGTGCATTTTCACTGTTATTTGCCCTACTACGCGTCATTGGTGCCATTACAACACGGTTGGGTAATTCTATATTGCCTAAAATATAAGGCTTTAAAATACTTTGTTCTTTCATATTTCCTTCTTTAAAATTCTAAGTAAGACTATTCATCTTTAAAAGTCTAGTTCGTGAAGTTAGGGAAGGTGAAAAGGGCTCAATGATTCAATAAAAATTGATTTTAGCTTATATGTGATGGTTGAAAATGTGATGTGCCACTAATTAGCAACACACTCTAAATAAGTGATTGATAAAGCATTTAATAAATACCATCATTAGTTCGAAAATTGAGAAAGGAAAAACGACAAATTATAGTCTTTAATACAAGACACTCTTTCTCACATCAAACTGCAATACTAGGTTATAGATAAAAAAATAGGGCAAAAACAAGTGTTCATGCCCTACTCCTACTAAACTAACAACTCAACAATATTGTTCTATTCCTTTTTTACCAGTTGATAGGTATGTATCCAATCTACTTTCATTGTATTGATAGTACTATCCTGCAGATGTTCCTTTTTAGCCAATCCTCCTAGCCAATCTGCATCAACTGTCCACAAGTCCCAAATGATATTTAATTCCCTTGTAAAATTGCGTGCGGAAACCACTTTTCCTGCCGGTTCACCGTCCAAATAAAATTGAATATGTGTTTCGTCCTTCCACCAAACACCAAAAGTGTGGTAGGCCTCATTCCACTGTATTCCTTTAAGCGGATTGTCGTTGGAGAGTTCCCTATTATCAAAATTACCTTTGTTGCGCTTGGTGTCATCATCGATTACGTGAAAATATTGAGAGTTCATTTGCCACGGAAAATCAGGTTGACAATCGCATGACGGGTTGGAATTGTTCTCAATCACATCAATCTCGTTTCGGTTTGAGATGTTACCGTTATTCAACCAAAATGTATTGTATGCGGATATGTGTGCTCCTTTTATACGGCTGACCGTGTACATGGGATAGTTAATTCGTGTTTTGGACATTACACGAGAAGACTGAAACCAACGTTCCTCATTTTCGGCCAAGGTTGCCTTAATCCATAAATTTCCATCATTTACACCAGAGTTTTCAGAAACCATATTTACCGGTACGCCATAATTCCACAAAGACTTCGTCCATTTTGTATCATCAAAGGTATCGTTAAACTCATCCGAAAGTTCAGATACTAACTTCCATTCCATTCCTTCCGGGGCTGGCGGTGGTGTTTGTCCGCTAAAATCATATACTATATCTTCGGAAACGGGTTCTTCGGTCTCCTCTTCTTCTTCTGTAGGTGTTAATTCTTCCTCGTTAGGTAGTTTCTCCTCTGTTTTTAATTCATCTACTTCTGGGGCCGTCTCGCTTTTACAAGAAATACATAAAATGATGAATAAAATCACTGTGCTTTTGAGAAAGGTCATAGAAGAGAATGTTGAGTCATTAATACAAAACCGAATGTAATTGTATAGACCCTACACGCCATGAAATAGCACTCAATAAAAACTTGACAAGCTCATAAAGCAACCCTACAATTTCTAATCAAAAAATTATAAAACCCTGACAATCAATATAAATACTGTTTTTATTGAGTCTGCCTGGAGTAGCCGAAATCAGTTTCTATGGCCTTGAAAAATATGATGTATCAATTCTAAAACAAGTCTATTTTAGAGTATTCGTACCGCTGAGCATAGCTCTAATTTGTTCACTATCCCAATGATTATCAAACTCTACTACGCCTCTTTTTAAATCTTGTTCCAGTAATTTTTCTTGTTGTTCCAGCTCTTTCCTTGCCTTAAAGATATAGTCCTCATCACCTATCTTTGTTTCTTTGGCCAATCTTCTTAAACTATCTTCATCATACTTAATGAAATTCTGTGCCTGACGCTGTAAGGTGTATTTTCTAAAGCCCATTTGACTAAGAACTTCACTGGCCAATTTTAAGGAAGTTTCCAAAGACTCCCTATAAATATGGTCTATTTCCATGTTCAGGAATTCATAGGCGGCGTACCTATTTTTGGCCCGTACCATAACCTTAACCTTTGGGTAGTTACTTTTTACCGTTTTTGCCAAGGTCTTTATCACATCTGGGTTATCCATAGCACAAATAAGAAAATTAGCCTCGGCTATACCTGCCGATTCGAGCAAATCCATACGGGTGGCATCGCCATAATGCACATCAAAACCCATTTTACGTAAAAAATCTACCCGGTTGGAATCATGGTCCAAAATAGTGGCCTCCACACCATGTGTCCTAAGAAAACGCCCAATAGTACTTCCAAAATGACCGAAACCTACCAAGATGATTTTTTGCGATTTTGCAATGTGATCCATAGGTCTTTTTATAGATTCTTTGGTGCCAAAGTGAGGTAAAAGCACTCGCTCGTTCACCATACCAATAATGGGTGTAACCGTCATAGTCAAGGCGGTAACCACCAACATAATATCCATTTGGTTTTGTTCCAGAATATTTAACTGAAATGCAAAAGACAACAGTACAAAAGCAAACTCCCCTATTTGTGCCAAACTAAACGTCAATAGCAATTTCTGATTTAGTTTCAACTTAAAGGCCGCCCCGGTGATAAACAAAATCAAAGCTTTTATAACGATTACGGACAGTAAAATGCCACCAATAGTAAGCGGACTCTTTGCTATTACGATAAAATTTATTGAAGCTCCCACGGCCATAAAGAACAGACCCAAAAGTAAATTTTTAAAAGGCTCTAAAGTACTTTCCAGTTCATGCTTAAATTCACTATTGGACAAGACTACGCCACCTAAAAAAGCCCCAAGAGCAGGGCTTAACCCAACGAGCTCCATCAAAAAAGAAATTCCGAAAACAATGAGAAGTGCTGCAGCAATCAATAATTCCCTAACACCGGTTTTGGCCACTTTGCGGAGCATAGGCACTATTAAATATTTTCCTGCTACAACTATAACGAAAACCGAGACCAAAATGGACAAGGTCTGCAATCCCAATGGTAAATTTTGAAGTAAATTAGCGTGAGCATCACCATTCTCTACAGGAGCTTTTTCCGTATTTGCCAATAAGGGCAAAGCACCCAACATAAAAATGACAATGATATCCTGAAACAATAAAATGGAAAATGAAGACTGTCCAAAAGTGGTGTTCAACAGGCCTTTTTCTTTAATGGTCTGTAATGCAATTGCGGTAGATGACAAGGCCACCGCCATGGAAAAAGTTAAGGCGACTTTCCAATCAAAGCCCAATACTATAAATAGTGCATAAGAAAGTATAATAGTCCCCATAACCTGTAAACTTCCCATGCCTACAATGGTCTTTCGCATTTTCCAGAAGTTTTTAGGCTCTATTTCTAGACCAATCAAAAACAACATCATAACTACACCAAACTCGGCAAAATGAAGAATGTCTTCTCCTTCATTTCCTATAAAACCTAAGACGTAGGGACCTATTAATACGCCTGCCATTAAATACCCCAATACTGAACTTAGTCCAAGACGTTTGGCAATAGACACGCAAATAATGGCTCCCAATAGGAATACAATAGCTTCAAAAAGTATACTACCTGTCATATCTGCGGATTTAATTGTGGAATATCATTGATAAACGAAAAGTTGCCTACGTCTGATAGGGACATATCACTTTGCAGCAAATCAATCAATTTATCATACTTATGGGCATAATCATATAATTCCTTATCCTCAATTCTATGGGTGCCCATTACGGCAAAAGGGGGAAAGTATTGCATGCCGCATAAATTTGCTGTCTGTTCAAAAGGTCTTAAAAACTCTTTTACCGAAAAACTATTGGTTCCTTGTTCGCAGTACAATGCCCTGGAGCCTCCCGTGGTAATTACGTTTAAACATTTTTTTGAGTACAGCGCCTTACCGCTAGGCCCATAAGCCCAACCAAATTCCAGCACCATATCTATCCATTGTTTCATTAAGGGAGGGCAACTGTACCAATAAAAGGGATGGTGCCAAATTAAAATATCATGTTCACTTATGAGCTCTTTTTCGGCCTCTACATTTACGTTAAAATCAGGGTATTTCTCGTATAGGTCATGAAATGTTACACCTTCTTTGTATTTAATCTTATCTACCAAAATGGAGTTTGCCCTAGACTTTTCAAACTTAGGATGCGAAAACAAAACCAAAATCTTTTTCATTTTGCGAATTTAGGTGAAAATGACATGTAACAATCCATCCATTTTTCTTTTTAAAAGAAATAACCCCTGCTTAATCTACTCTAATGCATAACTATAGCATCTGTAAATTTAATCAACTCTTCAATTTTCGCGTTGTTATAAGCATCCGCATGAGCTTTGTTATATCCACCACGGTCATTATCAAAATACTCACCTGTTTTTGCTAAATCCGTCATACTTAAATTGTACAGAATGTCAACTCCTTTTTCTGCAGGTGACCAATGCTGTCCGTAAGCTTCTTTAGCCATTTTGGTGTTTAATAAGGAACCCGGATTTACTGCCACTACCGTAATTGATGGTTCTTGTTCCGCTAAATAAAAACTCCACATTGTTAATGCCAGTTTGCTTTGTGCGTAAGCTTCGTTGGCACCCAAACCTGTTTTGCCTTCTAAAGCTTGTACATTTATAGTGGATTGCGCGGCAGAACTTAAATTCACAATTCTTGGTGCGTCTGATGCTTTTAAATTTGCTACTATGCCATTAGTAAATGCATAAGGTGCAAAGTAATTTACCACAAACCGAATATCTGTAGTACCACTACTACCGTTTGTGATTAAAACACCTGCATTATTGATCAAAACATCAATTACCGGCATTTTTTCAGCAACCTCTTCAGCCATTTTTTTAACCGCATTTAAGTCTGAAAAATCCGCTAAAAAGCCTATTACATTTTCATTATTAGATTGCTGTTTAATTTCTTTTAAAGTAGCGCTTAATTTAGCATCACTCCTACCGTGAATGGCAACAAAGTGCCCTTCTTTAGCCAAACGCAAGGCTAGTAATTTTCCTATGCCGTCTGTACTTCCTGTTATTAAAATATGTTTCATTGTATTTTTTATGTTGATGAAAACTGGCAATACAACTATTGCCAGTTTTATAATTTCATTTTAATCTAATATAATAAACTACGCTTCCTGTAATTAGAATGGTGCAACGGTATCTTTAGGACCATCAGGTAAACTCCAACGTTGGCGAGCGGTAACGCTTTCCAAGGCAACATCTTTAATGGTGTCACTGTTACTATTCCCATAACTACTAGTACTACCACGTGGTATTTGCATACGGTCTCCATATAGCCACACAACTAAATTACTACGTTGTCCGCTTGTAATTGGGTGTGTTGCGTGTGGCACATTACCTCTATGGATGATGGCTTTTCCTGGCTCAAAAATAGCTTGTACCGTTTTTCCTGAAGCTTTATCATAAAAATCGACTTCAGATCCTGTAAACTTTTCATCCGGTAAGTTAATGTTGATATTCAAGGTAGCCGCAGAAGCATCGGTATGTGCGTGCAAATCTTTGTCCTTATCTGGGTTGTACTGGATTGAAAATCCAAAAGTCTGATTGTCATAACCATAGGTTCCCAATAATAAACGTGCTATCGGACGCATAAAACGGTCCATCATATCATTATAAAATGCCTGAAAATTAGGTGCTGCCAAATGCCCTTCAGAACGAGGGTCTAGCATCATTCCATATCGGTTTAACTGTATACCGTAAGGTGCTCGTTTTGGCACTCTTGAGTTTGCAACAGCTTCTAAGTAGTTGCGGAAATCCGCTAAGCGATCTACATCAAAAAACTGCGCTACATAAACACCAGGTATAACTTCTTCCCATAAATCGGCAACAGCAGATTCTTTTTCAGGATTTTCCCAAGCGTCCTTAATAGCTTTACGTAAACGTGGGTCAAGCAAAGTTTCGTCAGGAACTAGTAAATCGTCCTTGTTTTCTAGTTCCCACTCTGCCCAAGCAGCTTCTAACAATTTACGGTTTTCATTCCAAAATTGAGAAACAGATGGATCGCGTCTTAATGATAATTCTCTTGATGGTACTTCTAAAGCACGAGCCTCCGCAAGTGCATTGGTATGTTCTATTGTTTTCATAATTATATGTTTTAAGTATAGCTACTGCTATTGTATTTTTTATCTATAACAAAATTACGCACAACCGGCTGTTCTGCTTTGGTAGTAAAAATGGTGGTTTTAGTAAAAAACAAGGTTTTGCTATTTTATAAATGAAAAATGCCTCTAAAAAGAGGCATTTAACTCTATTAATCAACCATAAGGATACATTGCAAATCCTTATTGTTTTTAGTTCTCAACTACTATTTTACCAATAACTTTTCCGCTTTGTAAATGTGCATAAGCATCACCAACTTGTTCCAACGAAAACTTGTTTTCATCTACTATTGGCGTTAAATGTCCTTTATTAGAAATTTCAGCTAATCGCTTTAAAATAGTACCGTGTGCATCTCTTTTAAAATTGTGCAACATTGGTATTAACATAAATACTACGTGTAATGATGCTCCTTTAAAATGCAACGGAGTTAAGTCTAACTCACATAACGACACCGTAGTGGAAATATGTCCGTTTAAGGCAACCGCTTCAATAGAATTGGTAAGGTTTGCACCACCAACGGTATCAAAAACCACATCAAAACCACCATCGGTATATTTTGCTGTGTAATCTGCTACTTTTTCAGTTTTAAAATCGATGAAGGTTGCACCAAATTTTTCAACAATAGCTTTTTGATTATCACCAGTACCTGTAGAAAAAACTTCTGCTCCAAAATACTTTGCCAATTGCACCGCTAAATGACCAACACCACCGGAACCACCGTGTACCAATACTTTCTGACCTGCTTTTACGCCTGCTCTTGTTAAACCTTCGTAAGCTGTAATAGCTACTAATGGTAAAGCTGCAGTTTCGCGCATTGTTAAGCCTTTTGGTTTGTGCGCTACAAGGTTGCTATCCGCTACAATATATTCAGTTAAGGTTCCTGGTAAATCGGCTAATCCGCCAGCACAACCGTATACTTCATCTCCAACTTTATATCCCTCTACTCCTTCTCCAACAGCTTCTACTGTTCCAGAGAAATCCATACCTAATAAGGCTGGTGTAGCTGGAGATAATGGTAAATCGGTTCCCATATTTTTGATCATAGTGTCAATTGTATTTACACTAGATGCCGCTATTTTTACCAATACGTGATTTGCCTTTACTGCTGGTTTTTCAATTTCTGATACTTCAAAATTTCCGTTTTCTCCGTAGTTGTTTATAAGCATTGCTTTCATAATCTTTCTTCTTTTTATTGTTTTAATCTGTTTATCTGTGAAAATATCTCTAGCCTTAGACAGAGACTTTATTTTATTCGCTATTCGCTGTGCGCAACACGCTCTAAGCAAACTGCGATATGCGATTGGCGTAAAGCGTGTAGCGCAAGGCGCTCGGCACCTTAATTTACTTCTTGAATATCCATTACCATTTGTTCCCAATTCTTTTGGTTGTTATGGTCAAACTGAGCGCCATTTTCATCTGCGTAGGTGAATCTTTTTATGGCTGGTGTTCTGCTCGTAGCCTGAAATAACTGGTAAGCTTCTTCTTTTAAAGCTTCCTTTATTGGTAAGTCTATAGACGCATATACCGCGCGTTTGCTAGCTGCTATAGAATCTGCCGGAAATTTAGAAATCCGCTCTGCCAAAGCATCTACATAAGGTCCTATTTCGTCTGCATCTAACGCCTTGTTAATAGTTCCGAACTTTTCAGCTTCGTCTGCATCCCAATCTTTTGCACCCAAAATAATTTCAAGTGCTTTTCCAAGTCCTGTTTGTCTTGCCATACGTGAAGCTCCGCCACCACAAGGTAAAATGCCCATACCTACTTCCATTTGCATAAATTTGGCTTTACCTCTTGCTGCAAAACGCATATCCAGTGCCAACGCCATTTCGTGTCCGCCACCACGTGCAAAACCTTCAATTTTAGCAATAGTTGCTTGTGGTACTTTGCTTAGGCGTTCTAAAACAGCTTGTAAGTCCAATAACTGTACTTCGTTTCTTGGTACCGCTTCCATAGACATATCCCTAAGCAGGTTGGTATCATAATGACATACCCAATAATCTGGATTTGAAGATTCAAAAACAACTACTTTTACACTTCTATCGCGCTCTAATCGTAAACAAAGACTACTTAAATCTGCAAGCATTTCTTGCCCTTGTACGTTTACAGGACCAAAGTTGATAGTCACTGTTAAAATTCCTCCTTTTTGTTCTGCCGTAAATGTTTGAAAATTCTTGTATTCCATAGTATTGAGTTTTTGGTTAATTATTGTTCTGTTAGTATTACAGTACAAAGTTACCTAGGCACTCAAGCTTTGGATAAGTAAAAAACAAAGGGCTTTTAGTAAAAAAAGAGGTAAATGGTAATTTATTGGGAAATACTTGTCTTATAAGCACCAATAGTCATCCCCTTATAACTTTGGAAAGTCTTGTTAAGGTGACTAGAATCTGTAAAGCCTAATTCCATTGCAATCTCTGAGAACTGCAGATCCGTATATTTTAATCGGGTTTCTACCAGTTTTAATTTGTAGTTAAGAATGTACTTTTTTAGCGACACATCAGTATGTTTTTTAAAATATTCACTGATGTAATTGTCCGCCATATGAAACTCCTCTGCCAAGTTTTTGGTGGTCAGCAATTCCGGATTGTAAATATTGGTGTGAATAAAGTTGATGATTTGCTGAATTTTGGAGGACTCCACAATTTTGGTACTCATATCAGCATTTAGAAACTGAATGTTACGGGCAATAAGGTGAAGAATTACAGAAAGTGAATTTTGAATGATAAACAGATCGTATGATTTCTTTTTATCGTTTTCCGCAGCCACCATTTTTATCAATGAAAGTAAATGTATTTTGTCCGATTCAGTTTCAAAACGCATTTCACGCAATTGATGACTTTCACTGTTTAAAATCCCTTCAATTTTACGAAACCAATCGTTCACCGGAAGATTTGCATTTTGTGGTGCATCTCCCTTGAAAAAGGTTTTCAAGAATTTAATGGCAATGGTAGTAGTTGCCGATTCCGGATTTACGATATAAATATCATCTGGTACAAAAACAAAAATGCTGTTAGCCGAATAGTTTACCGTTTTCCCATTAATCTTTATGGTGCCGTTACCCTTTTCAAAATACACAATTTCAAAAAACCTGATGGTAGTATACTTACAAAACTCAAAAAAGGTTTGGTCTTTGTACTCTTGAATTACAATATTTTCGATTATGGTACGTGGCATAGGGCTTAAAAGTACTATATAGTTTTTGCTTCGGTTTCAAGCGCTAAAAATTTGTGGATGTCACTAACTACAATAGACCCTTCACCTACTGCCGAAGCTACACGTTTAACCGACCCGGAACGTACATCGCCAACAGCAAAAAGTCCGGGTAAACTGGTTTCAAAAGTGTAAGGCTTTCTATGTTTGAATACCGATTCGCCATTCAAAGCATTGTCGCAAATAGTGAGCCCTGTGTGTACAAAGCCTTTAGCATCCGTATCTATAATATTGTCTAACCACTCCGTACACGGTTTTGCTCCAACGAATGTAAACAGGTAATTAATGTTGTTTTCTACTAAAGTTTCGTTTTGCTTGATTTCTACCTTTTCCAAATATGTATCGCCTTCAACCTTAACGACATTACTACCCGTTAAAACTTCAATATTATCACATGCGAAAATTCGCTGCACTAGATAGTCGCTCATTTTTGCGCCAATATCCTCGTTTCTGATGATTACATATACTTTATGCGCATGGCTTGCTAAAAACAATGCCGCTTGACCTGCGGAGTTGCCACCGCCCACTATACCTATTTCGCTGTTTTTACACATATTGGCATGCATTGAAGTGGCGCTGTAGTACACTCCGGAACCTTCAAATTTTTCAATACCTTCCAAAGGCAGTCTTCTATACGCCGCACCTGTAGCGGCAATTACGGTTTTTGCCTTTAATATAGATGTGTTGTTGGAATTAACTTCGTAATAACCTTCTTTGCGCACTATGCCCTCTACCCTATGCGGCACGGATATGGTACAACCAAACTTTTGTGCCTGTATGTAGCCATTATTGGCAAGGTCACGTCCTGAAATTCCGGTAGGAAACCCAAGATAATTCTCGATTTTGGAACTTTTACCGGCTTGTCCGCCAGGGGAATTACTGTCTATGGTCAATACTTTTAAGCCCTCTGAAGCGGCATAAACACTAGCAGCCAAGCCAGCGGGACCAGCACCTACCACCAAAACATCATAAATATCATCATCCAATTGTAATCTAACACCGGTACACGTACCAATTTCATCTATGGATGGGCGAACAGAAATCTCATTCTGACTATTAATCAAAACAGGTAGGTCAGATTCTTTTAAATTGAAAGTTTCCAATAGCTGCACCAATCCGTCTTCCTTATCCGAATCAATAAAATTGTACCAAATATCATTCTTATCCATGAAATCACGGATAGCGTAAGTTTCATTGGAGTGTTCAGAACCAATTAGCTTAATACCCTGAACGTTGTTTTTCAGCGCATCTTCACGCAATAAAAATGCATTCAGAAGTACATCGCTAATATCACTGAATTTGGCAATGGCACTTTTTAGATTTTCAGGACTAATTCTTATGAGCTGTGTATTTGCCAAGGTTTCACCGCAAACCCCAACGGCTCTGTGCGAAAGAATACTACTTGAACCTGAGAATTGATGCCTGGTATGAATGGCAATATTTTCATCTTTTTTATCAGGGTCTATAATTCTGATTCCGCCAGTAAGCACCACAAAAAAATCATAATGCCGGTCTCCAAAATCCAAAACGATCGTTGGCTCCTTATAGAACTCTATTTCTCCGTACTTCTTAAGTTTTTCTACCTGAACATTAGTTAATTCAGGAAATTTTGGATCGATCATAATTGGTTTGGTTTAATAGGTTACAAAAGCATTGTCCATATAACACCAAAACCATTTTTCATTAGGTTCTGCCGAATTTATAACCGGATGCTTGGTTGCATGAAAATGAGCCGTAGCATGTTTGTTTTTAGAATCGTCACAACAAAGTGTTACACCACATTCTTGACATGTGCGCAAATGCACCCAGCCATCACCAAGTTTAATACATTCCTCACAAACACGCTCAGTAGCAGTTTTGATATTGGAAATGGCTTTTATGTGGTCGCAAGATTTTTGTCGCATACTAACTTCTTTTTATGGAGTTCTATAAATTTAGCGAAAGAACTTGATACTTACCACTTGCATTTCATCTTAAACTAGATTAATCTTCTGGCGGATGACCATGAATTTGCTCAAAAACGGAATCAAAGTTTTCCCGAAGATAAGCGTTCAGCTTTTTCTGATAATCCAGTTTTAGCCAACTAATAAAATTATAGGTGCTTTTACTTATACATTTGCTATATACCTGTATCCTATTATCAATGTCTCCTTTAAGTAATTTTGCCAAGGCAAGAGCGTCGTATAAATCCTCACTGTTTTCTATGCAGATGTAAGCATGTTGCTCAATGGATTTTTCCAGTACCACTTTAGAAGATTGCCCCGAAAAGGTGGCATCCTTATATAAAGCCTTAATATCTAAATAAGTGTCTTTGGATTTTGCAAATTCAGATTTAATGTCATCTGCCAACTCATGTTTAAAGCTACCTTCAATTTCCTCATCATCCTTAATACGGTCTATATAGAAGTTAGGCGATTTAAAAATAGCCTCCCAATCTAAGTCCGCACCCCATGGGCCAAAACGATAGATGTTATTACCTAAGTCAATTACGGTAAATTTGGATTTGTTGTTCAATACCCGCGAACCTCTACCAATCATTTGGTAGTACAATGTTAAAGACTTTGTGGCTCTGTTGAGGATAATGGTATCTATAGTGGGTTCATCAAAACCAGTGGTTAGAATACTTACGGATGTTAATATGGCATCCGGAGTTTCATGAAACCATTTTAAAATTTGTTTCCGTTGTTTTTTTGTGGCAGTATTGTCCAAATGCATAATGGGCAATTCCGCATTTCTAAAAGTATGATATACTTGGATTGAGGTTTCAATACCATTGTTGAATATCAACGTCTTTTTACCTTTGGAATGCTTGGTATAAGCTTCCAGCAATTTATTCAACATAGATGGACTTGTATACAGGTCTGCAGAAGATTTAACCGTGTAATCCCCGTTGGAACCTACCTCCAAAGAAGTCAATCCCATATCATACTGAAAAGTTTCCGCCCTGGCCAAAAAGTCGTTTTCAATTAAGTTTTCTATGGATTCCCCAGGAATTAACTCATCGTAATTGCTATTCATGGGTAAGTCCTTATTGGAACTCAAAGGTGTTGCAGTTACCCCAAGAACAAAAGAATTTTCAAAAAACTTGAACAGTTTTGTAAAGGAATTATAATGGGCCTCATCTACAATGACCAAACCAACATCCGAGATATCCAATATACCGTCATTAAGCCTGTTATTTAAGGTTTCCACCATGGCCACATAACAATTATAACGTTCTTGGTCGTCTAGATTGGCCTTACTGTTGACTACTTTATTTATCACCCCAAAACTAGTAAGCATTTTAGAGGTCTGATTACAAAGTTCTACACGGTGGGTCATCACCAAGACCTTTTTTGAGTGATTTTTAAGGTATTGACGGACTATTTCCGAGAAAATAACGGTCTTTCCGCCTCCAGTAGGTAATTGATACAATAAGTGGTAATCATCTCTTTCATTATCGAATTTTTCGAATATTCGACTAATGGCACCTTGCTGGTAACTATATAGTTCTTTATCCGTTTTCTTTTCCTGTATTTCAAATAGGGGCTCTTGCATGATATCTTTTTCTGGAGTTTGCAAAGGTAATACCTTCAATAATTTATTACTAATGTATAGAAAGGCTTTCCGAAACAATTCCCTTCTATTTTCATAAACGATATCCTTTGCCAGATATTCCTCACAGAGATATTAATAAGTTACTCCAAAAAAATGTTTTTTATCCTAAAGTTGGTCAATTGTAATGGATGATTTAGCCACTTAAAAAAGTGGCTTTTAGAATGTCATCAAGAATTTAACTAAGCCTTATCTAAAAGAAACACCTTCTATTATAGGTTTAAATCTGAAGATATAAAAAGGTTTAGTCGCAATGCTTTTACCATTATTAAAAGCGGCACCTCTGTTCACCTGAGCAGCGGATACATACATATACCCATCTGCATGGTTGTAACTAACACCATCTGGCCAAACTAAATTATCATCTTTTATCATGGTGTGAACACTTCTGTCTTTTGCTAGAACTACAGCTACACTCTTCGTTTCTAAAGCTGTTAAATATATATTGCCCTCTTTATCAATAGACATTCCGCCATTATTCGGTTTTTCTGAATAGGTTTCAATTTTGCTATCCAAAGCTGCCTCGGTCAAAGTCTCGTTTACAAGGTCTAATGTTTTAACTCTGTAGATTTTGGTGCCGTTTAAAGGACCGTAATAAATATATTCAAAATTAGCATCGGCAGTAATTCCGTCATTACCAATCAATAAATCTTTACCGTTTACGGCTAAATGCTTTCCGTCAATTATTGTTGGTGTGTTTTCCGGTAATGTAGATCTTGTACCTTCTAAAACACGACGTGTTTTACCAGTTTTCATATCAACAATAATAAAAGCCGCTTTACTACCATCACCTCCATTACCAATACCTTCATCCGCTATAATAAAATAACCGTTTTTTGTATCTACCACCATATCATTAGGTTGTGAGATTGCTGGCACTACTGATTTTGGTAAGTAATAAATACGTTCTAATGAATTAGTATGAGTGTTCCAACCCACCATTTTTGGTGTTACGTTATCACGTTGTGCCATGTCTAGCATCCAGATAATGCCGTTTTCATCATTACGAATACCTAGAACATTGCTCAAATAATTATCATCTGTAGCTCTTGGGGTATTCCATTCCAAATTTGGAAAAGGTGTGGTGGTATTTGTTTTTTTATCAAACTTGACCACTCTAATTTCTGGACCAAAAAATGGATGATGGCTGTATACCAAATCGCCGTCATTGGTGAAAGCAATATTCCCAACAGCTTGTTCTACAGTGGCAAAAATTTCTGCTTTAGCTAACGTTTTCTGAGCATTTGCAGTCATAACAGAGAGTAGTATACTTAGTGTAATTAGTTGTTTTTTCATGTTATTCGCTCTTCTTTAAATAATCAGGCAACTCTTTCGACAACCAATCTTGACGAACCGGAACGTGAACATCTAAATCCACCGTTTTTTCTAAAGCCCAAAACTCATGAGGTATGTTCTCTGGGAATACAATTACCTCTCCACCAGAAACAATAACAAACTCCTCTTTACCGTCTATAATAGTCTTGATTTTAACCTTACCGGACATGATATAGGTAATCTGCTCATTAGGATGTTGGTGCCATGGAATATGTGCACCTTTCTCCAAATTGAAAATGGTCATTTGACCTTTTTCTCCATGAAACCATTTACGCTGAATACCTTCGCCAATAGTTTCCGATTCCATTTCATCAAAATTGAAATGCTGCACTTTTGAGGTCGCCACGGAATCAATAGTATTTACCTGTGCATTTGCGGTAGTACCAGCAAAAATTGCTGCTGTAAGAAATATTTTAAGTGTAGTTTTCATTTTCTATTTTAATTATTTGACTCATTGGGTCTAAAATCCTTCTAAAACAATTTTACCTTTTGCTTTTCCTGTCTCTAAGAAAGCATGGGCTTTACGCATATTTGCTGCGTTAATAGTTCCGAAATTTTCCCCTAAAGTGGTTTTAATTGTTCCGTTGTCTATCAACTTAGAAACCTCGTTTAATATGTTGTGCTGTTCAATCATATCTTCCGTTTGGAACATAGAACGAGTGAACATCAACTCAATATGAGTAGACACAGCTTTACCTTTAAATGGCATGACATTAAATGATTTTGGGTCATCAATGAAACCGAATTTACCTTGTGGCTTTATCACCTTTACAATCTCATCCGCATGTTGCTCGGTAGCATTTAAACTCACGATATAATCAGGAGCAGGCAGCTTATATTTCTCAAATTCCTCACTCAATTTATTTCTGTGGTTAATAACCGAGTCTGCACCCAATTCTTTTAACCAATCTGTAGTTTCTTCACGGGAAGCCGTTCCTATAATATTCAGTTTTGTAAGCTTCTTGGCTAATTGTACCAAAATAGAACCAACACCACCTGCAGCACCAATTACTAGAATTGACTTACTGGCATCATCGGTTGCAACCTCTAATCTATCAAACAACATTTCCCAAGCCGTAAGAGAAGTTAACGGTAATGCGGCTGCTTCTGCATAAGATAAGCTAGATGGTTTCTTGCCCACAATACGCTCATCTACCACTTGATACTGCGCATAGCTTCCTTGTCTTGTGAAATCACCCGCATACCAAACTTCGTCCCCAACCTTAAATAACGTAACATCTTCTCCAACTTCTTTTACAATCCCGGTAGCATCCCAACCAATAATTTTCCAATCATCGCCTTCAACAGGCATACCTGCTCTTACTTTATAATCTGCTGGGTTTACAGAAATTGCTTTTATCTCAACTAAAATGTCCTTGCCAATTGCTTCTGGCATTCCTAATTCTACGTCTTGTAGAGATTTTACATCCTCTATTGGAAGATTCTTTTTGTATCCTATTGCTTTCATTTTATGTTGTTTTTTAGAATGATATGATTACTTCCAAGTAACGATATCATCAAAGTTTCTTCTAGATTTACCAAATTCTGGATCTGCTTTTCTGTAACCGAAAGCAGTCATAAACGATAAACCATATTTATCTGTATCTACACCAAATTTCTCCTTCAATAAAGCTTCTGCGTTTTCTTGATGAAAACCTTCAATAGGACAAGAATCAATTCCTGTTAAAGCGGCAGCTGTCATCATATTTCCTAAAGCGATGTACGTTTGCTTTGATGACCAGTCAAATAATTTTTTGTCCGTATCCAAGTCAAAATCACGCTCTTGAAATTCTCTATAAAACTTAGAATACATTTCAATTACTTCAGCAGGTAGTTGCTTTACGTCTTTCATCATATGCATGATATATTCCGAATCATGTTTTACCATTGGCGCTTTCATACTTAAACCTAATACAAAATGGCTAGCAGTATCTAATTTTAACGGTGCTCCCCAAGCTACAGGTTTTAATAACTCCCGTAATTCTTTATCCTGAACTACTATAAAATGCCATGGTTCAAAACCAAATGAACTAGGTGATAAATGTGCTGCTTCTAAGATGAATTTCATGTCATCATCAGAGATAGTTTTAGTAGCATCAAATTCCTTTGTAGCATGTCTAAAGTTAAAAGCGTTGATAATCTCTTCTTTTGCGATGTTTGGTGTACTCATTATTATATTTTGAAATGTTGTTTTATTAATTTGATACAAATGTAAAACCAGTACATACCTTTTTTATAGTATAAAAAAAGGAGATACATGTACAAATAGAGGTTTTTAAGAGGAATCTTATAGAAATAGGACTAAAAATAGGTTTGTACCCGAATTTTAAACGGATATTAAGCCCATAGTAATTGATTTATCCTTTAATGTTACCAATATAAATTTCTCCGACCCATCTAAAAGTCAAGTTGATTCTAGGTTGAATTTCCTTTGCCGTTTTTGGTATTTTATGTTTCCAGTTATCTTGGGTAGCGCCTTTCATTAGAAGTAGGCTTCCGTGAGCTAAGGGAATATCTACACGTTTTAAATCTTTCCGGGTAGTATGTTTTAATTGAAAAGGCCTGGTCTCTCCAAAAGTTACCGAAGCAATAACAGTATTTTTTCGTTGGTCACCTTTGTAGTCTTGATGCCAATCAACACTGTCTTTTCCGTCCCTATAATAATTAAGCAAGCAGCGTGTAAATTTTATATTGACCTCCTGCTCAATTCGCTCTTTAATAAAAAGTAAATCTGCATTCCATAAATGCATTTTACTTTTTGTATTCGTGTATTTAATATCCTTGGTAACATCTCCAAACCAAGCTGTCAATCTAGGGTAGTCTACATCTTTACCGTGAATGGTAATTTGCTCTTGCTGCCAAGGCGTATTTTTAATTAAGCTATTATATAACCTATTGCTTTCTTCTAAACTGAAGAAATTTTCGAATAAAGTAACATCAGCTCCTGGTAAATCAAATTCTATTTTACGGACTTCGTTTGTTGAAAATAAGTCCGCCTGATTAAATAAATCCATTTGTTAATCCTCCTTTTAAATGTGTTATAATTTGTCGGAAATTCAGCCCTAAACTTACCTAAAAACGAATGCTAATTATGACTGATTTTGTAACCAATTTTTGGTCACTTTGTCAATATCTTTTCCTTCACGAGAAACCTTATAATCTAGCTCTGCAATGATATCATTTGTAAAACGAAGACTATCCAATTTATTTAATTGTGCTTGGACAAACACATCCTTTTTATCTTCACGAAGTAATAAAACCGCTTTGTCTAGAATACCTAACAGGCCTTTAGGTTCTTTTAATTCTCTAATGTTGTATTTGTAATGTAGAAATTGTGGTTTCCAAAGTGGTACTACCATCCATTGTTTTTCTGCAACTGCATTTTCAAAAGCGCTGAAACAATCGTCTTCTGTACCTGTGTGAAATTTATAACCCGCAGCACTTAATCCATAGGCTTCCATCATTTCAATAGAAAAACGGGTTATTCCTGCTCCAGAGTTTATACCTTGAATATCCTTTTTTATTTTAGAAAGCACCTCTGGTTTTAGTAAATCTGAAACCTCAGTAACTTCTTCAGAAACATAGTCTGGAACTCCCCAAAGCGCATACGGTTTATAGTGCAGTCCAAGCTCTAGCAAAGGGACTTCTTTCTCGACATCATTTTTGTAAATTCCGTGACTAGATGGCAACCAAGCCGAAGCTAGCATATCCACTTGTCCGGATTTTAAACGCTCAAAATTCTCTTGATGTGGTGCATATTCGCGTTCCACATTAAAACCCATTTCTAATAACGTATTAGCAACCAAAGAAGCTGCAATACGATGAAATGATAAATTGGTAACCCCTATTTTTATTATTTTTTTCATCTTAATTTTTATAATATTGAACGAATTAATCCGCCATCTACTCTAATAGCCGCTCCGTTTGTAGCCGATGCCAATTCACTAGAATAGTATACTATGGTATTCGCCACTTCATCAACCGAAGCAAAACGTTCGATTAAAGATGTTGGTCGCATGTTTTTAAAGAAATTCTCTTCCACTACTTCCTCAGAAACATTATCGGCTTTAGCCAAATCTTGAATAAAACCACTTACGCCTTTAGACTTTGTTGGTCCTGGTAGTATAGAATTTACAGTGACATTAGTGCCTTTAGTTAATTCTGCCAATCCTCTACTAACTGCCAATTGCGCTGTTTTTGTCATGCCGTAATGAATCATTTCATCTGGAATAAAAACTGCAGATTCACTAGATATAAAAATGATTCTTCCCCAATTTTTCTTCAACATTTTAGGAAAATAATGTCGCGCCAAACGAATTCCGCTCATGACATTGACTTCAAAAAAGCGAAACCAATCCTCATCCGGAATATCAGCAAAAGCTTTAGGTTCAAAAATACCGGTGTTGTTTACCAAAATATCTACCTCTGGAACTTCTTTTAATAGTTTCTCGATATCTTCAACTTTAGAAAAATCTGCAGCAACACCAGAAACATTGGTATTGTTGGTACTTGCTTTTAGTTTTTCTACTGCAGCATCTACGGTTTCTTGTTTTCTTCCGTTAATGATTACTGTCGCTCCTTCATTTAAGAATCGCTCTGCTGTAGCATAACCGATACCTGCTGTAGAACCGCTTATAAAAGCGATTTTATCTTTAATTTTTAAATCCATTTTCTAATTAATTTTAAAACAAAAACGCACCTTATAATTAAGTGCGTTTCTATTATTAATTTACTGTTTCAGTCATTTCATTTAAAATAAACTCATCAACCATACCATCGGTTACTTTTAAATAATGCGCTAAATGTTCGTTAGCCATATGTTTTTGCCATAGTTCGCGGTTTACCCATTTTTCAAAAAAGATAAAGAAATTAGGGTTTTCATTATCTTGTTGAAGATCGTAACTAATATTACCTTCTTCAGCTCTAGTAACATCTAACAAACTTAATAATTCGGCTTTGACAAATTCTCTGTGTTCTTCCTTAACTAAAATTCTTGCTACTATTGTTAAATATGATTTTTTCATAATACTATGTGTTATTTATTCTCTTAATTTACTTTACCAATTCAGTCTTAATTACCAAATAAGGTCCAACGCTTTCTTCTTTACCATTGTTAAGTGCAGCAGTTTTATTTAACTGGTCCACTGTTCCGTAAAGGAATCCGTCGTTAGCAACATACAAACCATCAGGCCAAGTTTGTCCTTCAGGGATTTTAGCCAATGTTTTGTATTCATTTTTTGTAGATAATCCTATTTCGCCATCCACAACATTAGTAACATATATATTTCCGTTTACGTCTACTTCCATACCATCAGAAAATGATTTTACCCCGAATTTCTCAATAGTATTAAATAACTTTTCATCCGATTCAAAGCTACTTGCAGGCACTCTGTACATTGTTTTACTATGTAATGCTCCGTAATAAACCCAGTCATTCTGTGGGTCAATTGCTATTGGGTTTAATGCAAATCCGCCTTCCATTTCCGGCATCATTGATACGTGACTTTGTGCCATTCTTTTTGCTTCTCCGTTTTCGGTATTAATAACTATAAAAGCAGGCTCTGGAGCGCTTTTTAAATCGCCTTGGGTCATATCTGCAATAATGACGCGATTGTGTTTTTCGTCAATTACAAAATCTTGTAAAAAACTAGCTGGTTTTACAACCGCATCAGGAATAGCTATGGTTTTTACTAATTTTTCATTTTTAGTATCCCAAATCACAAATTGCTTGGTTCCCATATCTAACAACCAAAGATTGTCTTTACTGTCTGCTCTAATACCTATGACAGCTTTGAAAATTGAACTTTCACCCGTTGCATATTTAGCATTTGGGTAGGCTACATTTTTACCATCTTTATTTAATTCAAAAACTTTAGTTGTTGGTGATACTAAAGGGTTCATACTAACAAATAATCTTCCATTGCTTGTAAGCGCCAAATTACCAGGTCTTATATCTTGGCTTGAAAATACAGTTTCTACTGTTTTAATTTCTTTTGAAACCATTTCTGTAGGTGTTACTGTTTCTTCTTTTGAACTGTTTTGTTTTTCGTTTGCTGATTTACACATCACTAATACTGATACTAAAGCGGATACTAATACTACTTTTTTCATTTTATGAAAGTTTAAAATTTGCTTGTTTTTAAATACAGGGCAAAGATATTTGTGTTCACCTTCTCTTTTAAGTACATAAAAAGGATAATCATGTATTTTTAAAGGTTAAAATGAATACAAAAAGAGGCTTTGTACGTGCAAAATTGTATTTTAGCAACCCAAATAGTAAATCATGCAGATACTAGAAGCCCACAAACCTTTTGAAGTACAAGAAGTTGAAATGACAGACTGGAAGCAACGCCCTGTTAAGAATAATTTTTTTGAGCTAGTATTAATAAAGGATGGTCAAGGCACCCAATGCATAAATTACAATGACCACAATTACAGTAAAGGAAACATGTTTTTACTTCCACCTTTAAAGTGTCATTCTTTTACCATAGAAAAACCTACGAAATTTGTGTTCTTAAAATTTACTGATTCATTTTTTAAAAATGAACACCGTTCTATAATGGAAAAAAATGAATGGTTTAATGAAGCTTCATATATCCTATCCAATTATAATCAATTACCAGGAGATATTATTAAGACTGACACTGATAGACAATATCTAAAAAATCTGATTTCCATGATATTGCAGGAATCTAGAAGTTTTGGAAACGAATCTATAGCTTTAATCAAAAGCCTAATGGTTTCTGTCATGGAAATCCTAATTAGAAATATAAAAAAAGGAAGCTTTTACGAAATACCAAAGAACAATACAGATGATCGTATTACCAAAATGCTGACATTTATTAATGAAAATATTGATAAGCCAGAGCAATTAAAAGTAGAGAATTTAGCAGAGGTGTTTATGATGTCTCCTACCTATGTAAGTGAGTTTTTCAAAAAACAAGTAAGTATGTCTTTGAGGGAGTATATAATTAAAGCCAAACTGAAATTAGTAGAAATACGTCTGTTAAATTCAGATTTCACATTGACTCAAATAGCAGACGACTTGGGTTTTACAGATGTAAGTCATTTATCCAAAACCTTTAAACGTTACTCGGGCATTTCTTTACGCCAGTTTAAAAATAATGGAGAATACATGTTATTAAAACGTAGTGCTTGTACTACTACAGCTGAAGCCTAAGCTGCAATCAATAATACATTTCAATGTTCTTTCTAGGCACACCACGTTTCCATGCTATACTAGAACCCATACTGGGGTATTGGTTTGAATCAACATTCTCTCCTGCCAATATAGAATCTAAAGCAGCAGAGAGGTCGGTTCCTGTAGCCGGTTGAATACTAGGTCGGGTCATATCAAAACGGCCGGTATAAACACAGCGCAAATCACTATCAAAAACAAATAAATCAAGATTGCATTCCGCTCCATAACTTATTGCTGCATCTTGGTATTCGTCATAGAGGTAAGGAAACGGGTATTTATGATAGTTGGCCATTTGCGTCATAAACACAGGGGCATCTTGGGGGAATTGCTTAATATCATTACTGCTTATAGCAATAAACTGTACCCCTTGGGCTTGATATTTATTAGCAATTTCAACAAGTTTTGGGTTAATATGGTGTACATAGCTGCAGTGGTTACAGATAAAAAAAATAACTGTAGCTACATCAGATTTTAGCTTGTCCAAAGTTAACACCTTACCTGATACGGTATCGCGCAACTTAAAGTCCGGGGCTCTTTTCCCCAATTCCATCATGCTTGAAAGTACAAATGCCATGGCTTCATTTTTTAGCGGGGTTAATATCCATTAATTTTACTCACTAATAAATTCTGAATTACAGTTCTAATCGGGTCGGTTTAAATACTATATGCAACCTCAATTTCGATAAAGAACTTTAAACGAATTTTTCACGAGCCGAGAGGACACTAAACTACACCCCTCGTTCCACACTATTAAGGTAGAAATTTTTACGAGGATAAATTGTACTTTTAAAGGTTTTATGCAATATTTTTCGGTATGCTATGCTATGTTACCTATGAAAATGAGAGGTATTTGCGCAAAAAACGCCTATTTCATAATTAAACTAGGTCCATTTTCCTTTTTTTATACAAAAACATAATAAAATTGATAAGATATCAATGCAACAAAAAGTTTTAATTCCTAATCCCGCAGTTTAAATTCAAATAATTGTTATAAAAATTACAATTTGTCAATATTTTAACAATAACGATTCTAATATCAGGCGAATGAACGGTAGCATAGAGAAGTGTTTTTCTAAAAAATATACTAGCAATGCAAGGAAAATGCACCGTAAAGGGCGATTTTTAACGCCACAATTTTCAAGAAGTTTTAGGGGTATCATGTAAAAGTGTGAATAGTTTTGGATGTTCTACTTCAAGTTTCGGATTCCAAATCATAGTTAATTGCGCTTTCTGAGGTGTATCATCCAATTCATAAAAATCTATAGGCAAGTTTAATCCGCGAAGCGAGGAAATTGGCTCCAACGAAACTCCCATACCAGCCTCGATCAATCGTATGCTAGTACTCACAGAATCTGTTTCATGTACCACGTTAGGTATAAAGCCGGCATTGGTGCAGATAGATTCAATAATGTTTACATAGTTAGGTCCATCTGTTTTTGAAGGAAATATAAAAGGTTCTTTGGCAAACATAGAGAACCCTTTCTTTTGTAACCGGTCTATATCAAAACCTTTGGGCACCAATACCGCATAATTATCTATATGCAGAACTTTACTCTTTAAACCTGTTGGGACAAGAGGGTTGGTGGCAAAACCAATATCCAATTCACCGGATTGCAAACGTATATATTGGTCACGGTTGTTAAGCTCTTTTAATATAGTCTTCATGCCCGGTAGATTTTCCCGAATGCTAATGAGAATTTCCGGTAGAATGGACTGCATTACGGAATGGGTAAAACCTATCTTTAGTTCTCCCACCTCTCCATTGTGAATTTGATGGGTTCGTTTTAAAATGAATTCATACTGAAGTAATAGCTTCTCCATTTCAGGAATAAAATAGTTTCCCGCATTCGTCAACTCTACGTTCCGTTTGTTTCGTTTGAACAACGGCGCCTGAATAGCCTCTTCCAGTTGTTTTATTTTCCGGCTCAAGGCGGGCTGAACAATATGTAACGCTTCTGCCGTCTTAGTAAAGTTTAACTTCTTGGAGAGCAGTACGGCGCTACGTATGTGTTGTAAATCCATTTCAGTAATACATATTTGTTATTAATTCATCAAAATTAAGTATTTATATTTATAAGTAAAGATATCTAGCTTTGTGTGGAATAAAGGATGATGTTGAACCTTAAAGCTATTCATAATGACCAATGATCAAAGTCTTACAAATGTTTATGACGCGGAGAAATTTAGAGCGGTAGGAAAAGAACTGATCGATGTCCTTGCCAACCACTTGGGAAATCTGCAAAGCCAGGAAACCAAAACGGTCTATCCAAATAATGCTCCGGAAGACGAGCTACAGTTTTGGGAGAACGATCTTCAACAACCTTCCGACCCCATAACCACTTTAACCACATTGCTCCAAAGGTCTCAACAAACACAGCACCCTAAATACATGGGGCACCAGACCGCTTTACCTGCACCTATAACCGCTTTAACAGGACTGGTAACGGATTTAATCAATAATAGTACGGGAGTGTATGAAATGGGACCAGTTTCAAATGCTATGGAACGGGTAGTAACAGATTTTACGGCCAAGAAAATAGGTTATGGAGATTTAGCTTCGGGCCTTATGACTTCCGGGGGAAGTTTGGGAAACCTTACCGCCTTACTAGCTGCTAGAAAAGATAAAGCACCACAGAACGTTTGGGAAGAAGGTCATAATGAAAAATTGGCGGTAATGGTTTCCGAAGAAGCGCATTATTGTATTGATCGATCGGCACGAATTCTGGGTTTGGGCGATAGCGGAATCATAAAAGTTCCTGTAGATGAGAACTTTAAAATTCGGACAGACCTTCTCCCTCAATACTTGAAAGAAGCAAAGGAAAAAGGACTTCATGTTTTCTGTATAATAGGATGCGCCGGATCTACGGCAACCGGGTCCTATGACGATTTAGAAGCTCTGGCCACTTTCAGTAAAGCTAATAATATCTGGTTACACGTAGATGGCGCCCACGGTGGAGCGGTCGTGTTTTCTGAAAAATATAAGGGACTGACCAAGGGAATAGAAAAAGCGGATTCCGTTGTCATTGATTTTCACAAAATGTTGATGACACCGGTTCTGAGCACCGCCCTATTGTTCAGACAAGGAAACAAAATTTACAGGACTTTTGCCCAAAGAGCACAATACTTATGGGATTCTCCCGAAACCGAAGAATGGTATAATTCCGCTAAACGTACTTTTGAGTGCAGCAAACCTTTTCTTTCGGCAAAAGTATATATACTCCTGAAAACGTACGGTAATGATATCTTTGAAAAAAATGTAGATCAGCTCTATGATTCGGCACAGGTTTTATCGGAACTTATTAAGGCAAAACCCAATTTTGAACTGGTACACGAACCGGAATCCAATATTGTAAATTTCAGGTACATTCCAAGTAACAAATTAAACAACACGGAACTGAACGGGTTAAATGGTGAAATACGGAAGCAATTGATCGCTTCGGGAAAATTCTATATTGTACAGACTACAATTAATGGCGAACGCACTTTGCGATGTTCCGTTATGAACCCGTTAACTTCTAAAAGAGATTTTATTGAATTGTTGGATGAAATTGAAAAATTAGCTTTTTCAATACCTGTAGCCATTCCCGCTATGGCTTAGCGAACAATTAATTATAGTGGTAGGTATATCTTAAAAATGGCAAAATGGTCCGGTTTGCCTATCGCTATAATTTTTCCGTTGTGGTTTTCTACAATACGCCTTACAATAGAGAGTCCTATTCCTGTAGATTTATCGTTCTCCTTGCTTTTTAGACGTTGAAATATGTCGAATATTTTCTCACTGAATTGCTGTTCAAAACCTATACCATTATCCTTAACTGTGATTTCGCAATACATTTTAGCTTCCTCTAGTCCCTGAACACCAAAAGACTGGCCTAAACCTTGCTTACTACCCACCTCGATCAGCAGCGGTCTTTTATCACTTTTAAAGCTCAAACTGTTGGCAAAGAGATTATAAAAGAGTTGCTCCATTTGAATGGGAACAATATTTAACGTGCACAAATCATTGGTATTAATAATAGCGTTGGATTCTTCCAACTGTGTACTTAATCTGGTTTTTGCCCGATTTACAAGAACATTTAAATCTAGTTCCTTAAAACTTTTAGGTTTAAACTCCGTCTCGGAATACGTTAAAAGGTCATTAAGAATGTTGCGCATTCTTGTGGCCGCCTTTTTAATCGACTTAAAATATTTTTTCCCTTTCTCCGAAAGATTCTTTTCTTCTTTCTTTTCTAACGTACTCGTTAAAATCTGGATTTTACGTAACGGCTCTTGCAAATCGTGACTGGAAATAAAATCATAGGTTGCAAGTTCAACATCCTTTTTCTTTATTGCGGTATCTTGCCTACGCATGGTCTCTAGGGCATCTAGATGAAAAGCGATTAATTCCGTAAACATAGAGAACATAGCTATAATTTCCGGGTTGTTCACCTTGTTCGGTTTAAGGTCCAGTGCACAAAGTGTCCCAAAAAACTCGCCGTTCTTTCTAACAATAGGTACGGAAATATAGCTTTGAAAACCATACTGCGCAGGTATAGGATGGTTATGATATACTTTATCTTTTTCCACGTGGTCTATAACTACCAGTTTATCGCTCTCACGCACCTGCTTACAAAAAGTAGTTTCTATTTCAAGTTCATCACCTACGGAAAGCCCAAAGGGTATAGCATCTAAAACCCCACAAGTTACCCATGTTTCATCGGTTACTCTGGCAATGGCCGCAAAGCCCATACCTGTAGCCCTGCAAACCACATCTAAAATAGTGGGCACTATGCTAATGGATTGGATATCTTCAATATCTTTCTGTAATGCACCTACTATTTCCATACGTATCTCTAGTCAAAACTTAACATTATGCTTCTCTAACTTGGGTTTCACAAAGGATTACGACAAGCGTAGAAACAAGGAATTCCAAACCGATTTATACCAATAATACGATTTTACTTTAATTTTTTTCTCCGGAAACCCATTTTTTTTCTTTGAAATTAATCTGTAAAGCACCTAAATTCCCTATATCACATAGAAATTAGATAGTTTTGCAGCTGAAAAAAATCACTTGCCGCATGAAACAACTTTTACCCATAAGCATAGCCCTTCTTTTCTTTTATAGCTCTAGTGCCCAATTGGTAAATATTGAATCTAAACGAATGCAGAAAGATTCCGTTCGTTTTGCATTAAAGAGCGATTTGCTTTTTAACTATACGGACAATAATGGGGCTTACATTCTTCAGGTAGGTTCCAATCTAACCACACAGGTAAAATCCAAAGACCTTAAGAAAATTTTCTTTTTCATAGGCAACTATAACCTTATTAGAAGTAAGGACGAAGATTTTCAAAACTCTTACTTTTTTCATGTTAGGTACAATCAAAAAATAACGGACCTATTTAGGTTGGAAGCTTTTATTCAAAACCAGAACAATACTTTGCTCACCATACGCAACAGGAGCTTGGTGGGCGCTGGTGTACGCTTAAAATTAGTTTCGGAAGATAATGCCAAAGTCTATTTTGGTAATGCCTACATGTATGAAATTGAAATTGAAAAAGATACCGAGGTACAATTCAACAATCACCGGAACAGTAGTTACCTTTCCGCCACTTACGCCTTTCCCAAAACGGGACTTGACTTTACGGGAACCTTGTACTTTCAGCCCTTATATCGTTATATAGCCAACCATCGCGTATTAAGTCAGCTTAAAGCAGAAATGCCCTTATCGGGACACTTAAGCATTTCTGCCTTATATAATTATTCGTATAGCAGCTTTTCGACCTCTACCGAAAGTGACCGTTCATCTAACTTAAAGTTGGGATTGACATTTTCCCTCTAAAAGAACAAACCTAACCTACCAAGGCCTTGCTCATAGCTTCTCCAATTTTAAGCAAACTATTGCGCTCGTCTTCCGTAAAATCATAGGGCACCGGTTTGGCTATGCCCAAGGTACCGTATAATTTTCCGTTAAGTAACATTGGTGCGGCAATGGAACCCTCTACTTTGGTTTCTTTGGCAGCAGGACGGGCAACACCGGAATCATCTGTCTGTAAATTACACATTTCTACGGCCTCTTTACGCTCTGCCGCAATACCTGCCATTCCTTTGCCTACGGGGATTGTAGTTAGTTTAGGTATTAGAAATGGAGGAATCCCTTTCTGAGCTTGCAATTGTAATAGTTCTGTTTTTTGATCTAAGAAATGAAGGGTTCCCGTGCTACAGTCAAAAACGCTAATTACATTTTCCAATACTTGTTGCCAATCTATGGTAGACAGCCTTAGGTCGGTTAAAATACGGTCTACGGTCAATTCTTGCTTATCACTCATATTCTTGATGTTTACTAAATAGATGGTTTGTCTCCTTAAAGTTTCTTCAGCCAGACCGGCCTGCCTACAAATCTACTAAAGTAATCCCTAGATAGTCCCACCCTATTGACATTGAAAAACTAAACCTTTGTTAAAAAAGAATGAACGTTCATTTTTATTCTTATCTTTGTACTAGAATTAGAAACAATGACAGAATTAACAAAGAGTCAAATTAAGAGAAACGCACTGGTCAAAGCTACAATTGAATTGGTGAACAACAGTGGTTTTCACGCTGCACCAATGTCCAAAATAGCTAAAATGGCCAATGTATCGCCTGCTACAATATACCTCTACTTTGAGAACAAACAGGATTTGGTAAACAAGGTGTACATAGAGGTAAAAGCAGCTTTTACAGATTACGCGTTTGCTACCTATGACCCCAACATGGAAGTTGAGGAAGGCTTTGAGGTTATATGGAAACGTATTGCCGATTTTAAACTGAAGGAATGCGAAGAAGCAATGTTCTTGGCACAGTGCGACAATACGCCTATGATAGACGAGCAAAGTCGAGAAGAAGGGATTAGGCACTTACAACCCCTGTTGGATTTGTGGGAGCGCGGTAAGAAGGAAGGCAAGATTAAGCCGTTATCGGATTACATCTTGTATGCCTACTCCATCAATCCTTTATCCTTCTTGATGATTACCCAAAAAAGAGGACGTTTTCAACTGAACGAAGACCACTTGGAAGAGGCCTATCAATCTGCATGGAACAGTATAAAAATATAAACACAATCTTTTTAAACATAACATACAAATGGAATTACTTGATAAATTAAATTGGAGATACGCTACAAAAGCAATGAACGGCGAAACCGTACCACAGGAAAAAGTGGACCGTATTATAGAAGCGGCCCGCCTTGCCCCTACTTCTAGTGGATTGCAGCCTTTTGAAATTATAGTGGTGACCAATCAAGAGTTAAAAGAAAAAATAAAGCCAGTGGCTTGGAACCAATCCGTGATTACAGATTCATCTCACTTATTGGTATTTGCCGCATGGGATAATTATACCGAGGAACGCATCAATAAGATGTTTGACCTTACCAATGAAATTCGTGGTTTTAAAAACGAAGGTTGGGAAAATTACAGACAACAACTATTGGGTATGTACCCACAACGTGACCCGGAAGTAAACTTCCAGCATGCCGCTAGACAAGCCTACATAGCATTTGCCGAAGCCCTTACCGCTGCCGCTTTTGAAGGAGTAGACTCCACGCCTATGGAAGGTTTTGACCCAGATGCCGTAGATGAAATTCTTGGTCTTAGGGCAAAAGGATTGCGTAGTTGTGTTTTACTGCCGATCGGTTATAGAAAAACGGAGGAAGATTGGTTGGCCAACTTGGTCAAGGTAAGAAAGAGTACAGAGGACTTAGTTACCGTAATGGACTAATTACAAAAAGAGAATACTATGAAAACTATCTTATTAAAAAATAGACCTAAAGGGAAACCTTCGGTTTCAGATTTTGAATTTATAGAGGATAATTCTTCTTTGGAAATCAAAGACGGAGAGTTGCTTTTGGAAACAGCATACGTTTCAGTAGACCCCTATTTAAGGGGAAGAATGAACGATGCCAAATCTTACGTGGCTCCTTTTGAATTGAATAAACCCGTGCATTCAGGTATTGTAGCAAAAGTTATAGCATCTAAGCACAACGAGTTTAAGAAGGGAGATTACCTTGCGGGCACCCTGGATTGGAAAACCGAACAGGTTTCCAATGGAGAAGGCCTTACTAAAGTTGATGCGGACAAAGCGCCGTTGAGTGCCTATTTGGGTATTCTGGGAATGACCGGTTTAACGGCCTATCTAGGGCTCAACGAAATTGGGAAACCTAAAAAAGGGGAAACCTTAGTGGTTTCCGGTGCGGCCGGTGCCGTAGGTAGTGTGGTAGGCCAAATTGGTAAAATACTGGGGCTTCATGTTGTTGGTATTGCAGGTAGTAATGAGAAAGTAGAGATGCTAAAATCTAAATTCGGTTTTGATGAGGGCATCAATTACAATACTACTGAAGATATGACTGCGGCCATTGCCAAAGCGGCACCAAACGGAGTGGATGTTTATTTTGATAACGTGGGCGGTCCTATTTCGGATGCGGTGTTATTCAATATCAATCATTTTGCAAGGATGGTTATTTGTGGTGCTATATCGGTTTACAACAATACAGAACTACCTAAGAGTGTAAGCGTTCAACCCTTTTTAGTGAAGAACAGTGCACTTATGCAAGGGTTTATTGTTTTCAATTATCAGGAAAAATACCCTGAGGCGCTTCAACAACTATCAACTTGGTTGGCCGAAGGTAAATTGACCTATAGCGAAACTATAGTAGAAGGTTTTGAAAATATCCCTCAAGCCTTTATCGATTTATTCGATGGAAAAAACAAGGGAAAAATGGTCGTTAAAATATAATGACCGAAGTAAAAAAAAGAAAAGAAACTATGACAAATTTTGAATTTAAGAATCCTACCAAAATTATTTTTGGAAAAGATACGATTAAGAAAATAACAGAAGAAATTCCTTCTGATGCCAAAGTATTATTGCTTTACGGTGGTGGAAGCATCAAAAAGAACGGAATTTATGACCAAGTTAAAAAAGCATTATCCAATGCTGATTTGGTTGAATTTGGTGGTATACCTGCCAACCCGGAATATGCAGTTCTAATGGATGCTCTAAAGTTGATCAAAGAAGAGAACATTACCTATTTGCTAGCTGTTGGTGGTGGTTCGGTTATTGACGGAACCAAGTTTTTATCGGCCGCTGCGGTTTATGAAGGTGATGAGCCATGGGACTTTGTAAAGAAAAGAGAGCCTATTAAAAAAGGAATGCCTTTTGGAACGGTCTTGACGTTGCCAGCTACTGGTTCAGAGATGAATTCGGGAACGGTAATTTCCAGAAAAGAAACCCAGGAAAAATTAGCTTTTGGAGGTCCTGCCCTATTCCCACAGTTTTCGGTATTGGATCCCCAGGTAATTACTTCTATTCCAGAAAGACAGTTGGTAAACGGTATCACTGATGCCTTTACTCATGTTCTTGAGCAATATATGACGTATCCGGCGGGCGGACTTTTACAAGACCGTTTTGCAGAAAGTATTTTACAGACTCTTATTGAGATTGCTCCTAGAGTAATTAAAGACCCTAGTGATTATGAGGCGGCGTCCAACTTTATGTGGAGCTGTACCATGGCACTAAACGGACTTATCCAACAAGGTGTTCCGGGTGACTGGGCCGTGCACATGATGGGCCACGAGCTTACCGCAATGTACGGAATTGATCATGCCAGAACTTTGGCGGTAGTTGCGCCAAGTCATTATAAATACAATTTTGAATCTAAAAAGGAGAAATTGGCTCAATATGGCGAACGTGTCTGGAATATTACCGAAGGTAGTATAGATGACAAAGCGTATGCCGCTATTGAAAAAACGGAAGCCTTCTTTAAGGAGTTGGGCATTGACACCAAACTATCCGATTATACTTCCGAGTATGAGGGTACAGGTGAAAAAATTGCGCAACGCTTTACCGATCGTGGCTGGAAAGGTCTTGGCGAGCGCCAGGCGTTAACCCCACAGGATGCCGAGAAAATCGTAAAAATGGCATATTAATAAATAAAACTTTAAAAACTTAAAAGATGAAAATACTATTCGTTTTAACCTCTCACGATAAATTGGGAGATACAGGTAAAAAAACTGGATTTTGGGTAGAAGAATTCGCAAATCCATACTATACATTATTGGACAAAGGTGCAGATATTACCTTGGCAACACCAAAAGGTGGCGCTGCTCCCATTGACCCAAGCAGTAACACTCCAGACGCAAGTACTGCAGATACGGAGCGTTTTGAGAAAGACCCCGTAGCACAGGAAAAAATCAAGAACACAAAAGTATTGGCAGATATGAATGCGGATGATTTTGATGCGGTTTTCTATCCCGGTGGCCATGGTCCGTTATGGGATTTGGCAAATGACGCCAATTCAATTGCTTTGATCGAAAAATTCAATGAGCAGAAAAAACCTATCGCTTTTGTATGTCACGCTCCCGCCGCTCTAAAAAGTGTAAAAGGAAATGACGGTGAATTCTTGGTAAAAGGTAAAAAAGTTACCGGATTCACAAATACCGAAGAAGATGCTGTTCAGCTTACGGATGTTGTTCCGTTCTTGGTTGAGAATGCATTGAAAGAAAATGGAGGTATCTACTCTAAAGGTGAAGATTGGGCAGCTTACGCATTGCAAGACGGCAACCTGATTACAGGTCAAAATCCTGCTTCATCTGAACTTGTAGCCGAAAAACTTTTGGCTAGTTTAAACTAATTGTAGTTCCCCCGATTTTCCAAAAAAGCTTACCGGTCTTGCCGGTAAGCTTTTTTTAATTCTAAAAATTAAACGGCTCTGGATTACACCCTTAGTCTACCTCAGTTTTCATTTTTGTTCTGAATATACCTTGGAGCACTTTCAACTCTTTCTTGTACTTTAAATCGGTTCGGGATGCAAAATACAAGGTGTTTTCCGTTTTTACTCTTCCGTCCCAAATACGCTTGATTTCATTATTGGAAATTGCCTCATGGCATAAAAAATCAGGAACTAGGGCCAATCCATTTTCATTACTCAAACACCTTATAATAGAGCCAATATTGGGCAGAATATAATTGGGTTTAAAACTAGGGCGCTTTTTAAAGTTTTCATACCAGAAACGTCTAAAGTGCTCCATTTCATTAGACGCACTATACCATGTATTCCGCTGAAGTTCTTCTTCCAGTTCCTCATAATTGTGGGACTTTATATGGGCTTCTACCGCAGAGGTATCTGTCTTGATTCCAGCAATTAAAATAATCCGCTCTTTTGAAAAAGCCGTGTATTCTACTAGAGATTTTTTATCACTTTGTTTTCTTGGTGTAATTACTAAATCCAATAATCCATTGTTTAAGTCCTTTATCAAATCCGTATGTGCTCCAAACTTGGCAACCAAATCAAACTCTAATTTGGGAATTTCGTGCTCAATACTGTGTTGGAACATTTCGGAACACATCCCCACATGTAACGATGGATTTTTTTCTTGGGTAGTTTTTTTAAAATGTTGTTCCGCTATCTCTAGCTTGTTAATAGATTCTATGATGTATTCGTACAAAAATTTTCCCTCTTCCGTTGGAATCATTTTTCTTGAGGTGCGTTCAAATAGCTTTTTACCCACATAGGCCTCTAAGGCGTTTAGGTGGACGCTTACCCCAGGCTGCGAGGCATATAACGCTACGGAAGCTTTAGTTAAAGTTCCGTTTTCATATATCTCTTTAAACGTCCGGTACCATTCCAAATTCACCATATCTATAAATTTATTGATACAAAGGTATGATTTGTATTATTTTTACAATAGATGTTATGACTTTAATTTTGTCTTGAATTTAAAAAAAGACAGATGAAAAATATTTTTATTATAAATGGAAGCCATCCTTTTGCGCATTCCGGAGGAAAGTTCAACGAGTCCCTGTTTGAAACTACGGTTGCCTATTTTAAGGCGTTAGATGATACCGCCGTACAGACTACACAAGTGGGTGATTCCTATGACCCATTGGAAGAAGTTGAAAAGTTTAAATGGGCAGATTTGATTATTTACCACACGCCTATTTGGTGGTTTCAATTGCCATTTGGTTTTAAGCAATATATTGATGTGGTATTTACGGAAGGACATCAAAACGGTATCTATACCAGTGATGGCCGAAGCAGTAAAAATCCGGATATCAATTACGGAACCGGAGGTTTAATGCAGGGAAAAAAATACATTTTAACCACAAGTTGGAATGCCCCTAAAGCTGCCTTTACTTTAGAAAATGAGTTCTTTGAGCAAAAAAGTGTTGACGATGGGGTTATGTTCGGTTTTCATAAAATGAATGCTTTTACGGGTTTAGAACGCTTAGCTACGCATCACTTTCACGATATGGAGAAAAATGCCAACGTACCCTTAGAACTGGAGAAATACAACACTTTTTTAAATGAAATCACGCAACTTCAAGGGGTATAAACTGTTGAATATCTCATAAATCTCAGGCTACTAATTGTAATTTATTACGCAGCAGTTAAGTTTTGAAGCCCCGTAGGCATATATATTCCAATCTAACAAAAGAGCTTACCGGAAAAACCGGTAAGCTCTTAAAGTTTACTTATAAAGTTGGACTAAACAGCCGTTTTTTTGCATTCTACGAAATACATAGGTTGGCTCTCCTCTACCTCTGTAATTTTAAAGAGTCCATACTTTTCAAACTCCGTTTGTACGGATGCCTTATCATAATAAAATAATTGTACGCCTTGGTGAAATTCGTATCGGTCCTGACCAATTAATTTTCCCTTTCCAAAATTAGGGGCGTTTTTTGTTATGGCCGTAAACACCATAGTCCCATTTTCCGTCAATTGATTATAACAATCCTGAATAAGCTTGGCGCGTTCCTTAACATCCAATAAATGGATGAGGGCGTAACAAAAAATTCCGTCGTACTTAACATCGTCAAATGGCATATCTCCTACTGAACCGCAATGAAAACTCATAGTATTGCCGTAATGTTTTTTGGCTAGTTCTATAGCGGTTTTGGATATTTCAATGCCGGTAACCTGCATACCTTCCTCTACAAAAAGTTGTGCATTTCGACCATAACCAACACCTGGAACAAGGATATTTTTGGCGGATTGCCCAACAAAAAGGTCTCTGGCCAACAAAGCGGATTTTGCAGGCTTTAAGCCCCACATTTCTTGTTTGTTAACAAAATTATCTTCCCAAAATTCAGCCATTTTAACGGGTTGTATTTGTCTTAAAATTCCTCATGGGCCAGCTCCATATTCACTATTGCACCGGCCTTATTACCTTCTGCAACGGCCGATGCTACAGACCGTAAGCGAGTAGTATTGTCCCCACACGCAAACAATCCGGGAACTGTGGTTTTTTGCATGGCATCCACCTCTATATAACCTTGTTCGTTCAACTCACATCCTAAATGAGCCGGTATATCCGAATGTTGTGTAAAGGGTAGACTCGCATAAGTAGCATCAAAAGCTTCTTTACTTCCATCCTTAAAAATCACATTTCTAATATACCCATTTTCATGTTCGATCTCGGATATCTCTTTTTCAATAATGCGTATGTTATTCTTTTGGAGCTTCAACAGCTGTTCCTCATTAAAATCGGCTGGTCCATTGGTTAAAACCGTGAGGTCATTCGTAAGATTATGAACCAAGGACGCCAAGTGCATTGCCCTATCTCCATTGGCCATCAAACCTGTTTTTTTATTTCTTATTTCATATCCGTGGCAATACGGACAATGAACAACCGAGATTCCCCAACAGCTAGAAAAGCCTTTTATATTGGGCATTACATCATGAATTCCAGTAGCAAAAATCACTTTCTTTCCTGTATATATTTTTTCTGATTGCGTTATAATCTGAAAATTTTCACCCAATGTATTTCCCGTTACGGCAATATCATTAACAAAAGTAACCGTCTCATAGGCTAACACCTGAGACTTGGCCTTTTCAGTTATAGCACTTGGTTTTTCCCCATCAAGGGTTATAAAATTATGGGAATGTGGCGTTTGCCTGTTACAGGGCTTACCGCCATCTATAATAAGTACGTTTCGTAAGGAGCGCCCCAAAGCCATTGCCGCCGAGAGTCCTGCGTAACTTCCACCTACTATTATTACATCAAAATTTGTATCTGTAGTCATAACATTATTTTTTAATGCGAATTTGTCGCATTAGTACACTTTGCAAATATAGTGGATTTTCGTATTATTGCAACACAGTAGCATTTAATTTTAAAATGCTTTTATTATGAAAAGACGAAATACGCCAACCAAGGAAGCGGTACTTTCTGTTTTAAGCTCTACCACCAAAGCCATGAGCCAAAATGCCATTGAGCAAAAAATAGACATGGACATTGACCGGGCTACTATTTACCGGGTATTGAACCGCTTTTGTGATGATGGAGTTCTGCATAAGGTGGTAGCAGATGATGGCAAGCAGTATTTTGCCCTTTGTATAAAGTGCGATGAAAAGGAGAAACCATTACACCACTTTCATTTTAGGTGCACCCAATGCGAGACTATAGAATGTTTGCCCGTTCCCGTAAACTTTTCACTGGACCATGGCTATGATGTACAAAGTGTAAATTGTGTGCTTACCGGGGTTTGTAACGACTGTAGTTAATGCCACTACTCTCCCTAGTTTTACTTTAGTTTCTTTTTAAGCCGGACAATACCTCCAGTAATCAGAGCCGGGACTGCAGTAAGAACAGCTACCTTAACAAAAGGCAAGACATATCGCATCCAACTTTTCCCTAGGTTCTTGGGTTCTTCGCCTGTAGAGATTTGCACACCTTCCCTAAAACCTTCGGCCCAAGAACTATATTCTACAAAATAAATCAAGAAAGATAGTATAATACTTAAACCCAATAGAAACATCAGCTGGCGGGACCTATTGGAAAGGATAGTGCCCACGTAGGTCAGGTGATGTACATCTGCCTTAAACTTGAGTTTACCAAAGGCCCCTACTATCCAGCGCCAATGCAGGGCAATGTGAATTCCAAAAATAAGCATGAAGAGCGCAGCACTCACGTCATGGATTTTAGTCCAAAAATTATCTGGTTGAGGATGCATTCCAAAAAGGGGTAAAACCGACTCCGATATGGCGATTCCCGAAACCGTTAGCACAATCATAAACAGGTACAACGTCCAATTTAGAACATAGTCAAAACGAGTCTTATTAGGCGCTTTCTTAAAAAACTTTTTTGAGTTTGTTGTTATCCAGTTCCAATTGATGATAAGGTGCAAAAAAAACGGTAAAATAATTACAAAGCTACCCCATTCGTGAATTGGAATTCCCGTGGTCTGCGGTACGAGTACCAAAATCATTAGCGCTAAAAAGAACAGATCTACGTAGATTCTAATTTTTGAAGTTTTCTTTTTCCGTGGAATTTCACTCATCTGGATATGCTGTTTTTGACAAGCAAAGATGTAATTTACACTTGCCCGAATAAAGGTAAAAGAAGGTAATGGGTGGTAAATGTGATACCCAAAGCAAGATGGCTCTGTCTTCTATGCATCAAAAGAAGTCTATTCCAGCCCTTTTTTTTCCGGGTTCCAAAAAGGTTTGGTCTTAATTTGTTTGGTGCTCCAATTGAGTTGCTTTCTAAAATACTGGTTCAGGGCTAAACAAAGTCTACTATCCCCAGCAATATAGACCATCTTTGTACCTTTTAACTTAGCCAGTAATTCTTCCAGCTTTAGTTGTATTTCTTCAAATGGGTTTTGCTCCATTTCGTAGAAATTAAAAGGTGTTTTTCCGTCTACGTCCGCAAAGAGTTCGGTCATATCTTGACTGTAAATAATGCTTTCTATCTGTTTCTCTGCGGGTAAATTGCGTTTGATCATATAAAGGTGCGACAAGGCCGATAAGTCTCCGATCATGAGATAACTATCCGCTTGGTCATCCAACAGAAAATTCCCTTTTTTCCATTTAAAATGTACCGTGGTATCCGTTTGGCAGTTTTTGACCCAATTCGCCCCTATTCCACCACTATGGGTAGCGATGGCTAGGTCTATGGTCTCATTTTCGCGATTTATATCCCAAACGCTATAGCTCCTTACTTTGTCCTTTATGGACAAATCTTCTTGCCCTATACCAACCCCCAAACGAACAAAATAGCCTGGTTTAAAATCTACATTCCTAATATGGGCACCTTTAATCCTAACTTTATAAACGGATTCCGATAATTGCTCTTTATAGGTAATCGTTCCTTTTTCCAGTACTTTTTTTATGAGAGTCTCAACTATTCCCATGGGGTATATTTTATGCGAATTATAATTATTTTTTAATAAACGGCCATGACTTTTGTATATCACAACCTAATGAAAAATCCAAATGATGCTCCTATGCTGGAATCAACGGATTGATTCCAATTGGACTAATGACGTACGTAATGGTTTAATGGAAATTTGTGTTTTAACTATTCCTTATAATCTACACTATCAAGTATGAAATCTACTATAGGCGCGGGATCTTTCAAGCTGTGCGGATGATGACCTACCCCCTCTTTTCGGATAAGCTTCATGGTGCCCCCAGCAGCTTCAAATTTTTCTTTGAGCAATGCCGTGTTTTCCTCAAAAGGAACCACCATATCTACAACTCCGTACACGTGTAGAACAGGAATACCGGCTTCTGCCACCTTTACAGCTGTATGGATTGGAATACCTTTAAAACTTTTTACGGAAACCGAGTCCAGCCCATGGGCCACTAAGCAACGTTCCCAATCTTTGGGACTTCCTTCTCCGCTGTACAGACCTCCCGGCCAACTTTTAATATCACACACCGGGGCATCGGCATAGATGGTAAAAACCTTGTCCGTGTTTTGTGCCGCCCAATTGTATATGATCAGTCCGCCACGGCTCAAGCCTTCCAGCACCACCTTTTTGTTCAATTTATATTCTGAAATGCAATAGGCATAAAAATCGTTCCAGAGCTGTACGGCCTGTTCATTCCCGAATAAATGCGCCACATCTACGTAAACCACATGAAACCCTTTTTCCAGAAGGGCTTTATCTACCTGTGGTTCAGCACCCCAAAAACGGGCACGCCAAATCCAGTAGCCATTAGCATTTGCTTTCTTGGGAAATACCACCTTGGCATCACGCCCCTGAAACACAAACTCTTTTACCTCATATTCCGAAAAAACCGAATCTTTTGCAAAGGCCGTTAGCGAAACAAAAAGCGTAATCAGAACAAGAATATGGGTGGTGTTTTGTTTCATTTTTTGGTTGAGTTAATATGGGTTGAAAAATGGGTTTGTATTTAAAAGTGGAGATGATGATTTTGATTGTTTTTGATATGAGTTAGATGCTTGTGACAATAGGGGATAAATATCAAAAATCAGTTTTATTTCTCTTCATTATATCAGCAATTCTTTCTTAACCTCTAGTATAAATTCGTTGTAAGCTTTTTCTACTAAACCATTAGATTTATTAAGCTCTGATTGAACCTTCCTATGATTTAAGTGATATTCGTCCCAATTATCATTGCTAGGCTTTTTAGGGAAGAAGTACCTTTGACTTCTCCTTACTTTATCAATTACGTCTTTTGTTATTTCTATTCCTGCAGCTTCGTAGTTACTAATATTATCTTCACTAATATGATTCTCTGGAACAAAATATAATCCACATAATCCAGAAAATTCATTTAAAGCATCCCTAAAAACCAAGCCCTTCTTTCGAATTGAATCATTGAGAAAACAATTTTCTGGTTTGTCCAAATACTTGATAGTTTCATCCCAAATGTCATAATAAAATCCGGTGGTTCGCAAATTTGAACTTGTAAAATTCAAACTGCTCATCAAAACATCACCACTAATGACACTTTTAAATTGCCTAAAGTTTTCTTCATCAATACTATTTTTATCATTTGAACTAGCTCTATGCACAATATCATCATAATCCTCAATTATTCGTTTTATCGAATTCTTGAGTAAATCTTCTAAGCCTTTCCTACTTTTTGGTGAATATTGAGATATTCTATTTTGTTTAATATCAAAGGGTAGGTCTTCTATTTTGCAAATAGAATTATTTATAACACAAATAATTCTTTCCCAACCCAAACAGTGAATTGCATAACCTAATTCAACAAGCACATTAGGATTTGGTGTCTTTTTCTGCCTAATTATTCTAGAAAAGAAATTCTCGTTTACTAACGTAACATCACATATAAATATATCAGAGTTTTCAATCTTCTTAAAAATTGAATCAACAATGTTGGGACTTCCTGATAGTTTTTGTGTATCCTTATCCAATGATAACTCTAAATCAATATCACTTTTTAAAACCTTTATAGATTTTTCAATTGATTTTTTTATTAGATAATTATTTTCCTTCTTATCAGTGTCAGATTGCCAAGAATAAAATATCGTAAAATGTTTTTTTGTCATTTTCAATATATCTATAATAGGTTCATACAAATAACTCTTATTAGGTTATCTACAACAAATCTGACTGTATTTTAAATATTTTTGAGTAATTCAGTTATAAACAGAAATACTTGTAATATTTCCTACTCTACACTCGCCACTTGGCTACTTCCATCATCATAACTTACTCGGTAGATCGCATCACCAAAATCATCGGAAATTAATAAAGACCCATCTTTTAGGAACAGCACATCTACCGGTCTACCAAATGCTTCTTGGCTTTCTTCATCTAGCCAACCTTCTAAAAAGGTTTCATAAGCTACCGCCTCATTGTTTTCAAACTTTACCAAAGAAATACGGTACCCGGATTTTTTGGAACGGTTCCAAGAGCCGTGTTCCGCTATAAAAGCGTACTGCTTGTACTTCTCAGGAAACATATCTCCGGTATAAAACTTTACCCCCAACGGAGCCACATGGGCACCTAAATTCTGTACGGGCGCCACAAAATCCGAGCAAGGGCGTTGGTCCCCAAATTCAGGATCTTTAATGGTTCCGCCATGACAAAACGGATATCCAAAATGCTGGCCGGCTTCCGTAACACGGTTCAACTCACATGGGGGAATATCATCGCCCATCATATCCCTACCGTTATCCGTAAAGTACATTTCCTTGGTTTCCGGGTGCCAGGTAAAACCAACTGTATTCCGTACACCATGCGCATAGATCTCACGGTTGCTTCCGTCAGGATCCATACGGGTAATGGAGGCAAAACGTTTGTCCACTACGGTAGAATCACAAATATTACAAGGTGCTCCTACTGGTACATACAATTTATCGTCCGGACCAAAAGCAATGTATTTCCAACCATGGTGAAAAGCTTCCGGATAATCATCATAAATAACCTTTCGCTCGGGAACACTGTCCAGATTAGCTTCAATATTATCGTAACGGTACAAAGTACTTACATCTGCCACATAAAGCGATCCGTTTCTATAGGCAATTCCGTTAGGAGATTCCAAAGTGGTGTCCAACTCAATTACCTTATCTGCTCTAAAATCCCTATCACGGTCCTGAATGGCATATACTTTCTTCTCGTTCCTGGTACCTACGAACAAAGTACCGTCATCTCCCATAGCCATGGAACGCGCGCCATCAACACTATCTGCATACACCTCAATCTTAAACCCGTCCGGCAGTTTCAGACGATCTATGGGCAGTTTGGATTCCGGTTCATCATAAGTTACCATGGGCTCTTTTTCTTGGGCCTTTTGTTTTTTCTCGTTACAGGCCGTAAAACCTACAAGCGCAGCGGCAAGCAAAACAGCTTTAAGGGAATAGTTTTTCATGTGTTTGTTTTTGTGTTATTAGAGGTATTGTTTTAAGTTTTTCTTGAAGAATTTTGCACTGTCCGCTATACTGGTCATGGAGTCTTTTGCAAAATTACTTCCTTGTTCTATATAGTAATATTCTAGGGCATCCGTATCTATTTTAGAAAGCATGGCCACATAATCTATAGAGCCATTGCCCAGCTCCGTATAATCTCTAGTGAGTTTGTCCATATCTTTTATATGCCACATTACGTAACGTCCGGGCTGCTCTGCAATCCATTCTTGAGGGGTCTTTTTAGAGGAATGCATTACCCAATACATATCCATCTGCAGTTTTACCAATTGCGGATTGGTTTCTTTTAAGATGATATCATAACCGGTTTGCCCATTGTGGTCCGTAAATTCAAAATCATGGTTGTGATAGGCAAAGCCGAGTCCCGCAGAATTTACCTGTTCGGCCATCCAATTTAGTTTTTCGCTCAGTACCTTAAAATTTTCAATGGTTCTAAATTCAGGTGCCAGCCAAGGCCACGTAATATAGGGCTTGTTCAAGATATGCGCCCCTTGGATACAGGCATCCAAATAGCGCCTAAGTTCATCTTTTGGCTTATTGAAATAGGACGAAAAATCATAATGCCCACTGGTGGTGGTAAGGTTTAAATCGTCTAAAATAAGTTTGAATTCCTTTGCCTCATAGCCATAATAACCAATGGTCTCGGAATCAAACCCATAGATTTCCAAATCTTCATAGCCCATGGCCCGGGCCTTTTTAAGACTGCCCAGTGGGTCCGCTTTCATGGCATCGCGAATAGTGAACAACTGCAATCCCATTTTATATTTTGATGGATTTCCTAAAGAAATACCGGTAACCGGAAGTAAGGTTGCAGCCGAAGCCATACTACTCTGTTTTATAAAATCTCTTCTGCGCATACTTCCTTACTGTAATTTCTAAATTGGACAAAAAAAAAGGGTCTGCCTAAAAGCAAACCCTAAGATATTACAATCTTTTGGTACGAACGAAAATATCTATAATTTATGAAACCGAATCTATGGCCTCACCTATTAAAGTATCTCCTTCTAAAATCTCAAAAGTGGTATTTTTAACGGCATCATCATGCAATGCGCGAACCAAGGTCTGCGCAACATCGGCCCTACTTATAGAACCTGATTTCTCCAAACTAGAGGCCGCTTTTATCTTTCCCGTGCCCTTATCGTTCGTTAATGAACCGGGGCGCACAATGGCGTACGTAAGATTACTGTCCTTTAAATAGACATCTGCATTGTGTTTTGCTTTTAAATATTCCTGAAGGTCACTTGCCTGTTCCGGATTGTCCGCGCCCATAGAGCTTAGCATGACAAACTTCTTTAGATTACCGGATTTTGCAGCGTCTACCATTTTCTTGGCACCTTCTTGATCTACCTCTTTGACCTTCTTTCCGCCAGAACCGGCCGCAAAGATTACCTTGTCTATATTCTTTACCGTATGTGATATATCTTCTTCCAAATCGCCCATAACCGTAGTAATGTTCTCTTTCTCAAATTGCTCTTTTTGGGATTCTTTACGAACCATGGCAATTGGAGTGAAATATTGGGATTGGTTTAAAAGTGTTACTATTTTTTTTCCTGTGGTACCATTGGCACCCGCTACTAATACATTTTCCATTTCATCATTTTTTTAGTTATTACAAAGGTAAGTAGCAAGGGTTCTGCAGCTTGATGCAGAATAATTCATTTTTAACCCAGAAGCACAACCGGCCTAGGTTTTAACCCTAAGTCTTCATTACCTTTACGCCATAATTTTTTTTGAATGGCCCACCAACATTTTAAAATGTACAAGCCCTTTGGTTATATCAGCCAAATGGATTCCAACAATAAAAAGGAAAAACGATCTAAACGTTTTATAAGCGAACTATACCCTTTTGAAGATGCGGTTATGGCCATAGGCCGATTGGATCTAAAATCCGAGGGACTCCTTCTAATGACTACCGATGGAAAACTAAGCGATACAGTTAACCGCTCCGGAATAGAAAAGGAATATTACGCCCAATTGGATGGCCTCATTACCCCCGAAGCCATTGAGAAATTACAAAAAGGGGTAGAAATAGGTGTTGAAGGCAAAAAGTATTTGACCAAACCCTGCCAAGCTAAACTAATTACCGAAGAACCGGATTTTCCGGAACCGCACCATTTGCTCCGCGTGGGTACCCATAGACCTAATTCATGGCTTTCCGTAACCTTAACGGAAGGTAAGTTTAGACAAGTACGCAAAATGACGGCCCTAGTGGGGTTTCCTACCTTGCGCTTGGTTCGGGTGCGTATAGGAGCCGTCACACTTAAAGGAATGAATCCTTCTGATGTGGTGGACTTTCCCGATTTGCCCGTTGTATTGAATTTGGAAGATTGAGTAACCTAAACTTTACTCTGTTAATTGAGAAATAGGTAGTAGTTCTACTTTACGGAATTCTACTTCGGAACCCTCGGCCTGCAATGCAATCTGTCCTGTTTGGGCCGTAGCGTTGTAACCATAGTTGACCAAATCTCCGTTCACCCAAACTTTAATTTCATTTTTCAGGCACTCTATGGTCATACGGTTCCACTCACCTACCGGTTTTTCAGAACCATCGGTAAGGTTAAGGATTCTACGTTTTTTGCCTTCTGTAATGCCCCATTCCGCTTTGGGCCCACGGCGTTCCAACATATCGTCTACCGTAATATCTTCAACAATACACCAAAAATCACCTGCATTTTCATGCATCATCTGCACCTCTATAGATTTAGGAAACATTTTGTAGAGTGAGCGTGGCGTAGAGGCAAACACAAGAACACCACAATTACCGGGTTCACCGGCAAAACGGTATTCAACATCCAATCTAAAATCTTCGTAAGTTTTGTCCGTAATGATATGGCCTGCCGGCGTGCCTAAGCTTACCAACATGCCATCTCTTACAATAAAAGGGTTTCTTGCATCCGTACTGTCCATTGCAGGCACATCTATATGCCAACCGTTCAAGTCCTTACCATTAAACAGGCTTTTTGCCGTAGGGGCGCATGACCAAAAGGTAGTAAGTACTACTAAAAAAAGAGTTAGGAACTTTTTCATAGTTACAGAAAACAAACCCCTGAGGGTTTTGCTTAATTAGGATACGTTACGACAACTAGGAAGGAGAAAAAAGTTATATTTTCTTTACTCGTACCGCGTTCATACCTTTCATCCCTTTTTCAAGTTCATAAGATACTTTATCGTTCTCATTAATTTCATCAATAAGACCACTTACGTGAACAAAATACTTTTCTTGATTTTCGGAATCAATAATAAAACCGAATCCTTTTGAGAAGTCAAAATACGACACCTTACCGTTACGTACAGGGTCAAACTCTTCTTCATCTCCTTCTTCTTTTTTAGGAATACCCAAAACAATGTCTTCGGCATCTACCTGAACTTTCTGGGATGGATCTGGCGGGGTATCTACAAGGTTACCGTTATGGTCAACATAGGCGAAAGGGATTCCTTCTCCACCTTCTTTTGCAGCAGCTTTACGTGCGTCTTTTTTCTTCTGTTTTTCCTCTCGTCTCTTTAGACGTTTTTTCTCTTTTTCAGTCTTGTTGTAAGTTTGCTGCGATTTAGCCATTCGGTATTTTTCTTGTTTTAAAATTAGGTTGATAAGGTACGGATTTATTTTTATTTTATTCCGATTCTCATGTTAAGAAATTAAAGGAAACAAACCGTCCGAATTACTTCAAAGAAGTGGATTTAATCAATTCATTAACAAATACTTGTATGTAATTTTTACACAAGAAAAAAGTCTCCTTTTGCATTTCTTTTCGTTTACCCAATAACAAATCATGGCTTTGGAGCGATAGCAAGAGGGAATTCCGAAAAATAAATTGCAAATTATTACCTAGCTCGGTTCCACGCCTCCTAGTTTTCGGTTTATCTATTATTTTTGTCCTTCACGAGTTAAAACATACATTAACGGCATATATTAGTATCTTTCAACTACATTATATCCTTCTGTTTCAAGCGAATAAAACTTTATATTTTGAAAAGACCTATCAACATCCTTGTCCTAATGGTTCTATTGATAACTGGGTATGCCTGTTCTAGTGACAGCAATGAATATGAACCCGTACCCGATCAAGAAAACCCTAATCCAACTCCTGATCCAAACCCAGAACCACAGCCCGAACCCATAATAGAAGTTGATGCTATTCCTGCATCTGCACAGCGAACCGGTGATGCCACAATTGGTTATGAGTTTCTAATTTCTGGAAACTACATGAGCTCCGGCGTACCTTACGAAGCTTTTTTACAGGGTTTTGGAGCTGACAATAGCAATGTTTTGAACCGTAGTGGAGATAACGCCAATATTGGCTATGAATACACGGCCGTAGATGCGGCCAACGGCGTTAGGATAGTATCTCCCAATTGTATGTCTTGCCATGCCGGCTTTATAAACGATGAATTTGTGCTAGGATTAGGTAGCCATGCGGCGGATTTTACTATCAACAGGGCCGTGAATATGGATTTAGTAAGTACAGGTATTTCATTTTTGTACGGTGGGAAAAATAGTGATGAATGGGAGGCTTTTGATCAATTCAGAAAAAGTATAGAAGCTATTGGTCCAAAGACACTCACCGAAACCAGAGGAGCCAATCCCGCCGATAAGATTACCCGTGTTTTAGCAGCGTACAGAGATAAAAATACTTTAGAGTGGACAGACGAACCCAATGTTGGTGTGCCGGACGAGGTCATTCCTACAGATGTTCCTGCTTGGTGGTTGTTGAAAAAGAAAAATGCTATGTTCTACCACGCAATAGGACGTAAAGATTTTTGTAAATCATTTATTGGTTCTAGCTTGCTTACGTTGGACGACAAAGCCAAAGCGGAGGAACTAGACCCAAAAATGTCTGATGTTCTAGCTTACATTTATAGCATTGAAGCTCCCGACTATCCTTTTGAAATTGATGCTAACCTAGCCGCAGAAGGGAAACCGGTTTTTGAAGAAAATTGTGTAAAATGCCATGGTTCTTATGGCGATAACGAAACGTATCCCAACCTTTTGGTTGCCCTTTCTACAATAGGAACCGACCCTGAATTATCAAAACTTTACACGGAACCATCGAAACTAAATGATTATTTCCTGGATTGGTTCAATACCGGATGGTTCGGCACAGGCGCCAATGGATTGGAATTTAACGCTGAAGGCGGATATATAGCCCCTCCCTTAGATGGCGTTTGGGCAACCGCCCCTTACCTCCACAACGGTTCCGTAGCAACTATTGCCGAAGTTTTGAACAGCTCTAAACGTCCTAAATATTGGAGCCGAAGCTACAGCAGTACCGATTATGACAAAGAGAACCTAGGATGGAACTACACAGAAGAAACTTCTAAAGTGGACAAAGAAACCTATGATACCACCATAAAAGGTTACGGTAATGGTGGGCATACTTTTGGAGATGACCTTAGCGATACACAGCGCACCGCTTTAATTGAGTATTTAAAAACCCTATAGGTACTTAGCGATTAAAAATCAAAAAAGCCCTTATCCGTTTGGATAAGGGCTTTTTGTTTCATTGTTGGTGTTAATCCTATTTTAAAGAAATAGTTTCAACTGTACTATCTGGGTATATAAGTGTAGCGGTATCATCACAAGTGCCATCTCCAAAATCAACAGAAACAGCTAAACCATTTTTATCTAAATCCATAGTACCCTTTCCTATATAATCGCACGTAAATTCAGCTTCTAAATCTGAGGTAATACCAATAGTATAGGTATCATTGTCTGATTTTAGAATCCAATCCCCATCAATAGTAAGCATGTTCTTTTCTTCACCAAAAACAAAAGCAAACGATTTGGTTCCTTTTTCGTAAATCTTTTTATCGTCCTCAAGGGTTAACGTCATATCAACAGTTACATCAAAAACAAGAGAATCATCTTCTCCTTGGCTTATGGCAAAGGCCCTAGTTCCATCTAAACCAATTCCGCCCACCATCAAATCATTATACGTTACGGAATAGGCGTATGAATCGTTATCCGAACCATATACCACACTTAAAGAACCGTTTAAGACTTCGTCATTGCCCTCTACGGAACAATTGTCAAAACTTACCGTAAAACCTGTATCGGAATATTCCGCAACATAGCATGAAGCATCCTTGGCAGATTTACCGGACTCTCTATTATTAAATAAGTCCTGAACGATCATATCAGCCGAGCTGGACATTTCATCCGTTTCAAGAACGGTCTTAATTTCGGTCTGATCAATTTTTTGATCTTGCTCGTTATCTAGAATTTCGTTGGCATCATCACTACAGCTGAACGCCAAAAGACTAGTGGCTACCACTAGTGCATAAGGTCTAACATTTTTAAACAAATAGCTCATAATCAAATTTATAGGTTTTGCTCTCAGAACGGGTATTCCTGTATTTTATTATAGTTCAGGGGCATTTTAAGACCAAATACACTATTCCAAGTTCAATGAACAACAAACCTGAAATCAGTTCACTTAAAAAAACATTGTAAAATCGTATACGATAACTATATTTACGATATGGGAATGAGCATCATATTACGCGATAAAGTACGGGAACACCTTTTACGACAAATGCAAAAGGGAGATTTACAACCCGGACAAGGTATTAACCTTGCCGCCTTATCCCGTAAATTAAACGTGAGCGTCACCCCTATTCGTGAAGCACTAACTCAGTTACAGCAGTCTCATATTGTGCGGGCCATTCCCAACCGTGGTTTTGTAATTGCCGCCGTAAATCCGGAAGAGGCCAAAAACCTATATGAGCTTGTAGCCCATTTAGAAGTTCTTGCCCTGGAAGAATCTACGTTTAACGAAAGTGCCATTAACAAGCTCAAAAAACAAAGAGACGCCATTGCCAATGCAGTAGATGCACTGGAACGTGTTAATGCGTATATGGAGTTTCACCGGTTACTAACTTCCAATTACAAAAATCCCGTTTTTCAACAGATTCTAAAAGACCTCAAAACCCGTGTGTTTTTCTATGAGCGAGCTTTTATGTCCAATGATTCTTTTCATTACAACTCCAACGATCAACATGATGCCATAATCTCCGCCATTGAAGATGACAATATCCCTTCGGCAGCATTGGTTTTAAAAATGAATTTAATGCTCGTTAAAAGTTACATAGAAAAGCAACTTGTAGTTTTATAGATTCTTCAACAATATTCTTAAATCACTTCTTTTTTTAAGCCATTCTTGTGCTTTTGAATCAGTATTCTATGCGATATCACACAAATCGTTGCATACCTTTATACTGTTCATTTTCAAGGGTTCAATTATCAAATCACAAAGTTTTTGTAAAATGATATCCCCTTTTAAAATACCGATTTACATTTGACTTGTAATTCGACTAAAAATCGAAAAGAAAGACAACAATTTTAAACTGAAGACGTTTTAACGATACCTTAAAAAATAGAAAACATGGGTTACTTATCTCCTCAAATAGAAGTTTTGGCCAGAAAGAAAAAACAAGAAGAAAAATCTTTGATCAAGAAGGAATATTCTTGTGGTATTTTTCAAGATTATGGCAATCTAGACGAAAAAGAAAGTCTAGCAAAGCTTTAATTTTCTGTAATTACACGGGCAATCTCTAGAATAGTTTTGCCCTCCATCTCAGGCATCCCCTTTAACGGATAAATGGCGTGATTTTCGCGTGCAACAAAGGCTGTTCGTAAACCGGCCCGTTTAGCGCCCAAAATATCCCATCCGTGGGCTGCCACCATCATAGTATTTTCTGCCGATTCACTCATCTTTGCCAGAACTGCATTATATGATGAGCTTTCAGGTTTATAACGCGCCACGACATCTACGGACATAATAGCATCAAAATAAGATGACAAACCAGCAAACTCCAATTGCTCGTTCAAAACCTTTTCATTTCCATTAGAAAGCGCTACCAACTTTATATTTGCTTCCTTTAAGAGTTTTAGCCCTTCTTTTACATCATCATGCGCCGGTAATTTTTTTATATTCCCTAAAATGCTATCTACTTGAGCATCTGAAAGGTTTTTACCAAACTTTTTCATAGTCATTTGTAACGTTGCTTTTCCAACAGCACTAAAATCTTCATAATTGCCAGTTAGGGTCTCCACCAAGGAATAATGCAACAAGGTCCTAAACCATAATGAAAAAGCATGCTGAGAAGCCAAAGCCGTGTTTATAGCTTCCTCCAAGGGCTTCATGTTTAAAAGTGTCTCGTTTATGTCAAAAATAAGCAGTTTAGGTTTCGTCATTTTATATTTTAATGAACTTGCAGTTCAGTTGTTTCCTTTTTGAATATCCGTAATAAAAGTGCGGAGGGAACTCGGAAGATTGGACTCATTAAACTGAGATTCATACACTCCGTTATTATCCATAAGCTTTACGGTATACGTAAAACCGTCCCGTATTTGACTATTTATTTCCTGCTTTTCCGCAAGGGCATTCAGCATTTCTTCTTCCTTGGCTTTATCCAAGTCTATTTCACCTTCAAACTGTCTGGAAATTCCCGTAAATCCGCCTTCTATGTTTATATGATATTTCATTAGACAACAATTGGGGTTAGACCTACTTGCGAAAAACTTGTACTTACCGCCTCAACAGCGGCTTCAGCAACTCTATTTTCCGATACCAGCTGCTGTGCGGTACTTACCAATGTTTCTACCATATCATTAAAATCTGCCGTACGCCAGAGTGATTTTAGCGTTTCGAACCAGATTAGTGCACAATCATCAATACCAATTTCCAAACAACAGAGATAAAAAGCTTTATTGGGTATACCTGAATTGATGTGCACCCCTTGGTTATCCCCTGCTCCGTTGTAATAATTATCCATGTGGTCTGGCTGTGTATCAAAATCATTGGCCGTACCGGGAGCTTTCATAGAACGAATGGCCACTCCGGGAAATGCCTCCGTTACTACACTATCTCCAATAAGCCAATCCGCTTCGGAAATATCCTGTTTTAGATACTTTTGCTTGATGACCGTACCAAAAACATCCGAAAAATGTTCGTTGAGCGCCCCAGGTTGACTTTGATATTCCAAGTTGGCGAAAAACTGGGTTACGCCATGTACCAACTCATGGGCTACAACATCTATGGCACTGGCAAAATCAGTGAATTCTTTACCGTCACCGTCACCATACGTCATTTCATCGCCATCCCAGTAGGCGTTATTATATGCTTCGCCATAATGCACATTAGAAATAATATCCAAACCGTTTCCATCAATGGAATTAAGACCAAAAGTCTCTCTAAAATAATCACGTACAAAACCCGAGGTCTCATAAGCCTTATTTACACTTTCATCCTCTACATCATCTTGCCCCTCTTTTCGCACCAACTCCAACCTTTGCTCGAACTGATTTTTAGAATCATAGATAAAACGCTCTCCATTACCTTCTGCTTCGTTCCGTAACAAAAGATTGTTTAGACTGCTTCGTCTGCGGTCAACAATTCTAGCCGAATCATTTAAAGCTCTTTTACAACTGGTATTACCGTGTTTTGCCAATTTTTCAAGTAAATAAGGCGGAATTATAAAGCAGTGGGTCTTTGAGCACATGGGTTTAGGGTTTAGGGTTTAGGGTTTTAATTTCGTTCGATTTTAATGTATTCGCAAAAAATAAGCGTTAAGATTTTCTACGGATATTGTAAAGCCGATTAGTCAACCGGAAACAAGCTTTTATCTAATCCAGGGACCAAACTAAGCGCATTCTTATAATAGACTTTCTTAAGAACTTCATCCGGTAAGTTTAAACCGTACATTGCCCAAAACGCATGATACTTTTTGTAATAAGGAAAGTATTCATCATTTGTTTCCAAGACCCTAAAATAGGTTGGAAATTCTTCTGGTTTCCAGCTATCCTTTCCGAATAAAATGCGGTCTTGATACTTGATGAAAAACGCTCGCGCATTTTGCGGCTGACGCCCTAACTCTGCAATGACGGCCGCTATACCTACGTACATATTGGGAATTTCGTCTAAAAACTTTCCTAATTGCTGTAAATCGTTGGCATACCAACCCATATGGGCGTTTATAAATTTTGTTTTGGGATGTTTTTTGAACATACGGTGCTGTTCATCAATTATCTGTTGCCACGGCGCTGGGTCTGTATCGGAACGCTTACGGCGTGAGTGTGTTTTCAGCTCCAACCAACGTTCATTATCAGAATTCATATCATCCCAAAATGATTTTGGATCTGCGGAATGAATCAACACCGGCACACCTAGTTTCCCACATTTTGCCCAAATAGGGTCTAAACGGGCATCGTCTACGGCTAGGCGTTTTCCATCACTATCTAGATTCCGCAGGCCCAAACTTTTAAAAACTTTTAAACCTCTGGCACCTTTTTTAATATCAGCTTCCAATTGTGCCACCGTTCTTTCTGTCCAACCAGGTTTTCCGGCGCCATCAAAATCTACATTGGCAAAAACAACAAACCTATTGGGGTAATTCTCCGCAATATTGTCTACACTTTTTGCAAGTTCATTACCGGAACCGCCACTTAGGTTCACCATGACTCCTTCGTTTAGGGCATCCATATCGGCAACCAAGTTTTTAAGACTTTGCGCACTCATATTTCTCTGGTGACTATGAATATCAATAAAAGGATACTTGGCCCGCTTTATCTCATGCCCGGGAACAACCAACGTAGACTTTGGGTTGTATTCCTCAAAACTCATTTCTTGAGCCGCTAGGCCACCACTGACCAATACTAAAAACGCAATATTAAGTTTCAGGTTCATTCCTCTGTTTTAGTTGTTCATAATCTTCTGCCGTATCAATATCCACTACACAGTCACCTGCGGAAATTGTTATAACTTTCTCCCGCTCCAACAGCTGTTTTGCCCCAAAATCCTTATCCAGCTTTAAAAGCTCGTCAAAATAGCTTCTGGGGAAAAGAGCTGGTACTCCCGCCCTATTCTTATAAGCCGTAGCAATTATTCTATTTTGGTTATCGGACGATGCCTCAATCAACAAGTTTAAATACTTAAAATTGATTAAAGGTTGATCCGCCAACATTATGAGTACTCCCGAAATAGTGTTTCCCGATTGCAGCAACTCTCTTACACCACAAGCAATGGAATTGCCCAAACCGGATTGCCACAAGGGATTTTCTACACAACGCTCCCCTTCTTCTAGATGAGATTGTATCATGCGGGCATTGGCTCCTAAAACCGTCATCACTTCCGTGCCGTTTGAAGCTTTTGCTGTCCGGATCGCGTGTTCCAATAACGACGTGTTTTCCCAAGGCAACAATTGTTTTGGTTTACCCATTCGCGAAGAAGCTCCTGCGGCCAAAATTAGAATAGCAATGTGGTCAGGGGTCTTCTTCATTAAGTATGTATACTTCCCAATTTGTTTTTGAGCATAATGGGCTCCTTATTTCTTGTAACCGAAAGTATTTCCGATAAAATTGCCAAGGCGATTTCCTGAGCGGTTTCCGCTCCAATATCCAAACCGGCTGGACCATGGATCATATCAAAAAATGTGTCCGAAACTTCAGGGCAATAATCCATGAATTCATTTAATAACTTCTCCCTTCGCTTTGCGGGGCCCAATAAGCCCAAGTACACAGGAGCTGATTCTTTAATAGCTAACAAATACTTTAAGTCACGAACGTAACTATGTGTCATTAAGACAATTGCCGTTTGTTTATCTATATCAGGAATAAATAAAGTTTCAGGCTCTTCGGTAATAAATATGTTGGCTCCGGGAAAGTCCGTTATACTTTTTTCCTCTGCCGCCGAAGCTACAACCGTTACTTCCCAACCCGTTAGCGAAGCATAGGAACATAGTTGAACCGCATCGTGTTCGGCACCAATAATAACCAATTTGAAACAAGGCTTCATATCTTGTTCAAATACCATTCTATCACCGTTCAAAAGCGCAGTAGCCCTAAATCCAATTTTGTCTCCGTTAAACACCAAAAACGAACTCAGGTCCGCATAATTTCCTTCTTCCTTTATATAGGACGAAATTATTTTAAACTGTTTTCTACTTTTTAAAATGAAATCGAAAGCATTTAGAAAATCAACCCCTGGAACAAACGGTTCTATTAAAATATACAATATACCTTCGCAACCCAAGCGATAGCGCCCATCATAAATCATCATTTTTGGCACATCGTCCTTAAAAACGGTTTCTGCCTGCCTAACAATTTCTTTTTCTACACAACCACCACTTACGGCCCCAATTCTTTTTCCGTCTTCTCGAATGAGCATACGCACCCCAGGCCTACGGTACGAGGAGCCCTCTAAAGCAACGACCGTCGCGAGGACGGTCTTTTGCTTCTTTTTTTTAGCGGCTTTATAAGCCCTAACTATGTTTTTTAGTTCATGCGTCATATAAACCGTAATCGGATTAAAGAAAATGATTTTTTATCATGGTCTATTCTCTAGCCCAATATTTCTTCTTCTTTTACCTTCCACAATTCTGCGTCTTGGATAAAAGGTTGCTTGTATACCCTTTTGCCCGTTGCAGCTTTTAGCGCATTGGCCACGGCCCCACCTGCTGGTGGCAGTGTTGGCTCTCCCAACCCTGTTGGAGAAAGTTCATTTTGCACCAAATGTGTTTCTACCACAGCGGCTTCTTTCATACGTCCCAAACGGTATTTATCGTAGTTGTTGGCCGTAGGCTGTCCGTTTTCAAATCCAAAACTGCCGTACATACTATGTCCTATACCGTCAACAATACCACCTTCAATTTGGTTTAACGCGCCCATTGGGTTGATTACAATTCCGCAATCTACAACACAGGTTACTTTTTTAACTACTGGTAGACCATTTTCAATCTGAACATCGGCAACTTCCGCAACGTGCGTATTATGGCAATAGTATGCCACAAACCCTTGGTAAGTTCCTTTAGGCTGTTTTCCCCAACCGGATTTATCAACGGCCATTTTTATAATATTTTGCATGCGCTCCGGCGAATATTGAATTCGTTCATCTTCCGTACCTTTTACCTTTTCCAAAAGGTCTAAACGCATCTTAATTTTATCTACTTCCATTTCTTCGGCAAGTTCATCAAAGAAACTTTGCTCTGCATATGCTAAGAAGTTTGTATATGGTGCACGCCATGCCCCAGTGGTAATATTACTTTTATAATTGGCTACATCTACCTGATAATTTTCTACGGCACCTGCTGGAAAGAAATTAGGAATTAGACCATACATGTTCACATTAATGGCAGCTTCTTTCAATTGATAACCGGTTAATTGTCCATCTTTAATAGCGGCTTTAATCCTATATTTTATGGCCGGTCTGTAAACACCGGTAGACATATCATCTTCTCGTGAAGAAACCATTTTAATTGGTTTTCTTACAGCATTACTAATTTCTGCAGCTTCATATACAAAATCGCCATAGAGCCTTCTACCGAAACCACCTCCCATTCGGGTCATTTCCAAGTGAATGTCCTCTACATCACGTCCTAAAAGTTCTGCTACGGTATTGGCCGCGTCCTCTGGAGTTTGCACAGGACCTACCAAATGAATTTTTTCATCGGTTACGTTGGCAAAAAAGTTCATGGGCTCCATACAGTTATGAGGCAAGAAAGGCGATTCATAAGTGCGTTCCAAAACTTTATCCGCTTGTGCAAATGCCTTATGAACATCTCCATCCTTACGCATGGTAACAAATTCCTTACCATCTAAAAGGGCATTTAATTTTTCATCATGAAATTCATTGCTCTCCAAAGGAGTAGCCTCTTTCCAAGTAGCTTTAATCGCTTTTTTACCTTTAAAAGCATCCCAGGTAGTTTTTGCCAAAACCACAACTTTACCTGACCCACTAAGTTGGGCAGTCCAGTTTACTTTTTCCCCACCTAATAAAGCTTTTGCTTTGTCTCCAATCTGAATAACATCTACAACTCCCGGAAGCGCTTTAGCCTCTGTAGCATCAAAAGAGACTAATTCTTGCCCAAAAGCAGGAGGTCTAAGAACGGAAGCATAAAGCATTCCTTCTTCCTTATAATCAATACCAAATAATGGTTGACCCGTAACAATTTTATCAATATCTACATTACGCCTATCCGTACCTATGATCTTATAATCCTTAGGTTCTTTTAGAGTAACGTTTTCAGGTACTTCCAAAACAGCGGCTTCATCTACAACATCACCGTAACTTAAGGTCTCGCCTGCTTTATTCGTAATTATTCCTTCGCTTACGGAAAGTTCCGATGCATCTACGTTCCAACGTGCCGCAGCGGCATTCAGCAACATTTGCTTGGCCGTAGCCCCTGTTTGACGCAAAGCATCCCATCCAAAACGAATAGACTGGCTACCGCCTGCAATTTGTCTTGTATAGTTCTTTGTATCCAAGGCCCCTTGTTGCACATATACCTTATCCCAAGAAACATCTAGTTCCTCGGCTATGATCATAGGCATTGAAGTTTTTACACCTTGTCCAATTTCCGGGTTGGGCGAAAAAATAGTTACCGCACCGTTTTTGGCTATTTTTATAAAGGCGTTAAAATCATTGTAATTTAAATCCGCCAAATCCACTGGAGGTTTTACATCTGACTTACAGGCTGTAAAAAGGTTGAAACCTATTAAAAGGCCACCACTCGCCAACGACGACGTTCGTAAAAAATTTCTTCGACTAAATTGTATGGATGATTGTGACATGAGCAGTTTGTTATAGAATTGCGGCTTTTGTTCAATTCAAAAGCATAATAGAATTTTTAGGCCATTTTTTCGGCAGCAACACCAACCGCTTTCTTGATACGGTTATATGCGGCGCATCTACAGATGTTACCGTTCATTGCTTCTTTTATTTCCTCTTCGGTTGGATTTGGATTTTTTGCCAAAAAAGCAGAAGCCGTCATCATTTGACCAGCTTGGCAATAACCACACTGTGGCACGTCTACTTCTTTCCATGCTTGTTGTACGGGATGAGAACCATCTTCGGACAAACCTTCTATTGTGGTGATTGACATTCCTTCTGCTGAGGCTACAGGTAAAGAACAGCTTCTAGTAGCGTTACCCTCTACATGAACCGTGCATGCACCACATTGAGCAATTCCACAACCAAATTTTGTGCCTACCATATTTAAATGGTCGCGTAACACCCACAATAATGGGGTATCTTCACTTGCTTCTACCGTATGAGACTTTCCGTTTACCGTGAGTTGATAGGTTGGCATATATTTTCTTTTAATTAAGTTTCTGACTTTAACCTTTACAAGGTATTAAAATTTTAATCTTTCAATCGTATTTTAACAATTTCTTTAGCTTTAACTAGCACTATTTCAACACAAATTTTTCAAAATTCTCCTACTGACAGTGTATAAAGTTCTCACTCGCACAATTAAGATAGAAATATCACCAATCTCACCTCTATCATGTAGAGAATTTTATGTTGATTTTTCATGTTCTTGCCAGAATTTCATTTTCTATTCCATTAAACAAAAGATATCCAAAAATAATTTTGACCGGTTCCGAAAATCCATACCAAACCTTGTCATTAACATTCTTTAACATCTTTTTTTTCCGTCATCATACTTTTAATTGAAAATTTGCGTTGTGATGGTTGAACGTAAAAACCTTGAAAATGAATTCCTCCTTAAATCGTATTTTATTTTTATTCTCAATTGTATTGTTCGTTTCCTGTGGAAATGCCGATGATGATGTAAATTATGCCTTGAATACAGGCGATGGACTCGGAAAAGGACAGCCAGTTGACAAATGTCTTGACCTTGGGGAAAATGACTTAATACTTTCCATACAAGATCAATTTACTAAAGACCCCGGAAAAGTTTCTGTTTTCTTTAAAGTTTCCAATAGTGACGGTACACCGGTATCAGGATTGACCGCAGACCAGTTTACCATTTATGAGCAAGGCCGAAATGATGAGTGTTTTAATACTATTTCAACTTCGGAGTCCAATGCCAGAATTTCACCTAACGAGCAAATATTTTCTAGCAACACCTTGTTAATACTAGATTTAAGTAATAGTGTTTTAAGCGGTAGTTTGGAAGAATTGAAAAGTGCTAGTACCAGCTTTGTTAACACGGTAATGCCGGCCACTACTCAGGAATCGTACAAAATGGCCATCTATTGGTTTGATGGTGAAGATGTCCTGCACGAACTTAACCCTCTAACTTCTGAAAAATCTGAATTGACCGAAGCTATTGCCGGACTCAATAAAGATATAAGCGGTGATGTTTCTACAGACCTTTACGGAGCTGTTATTAAATCTACCGATATAGCCTCAGATTTACTGAGCGAGAGTACAAAAGGCGATAAAATTGGAGCTGCATCCGTAGTTATATTTACAGATGGTAGAGACCAAGCTTCACGCTACTCTAAAGAAGCCGCTCAGAAAAAAGTTGATACGGCAGACCCCAATATTTCTTTTTTCACTATTGGTTTAGGGGCTGAAATAGATACGGAAGCGTTGACCGCTATTGGAAAAACTTCTAGTGAGTTCGCTGCAAATAAAGAAGAACTGGAAGATACTTTTAACAAGATATCCGATTTGGTTTCCGAAAGAGCAAGTAGTTTTTACCTTTTTGAGTACTGTAGCCCAAAAAGAGGTGGTGACAATAACTTAGCCATTCAAGTTAAAAAAGGAAGCTTACAAGGCGCCGTTCAGACGAAATTTAATGCTGACGGCTTTACTGGAGGCTGTGAATAAGACTTTGGTTCTTATCAAAATATAAAAAAAAGACACCTAAATTAGGTGTCTTTTTTTTTGGGCCATATTAAAACTGTGGCATCTCAATATCAAATAATTACGCTGCTATTCAACCTGTTTCTAGAACAGATAATCGAAAAATGTTAATAGGCTTTAACATCTAATTATAGCCCTGCTTCGTATTACTAGTAATCAATATTATAACAAAACATTTAAAATGAAAAAATCGATTATCCTAAGTACGCTTGCCGTTACGTTAATGGCATCTTGTGTTTCTAAGAAGAAATATGTAGCTCTTGAGAATAATTTATCGGAAACGCAGAGCGCATTAACGAAGACTCAAGTTGAGAAAGAAGAACTTGAAGGTAAAATGGCCAAGATAGAAGCTCGCGTTGTAGAGTATAATTCTAAAATCAATTCCTTAAAGGAAATTAACGATAGCCAAATGACTTCTGTTGATGATGTTGCCGTAATGAGCAACAACACCAAAGCGAAGATGAGAGCTACGCTTGCAAAAGTTGACCCTACAAAATTGGCAGGAGCGGAAACTTTACAAGATTCTATGAACTTGGCTATATCTTACAACCTTAAAAAATCTATCTCTGATGATGATGATGATGTGGATGTAAATATTGACAAGACTGTTGTTATGATCAACATTTCTGACAAACTTCTTTTTAACAGTGGTAGCTACCGTGTAAGCAGTAAAGCTAACAAGATTCTTGAAAAATTAGCTCAAGTAATCAACTCTGAGCCAAGCATGGAAGTTATGGTAGAAGGTCACACAGATTCTAAAACCATTAGCACTGAAATGTTCCGTAACAACTGGGATTTGAGTGTAAAGCGTGCTACTAGCGTTGTAGATATCCTTCAGAACAAATACAAGGTAGATCCAACTAAAATGATAGCTGCCGGCAGAAGTAGCTACTTGCCTTTAGTAGATAATGATACAAGAGAAAACAGAGCGATCAACAGACGTACTAAAATTGTTATCATTCCTAACTTAAACAAGTTCTTTGCTCTTTTAGATGCAGAATCGCTTTAATAGCAAATAAACCTAAGTTAATAAACTTGATGGTTAAAAAAGGGAGAACATACCGTTCTCCCTTTTTTTGTGCCGTTTGACGAATTAAAATAATATTAAGTAGGGTTTTTGGCTACTTCGTTGTCTAAAGAACAACGAGTACCCCATATTCGAAAATGAATACCTACATCCTAAGAACACGTGCTATGCTAAATGGCAAAATTAGAACACATGGATGTATTAACAGTTATTATTCAAAACACCGCTTTAAACGGAATGCCTAAATGGTACCAGGCCTTGACCCTTTCGTTATTTGCATTAATTGCAACAATGGCAATTACAATGTACTTTAGAATTGCTATACACGCTTCGGAAATGTCCGAAATGGCTACGCGGTTTGGCTATTAACAGCTAGCCAAAACACCCTTAGCGGTAAATCATTGCATTTTTAAAATTCGTTTTTTTATCGCTATTTAAGTCGATAAGAAAACCATTTATTACGGCATGCGTAAAGACCCCATCCTTTTTAAGAAGAAAGGTTGGGTTTAGCCCTACTTCTATTGAAAAATCAGGCACCTCATACCTCTTACCAATCATATGGATAGGAAAAGGAGATGCCAATTTTGTTGTAGGTATATTTTCGACCCGTACATAGGCATAACCGGATTTTAAAAGAGCGCGTATATCCAAGCTTCCCAAAGCTTCTATAGAACTCAATAATTTAGGGTATACTTTACCTTGAACTATGGTGTGCCCTGTAGCGTCTAAAGTTTCATATCCGTAATAGGTAGAAAGGTCTCCTTGGTCCAGTATCCTACTGCTGTACCAGAAATCGTTATGCCCTTTTTTATCTACCTCCAAACGGTTCATTCCAATATCTAAAATGTAATCTTTTCCCAAAAGAGGATATGTTGCATTTTCAATTTTAAGGTCAAAAAGTTTCCTGTCATTTTCCGGTATTTTGTCATATTCGGAAATAGCATTATCCTTATAATTTTCTTTTGCAATCGTATAGATAGCAGATAGGATAGAAACATAATTCAATTTTCTGATTTCTTGCTTCTCAACATCATTATAATATCCGCCAGACTCAATTAAAATGGTACTTGTACCCCATTTCTGTATGTTATCACCAAACGCTCTTGGTTCAAAGTCATCATTGTAACGCCCAACTTGCCCAGGAGCGTAGTTCTGAATGATATTGTTCATAAAAACAATGACCTTCATGGCATTCCCCCGCTTTTCGTTTATCTCCTTTTCATAGTTGTATGCCGGCGCCAAATAAGAAATGGTAGCAGGTTTTTCGGTTCTTTCCGCATTGTAGTACGTGCTTTGGTCATGCAGGTTAAAACCAAAATCGGCATCCAAACTATCACGTACTCGTTTTAGTGTTTGCCCTTCGGGGGATTGCAATCGCAATGCATCACGATTAATATCAATTCCCAAACGGTTTCTACGTTGAAAAACTTCCGCTCCATCCGGATTTAACATCGGTAGAAAATGTAAGGTGCAATTGGCTAGAATTTCCTGTTTTTCGGAAGAAAAGTCATCACTGTTCAAAAAGTTGAAAATATCAAAAATAGCCTGTGTTGCCGTTGGCTCGTCCCCATGCATTTGTGACCACAAAAAAACATCCGTTTCGCCTTCTCCAATGCTAATCAATGATAACGAACGGCCTTCTATTGAAGTACCAACTTTTGCCACTTTAAATTTTGGATTGGTTTTGCACTTCTCTATCAAAGGCTGTATATCCTTATGCTTAATGCGTCGCTTTTCTAGTAAAGGCTCTTTGTAGGTTTCGTAAGTTTCATAAAGTGAGGTGGTCAAATCTTGCTGCTGCGCGGTAGAATACAAACTTGTCAGCAGAAATAATACAGAAAAAAATACTCTCATCGGGTAATCTATTTTTGGGGTACGGGTTCAAAATTAAGATATTTAACGGCCTGTCTTACCTTGTTCGTAAAATCTTGTCCGGGATCCGTTTTTACGGTACGGTAACCTTTGTCTTTTTCCAGCCATAAAGGATGCCCTTCAAAATTAGTATATTCATAATGCCCTATAACAAAATCTATAGCATATTTATTAGCCAAATATTTAACTAGTTCAATATTGGCTTTGAGCTGTGCTTCTGTGAGTGGTAAGGCCTCCGTACCTCCAACATTCTCTATTCCAATAGCACAATGGTTAAGACCAATAACATGTCTGGCCATTGTGGTCTCCGGTAAAAGTTGGTAAATGGTACCATCGCGGTCTACCATAAATTGAGAAGACACATTTAAACCACTTACATTTTTAATATCAGGTCGCCAATTGGGTAAGGTTGGTGGGCTAAAAGCTTCAAAAGACTCCTCTAGGCTTGGTATTACTGTCCAGTGCAAAACAATCATTTTGGGATCGATAGTGGGCTTGCTTTGCTCCAACCCGTAACGATCTTTAAGATACTCCAAGCTTAGTTGTCTGCGGGTTTCATCAAAGATTATGGGCTTATCTACAATTTTGGGAGACCGTACTGTTTCCTTTACGGGCTTACAGTGCATAAAAACTACACAGCATAAAAGCGCTGCAAGTGTTCTAAATTTTTTAATCATTCTTTTTTAATATCGGCTTCCCGCTTAACACGGTATCTAATTTTAAGTTTCTTTTTACCCCAAACCCTAGCTTTATCAACATCAGAACCCATATAAACATCAATTTTATTTTTCCATCTGCTGTTCATCTTATCCATCACCACATAAACTCCCTCTAGACCTGGAATTTTTACATGGGTACCTCGTTCCAGCCCCAAATCCAATAAATCCTTAGAAATGGCAATAGCTTTCATGCCCGGTGAAAGTGTGTCTCCCCAAGCTGCCAAACTGGGCTGGTCATCTGTCTGCCAATGAACGGAATTATAAGCGGAAACATGCACTTCCTTCGTTTTCCAGATATACTCATTCTCCTTTTCTGTACATGATTGGTACAGAAAAAGAAGCAATAGAAGTACTATTATCTTTCTGAACATAGCTAAAAGGATTTCCTTTAAAGCTACATAATTTTTAAAATACAGGATAAGGTATAGGTTCCCCTCTATGAAACGCCAAAATATTATGTGCCGCAAAAACTGACATTTGATTACGGGCTTCAACAGTGGCAGAACCAATATGTGGTGTAACCGCTACCTGCTCCATAGACAATAAAGGATTGTCTTCTTGCATAGGTTCAGGATCGGTAACATCAAGCCCTGCACCCCATATTTCCTTGTTTTCCAAAGCAATAATCAAGTCCTTCTCATTATGGACCTGCCCCCTTGCGGTATTAACAAAAATTGCTGTAAGTTTCATTTTTTTAAATGCCTCGGCATCAAACTTGAATTTTGTTTCAGGAGTAAGAGCACAATGCACAGAAATTACATCACTCTGCTCTAGAAGTGTGTTAAAATCTACTTTTGTTGCCCAAAGTTTCACTTCCGCTTCTTTGTTTGCAGAACGATTGCAATAAATTACGTTCATTCCATAGGCTCCTTTACAACGGTGGGCAAATTCCAACCCGATTCGCCCCAATCCAAAAACACCAACAGTTTTATTCTTTAGCTCAATGCCCAAATTGGCTTGAGGTCTAAAATGTTGCCATTCACCTTTAGCAATGGTCTTGTGCATATAGAACATTTTTCGGGATACGGCCAAAACGAGTGCAAAGGCCATATCTGCCGTAGCATCGGTCATAGAGTTGGGGGCGTTGGCAATAGGAATACCGAGCTTTTTTGCCTCCTCAACATCAATATTATCATAACCTGCCGCATATTGCGATATGATTTTTAGATGACTGTTCGCATTTAAAAAATCGGCATCCAACTTGTAGTTACTAGTGCTCAATAATGCATCGTGTTTTGCCACTGCTTCATAGAGCTCTTCTTTGGTCATGGGCCGGTCCTTGGTCCATTTAGTTACTTCAAGACCTTCGCTTTTCAGCAAATCAATGCCTTTGTCGGGTATATTTAGAGGTACGAGTATTTTCATGGTAAGCAATTTATAAAATCTAACAGACTGTTTTACAAATTCATTTACTTTTACACTTTTTTTGGTGTATTTTTCATCTCAACATCCCAGAAATTCCATGAAAATTTTCAAACGCATCCTTTTAATTTTATTTGTACTTCTTACCGTGGCCGTATATTTCAATTTCCCCAAACTAAACTTCATTTCTGGTTATGCCTCAAAAAATATGGCCTCAACCGTTTTTATTACGGACCGTAGTGCCGAATCCGTTCAACTTAACGATAATGATGTTCCCCTCATAAAACTTGCCGATGTTGAGACGGACGGCAAGAGTGCCTCGGCCTCTGTTTTTGGGCTTATGGAGCGAAAAGCCATCTGTAATGAAGGTTTGGGCTGTACGCTAGTAAACGATGATTATGACCCAAATACCATAATCCCCACTCCGCAACGTGAAAAACAAAACAATAATTTAAAATTCCCTTACGGGGATGAAGAAGCCAAAGACACCATTTTCAGTAATGTAGATTATGACCAGGTGCAGAAAGCTTTGGACCATGCTTTCTCTAACAATGACGTGCAAAAGACCAGAACGGCGCTCGTAGCCCATAAGAACCACATCATAGGAGAAAAATATTTGGAAGGTTTTACCAAAGACACCCCCATATTGGGCTGGAGCATGACCAAAAGCGTATTGGCCACCTTATATGGCATTTTAGAATACAATGGAAAAATAGACCTGAATACGCCCGTACTTTTAAAGAACTGGGACAAGGACAACAGAAAGAATATTACCTTGAACCATTTGTTACGTATGCAAAGCGGACTTGCTTGGGACGAGGATTATACCGCTATATCCGATGTTACACGCATGCTTTTTATGGATGCTGACATGACCAAGGCACAAGGAGAGAAAGAAGCTATTGCTGCGCCAACTGAAATCTGGAACTACTCCTCGGGCACTTCTAACCTCTTATCCGGCATTTTAAGGAAAAGGTTTAAAACGCATCAAGAGTACATTAACTTTCCTTACAAAGCCCTTATTGATAAAATTGGTATGAGCAGTATGCTCATTGAAACCGATATGAAAGGAAATTTTGTGGGATCATCCTACGCATGGGCCACAACACGGGATTGGGCAAAATTTGGCCTGTTATACCTTAACAAGGGCAACTGGAACGGAGAACAACTTTTTGATGCTTCTTGGGTGGACTACGTTTCCAAACCCACTTTGCACTCAGACGGTACCTATGGCGGCCATTTCTGGCTTAATGCCAACGGAAAATATCCAGATGTACCTAGGGACCTTTATTCCGCTAATGGCTATCAGGGCCAACGTGTTTTTATCATTCCATCAAAAGATTTGGTAGTGGTACGGACCGGACTTGCCGAAGAACCCGATTTTGATATTAACCTTTTCCTCAAAAATATACTAGCCGCAATCAAATAAATCCATCATTTTTGGCTCACGAAACACGTACGAAAAAACTTAAATATCCTTTTTGCGTCGTTACACAACAATTTTACCTTGGCTCGCAACAATAGTTTAGATAAACTACAACCTTGCCGTAAGTTTACAGTGTTACAAAAAACAAAAAGTAAATTTTTTCATTTTCATATAGTGTTCTCGACGAAAGAGCCTTTTCCTTACCGGATGGGCTTTTTCTGGTTTTAAAAGGTTTGATTTTCAATGGTTAGACATCAAAAAATGCTTCACCAAAGTATCATGGAATATATTTATTCTTTCCAAAATTAGGTTTCCGCTTTTCTAAAAATGCATTTCTCCCCTCTTTTGCTTCTTCAGTACCATACGCTAAACGAGTAGCCTCACCTGCAAAAACTTGTTGACCTACCATACCATCATCCGTTAGGTTCATTGCAAATTTTAGCATTTTAATGGACGTAGGCGATTTTTCAAGTATTTCCTGAGCCCATTGATAAGCGGTATCCTCAAGTTCATCATGCGGTATTACAGCATTTACCATTCCCATTTCATATGCCTCTTGAGCAGAGTAATTACGACCTAGAAAAAAGATTTCACGCGCTTTTTTCTGCCCTACCATTTTTGCCAGATAAGCCGACCCATAACCACCGTCAAAGCTGGTCACATCGGCATCGGTTTGTTTAAAGATAGCATGCTCCTTACTCGCCAAGGTAAGATCACAAACTACATGAAGACTATGCCCGCCTCCTACGGCCCAACCCGGTACTACCGCAATAACCGCTTTGGGCATAAAACGTATCTGCCGCTGTACTTCTAAAATGTTAAGACGGTGCATACCGTCCTCCCCTACATATCCTTGTTCTCCTCTAGCCTTTTGGTCTCCACCACTACAGAAAGCATATACGCCATCTTTGCTCGAAGGTCCTTCCGCCGAAAGTAAAACCACTCCAATAGAGGTGTCTTCCTGAGCATCATAAAAAGCCTGGTAAAGTTCACTTGTAGTCTTTGGTCTAAACGCATTACGCACATTTGGCCTATTAAAGGCTATGCGGGCCACACCATTAGATTTTTTATAGGTTATATCTTCAAATTCAATTGCTGTCTTCCAACTTGGTTTTTGCATGAGGTAATTTTTAAGCTCTTGCAAAGTAAAGCAATTTGAAAAAACAAATTAGTATTGTTGAAGCATCAAATTGTTGTTTAAGATGCACATTATCAAAAAAATTGTTACGGTCTTTTAATGTTTTGAGAAAAGATTTTAAAAAATACGTATAAGTGATAAAAAATTCATTTATTGTAAGATATTAACTATATTAATATACAATAAATTAGCTCAATTAATGTCGAATTAGTTAATATGTACCTTGGGTATCAATTTTATAAAATTTCGAACAGAAATACTTTATTCAATTAAACCTTAGTTGCTTGTAAAAGTACAAGCTTAGTTATATGAATATTGAAAATTTTCAAATACAAAATTTAGATAGCGCTATAGCAGAATTAAATGCTATAGCCAGAATAGGCTATTGGATTTTTGATATTGAAACAGGCACATATAATCTTGACCAAGTTTGTTATGAAATACTGCAATGGCCAAATGGCATTGATTTACGTGATGAAAAAACTACTGGGTATTGTAGGAATCAAAGCAAGTGGGAATTTATTAAAAAAATTATAGCAAATTCCGCTAAAACCAACACATCCTTTAACCATGAAGTTGAATTAGAAGTTCCCAACGGAACTTCAATTTGGGTACTGTTAATTGGTAAACGCATTAAATCCTCTGATGAGCGAATAAAAGTTTCTGGAATGATACAGGATATTACGGTCCGTAAAGTTTCGGAGAACGAATTAATTGAAAAAAACGAGCTTCTAAATTTCCAAGAAAACAAAGCCAGTATTGGCCATTGGAAATGGGATTTGGAAACGAATCTAATTACTTGTTCCAAAAATATATCGCGAATCGTAAAAGTGCCTTATGGAAAACGCATTACAATTGATGAATTAACGGAAGCCGTCCATCCAGAAGATATTGAAGACGTTAGGTCTTGTCTCAATAATGCTATTAAAAACAAGAAATTTGAAACATTTTTTCATCGTTTCTTACTAGATGATGGTTCTGAAAGAATTATTCAAGTTTTGGGAGAACCCATCTTAGACGAGAATTCTGATTTAAAAGGTTTTATATGTAGCTCTCAAGACATTACCAAAATAAAACAATTTGAAGATGAACTTTTAGAAAAAAACCAACTCTTTAAAGTTGCTCAAGAGCGAGCTAAATTTGGATATTGGCAATGGGAGGTTGCAAGTGATACTATAATAGGCTCCGAGAATATGGCCCGTCTTCTTAAAATAGAAGAAAACTCAAAGTTTACTTTAGATACTTTATTGAAAGATGTACATCCGGAAGACGAAGACCACGTAAGAACCAGTCTAAAACAAATTATCGAGAAAAAATATTTTGACGGTTTTTCGCATCGCGTCATAATAGATAACAAACTAATCTATGTTAAAGTACAAGGGAAGGTTATAAAAGATTCAAGTGGTGAGATTGTAAATGTTCTTGGAGTTTCCCAAGATGTAACCGACCAAAAAATTATTGAAAATGAGCTTAGAAGTAACAATCAACTTTTAGGTTTTGCTGAACAAATTTCAAAAATTGGTAACTGGCAGTGGGATTTTTCCACTAACCACATAAAATGGTCGGCTAATCTCTACCGCATTTTTGAAGTTGACGAAGGAACACCCATTTTTTTTGATACTTATTTTGGTTTTATTCACCCGGATGATAAAGAAAGGGTTACAACCAAAATAGATGCATTAATAGAGCACAAAAAATTTGAGGGAGTTGTACACCGGATTGTACTAAAAAATGGTAAGATAAAAACGGTAGAATTATTAGCTACTGTAAACATTGACCGTTCTGATAATGTTACTGAAATGCTGGGTACTTTGCAAGATGTAAGTGAACAACGGGCAGAGGAAATGAAGTTTAAAGCTTTATTGGAATCCGCTCCTAACGCAACACTTATTCTTGGTAAGGACAACATTATACAAATGATAAACTTACAGGCAGAACGTCTGTTTGGTTATACGCCGCAGGAGCTGGTAGGCCAATCCATAGACCTTTTGATTCCATCTAGGTTTGATGAAAGACGCGCTCCTCTGAGAGATGCCTTTTACGCCAATCCAGAAATAAAAACTTATGATATTGGTGATGATTTTTATATGTACGATAAACAGAAAAATGAAATTCCCGTTGAGGTAACTCTGGGACCTCTACAATTGGAGGGAGGCTTTCTTTTATCTGTAGTAGTAAGAGATATAACGGCAGAAAAAGATTACCAGCATAAAATTTTAAAAGCTAAAGAAGAACTAGAAGTACTCACAGAAGAATTAACGGCCCAAAATCTACAACTGGCAGATTTTACCCAGATAACATCTCATAACTTACGCGCACCGGTAAGTAATCTAAATTCACTTGTAGATATTTATAAGTTGATTGATAATGAGCAAGAACGAAATGAGCTGTTCGAAAAATTTGAAATTGTAATTTCTCATCTCACCCTAACCCTTAATACGCTCATTGAAGCATTGAGTACAAAAAATGATACTTCCGTAGAACGTAGCGAGGTTTCTTTTAGCGAAGTACTTATGAGAACACAAGAGATATTTACTGCTGAAATCTCAAAATGCAATGCCGTAATAAAAAGTGATTTTTCTGAAGTAGACACTATACAATGCCACAAAATATACCTAGATAGTGTTTTTCAAAATTTAATTGGCAACTCTTTAAAATACAAATCCAAACAACGTATCCCACAAATAGAAGTTACCTCGGAAATAAATGATGGCAACGTAATTTTAAAATTTAAGGATAACGGTTTGGGTATAGACCTTGATAAACACGGTCATAAAATTTTTGGTTTGAACAAAGTTTTCCATAATCATCCTGAAGCAAAAGGTATTGGTCTGTTTATGACCAAAACTCAAATTGAAGCTATGGGAGGAACTATAGCCATAGAAAGTAAAGTAAACGAAGGCACCACCTTTATTATTAATTTTTTTTAAAACATATGAAAAACCCCTTTCACCTTTGTATTGTTGATGACGATGATATCTATAGGTTTACAATTATTCAGTCCGCAAAATTCTTAAAAATCGAACATAAGACCTCGGTCTTTCCCAATGGAGAAGAAGCTATAAATTATATAACAGAAAATCAAAATAATGTAGAGGCTTTACCCCACCTAATACTACTGGATATTGATATGCCCATAATGGATGGTTTTCAGTTTTTAAAAGCTTATCAAGCTCTTGAAGACAAAATAAGCAAGAAAATTGCCATCTATATGGTTTCCTCTTCTGTAGACCCAGAAGATATTGAAAAGGCCAAAAGTTATACATCTGTTATAGATTATTTATCCAAGCCTTTAAAAAGTGAACAACTTAAAGCTATAATAGAAAAATATCTCGTTAAATAGAATTACCAGAGCATGAGAGAATTATTCATTTGAGTTATATCGCAAATTAAACGTAACTTATAAATCTATACTTGATGATATAGACCTAAGTCCCCAAATACGGAGCATGAAAGACCATAAAAATATTATTGGCCCAGACAATGCCAGCGCAATTCGAGCTTTGCTCCGAATAGGCACTTGGAAGTTACATTTGGAAACCAATACTTATGATTTTGATAATGCCGCCTATGACATCCTAGAAATTCCCTATGGCACCATATTACACCGAGGACAAAATGGACCACTAGACCGACCTAAAAAAACATCAGAACAAATTGAAAAGGGTTTAAACAATCTAATAGAATTGGGCATCCCGTTTGATTATGAACTAGAGTTCACAACACCAAAAAAAAACAAAAGGTGGCTTCATATTTTGGCCATGCGAAAATTAGAAAACGGCATTTGTACGGAAGTTGTGGGTATACTCCAGGACATTACCAAAATAAACCATAGGGAGAATAAACTTTTTCAGCAAAATCAATTATTAAATCTTGCCGAACAAAAAGCAAGGTTAGGCCATTGGAATTGGGATTTTAAAACTGATACTTTTACCTGTTCTGAAAATATGTGCCGTATACTGGACTTTGATACTAATACACAAATTCCCCTAAACACTATTCTGAATAATATATATACGGACGATAAGGAATATGTTAAGGAACGCTTGGCAAGCAACCTCAAAAACAAGTATTTTGAAAATTTTACACATAGACTCGTTACCTATAACGGAGAGATAAGAACCATTGAAGTTTCAGGAGATATTTATTTGGATAAAGATGACAATATCATTAATATTCTTGGTGTTTCGCAAGATGTTACTGCTTATAAGAAAATTGAGTTAGAGGTAATCAAAAAGAATGAACTTCTGGCTTTTGCGGAACAAAAGGCATTATTAGGCCATTGGCAATGGAATATAAAAACAGATGAAGTTTTTTGGTCTGCCAACTTGTATTATCTTTTTAAGCAAGAAGAAAACTCCAAACTAGAGTTCGATACTTATTTTGGTTACGTGCATCCAAAAGACCAGCAAGCTGTAACGGTACATTTTAATAATGCTATTGAGGACAAGGTGTTCAATAAGATTATCCATCGTATTCTTTTAAAAGACGGCACTCTAAAATGGATATTATTGTTAGGGGAAGTAATTGTTGATGAAAAAAATGAGATTACAAAGCTTGTTGGCACCTGTCAAGATGTAACCGAACAGCAACAACAAGCAATAAAATTTAAGGGACTGGTTGATTCCGCACCTAGTGCTACGCTAATAATAGGTAGCGGTAATATGGTACAGATAATCAATAAACAGGCCGAAAACCTTTTTGGGTATTCCCCTGAAGAATTAGTAGGGAAATCCGTTGAATTATTAATACCTACCAGATTTGAAAAAAAGAGAGCGCCACATCGTAAAAAATTCTTAGCCAATCCCAAAGTCCAAAAAATTGATCTTGGTGAAGACTTCTATATGATTCATAAATCAGGAAAAGAGATTCCTGTTGAGGTAACCCTAGGCCCTTTGGAGACCGATGAAGGTTTGCTTATTTCTATGGCCATAAGGGATATTACCGCAGAAAAACGTTACGAACGTAAAATTTTAAGGGCAAAAGAGGAACTTGAGATACTTACCGAAGAGCTTACCGCCCAGAATTTGCAGCTTGCGGATTTTACCCAAATAACATCTCACAACCTACGCGCACCCGTGAGCAATTTAAATTCGCTCGTAGATATATATAAACTTGTTGACAACGAAGAAGAACGAAAAGAACTGTTTCAAAAATTTGAAACGGTAATAGACCACCTTACCTTAACCCTTAACACCTTAATTGAAGCTTTATCCGCTAAAAGTAACACCGCCATTTCACGAAGCGATATCAGTTTTAGTAAAACCCTGATAAAAACTCAAGAAATTCTCACTGCCGAAATCACTAGAACCAACGCAGTAATTACAAGTGACTTCACCAAAGCGGACACTATAAAATATCCCAAAATATATTTGGAAAGTATTTTTCAAAATTTGATAGGCAACTCATTAAAATACAAATCCCAAGACAGAATACCCCGTATAGAAATTACCTCAGAACTAAACAATGGCAATGTTATTTTGAACTTCAAGGACAACGGTTTGGGCATAGACCTTAATAAGCATGGACATAAAATATTCGGGCTGAATAAAGTTTTCCATAAGCATCCAGAAGCTAAGGGAATTGGTCTGTTTATGACCAAAACTCAAATTGAAGCTATGGGAGGAACCATATCAATAGCGAGCAAGGTAAACGAGGGCACTACTTTTAGTATTCAATTCTAAGTCACAAAACCTTCTTATTCTTCTCTTCTATCCATTTAGAAAGGTACTTGGTACTTTGCATACTTTGGTGTTGAAGCAAACTACCCATAAAGTTTTGCTCGCGGTGTTCTTTAAGCTTTTCCTGAATAGTATGTAATGAAGTAGCTAATCGCTCACCTAATTTCTCTTGATTATAAAGTTCATTTATTAGAGTTACCCCATTTTGCTGTGCTTCTTGCCAATTTTTCTCCGAAGTATAAAGTCGTACAGCCTCACTGGCCAATTCCTGGGGAGTTTCGGCAATTGCACCGCTCCAGTTCAAACCTTCGCGCATGCCTTCTGCCCCAATAGTTGTGGTTATACTTGGGGTTCCACTTTGCATTGCCGTGGTAAGTTTCCCTTTAATACCCGCTCCAAAGCGTAATGGAGCAAGGTTTATTCTTGCTTGCTTAAGTACGGTTATCACATCTTCTGCCCATCCCTTTATAAAAAAACCCATGTCCGGTTTGTGCAATTGGGTTATTTGTTGCGGCATATATGCTCCGTAAATGGCCACTTGAGCTTCTGGTAGCGCTTTTCGTATTAAAGGCCATATATCATGGTACAACCATTTAACGGCATCTACGTTTGGAGCATGTTTTCCGTTGCCCATACAAACAAAATTACTCCGCTCATTAAATTTTGGCCAAACTTCTTGCGTTTCCGGTGTTATGAGCTCCAAGAGAAAAGGAAGGTGCAAGAGTAAGCTTTTATCAATCCTTAGAGTTTTAGTCAATAATTCCATTTCAAATGAAGAAACCATTAATGAAAGATCGCACCTTAGCATACTTGCTACTTCACGCTTGGTTATATCATCTTTTACCCAATCCTTAACTGCAAAAGGAATTCCTTTTTTATGTGCAAGTTCCCTCACTTTTCTAAGGGAATGCAAATCTTCTGTATCAAGCACTTTTAGTGCCTGGGGCACATTTTCGGATACCCGCCAACCAAATTGTTCCTCAGTTAAAAAGCGGTCAAAAAGAACTATGTTCGGGTCTATTTCCTTTAAAACTGCATCAAAAGTGGAATCATTAAGTGCAATGGACTTTGTTTCTATTTGAAGTTCCTCCAAATCAAGTGAGAGTTCTGTTCTAGACGCAGCGCTTGTAAAGATTATTTTGTACCCTTTACTCTTAAAAAAAAGAAGAAGCTGCAACATACGGTTTCCCGCAGCCGTAGATGCGGGTTCAGGCCAGGTAAATCCTATTACCAAAAGGACACTTTGCTTCACCCTTAACTATTTTTCTATTCTGTGAATATATTGCTTTCCTAATCAGCTCCTTTTAGAAGCGGAGCACGTTACATCTTAGCAGCGAACATACGAGAAATACTTGAGCGTAACTTACGTTCGTAATCCTCTTCCAACCACTCTTTGTAGTTTTTGGTATTGTTCATAATACAATAAGAATACTGTCTTACACGATACTTAATCTCCTCTTTAAGTTCTTTAGCCAAAATACGTGCATCAAAAACATCTTCGGAGTTTTCCACACAAATTTGTGCGTGTTGATCAATACTACGCTCCAACACAATCTTGGACCGTAATCCTTGTGCAAAGACCTTCTTGTATTCCTCTTTTATATTAAACTCAATATTGGTAGAGTTTTTGAATTTTTCTCTAAGGGCAGCAGGCATTTCATAAACGAACTCCTTCTCAATTTCTTCATCATTCTTGATGTTTTCCAGGTAGAAATCCGGAAAATGGAAAATCTCCTGCCAATCTATAGGCGCATCCCAAAGACCAAAACGTGCAACGTTATTCCCTAAATCAACTACGGTAAATTCACTTTTATTAGGTAAAATACGTGACCCACGACCAATCATCTGAAAATATAATGTAAGTGATCGTGTAGCCCTGTTCAATATTATGGTTTCTACGGATGGTTCATCAAAACCAGTAGTAAGAATACTGACTGATGTAAGTATAGCATCCGGTGTGTTGGAGAACCACTCTAAAATCTCCTTACGCTCCGTTGCCGTGTTCTTATTATCTAAATGACGAATATTATAGCCGGCCTTCTTAAACGTTTCATATACGTAACGAGACGTATTAATACCATTGTTGAAAATTAACGTTTTGGTACCTTCGGCTATTTCTTTGTATGCAGAAAGTAATTTACCCAACATACTCTGGTTACTGTAGAGCTCATCAGATGATTTTACCGTATAATCACCGCTAATACCCAATTTAAGACTCTGCAGACTTACATCATAATTATACATGTTTCCCTTGGCCAAGAAGTTTTTCTTGATCAGAGAACCAATAGATTCGCCCACGATCAACTTTTGATAGTTGTCTTTCATGGGTAATTTTATATTTGAACTCAAGGGTGTAGCGGTCACCCCTAGAATAGTAGATTTCTTAAAGAATTTAAAAAGCTTCCTAAACGAGTTGTAGTGGGCCTCATCAATAATAACGAGCCCAATATCGTTAATTTCAACTTTCTCTTCCTGTAGTCTATTATTTAGGGTTTCTACCATGGCAACGAAACACATGAACTTATCCTGATCGGTAAGTTCCTTTACTTCGCTATTGATAATCTTGTTCTTTACACCAAAACTATTAAGCATTCTAGAAGTTTGCGTGCTTAGCTCAATACGGTGTGTTAAAACCACGACCTTCTTGCCTGTTTTTTGGATATAACGACGGGCAATCTCAGAAAAAACAACGGTCTTACCACCACCTGTAGGTAACTGGTACAACAAATTTCCCTTCTCTTCAGGATCTTCCAAATGCTTGAAAATGGTATTCAGGTCTTCTTCCTGATAATCGTACAGTTGCTTTTCGGTGGTATCTTTTTTTAACTCCAAGTAGGGTCTAAAATTTAGCGTTCAATTAGTGTAAATAGGTGGGGTTCCTAAAATTCTCAATTTTACAAAATTAAAGGAAATTTGTACTTATCTGAAATTTATTCTGGTTAAATCGATAAAAAGAAAAAAGAAATGCCCTGCCTTTTCCTTAAAACAATAACGTTTTTGGGGGTTCGCATAGAAAATGGATAAAGCCTTAATAGCCTTTATCCATTACTACCTCGTTCAGTAAAGGTTTGTTGTTCAACAACCTATTATGATTTTCTAAAATTTGAGGAACTACGGAATCCGTATCGGATACACTTGCGTAATGAGGTGTCATCTGAATCTTCTCATGATTCCAAAATGCATGTTCTTTTGGCAAAGGCTCTTGATGATAGACATCCAACCCTGCGCCGGAAAGGTGACCGTTATTTAGCATTTCGAGCAAATCTTCATCCACTAAATGCCCTCCTCGAGCTACGTTTATTACGAAAGCTCCTTTAGGCAGTTGTTTAAAAAGCTCCTTATTCAAAATCCCTGTGGTAGCTTCCGTTAATGGCAAAAGACACACCAAAATCTGAGTAGTCTTAAGAAACTCACCCAAACCAGGTTCGCCAACAAAGCTGGTTACCCCCTGAATGTTTTTCTGTGAATTTGACCAGCCCTGAACCTTGAACCCGTATTTAACCAAATCGCCCGCTAATTCCTTGCCAAGTGCACCTAATCCTAAAATACCTATTGTAAAATCTGAAATTCTATGATATTGCATAGGTTGCCAGATTCCCTTTAACTGATTAACCCTGTACCGATCCAAATTCTTTAGGTGACTTAAAATTACCGCTAGCACATGTTCACTCATGTCTTTGGCAAGCATATCATCTACTACACGGGTTATAGGTAGGTTTTTAGGAGCGGTATCATCCTCAAAAATAAAATCCACTCCTGCCCCACTAGAGGCAATCAATTTTAAATTAGGGTAAGGAGCCAATGCACCGTTGGGGTGCTTCCAAACCAAAGCCATGTCTATTTTTTCTTTAGGATGCTTTTCCAAATAACTGTAGACCTCCAAATCTGGTTGCTGTGCTAAAAGTGCTTTTTTCCATAACTCAATTTTATCATCCTGTCTAATAATTACTATTGCCATACCTAATCTATAATATCTAATGCGCGGGAAAATCCCTCGCTAAATTGCCAATTCTGTTCTTGTGTAATCGTGTAAATTTTAACTATCCGCTCCTTATACTCGGACAATAACCCATTTATAGAAATAAACTGAACTGCTTCCGTAAACGAGTTCATCATACTCTTATAAAAGGCATCAGGTGTATTCCTATCTTTTTCAAATACCTGTGCAATCTCTAAATTATAGAGCATTACATCTGCTATGAGATGCGGGTCTACGCCTAATTTTATAAAGTGCTTTATGAATTTCTGTGCCACGGAGCGGCGTGCCCTAGGTCTTTTTCGTCTTACAGGAAAGTATTCGTTACTAATTTTGGTCTTAGCCTCCTGAACAAGCTTGTCCTCTTTAGGGTTAAAGATAAAATTGTAATACTCCTTTACTTGCGGAAACCGCTCATAGAGGTCTAGAAGTTGCTCTTCTATTGCATCTTTATCAATTTCGGAGAGGTATTTTTTCAGCTTTCGCTTGCTCATTTCTCTTTATTTGTGGTCAAAAATAACGGAACCCATAGAATCCGCCTAGATTCGTACTTGAAATCTTAAACTTCTCATAAATTTTGTATAAGAATACTGACATCTCTTTGGAAAATCGATAATAAAAATGTATACTGTACTCTTGTAGTAATCCTAAACATACTAGATATATGAGGCAACTAAAGATTATCAAGCAAGTTACGAATCGTGAATCAAAATCATTGGATAAGTACTTGCAAGATATCAGTAAAATTGATCTGATCAATGCGTCTGAGGAAGTAGAACTCGCACAAAGGATCCGAGCTGGGGACCAAGTAGCCCTAGAAAAATTAACTACAGCCAACTTACGCTTTGTGGTCTCCGTGGCCAAACAATATCAAAATCAGGGTTTAAAACTACCGGATTTAATTAACGAAGGTAACTTAGGGCTCGTAAAAGCTGCAAAACGTTTTGACGAGACTCGTGGTTTTAAATTTATATCCTATGCCGTGTGGTGGATTCGCCAATCCATTCTTCAGGCACTAGCGGAACAATCTCGTGTTGTGCGCCTGCCCTTAAATAAAATTGGTTCTATAAATAAGATTAAAAAGACATTTTCTTATTTGGAGCAAGCTCATGAAAGGCCACCTTCTGCGGAAGAAATTGCCAAGGAATTGGAGATGACCGTAAGCGAGGTGAAACAATCCATGAAAAACTCAGGAAGACACGTCTCTATGGATGCGCCTTTAAGAGAAGGGGAAGACTCCAATCTTTATGATGTACTTCGTAGTGGAGAATCTCCAAAGCCGGATAAAATTTTAATGCAGCAATCATTGAATACGGAAATTAACCGTGCATTGGAAACTTTATCTCCCAGAGAGGCAGATGTAGTTAAATTATATTACGGAATAGGTGACCAACAGTCTATGACCTTGGCCGAAATTGGACAAACTTTTGACCTTACACGGGAAAGGGTTCGTCAAATTCGTGAAAAAGCGATTAGAAAGCTACGCCATAATTCAAGAAGTAAATTACTGAAAACATATCTAGGATAGATAGAAAACAGTACCTTATAAAAAAGCCCTGACGATTGAACGTCAGGGCTTTTTTTTGAACAACTAATATTCACTAAATAACTAAGAAAAATTTAACTTGTTAATTTCTTCACTGTTTAGAATTTCATTCAAATTTTCAATAAAATTCATGTAAGCTGCGTTGTCTGGGTTTTGATTTGCCATAGTTGTAGGTATTAAAAGTTGATGGATTTGGGATCCTGATTACATATAATCTAATTCTACTAATTCGTTTAAACTTAAGATTTCGTTTAAGTCTTGAAGGAATGATAAGTACTCTTCTCCGTAGGTATCGTAAAGCATGATTTGTATAGGTTAAGTTAATATTTTGATTTGGTGTCTTAATTATTATGATGTAAACTTATTCATAAAGAGAGCCTCAAACAATAAATTGTGGTGTAACGAATGAAAAATGTTGTAAAACCTGTTAATCCTGTAAAATTGCTCATTTCTTGAACAAAATAGGTGTGTAATTCATCGTAAAAATGCCTCATTTCATCCAACACTCTCTGTATCTCAATTATTTACACTTCATCAACCCTAATGTTTATAAGGGTTTTCAACGGTTTTAATTGCAACCCTGACATTTATACTACCCTGTGCCACCTGTTTTCCCAAAGATTAGGTCGTGTATGTTTTAAAGCATCCTAATTCTACTCTTAAACCAAAAAAAATCAATTTTAGCTTCCTACAATACTGTAGCAATAAGCACGGTTCGTAAAACGTTATATTATATAGTGTTACTCTTTTACAATTTTGTGCCTCTAGAGTGACTTCTAAATTCTTGTTATCTCATATTCTTCATATATAATGAAAAAGAAAATAAAAATCATCGGTCTAGTTTCCCTGTGCGCTATTTTGTGTTTAGGATCTACTGAAATAGGTTTGGCAAAAACCACCCCTACCATCATAACTAAATCTAATAACGAAACGACCTTAAAGCTGAGCAGCCATAGTTTTAATGCCAAACAAAAAAGCAGCTTTACCATAGCGGGCCAAACAGAACATGTTGAACGTGGACTTACTGTAGTACACTTTAACTCTTCGGACACTTACGAATTCAAGACCTTTGACACATATTCCAGCCCTGAAGAAGTAACCAAATTGGTGGTCCTCTTAAAGAAAATGCAGGCCAACAAAACCACTTTTGCCATCCTAGCACATGATTCGGCAGTAAATGGTTCGCTTAAACCATCTGCAGAACTATCAGGAATGGGGTTTGAAAAACTAGCAACTTTAAAAGGTTGTCAAGCTTATGCTATGCATAACTTTAATGGCATTATAACGGAAGAGGTTAACGATAACTCTGCAACAATTTCAGAAAATATTCCAAAACTTATTAAAGATAGCACCGTTTATTTCCCACGAATCACCTATGATTTTGAACCCAACAACAACCGGTATATCGCCCATGCAGGTGGTGAAATAAACGGCATTAAATCTACCAACACCAAAAATGCCCTTGACGAGAATTACAAAAAGGGATTTAGGTTATTTGAGCTTGATATTATTGAAACTTCGGACGGAGAGTTGGTTGCAGCGCATGATTGGGCCATGTGGGCGCGTTTTACGGATTTTACAGGTGAATTGCCTCCCTCCCATTCAGAATTCATGAAACATAAGATTTATGGAGATTATACTACTTTGGACCTTAAGGGAATAAACGCATGGTTCAAGGCCCACCCCGATGCTACCTTGGTAACCGATAAAATTAACGACCCAATAGGATTTGCCAATAAATTTGTAGACAAAAAACGATTGCTCATGGAGCTCTTTAGTCCTATGGCCATAGAAGAAGCATCTCAACATGGCATTTCCGCTATGATATCTCAAGAGCCCTTAATGAAAATAAAAGGAGATAAGCTTAGATGGTTAGCTATAAACAACGTAAAACATGTTGCACTCTCGCGTAGAATACTTTCCGCACAAAACAAATTAATGCTTCAACTGAGAGATAACGACATTAAAGTTTATGTGTACAATGTGAACTTTGACCCCGGCAAGGATGAAAAATACGTGCAAGAGAACGAAATAGGTCTTGTTTATGGCATGTACGCAGATAAGTGGGTGTTTGATACCCATACTCCCAAAGACAGCAAATAAAGAAAGGGTAAACTTAAAATTTTACCTCGTAGGTAATACCTGCGGAAACCCCATAAAAGAACTTGCCGGAAGCAAAGGCTAATTCCTGCCTTGAAGCACCAACATTGGCCCTGTAAATATTTGGGCTATTCTTACCTGTAAATTGATATTCCAAGCTTAAACGTTGAGACTCCACATACAAAAGTGTTTCGGCCAAAAGCTCATCACCCGAAGTTAATTGTCTCAGCTCCGGAGAATACCCCATACCCACATTCAATCCCAAATAGTTTTCCGCATCTTTCAGATATTTTCTAACCAACAAGTTTCCTGAAAAACGCGTTAGATTATCCGGCATTGGTGTAATGTACGAACGTAAAGAGAAATAATAATTACCACGATAATGCCCCAGCGAATTGGTGATAACGGATACATTGGTGTTGTCATAAGTAATATACCTACCACCGGCAGAAAATTCAAATGCACCGGGCAAATTGGCATACAGGTCTCCACCTAGTTTGTGTTTTGGATAAATTGAGGCATTGGAAAATCCGTAGTTCATATACGCATAGAAACGCTTTGAAAATTTGGGGTAAAAATCCAAATCATATTGAACACCATAAGTGCCTAAACGGTTGCTGTAGTTTATTTTTGGAATGATACTTCCTGCCAAGGTTTGCCTTTGGTATGAAATAGTGGAATAAAACATAGGATCATACCTTGTATCGTATATAGTTGCTGAATTTCTTACGGAGACCCTATTCTTCAACACTTCTTCTGCAACGGGCGTTTTAGCTGCTAACGTATCTACCACTTTAGGAGCTATGGTTTTCTTATCTTCCTTAGTGGATGCTATTCCTTTTTGAGGAGCAATGCCGTCATCCTGATTGAACCATCCGGATTCAGGGTACTCTGTTAGGGCTAACCCTTCCTCTGCAATCGTTCTTAATCTTTCAACCTCAACATCACTTTTAAGATAGACTAAAGCCTTATTTGCCAGGCCCATTGCCGTTGCGTTGTTTTTGGCATAAAGCTCGTTCTTAACAGCTGCTATCCATGTGTTTCTATCTCCCTTATCCGAAGAAAGAATTATATTAAACTCATCTCGTGCTTTATCATAATCGCCGTTCCAACTATATGTACTGGCCAATAACGACCTAGCCGAATTATCTTTGGAGTCCGGTTTTACCAATTTGGTCAGCATTATGTTGGCCGACCTATAATCCCCTTCATAAGCTAAATTACGAGCGGTATCAAAACTTACATCACCTAAATTATTATAGTCCGTATCTTGTCCGTTAACCCAAAGGCCAATGAAAAGGCAGAACGCAAATAGGTATGTAGTTTTTGTACTCATTCTATTTCAAACGTATTTACGGCGGTCTCCGTATGGGGGTCTCTTATTTTTTCTAGGTACACAGTACTTCTATTCTTTTGCGCCTGTCTTTTAGCCCTTTCTATTTTGTTCTTAATTTCATGGGCGCTAGAACTATTTGCTTCTACCAATTCTACCAGTTCCAAACCTTCTTTTGAACGCTCTGACCAGAAATAGACATCAAATAAAGCTGAATAAGAATCAATATAATTGGGATTCATCTTAATACATGCTTTCAATATTTCAATGGATTTTTCATAATTGCCCATCCATACATTTACCCGTCCGGTTAAAACCTTAGTGTCAATATGACTTGGTGCTTCGGAAAGTATGTAACGGCTTAGCAACAATGACTTTTCATATTCCCGTTCAAAAGCCAGCTCTCTAGCAATCATATACACCTTGTCAAAATTCTGTCCGTTGTAAACACTATTTATCCATACAATTTCAGAGTCTGTGAACTTTTCCTTCTTAACCGAGAAAATGGCCAAACTATCCGGAATAATTTTATCATTATTGGTTACATAGGCGTTCATGGATTTAAAGGCCTTTAACTTGCTCTCTGTCTTTGAACCTCCAAAGGAAGAACCTAAATCCATATTTTTGTCCAAACTATAAATGGAACCATTTGAATATACTTTCTCAGCATCAACAAACTCTTTCAGTTCGTTTTTGTTACGCATAAGCGGAATGTTCTTTACGGAGCGAAATTCTTCACCCATATCTAATGCGCTTCCCATCCAAGCCACTTTTTTAGGCATTTTTAGTTCATACTTTGCTTCAAGAAGGGATAACAAGGTTGGTGTGACATCAAAATGTGAATTAACGGCACTCATTTTTTTGGTCTTCTTCAAAAGCGGACTATACATAATCAATGGTACGTGAAAACGACTGAGGTTATTGCGCTGAGGTATTGGAATTAATCTGTGATCCCCTGTTATTATGAAAATGGTATTATCATAATTAGGTTGCTTTTGGTATTCCTGAAAAGCATACTTTAGGGCATCATCCGTATACAGTAGCGTTGCAAATACATTGTCATTCTTTTCTATAACATTCTCAACCCTGTTATCGTAGTCGCGCTGTGAGAGCAATTTGGCCACTTTATCTTCATAAAATTCCTGATTGGGCGGTATAAACGGTTCATGCGTACTAATAGTCATATAGACCTCCATACGTGGCTGCTCCGCATCTCGTGGCAAACTCATGCTCTTTTTGAAAAGCTCCTTATCCGGATAGCCCCAAGAAGCACCGGCAGCATCTTCTGCCTGCATCCTATACTTGTTTCCAAACCCGGATTTATCCAATACAAAGTCAAGGTTCTCACTAGATAAAAAACGATCTACATTATCAAAAGAACTATTTGTTCCTTGGTAGAATGAAGTATGATATCCATTATTTTTCAGAATACTGAACAATGTTAACTTGTTGGGATACTTCTCTAGTTCCATAAATCCGCTTTTACCAAAGGGTAAGGAGCCCAATAGTGACGGTAAAACCCCGAACGTACGGCCCGTATTGCTCAGACAATTTTCCCAGTACAGAGATTTGGTGGCAAGCGAATCCAAAAAAGGAGTAAAGCCGCCATACTCCGCCCCTGCTCCTACAAAATCCCTACCTAACCCTTCTACCATAATAAAAACGATATTGGGCTTTTGGTCTTTAAGCTCAAAATATTCACCTAGAACATTCTGTATGGGTTTTGATTTGATCAAAGGGTATTCTATATCCGAATTATAGGAGGTGTCCTCTGTAGACGTATCATAAAGATTAAGGGCTAGATACTGTGTTTTGTTATGGTTGATCGGTTTACCTTCTATAAACATCGTAGCAATGAACATGCTAAACAAAATAATGGTAAACGGATACATGCGATTAATGTGATGATAGTGCTTGGAGGTTACTTTATAAAAGCCAAAAAACATGGCTATGATAATTACAAGCCCTAAAGGAAGCACCCACGAAATACCCCCGGAATTGGCAATCGTCATTTTTATATCCTCAAAACTATATCCTAATAAATCCGAACCTAAGGGTACCAATGCCGTACAGAAATAGCTAATGAGCATAGCTTCTATGATCAATAGGATAAAAAGCAATACAAAGACTAAATTAAAACCATAGCGCGGACGAAGGTTTTCCCAAAAATTAAATGGAAACGCCAGAATGACCCCCACCAAAGAGGTATAACCAATTTGATGGACCACAGCTATAAGAAAACTCGTTCCGAATATGATATCTACAACCCCCTTGAAGTAGAGCGTTGTATATTGATAAATAGTAAGCACCAAAAGACTACCAAAGAAAGAAATCATCAATCTGGTGTAATGCTTTAGAGAATATCTATCTATCTTACTTGTATTCATTTTACTTTTTAAGTGGCCTTGGCAAAGCCTTTACGAACCTGGGATCCCCAGCCCGATTTTATTTTGAATAGTTTTTTATAATTCCCACGTACCGCAGACCACACCACTATGGGGTGAAAAAATAACGGCTCTATAATGGCGCACAGCATAAGTGTTAGGATATCCTTGGTTTTCTTATACTCATTATAGCTGTACACATCCCATAGAATGGCATAAAACGAGAACATTATAGAGAACAGGTAGACCATTGCCGTTATGGCGATAAAAAAGTCCCAATTTAAAATGCCCAGATATATAAAAAGGATAATGGTGAAGAAGCCAAAAAACTCCATGAGTGGAGCTAGCCACTCATAAAAAAACCAATACGGATAACTCAACAATCCTAAACGCCCATATTTGGAATTAAAGAACATGTCCTTATGTTTGAACAGGGTTTCCAGATTACCCCTGGCCCACCGATCTCTTTGGTTTACCAGTATTTTTAAATCCTCAGGCACTTCTGTCCAGCACAATGGGTCAGGAATATATTCTATGGTATAAGGTTCCTTTCTGTCGTGCATGTACCTTCTCATCTTAAAGACAATTTCCATGTCCTCACCTACGGTACCCGTATCATAACCTCCTACCGCAAGTGCTATTTCACGATCAAAAAAACCAAAGGCTCCCGAGATGATAAGAAGACTATCTATACTTCCCCAAGCCATCCTACCTAAAATAAAGGAACGGGTATATTCCAACAGTTGAAACCTCGCCAACCAATTTGTAGGTAAACGTATTTCCTCTAACTGCCCGCCTTCTATGACACAAGAATTGGCCACACGTATAACACCACCAACGGCAATTACCCGTTTTTCCGAACGCTGATAGAATGATTTTACCACATGCAACAATGCATCCGGGAGTAAAAGGCAATCTACATCTATACACCCAACGTAACGGTTGGTGGAAAGGGCCATACCCGTATTTAGAGCATCTGACTTGCCTCCGTTTTCTTTGTCTATCACCGTTAACTTGGAAAAAGCCCTGTGCGGCGATTTATAAATTCCCCTAATGGGTTTATTTTTCCAGTTGGGGTCTTTTTTCTGATCTATTTTAACAAGGTCATAGGCATCTATCATTTTCTGGAGCGTATCATCCTTACTCCCATCGTTAACGACCATGACCTCATAGTTTACATAACGAAGCGACATTAATGACCGTATGTTCTCAACAATAGTTAGACCTTCATTATAAGCCGGGGCAATTATTGTAATACTTGGAGATAAAGGCGATGCCATAATTTTTGAAAGGCTGCCAAAACTGTTTTTCTTTCTGTAGTGAATAGAGTTCCTAGTAGATAATACCCCCATAATAGTAAACAGAGTGAATAGAATTACCGTAAACAACAGAAAAACGATGTTTATGTAATCTAAGAGGATATTAAAAAAGGTACTATCCATTTAATTTTCCAATAAATTTTCTTGGGAAATCTATGATGGAAGTAAAAAACGAACTCTCGTTAGGAGATACCTCAATAGCATCTACCTCAATGCTCAATGTTTTTTTATCGTACTTCTTATCAAGTACTCTCGTATCTTCCAGTTCAAAATCAAACTTGATAATTTCTTGGTTGTCTTGCGTATTTACGGCGCTTTTTATTGTTGTGTCCGTTTTGTTGGGTTTTGATTGCGTGAAGGGTTCCAAAATGGAAAGGTCAATAGGAAGTTCCTCAACAGGTTTGGGTAAAAGGTCTTTTTCAAAGTCGCTTTTTCTCGATACTTTTTCCACTAACAACTTAAGGGCACTTTGTGCCTTTTTCCGTATTCGTAAATCAGGATCCTCTAAAAGCCCATCTAAAAAATCGATTTCCTTTTCGTCTCCAACCGAAACAATTTCATCCAAAAGAATTAGTTTGGACTCCGTTCCTATATTTTTGAACAAGTCTGCAAACACACTAAATGCAGGCATATCCAATATAGGCTCCTCAGGCGCTCTATCTCCAATTTTATTTATCATGTTGCCAAAAGAGGAGAATTGCTCAATGAGACTATTAATACGGTCTTTTATAAAGCCTCTAGTCTCTTCTGCCAGAAGTTCTTTCAACAAAGGCACCTCACGATGGTCTCCCATTTCCTCCAAATCATCTAGAAGGCCCATCATATAGGTTTCATGTTCATCATAGTAAACAGGCTCCGGAATCAAATCTAGAAAAGGCTTGGTGGTTTCGTTTGAGTTTACAGTCTCGTATTCCAATTCTATCTCTCTTAACTCATTCTCTGCCATTAACCAGGACAGTACATCTTCGTTTTCCAATTCCGCGGCTTTTGGCCCTTCCAAATCGGTTTGCAAAGTTTTATCCGGAGTTATATCACCTTCAGAGGTTGTTACTTCTTGGGCATTGGCAAAATCTACTTCAAAATCCGATAACGTGAATCCGTCCAGACTAGTCGTAATTGGGAAAACCAATTCTTCCGTAGTTTCGTCATGTACCTCCTCCTCAATTTCCACATCATTATCTAAAACGATAGGAAGAAAATCCAGCTCATTAACTTCATCTATTATATTGGACTCTAAATCCTCTAAATCTTTATCCTCCACTACAATTGGGAGAAAATCAATATTAGCAATATCAAAAAATGGCTTTCCGGGATTAGCCCCTTTGTGAAGTGTAGAACTTACTACCACATACTCAACTTCAATATTGTTAATATCCGGGCTGTGGTTATCTGAATTGGCCATGGGTCTATATTTTGTAGTGGGTTGGTTAGTTGGTATTGAATCGGCTATTACAATTGGTAAAAAATCAAATCGTAATGAAGGTTCGGAAAATATTTCGGCTTGTGGTTCTATGGTTTTTGATACAAAACCTGAGACGATAATTGGGTCAATAACAAGTAGCTCTGTTATTTCAACTTGTTCTACAGGCTCTTTTACTGCTTTCTTAACTTCTTTTTCCTCTGGAGTCTCAGTAATTGAAATTGTACTATCGCTGTTAACAAACTCTTCTGTCCCTACGGATTTGGCATCTGTGAAGACCTGTAGTTCAGTATCAACGGTCTCCTCTACCGGACTGTTCTCAACAATATTCTCTTCGCTCTCTTGCGAAGATTGGTTGAAACTTGTATCCGGCAACGGCAAATCTTCAACTATGTGGTCTACTTCTTCTTCGCTCTGTATAGGAGTCACCGGTGGTGATGCAGTCTCAATAGTAGTTTCATTTATCAATTCTACCTCGGCAATATCTTCTTTGTATGGTTTTGGTTTTTCCAATCCCTCCGTAGGCATAACTGTTTCCGGAGCAATCATATTTATTGCTGCTAAGGCTTTACTGGACACAGAAAAGTTGCTTTCTTTTTTTGCTACTGATTTTAGGAAATCTATATCATTGGCGCTTCCTAACTCTGAAATAGCTCCCAACACTACAATCTTACTATCCGTATTGCATTTTCTAAATATCGCTTTAAGAGCAGGTATAGACTCAACCACATAAAACTCTTTAATACAGCCAATTGCCTCCTCCCTTATTTGATAATCTTTATGTTTGACCAACTCTATCAATGAGGCGTTGGCGTCATTCTGGTTGTAATATTTAATAAGCCTTAAGGCAAACAACACTACATGCTTGTTTTTTGATGTCAACCACGTACTAAACCTAGGTGGTTCGTAATTTTCCTGATTTCTTAATACATCCAACAACTTTAGCTGTTGCCATTCAGAAATTTTATATCGAGTAGTATCCAGGAAATAATTTATTCCTTCCGGTCTAAGGGTAACCGTAGCAATCTCGGCCTGCTTTCTTATAGTTCCCTTTTTATGATTGATAAACTTGGTGATAAAACTATAGGCCGACTCCACTTGCATTTGAGTGAGTTCTAAAATGCCTTTAGAAATCACCTCCCAGCGCCAGCTTTTCAACTTTTCAAAAGCATCTTTTTCAAGTCCTAAATCTTGGTAAAGGGCAAAAAGTCGTTCTTGCGTATCACCAGAAACATCCTTTCTAAGATCTAGCAATACTTCCACCAGTACCTTTCTATTGAAATCGTCCTTAAGAAGTTCCCTGATTTCTATTTTTAAGGAGATATAGTTAGTTTTTTCTCCCTTGTCCGCATCTTCCTCATAAAACAAGAACTCACTGATCATTGGAGAAAGTTCTTTCTTTCGCTGCTTGGTACGTGAAGCCGTCGCGGATATTTTGTTTCTAAAAAAGAAAACACAGATAAAATATACCACAGCAAGAACAACGAACAAGACGGATAATCCCCAGAGAATGTTCGTGTCCACTTTAGGCGGCGTAATAAAAGCAGCCCCATGATATGTTTTATAGGTTTCTAACAAATTAAGTTTTTTTCAACTCGCGGGCAACGCGTACCAGAAGTTCGGACGGACTCACCGGTTTGGATATAAAGTCGTTTGCTCCCAGTTCAAATGCATTAAGAACGTTTTCCTCATTGCCTGCAGATGATATGATAATAATAGGCACTTGGGATTTAAGTTCTTTACGCACATAAGCTATAAGTTCCATACCCGAGAAATAGGGCATCATAATATCGCTCACAATAATGTCCGGCATGTTTTTGGAAAGAAATTCCTTTACCTCTTTTCCATTGCTGCTATGATTTACTTCGTATCCTCCTTTCTTTAACCGAAAGTTGAGCAAAGAAGCAAGTAGCTCATCATCCTCTGCTAACAATAGTCTTTTTTTGTCCATTGTTAGGTGTTTAGTTATTGGTAAGCTCTACATATGCGCGGTCTAATGCCTTCTTAACTTTTGGGAATTCTTCACCAAAACACTTGCAAAGAAACTCTAAGTGTTTAGGATCTTGGTCTAGTTTACAGCCTTTTTGGATTTGGGTAACTATTTCATGCAAATCATCTGTACGCATCATAGCCAGACCAGCTTTTATTTTGTGTGCAGCTAAATCCAACTGATCAAAATCTTGGGTTTGAAGATGTATTTTGGCAGCTCCCATGAACTCTAGGGCATTTCCAATAAAAAGGGTTATTAACTCTCGTAAAAGGCTCATTTCACCCATACATTCGTCCAATACCACCTTTAAATTTATTTCAACATCGGTATTTTTTCCTTTGTTCGTCTTTCCTTTGAGAATTAAAATGTCTTTTTTATCCATAGCTGAATCAATTTGAAGTTCTTTTAAAACATTCCCGTAAGATTTATGATGCTCTATAATGGCTTCGTAGGTCTCTAGGTCCAATTCCGGATAGGCCTTTTCAAACTCATTAATTTTTGCGGAGGAGTTTTTATCTTCCTTCGCACCTTCCGTTTCTTTCATGTTCTCCCCGGTAAGGAAGACCATCTCCAAAAGATTCTTTTTAAAATGCTGAAAAGATATTTTTAAATGGAAAGCCTCATCGGTAGATAATTTCTCAGTAGAAAAATTATTAAGGTGCGACTCTAAATCCGATAATTGGAAAAGTAGGTTTTTCGTTTTCAATGTAGGTAGTTTTAGGTTAATAAGAGTGGGACTGATTTATGGTGTTTCGTTACATTTATCTAGTGTTTGTTTATTTGACATATTTATACGGATCATTGTAAAATTCCCTTTTTAGCACAGTGCACACAACTAAATGTTCCCTACAGGGCCTAAAGTGTTGTCAAAATGCATAAATTGTAGGTTTAACTCTTCCTATTATGAGGCATTTTATCTATTTATTGAGCATTTTATCTATAGTTTCCTGTTCCGAAAGCAAGAAAAAAACAGAGGAAACCCTGCAGGAGAAGGCTATGCGTATACATGAAAAAATAATTACGATAGATACACATAACGACATCAATATCAACAACTTCACAGACAGCATAAACTATACCCAACGGCTAGAAACACAAATTAATTTGCCCAAAATGGATGAAGGGGGATTAGATGTTACCTGGCTTATAGTTTATACAGGGCAAGATTCCCTAACAGAAAAAGGGTACGCCAAAGCCGAAAAAAATGCGATTTCAAAATTTGATGCCATACACCGTTTATGTGAAGACATTGCACCAAACGATATTGAACTGGCCCTAAATTCCAAAGATGTAAGACGTATTCATGCTTCGGGGAAAAAGGTAGCCATGATTGGTGTTGAAAATGCATATCCTATGGGTACGGATTTGGCAAATTTTAAAAAGTACTATGACCTTGGTGCCCGTTACATCTCATTATCCCACAACGGACATAGTCAGTTTAGCGATTCCAACACCGGAGAAAAAGATAATGTATGGCTACATAACGGTTTAAGTAAATTAGGCCAAGGAGCTGTAAAAGAGATGAATAGATTAGGGATTATAGTAGATGTCTCCCATCCGTCCAAAGAGGCTATGAAACAGATGATTACCCTTTCCAAAGCCCCTATAATTGCCTCTCACTCTTCTGCCAGAGCCTTATGCGACCATAGCAGAAACCTAGACGATGAACAGTTAAAACTCATGAAAAAAAATGGCGGCGTTGTACAGACGGTTGCTTTTAGTTCGTATTTGAATACCGAGAAAGACGAAGCTTACAACGCATATATTAAAACCATTTTGAAGAAAGTAGCAGACTCCATGGGACTCGAGTGGTATTCAAGAGAACAATTTCCTTCTTTAACCGATGCACAGAAAGAAGCCTTTATAAAAAACTATCCTAAGGTTAAGAAAATAGGGATTTCCATTGCCGATAAATCTCCTGATGCGCCTCCTATGGTAGATGTATCAGATTTTGTTGATCATATAGATTACATGGTCGATTTAATAGGAATCGACCATGTAGGTATCAGTTCTGATTTTGATGGAGGTGGCGGTATTAAAGGATGGTCAGATGCCTCTGAAACCTTCAACGTAACCTTAGAACTCGTAAAACGTGGCTACACCGAAGAAGAAATTGCCAAACTCTGGGGCGAAAACCTATTACGCGTTCTAGATGAGGTTGAAGCTATTGCTAAAACCATGCAAACTTCCTAATCCTCTTCGGAAGCCAAACGGTCTACAACATATTCAATTTTTGTTTTTCCGTGTGGTTTTGGTTTACCCTCATCATCTAGGTTTACCATGATGATGTTATCTACCGTTACAATGGTCTCATGGGTCATCTTGTTCCTTACTTCACAATTTAAGGTTAACGAAGATTTTCCAAACTTTACTACTTCAATACCAATCTCTACTATGTCTCCCTTTACGGCAGAACTCATAAAGTTGATTTCCGACATGTATTTGGTAACTACCTTTTTGTTCTCTAACTGAATAATACTGTACAGTGCAGCCTCTTCATCTATCCACGCCAGTACGCGCCCACCGAACAAGGTCTCGTTAGCATTCAAATCTCCGGGTTTAACCCATTTTCTAGAATGAAATCTCATGATGTTTATAGTTTAAGTGTGTTGAATTTTTTATAAAATTAGGAAAGAAAGAAACCCTAAAATAGTTTACCTGTAGAATCTTGTAACGTTTTTGGAATTTGAAGATGAGTACTCCATTTTTTATTCAATTTGGCAATAAATTGTGCCGATAATAAAGGGGATTCCAATTCCATATTTTGATGCACAAAGAAATTAATGTTCTTAAGACCCTGATTTTTCCAACTATCCAATCTTTCGATCCAATCGTCCAAACGGTCATAATCGGTAACGTGGTTTGCACCAACATAGCGTACAAAAGCCTCGTTATTCGTTAACCTCATATGCAGCATATCCCTTCTTCCTGCCGTATCTACCACAATGTTGGCAATGTTGTTTTCTTGCAAAAGGTGATACAACTCTTGACTTACTTTTTCATCATTAAACCAATCTGTATGCCTAAACTCCATAGCTAGGGGAAACTCTTTTGGCCAATATTCTACAAAACGTACCACCCTATTCCAATTCTTAGGCCCAAAATTATCGTGCATTTGTAAAAAGATGGTTCCTAACTTTTCTTTGAGGTTTGAAGTAACTTCTAAATATCTATCAACTATGGGAAGTGAAGCCTCGTTTAGGCGTCTTAAATGACTTATGTCCCTAGAAATCTTAGGGTAAAATTTGAATCCTTCCGGAGTCTTGTCATACCACTTCTCATATTGTTCCGCCGGAAAGATGCGATAAAACGTAGCATTCAGCTCAATACTATTAAATTGGGAACTATAATACACCAACTCATCTTTTGTTCCCCGTGGATAGAAGTTTTTTAAATCTTGACGGTTCCATTTGGCGCAACCCACAGAAATATTGAGAGGTTGACTTTTAGCCTTTTTGGCCAGTACACCAGCTGTATCTATATGGTCGGCCGGTAGTGTAAAATCAACATGTTCCGGGTGTTCTACTTTTCCGAATTTCATCTAATATTATTTTCATTTGTCACGCAATTATTCCTATAACGCGAATACCCTGCCTTTATTAAAACAAAAAAGCGGCTATTTTAATAGTCGCTTTTCACTCATTAAACTTAAAAATTACTTCAACGCCTTCTTTATAATAAAACCGGCCATGTTCTTCGCTAGTTTAGCGTAACATTCCGAAATACGGTACCCGCTGTTATAATCATTACCCATGGCTCCGTAACCTTGAACATCTGAGTATTTGCCTTCCAACAACACGTTACTAGGGTTTGCTGTTTCATACACTGTAATAGTAGCATCAATTTCTGCATTTTTGCGAACTACGCCCACATTGTACCCTGCATAAATTTTGTTGGTATGAATCTTCATTGTGTAATCCGCGTCTTCCATAGAAACACTCACTTCTCCATCGTCAAAACGCTTATTGAAAGATTCAATGAATTTGGGCTCGTACCGATCTTGGCGGTCTGCAAACCACGATTTTTTAAACTCTTCGCCTTTACCTGCTTCCTTTTCTTCCCTTTTTGCCATTTTATCCTCAAGGAAATCATCTTCGGAATCATACTTAGGAATCTCAAGGTTACTGTAATCAAATTCTAAAGTATAGACCGAGATATCTTTTAGGTTTTTAATGTCGCCTTTACTTACTTTCATTTTTTGGGCAAAAGAGTTGGCCGATACGACCAATAATGCCATTACTACGAACTTACGCATCTGAATATAGTTAATTGGTTAATATTCTTACAAGATACGAAGGTTTGAAAAATGTACAACATTATTCTTTTTTCCAACATTATTTTTAATACAAACTGGAGTTTTTAAAGTCAATACAGATGTTCGTGTACTGTATCAATTTTATGAAAAGTCATCCTTTTCAAACTGTAAACGTCAATGAAAAATAAACACATAAACAACTATGTATCAAAATACTAAAAACAAAACTTAAACTGATAGTTAATGTTTTATAAATACCGTTTTTTTATTCACGAACTCTTTGATACCATGCGAAGAAAGCTCTCTGCCATATCCGGAAATTTTAATTCCTCCAAATGGTAACCTTGGATCACTCTTTACAAGTTCGTTCACAAAAACCGCGCCTTCATCAAATTTTGGAACAAGGTTTTTAACTCGGTCTTTAGAGGATGTAAACATACTCACCCCTAACCCAAATATGGAATTATTGGAAAGTTCTACTGCCTCTTCATCCGTACTAAAAGTGGTTATTCCTATTGCGGGGCCAAATGTTTCTTCTTTAAAAATTGGCATATCTTGGGTAACTCCTGTAAGTATGGTAGGCTCAAAAAAGGTTCGTTTTCTACTTCCTCCTAAAATAGCTTCTGCTCCCATCTTAACAGAACCTTGAACTTGTTTTTCTAAATCCTCTGCCAAATCTTCCCGAGCCATAACACCTATATAAGTCTCCTTATCCATAGGATCTCCCACCTTTAAGCTTTTAACTTTTTCAAGATACTTTTGGGTAAACTCATCAACTATGTTCTCATGTACCAATAGGCGTTTGCCCGCAATGCAACTCTGGCCCGTATTTTGAAAACGGGCATTAGCACAGGTTTCAACAGTTTCTTCCATATTGGCATCATCAAAAACAACCAGTGCATTACTCCCCCCAAGTTCAAGTACCGATTTCTTAATATTTTCTCCTGCAATAGAGGCTACGGAAGCCCCCGCAGGTTTGCTTCCCGTTAAGGTTACCGCTTGTACCAGTTCATGTTCAATTACCGATTTGATTTTGTCGCTACTCAATATTAAATTTTGAAAACATCCTTTTGGAAACCCGGCATTTTCAAACACTTCTTGGATCATTTCCGCAGATTTCATAACGTTTGAAGCATGTTTAAGAATACCAACGTTACCGGCCATAAGATTTGGCGCCGCAAAACGAAACACTTGCCAAAAAGGGTAGTTCCAAGGCATTACAGCCAAAACAACCCCCAAGGGCTGATACTTAACAAAACTGGTTTCTGCATCGGTTTCTATGATTTCATCCTGTAATTGGTCTTCAGCATTCTCTGCATAGTAATCACATACCCACGCACATTTTTCTACTTCTGCAATAGCCTGAGAAATAGGTTTCCCCATTTCCTTGGTGATTATTTCAGCATACTTGTCCTTATTGTTCTTTAACTCCTTTGCAGCATTACGCATTAATTTTGACCTATCCTTAAAAGTGACATTCTTCCAATTTTCATAGCATTCATGCGCTACTTTAATTTTATCGTCTAACTCACTACTAGACAATTCATTAAACTCATATATTTTCTCTCCGTTAAATGGGTTTATGGACTCTTTCATTATATCTATTTTCTTTAAAATCTACTTTGTGTTTTGTTCAGATGAACTTCAATTACAAAATAACAGATTTACACCACTGTTCATAACCTCGTTAAAAACTAATTTTGACACAAAAAAGGCTAGACCTCTTTATCCTTACCTTTATAAAAACCTGTATTATGAGCGATCGATCTCACAGTCTTTTACGTATTCGTCCCGAAATTCCCACTGCAAAAATTACAGATGACATGAGCGAAAACGAAAGGTTTCAAAACCTAACTTTTCGTCCTATTTTAAAACTGCAGAACGCCATTTTTATAGCCGTTTTCAAGAACTACATAGCCAAGCACAAGAACAGTTTTTACGAGCTTTCTTTAGAAAAACGTTTTGAGTTCATTGAAAACGCCATTCAGAAAGACATTAAGTTCCGCAATTCATTAAAGGGAATTGTAATCGGGCATTTTACCGTGGAAGAGTATGAAATTTACATTAAAAACTCCTCTGCCTTGAACAAACGAATGATGAACATGGTGATTGATCGACTAAAAGATCAAATACAACTTTTTGAAGAGCCCGTTCTAATTTAAGAGCGATTCTCCATTTAAATTAGTTGTAAGCACATCGCTCATGAAATCAAAAAAGGGCCTAATCGCCCTGTACGATTCATTAACGTCATCAGCAAAGCCTGCTGAGAGCACTTGCTTATCCGTAAAATTTTTGGTGAAAATATATTGTTTTTTCTTAATCAAGTCGATGTCCATATGCTCCTTATCAAACCCTTTAGGCGCTGTTTTTAATTCATCGCCTTCAAGTTGTCCCCAAATGGTCTTAAAATCTTCCTGATCCATGATTTCCCTAAGCTCAGATGCGTCTTGCTCCAATTCTTTCCGGATACGGAGTAAATCTTCCTTGTTCGGGTTCCAAAAACCAGTGGCCAGAAAAGACTTGCCAGGTTCTATATGTAGATAATAGCCGCCACGACGCTGAGCTCCTGCACGTGAAAAAGAACCTGCAAGGTGGGCTTTGTAAGGGGTTTTGTCCTTAGAAAAACGTACATCCCTATAAATACGGAACATCTTTACCCTTTCAATCTCATCATGAGTACCCAATTTACCCGCTACGGCATCAAAAAAACCTTTTACATTCTGTTCATGACGTTTAAATTCTACTTTATTTTCAGTAAACCATTCTCTGTTATTATTATTTTTAAGCTCAATTAAAAAACTAAGTGTTTCTTTCGTAATTATGGGATCTAACATACGACCTAAATGTTGTTATTTTAGATAAAGTTAACCTTTTTAGGAAATCGTCTTTTAGATTTATGAGTAATTTAGCCCTTTCAGCAAAAACATATGGACCATACCTCTATTATTGATAAAATAAACAAGCACAAGAAACAACCCAATTTAAGGTACAAGCTTAAAGAGAAGGTTGAAGAATTTACAAATTTACTCTTCTACACCCTCTTTGACATTGATACGCCCGTGGAAAAAAATCTTGACAAACTAGAACTCCTGTTTGACGATGTTGTGGATTTGGCCTGCTGGGATACCAATAAACCCTGTAAAAAAGTCTGGGAAAACTATGTAGCCAAGTTGCCCAGTATATTACAAAGGTTGAATCTTGATGCCGAAGCTACCGTTAATTGTGATCCCGCTTCATTGTCCGTCGAGGAAGTATATATGGCGTATCCGGGGTTTTATGCCATTGCCATCTATCGTTTGGCACATGAGCTATATTCCGAAGGTTTTCCTTTGGTTCCCAGACTAATGACAGAATATGCACATAGACAAACCGGTGTAGATATCAATCCTGGGGCGCAAATAGGTAATTCGTTTCATATTGATCATGGCACGGGTGTAGTAATTGGCGAAACGGCCATAATCAAAGACCACGTAAAAATATACCAAGGAGTTACCTTGGGCGGTCTTTATGTTGCCAAACACTTACAAAGCACAAAAAGACACCCGACCATTGAAAATAACGTTACCATTTACGCAAACGCCACCATATTGGGCGGCGAAACTATCATTGGTGAGAATTCCATTATTGGGGGTAATGCTTGGTTAACAGCATCGGTACCTCCTAATTCAACTGTTTTTCACACACCTGAAATAAAAATAAAAACACTTCCGCATGTCTCATAGTATTCTAGATCTTATCGGTAATACCCCATTGGTAGAATCGAAAGTATTGAACAAGAACCCCAATGTTAAGCTATATTTTAAAATGGAAGGGCACAACCCGGGTGGTAGCGTTAAAGATCGTGCTGCATACAACATGATAAAAAACGGACTTGAACGTGGTGATTTTGATAAAAATTCCAAATTGATCGAAGCAACCAGTGGTAATACAGGCATTGCTCTTGCCATGATTGCAGGAATCTATGGTCTGGACATTGAGCTGGTAATGCCGGAAAAAAGCACCATTGAGCGCGTACAAACCATGAAGGCCTATGGCGCAAAGGTAACCCTTACCCCTGCCGATGTTGGTATTGAAGGTGCTAGGGATTATGCCGAAGCCAAGGTTAAGAACGAAGGTTATGTAATGATCAACCAGTTTTCCAATAATGATAACTGGAAGGCACATTACCATTCTACCGGTCCCGAAATTTGGAGAGACACGGATGCAAAAGTCACTCATTTTGTTTCGGCTATGGGCACTACAGGAACCATTATGGGTACTTCTACTTTTTTGAAGGAAAAAAATAAGGATATTCAGATTGTAGGCGTTCAACCTACGGATAACTCTAGTATACCGGGCATTAGAAAATGGCCGAAAGAATATTTACCCAAAATTTTTGATGCAAAAAAGGTAGACCAAACCATTGAGGTGAGTCAGGAAGAAGCCAAACAAATGGCCGTAAGACTAGCTAAGGAAGAAGGTATATTTTCAGGTATGAGCAGTGGCGGCGCAGCCGCAGCTGCATTAAGATTGGCCGAAACACTTGACAGTGGCGTCATAGTTTCTATTGTCTGTGATCGGGGAGACCGCTACCTTTCTTCGGACTTATTTGATTAGGATATTCAGGATTGAACACTAATCCAAAACCTTGTTCATACCTTCTTTAAAGACTTTAAAGTCTTGCAGATAATTATGTCCCGCGTTTGCTATACTAAAAAACTCTTTGTTATTACCTGGAATGGCGGCAAAGAGTTTTTCCGCTGACTCATAAGGAATTACGTTGTCTTCTTTTCCATGGAAAATATAAATGGGACATTCAACCTGTTTTATATATTCATTGGACGGAAACCTGAAGTTTGACAACCAATCTATGGGTAAAAACGGAAAGCGATGCTTACCCAGTGCCACCGCACTATAAAAGGGAGATTCCAAAACTAGTTTTTCGGGTTCGTTTTCAGAAGCCAACCATGTGGCTATTCCCGTACCAAAAGAGCGCCCGTACAGTATAATCTCCTTTTCTTGATACCGTTGTTTGGCATAGTCATAGAATAACTGAGCATCTTTGTACAATGCCGGCTCACTTACCTTACCCGTGCTCTTACCATAAGTTCTGTAATCTACCAAAATGGATTCGTAGCCCTTTGCTGAAAAGAGATTAGCTACGTGAATAAGATGCGATATATTTCCAGAGTTTCCATGGAAGTAAAGAATTAAACCTTTACTGCTATCTTGCTTAATATGAACGGCATTCAGTTTAGCACCATCATCCGTAGTTAAATTGAATTCCTCAAAATCCTGACAAAAATCGAAGGTATGATTAAGAGGCATTTTAGAAGGGAAGAAAACCAATCGTTCTTGATAAGTGTACGCCAAAAAGGCTATTAAAACGTATACGATTACAAGTATAATGCCCCATTTTTTTAATCTTCGCATGAACTACAGAATTTTTATAACTACCTTTTATTTCTGGAAAAATACAAATATGCAATTGAATGTGGTTAACGCTATCACAACCAATTTTTCCTTTTAAAATAAACCATCATACCAATAAAGAGGACAATCATAACTCCCCAAACGTAGTAATATCCGTTTTTATAGTGTAGTTCTGGCATATGGTCAAAGTTCATCCCATAAATACCGGCAATGAACGTTAATGGAATGAAGATTGAAGCCATAATGGTAAGTACCTTCATAACTTCGTTCATTTTATTACTCATGTTGCTCATGTACATTTCCATAAGGCTCATAGACATCTCACGATAAATCTGAATGCTCTCGTTTATTTCTAAGGAATGGTCCAAAGCATCCCTTAAGAATACTTTTGTATCTTTTGTAATCAAAGGATTTTCAGTATCGATCAACCTACTGACCAATTCTTTTACAGGAAAGATCCAGCGTCTTATTTTTAGCACTTCTTTCTTTATTTGTTGGATTTCGTGAGCTATTTCAGGTGTGGGATTATCGTATACGATTTCTTCTAAACTCTCTATTCTGTGGTTCATGTGCTCCAAAACCACGAAATAGTTATCTACTATGGCATCTAAAAGTGCAAAGAATAGATAATCTGCTCCTCGCGTTCTAATTCTTCCGGACTTATTGGTAATACGCTGGCGTACTCCTTTAAAAACATCGTCCTGCATTTCTTGAAAAACAAGAACGCAATTGTCTAAAAGCACCATGGCAACGTGTTCATAGACAATTTGATTTTCGTCATTGATATAAAGCATTTTGAACACTCCAAAGATGTAATTTTCATATTCATCTATTTTGGGCCGCTGGTGGGTGTTTACAATATCCTCAAGAACCAAGGGGTTGAGCCCAAAACGTTTACCTACTCTATCAATAAATGCTTCGTCACTAATACCTACAATATCTATCCATGAAATTTCCGGTAATTCTTTCTGTGCTACAATGGCATCAATATCTCCGGGAATATGTTCATTATAGACGTTTTCATTGTATTCCAAAATATTAACTTCGCTGGTTCCTCCTTCCCTACGCCCCATATAGGTAATAGTTCCTGGGGCCTTGCCCATTTTCTTCTGAAATTTTGATGTTTTCTTGGGAAGTATTTTCCCTGACCTTTTTCGTTTCGCCATGAACGGATTTATTTTTATAAATATACTAAGAAGCGTACAACTATATTTTATGATTTGAAAACTGCAAATCGTGCAAAAGCAGCCCCGAACCCGGTGCTACATACGTAAGTTTTATTCCGCTATCCGGTTGCAACGAATCTTTTATATCCGCTAAGGATAAATCCCCTCTACCTAACTGAATTAGCGCGCCCATCATCATACGGATTTGGTAACGCATAAAGCCTTTTCCTTCTACATTCAGTGCATAGCTCTGGGCAGGAAAAAAATTGGCTTGTAACAGTTCATTCTCTTTTAACTCACAAGAAATTATGGTACGTTCGGTTTTTGTGTTCTCCTGAAGTCTTGCCGTATACACTTTAAAATTGTGACTTCCTTCAAATAATTTCGCGCCCTTTTTCATTATATCAATATCCAACTTATCCAAGATATTAGCCAAAAATGGAGCGCAGAAAGGGTGGTTTTTTTCCCCATGGGAAAAAAGGTACACATACTCCTTTACTTTGGCATCCTGAATTATATTAAAGGAGCTATCCGTTTCCGTAATGGTCATTACCCTTAGGTCCGGTGGTAGGTTTCTATTAAAGATTTCCAAAAACTCATCCTTATGAACTATTGGCTCATCCTCTATGAACAACTCAAAGACCATAGACAGCGCCGAAACTTTAGCATCCGTACGGCCAGCTCCTAAAATTTTAAACTTTTGCGCAGGTAATACAAACTTTAAGGTTTTGGTCAACATGGCCTCTATTGTTTTTTGACCAGGTTGTTTTTGCCATCCGCTATAGCGGAAACCTAAATATTGTAGACGTACCAAATAACAATAACGGGCAACTTGCATGCAATTTTCTCTTTAAGACCAAGCTACTATTTTTTTTGTATTTTGTAATGAACAACCTTTTAAAACCACCAAAAATGACTTTAAATACAGAAATTAGACCACCGGCGTGGTTTTGGATAATCAGCGTAATTGCTCTTTTGTGGAACCTAATGGGCGTCTCCGCCTATTTAATGGAAGCATTTATGAGTGTAGAAGACTTAGGAAAACTAACACAAGACCAAAGACTACTTTATGAGTCAAGGCCCATATGGGTTACGTCTGCTTATGCCATTGCCGTTTGGGCGGGTGCACTAGGATGTATAGCTCTATTGCTACGAAAAAAATGGGCAAAAACTTTTCTGCTACTCTCGTTAATTGGCGTGCTGGCTCAAAATGTGTATCAGTTTTTCTTGAGCAATACTTTTGAAGTTTACGGGCCTAGTGCCATATACCTACCAATAATGATTATTGTTGTAAGTATCGCACTTTATTTATTTGCAAAATCTAGTGCTTCTAAAGGGTGGATTTCATAATATTGTAAGCAAGAGTTAATTACGTCAGAACAGCATTCGTAAATTACAGGTTGTAACCCCTTAATGCTTAATTGAAAACTGTTGTTTTTATTGAGATGAACAAAGCATGCTGCGTTTTAACGATTTTTTTGAATAAAGTAGGAAAAAAGACGTTTTTTAGTCTCCTATTTTTAACCCCCAACCTCTGGAAAACAACTTTTTATGAAGTTCATTTTAAGAATATTCCCCTGGAAAAGAACAATTCACATTTCTATTGCCGTTATAGCTGTCTTGATTATATTTAGTTTTTACGGCCTATACACCAACACTTTTCACCTCTTTAAACCCAATAACTACATTTTTCCGTTGTTGACGTTATCCCACATTACTTTTTTATACGTGCTGTGGTTTAAAATTAAAGAAGACGAGCTGACCGACCCTCAAATGAGAAATATAGAATACATTTTGTATGTTGTTTTTGCCGTATACGTTTTTAAGACTTTTGAATCTTTATATATTCTTACCAGTTATTCTGATTTTGAAAACCATATTATTCCTGCAAGTTTTTTTCCGGTTGGAATATTGATTTTTCTATTACACGTACTATTATTAGGTCTTACCTTACTTGCTATTAAATACCGTAGGGATATGGTGGGGCCATACGTTTTTGACGACATGAACCAACACATAGATTCTTGGGAATAACGACCAAACTATTTTTATAGAAACACAAAACCCCGTTTTTCAACGGGGTTTCTTTTTTCTGAACAGTTCTAAAGTGTTCAAAATTTAATGGCAATCATAATGGTTATTTGATTACAATCTTCTTTGTAAACGTCTTACCATTTGGCTGGCTAATTCGTAGAAGGTATAAACCTCCCGGCACCGATTGCACATTAAAAGCTATTTTCTTATCCTCTACTTGACTTACTCCTCTTTTAACAGGGTTTCCCGCCGTATCGAACAATGAAACATCTACGCTTCTAGAAGTAAAATCCGGTAACGAAACATTCAATACATCTAAGGCAGGAATAGGGTATGCTTTTGATGTTGTTTCAACTATTGGAGCCTCCTTACGCACCACTTCAATAGGGTTGGATAGGTCGTAGCACCCAACAAGGTCATTGGCGTTGAGTCCCATTTCCGCACCTTGCAGTCCGTCCTCGTAGCGCAAGTGCCAGATGTAACAGGTACCCGCTCCCGCTCCATCGAAATCCACTCCTTCCACTGCTTTCAATGAGGGTGGGATGCCGAGTATCTTGCCTTCCTCGTCCGTGATAACGAACGTACTGTTCTTGCCCGAGCGCTTGCCCGTGACCGCTATCCCGCTGACCATGTCGGGGGTACCGTCCACATAGAACTCGAAAGGTCCGCCAGTTAAGGTTCCCGCATCCGTTTCCGTGCGTACTACCTTAATGGGGTTGGACAGGTCAAAATTGCCTTTCAGCTCGTGCGCGTTCATACCCATTTCGGCACCTTCAAGTCCGTCCTCATATCTCAGGTACCAGATATAACAGGTACCCGCTCCGGCACCGTCAAAGTTTACGCCTTCAACAGCTTCCAGTGTTGGAGGAAGTCCCAATATCTTGCCCGTATCGTCCGTAATTACGAACGAACTGTTGCTTCCCATGGCATCGCCGCCCAGGGTAATTCCCGAGACCATGTCCTCCGTGCCGTCTACACAGAAATAGAAAGGACCCCCGGAAAGCTCGCCTGCTTCTACCATCGTTTTCTCCTTGCGCACCACTTCAATAGGGTTGGATAGGTCGTAGCACCCAACAAGGTCATTGGTGTTGAGTCCCATTTCCGCACCTTGCAGTCCGTCCTCGTAGCGCAAATGCCAGATGTAACAGGTGCCCGCTCCCGCTCCATCGAAGTCCACTCCCTCCACGGCCGTTAAGGATGGTGGGATGCCGAGTATCTTGCCTTCATCGTCCGTGATAACGAACGTACTGTTCTTGCCCGAGCGCTTGCCCGTGACCGCTATTCCGCTGACCATATCAGGGGTACCGTCCACATAGAACTCGAAAGGTCCGCCCGTTAAGGTGCCTGCATCCGTTTCCGTTCGTACTACTTTAATGGGGTTGGACAGGTCAAAGTTGCCTTTCAGCTCGTGTGCGTTCATACCCATTTCGGCGCCTTCAAGTCCGTCCTCATATCTCAGGTACCAGATATAACAGGTACCCGCCCCGGCACCGTCAAAGTTTACGCCTTCAACTGCTTCCGGTGTTGGCGGAAGTCCCAATATCTTGCCCGTATCGTCCGTAATTACGAACGAACTGTTGCTTCCCATGGCATCGCCGCCCAAGGTAATTCCCGAGACCATATCCTCCGTGCCGTCTACACAGAAATAGAAAGGACCCCCGGAAAGCTCGCCTGCTTCTACCATCGTTTTCTCCTTGCGCACCACTTCAATAGGGTTGGACAGGTCGTAGCACCCAACAAGGTCATTGGCGTTGAGCCCCATTTCTGCACCTTGCAGTCCGTCCTCGTAGCGCAAGTGCCAGATGTAACAGGTGCCCGCTCCCGCTCCATCGAAGTCCACTCCTTCTACGGCCGTTAAAGATGGTGGAATGCCGAGTATCTTGCCTTCCTCGTCCGTGATAACGAACGTACTGTTCTTGCCCGAGCGCTTGCCCGTGACCGCTATCCCGCTGACCATGTCAGGGGTACCGTCCACATAGAATTCGAAAGGTCCGCCTGTTAAGGTGCCTGCATCCGGTTGGTTTCGGTACACAGCTATAGAATTGGAAAAATCATAATCACCCTTTAAATCGGAAACATTCATGCCGCCCTCCAGGCCTTTTAATCCATCCATATAACTTAAATGCCAAATAAAACAGGTGCCAGCACCAGCTACATCAAAGTTAACAGCTTCGGGATTAGGTGGAAGTCCTAGTATTTTCCCGGCTTCATCGGTAACTACCCATTGTGAATTTTCTCCACTATTCTCGCTAACCGTAACTCCAGAAACATGGTCCGGATAATCATCTCCTACACAGAATTCAAACGGGCCTCCACTAATTGTTCCCCCATTAGATGCTGTATCTATATCATTCGCTAAAACATTAGGTACAACCAACAAAGTTGCTAACGTTAGCAAAAGTGCAGACCAAGACAATGCCCGTGGTCTGTTGTTCGCATTCAAACAAAAAAGTAATTTTCTTTCCATAATTACGTGTTTTTAATTCGTATCCAAACTAATTGTTATATTGATATGAGAAATCACAAAATGCTAAACTTTTTCTCTAATTCCGTGATACTTTTGTGAACTTTTACGACTTAACCTTCAGGTTATCAATAATATTAGGATTGTAAAGACGATTATGGGCTTTTCCTTACCGTTTATCTATTTTAAATATCCTGTGATAACTGTGTGATACTTTTTAACTTCATTCGTACTCTGAATTATGAAAGAAATATTGATTATAGAAGATGATCCAGAAATCATCAAATTGTTAGAGATACACCTTACCGATCTCATTTATAAGACTTCCAAGGCCATGGATGGTGCCCAAGGATTATTAATGGCCCTAAAACATGATTATGACCTAATACTTCTAGACCTTACGCTCCCGAGCATGGACGGTGTTGAAATCTGTAAAAAACTAAGAGCAGAAAAAAATACTCCGGTTATTATGCTTACTGCCAAGTCCGAAGAAATAGACCGTGTACTTGGTCTAGAGATAGGTGCGGATGACTATATTACAAAACCATTTAGTATACGAGAGTTGCTGGCGCGAATTAAAGCGGTTATGCGGCGAACAGATGCACAACAGGTTAAAGAGGAGAATACGGCAACTATTGGGTACGAAGGCCTTTTTATAGATATCGATAAGAGAAAAGTACTGTTGAACGACAAGAAAATTGAACTCTCTCCCAAGGAATTTGAGCTTTTGGTCCTTATGGCATCCAACCCAGGACGGAACTATTCCAGGACAGAACTGTTGAATATGATCTGGGGCTATAACTTTGAGGGCTATGAACACACGGTGAATTCTCATATTAACCGTTTACGTGCCAAAATCGAATCAGATATGGCAAATCCTACCTATATTCTTACGACTTGGGGCGTAGGCTATAAATTTAACGAAGACATCTCATTATGAGCCAGAAAGAAAAAACCTTGACCCCCAAGCTGATCAAGAAACTTTGGTTGGCCTTTGTCCTACTTGTATTACTCATGGGGGCATCCTACATATTCATTACCGGTTACTTTGCCAATAAATACAGCCAAGAAACAACACAACGTCTTAACGCAGATGTTGCGCATCATGTAATTGCCGAAAAATTTCAGGACGCATCCCCGTTTCTTGAAGATGGCAGCGTTAACAAACCTCTTTTTGGTGACTTAATGCATGACATGATGGCCGTAAACCAAGGCATTGAGGTTTATCTGCTAAATGAAACTGGCGAAGTTCTGTATTCCGTGGTTTTGGATCATGGAGATAAAAGTTCCATAAAGAGTGTTTCATTGGCCCCAATAGAGTTTTTCATTAAAAATAATGGAGAGCGTTTTGTACTTGGTGATGACCCGAGGAATTCTGGAGAGAAAAAAATATTCTCCGTAGCTCCCTACTCCGTAGACGGTAGGAACGGCTATATCTATATTGTACTTGCCGGGAAAAAATTCCAAGAAGTTAGCGACAACCTTTTGAGTCAATATTTCACCAAATTAGGCATTGGCGCTACCATGCTCACCATGCTTTTTTCGCTCATAATTGGTCTTTTGGCCATTTGGTTCTTAACTAAGAATTTACGCCTGATTACAAAGACGGTCAGGAAATTTCATGACGGAGATCTACAGGCAAGAATTGCCAATCCTGAAAATTCGGATATTGAAGTCTTTGCAAAATCATTTAATGAAATGGCAGATAGTATTGTTGGGAATATGGATAAAATGCAGTCCGTTGATTTATTGCGCAGGGAGTTGATTGCCAATGTTTCCCATGATCTTAGAACACCTTTGGCAATTCTAAAGGGGTATATTGAAACCCTACAGATTAAAAACGAAACCTTAACCGAGGAACAAAAACAAGAATACCTGCAGATTACGCATGACAACGTAGATAAATTGTCCAACTTAATCAACCAACTTTTTGAGTATTCTAAATTAGAAGCCGAGCAAGTTACTCCCGTTAAAGAACCCTTCTCCATTACGGAACTTTCCCATGACCTGATAGCCAAGTTCAAGGTTTTGGCCGAAAAGAAACAGATAGACCTTCAACTAGACAATCCGGAAGAAAATTGTATGGTATATGCCGATGTAAGCCTTGTAGAAAGAGCTCTGCAGAACTTAATAGAAAATGCCTTAAAATATACTCAAGCCAAAGGTAAAGTGACCTTATCACTCCAAAAGAAAGGAAAAAACGTAGAGATAAATATTACGGATACTGGTACAGGAATTGCCGTAAACGAGCAGCCTTTTATATTTGACCGTTACAAACAGGTAGACAAAAGCGCCAAAAAGCAAGGATATGGACTTGGTTTGGCAATCGTTAAAAAAATCATGGATCTGCATGATACTACCATCACCGTTTTGAGTAAACCAAAAGAAGGAAGTTCTTTTATCTTCAATCTTCCTGCTTATCAGGTTTAACTCTTAACCGATTACCTAAAAATTCATATCGCAATTTCTTGAGTAAAGTGGTCAAAAACCCAAATGCTCAAGAAATTGCTTTCATGAATATATAATCCGTAGTTAATAGGGCCTACATATTGTATACCCCTCCATTAATATCCAGTGTTGCTCCGGTTATAAAACCATCGTACTCAGATGCTAAATAGGTAACCGCCCGTGCTACATCAGCGGCATTACCGGCGCGTTGAATTGGAATACCGGCAACGGTTTCTGCTGCCGACTCTTTGGTCGTATGGGTATTGTGAAAGGAAGTTCCTAAAATAAGCCCAGGAGCCACCGCATTGACCCGAATGCCTTGTGGGCCTAATTCCGAAGATAATGCACGGGTAAAAGTTAAAATTGCTCCCTTACTTGTTGAATAGACTAATGACCCCGGATGCCCTCCTTTTCGTCCTGCGAGCGAAGCCAAATTAACAATGCTACTGTTATCGTTTTTAGCAAGATATGGTGCTGCAGCCCTCGTTACGAACATCATAGATGTAAGGTTAATATCCATTACCTCGTTCCAAAATTCGGCCTCCATTTCACCCAGCATTTTACGTGCTACAAGTGAGCCGGCATTATTGACCAATATATCAAGACCGCCAAGTACTTCTACCGTTTTCCCAACAAGAGTATTTGCATCGGCCTCCTTAGTTAAATCTCCTGATATAGCCACTGCTTTTTGGCCTTTCGCAGTTGCGTATTCAACCAACTTATTGGCGGTATCAGCACTAGAAAAATAATGAATGGCAACATTGGCGCCACTATCAATAAAGTGTTGGGTTATGGATTCTCCTATTCCTTGTGCACCAGCTGTTATCAGCACATTCTTACCGGTTAATTTTGTATTCTTCCCCATTCTATTTTTTACTATTTGATTTTATCGTTTTTGGCAAAGTAGCCTTCATTAGAAACAGCATTGTCACTTACAGTTATACTTGCAGTTTTAAACCACACCTCGGCATAGTTACCGTCCGCATATTGTTTTTGGACATCACCACCATGAGTTTCTGCTCCAGAACACCAGTTTTTGTTCACCTCGGGAGACTTTCCATTAGTCTGATTGTAAGCGCCTAGTTTAAAGAAACAACCTTCGCCTGTATACGCTTCTTTACGTTCCACCCCATCTTGGCCAATTGGCACAAATAATTTTTGAGTTTGCTCCGGTATATCCGCAGTGGTTGTATATTCGGATTCGATTAAGTTTTTGGTAAATGTTTTGGTTTCATGGCCCTTACTTGTAAAGGTTAAGTTCATGATACCGTTAACAACTTCAACTTCATAGCTAAACTCCTCTCCCAAAGCAATACCCTCCTTAGGTTCTTCAGGATAAGTACTTGCATCTGTGCCCACAACGGAAAAATCATTGCCCCAAACGGCAGTTGAATAGTCCCACCTAGTTGAATTGTCTTCTCCAGCCGTATTTATTTCATAATGCCAAAAGACAGAACCTTTTGTATGGCCCGGAAATTTCTTATAGAATATTTTGAGCGGTTCGTTCTCATGTGCATCGGCACTATGAATTTGACCTACCACAACAGCATGGGTGGCCGCAACTCTAGCATCACCGGTAGCAGAGACATTCATTACTTTTAAAGTTGCGGTCAGCTTATCATTTGCGGTTTTGGGGTACCATTTTTTTACTTGCGCCAATTCCGTTCTGGTGTTGTTTGAAGTTCCATGGGTGTTGCCCCCATTGGGTGTTTTAAAAACCACCCATTCATTGGTGCCATCATTTGTAGTAAAGAAGAAATCCTTATTCTCAAAGTTGTTGGCATGTCCCACATTTGAACCATTACCCAAAATCAATTTCCAATCATCAAAAAATGGAATCACATCACTTGCGTAAACTGTCTTTGTTTCTTCCTTTTTACCCGTATCAGGTGCACCTTCAGTGTCCTTCTTTTTTGTTTCGGTTTTACAACTGCTAAGTATTAGAAAAAAACTAAAGACTAAAAACGTTGTTAGAGAGACTGTTTTTTTTGTATTCATTTCTTGTGATTTGATTTTACTTCTATTTTTCGGTCTAAGCTGAGTTTTAAAATTTACTTTGGCGCTTTACCGTTTATTCTTTTTGGGGAGGTGTTCCTGCTCCCACAGTTGCTACCTTGAACCAAACCTCTGCATAACAGCCATTTTCATATTGTTTGGCAATATCTCCTCCGTAAGTTTCGGAACCGGTACTCCAAACCATGTTGTCTTCAGGGTTTTTACCATTAGTTTGGTTGTAAGCACCTTGTTTGAAATACTGTATTTCTCCGGTATAAGCATTTTCGCGCTCTACTCCGTCCCTACCAATAGACGCGTACAAGGCTCTTATTTGTTCGGGAATATCTGATTTTTTAGTGAAATCGGATTCCAATAAGTTTTTCGTGAATTTTACCGTCTCATGCCCATCACTGGAAAAAGTAAGGTACATTATACCTTTGTAGACGTTTATTTCATAACTGAATTCTTCGCCCAGTGCAATACCGTCTTTTGGCTCCTCTGGATATGAAGTAGCCGTAGCTCCAACAACGGACATATCATTACCCCAAACTGCCGTAGAATAATCCCATCGTTTTGAATTATCTCCTTTGGTGTTTATTTCATAGTTCCAAAAAACGGACCCCTTGGTATGCCCCGGAAATTTCTTATAAAAGATTTTGATAGGCTCGTTCTCATGACCCTCATCACTATGAATCTGCCCCACTACTACGGAGTAAGACGCAGCAACCCTAGCGTCTCCTGAAGTAGAAACATGTTGCACTTTAAGCGTTCCGGTTAGTTTACCTCCTGTCTCGGGAATCCAGTGTTTCTTTTGTCCCAATTCAGTTCGTGTATTGCTAGATGTGCGTGAAGTTACCCCAGAGTTTGGGGTTTTATAGACTACCCAATCCGTTACACCTTCATTCTCAACATAGAAAAAATCTTTTTTTTCAAAATTTAAAAGTTCTTCGGAGCGAGTGCCATCACCTAAAAGAATTTTCCATTCTTCCATAAACGGTATTACATCACTCGGGTATTTTATTTTATTTTCAGTTGAAACTGTGGGCTCCAAACTATTTGAAGAGGTAGACTTGGAGTTGTTTTTACACCCGATCAGCGCTAAAACCATGACTACCGTAATTACTGATTTTTTCATTTATGAATTGATATTTTTCTAATTGAGATTAATTAATACATGAGTTTAAGCGGAAGGTTTTCTTCTACAATCAGCTCTCCTGAATTTTTAATATCGTTGTTGGAATGGGTATTGTTTTTGGCGCCCCACAAGCGGGCAACAAACTTTACCGGGTTATCTGCAAAAGTATTCCCTGAAATTTCCACATTTATAATACCGTAAGTATTCAATAAAATTCCATCTTCTTCTTTGGCTCCACATTGAGTAAAACTGTTATTGGTGACTACAAGGTTACCCCCAACAGTAGATTCATCATATCCTCCTCTGTAATAATCCACTACATTTTTATCCACTCCTTTAAACGTGCAATTGGCAATAACAATATTCTCTGCACTGTATTCACCTTTATCATCTGTTTCCTCGGACAGTTCCAAACCGTTATTACAATTTTTGATAACCGTAGATTTCAGTTGAATATACTCCGAGAAAGAATGCTTGTAAGCCTTTAAAACAAAGTCAAAATCAGATATTTCGGAATCAACTATAGTTAGGTTGTACAAACTGGACATATTATTCTTTAAACCGGCAAAAGCATATTGAGTTTTTGTTCCTTTTAGAACCACTCCTTTTAGAGTCAATTCGCCTTTAGGATTCATCTCAAATGCCGGGGTTTCCGGTGCGCCCGCGTAATGGATAGTCGCTTTCTTATTGGCATCCGTAGATTTTATCGTGAGAAGTTTATCAATCTTTAAAGACGTTTTCACTTTGTACTTAGCGGAAGTCAATACTATGGTGTCTCCATTTTTCGCATTCTGAATGGCGTTGACCAACTTGGCCGTTGAACTTACTGAATAGGTTTTAGGCGAAGCCTTTTTTGAAGATTTAGCTGGATACCAATCTGGACCATATTGAGATACATCCATAAGATTTGGCTTTTCAGCAGGTGCTTTAACTACGGCTCCTACCGAGTTTACCTCCTTTCGAGAATTACCAAAAAGGTCGGTCTTAATTAAATCGAACTCAAAACCATTATAAAGTTCTGAATCGGTTAAGTCACTTTTAGGAATCCATATGTTTTTTTCTAATTCTGAAACGGCAAAATCTTTAGTTTTAATGCCAGGAATTTTCTTAAACGAAACCCCTTGATTATCTATAAGATTGCTTTTAAAATTTATTCCATCTAATGAGTCATGGGCCACGACCGGCTGTTCATCCCCCGTGCTATTATAAATAAGGTTATTGGCAACAATGGTCCTAATAGGCCTCTCGGACCTTATTTCAGAAGCAGGCAAAATATCTTTCTGATCAATATTGGAACCTACCCCAAACTGTAATGGTGAATCGCAATCTACCCAAGTATTATAGGCCACTACCACATCGGTTACCTGTATGTACCTGTTAAGTGGTGATTTTGGAATACCGTTCATTACAGCAAGTGGACTCCTAAATGTTTTTCCTTTTAGGTTGTAGAAGTAATTATTCGTTACCCAATGTCCCGTACCAATTAAACGTACGCCCCCAATTTGCTCAGAATCCGCATCACCTATAAAGTAGTTGCCGTCAACAATACAGTAGTTCCCGTGTCTCGTTACCAATGAGCCTTCACTTTTATAGAAGACATTATTCCTGAACTCGTTAAAATTTGATTTACTGGAAATAATCTCTACTTCACCATTACATTTATCAAAAAAATTGTTTTCAACAAGGGTATAACTAGGCGCCATGGAGGTAAAACTATTGCCAAGCTGTATGGTTTCTGCACTAGGACCACCCTTAGGAGGTCTAGGCCCAAAATAGTTATGGTGTATCTTATGGTAATTCTTTATACTGTTATTCCCTGCAAGATCAATCCGTACAGTAGGTCCTCTATTGGATTTACCCGCTATATAACAATGATCCAACTCATTATGTCTCCCTTTAAATAGAACCCAGAGATCTGTCTGGTTTTTTTGGGACTTATTAAAATCCAGAATCACGGAATTTGTAACCCGAGAATGATTGGCCACCGTATCTTCACTAATGGCAAATTCAATGACCGCATCAGAAGGAGATGAACCATTAACAAAGTTTAAACCACTAACAACGAGATAATCTCCGCCCAGTTTTAAATCGGATTTTCCGCCAATAACCACTTTACCTGCTGTTTCGGCACGTAAGGTAATTGGCGCATTTTCTTTTCCGTAACCCACAAAACGGATTTGAACATTGTTCCAATCTCCATTGGCCATGATAATTTCGTCACCAGGACCTGCATTGCCTATTGCCTTATGGAGTTCTATAATATCTTTTACGTAAGCCCCTTCTTGTTTTGGGGGTTGTGAAAAAGAGAGAAATAAAAGCGCTGCACTTATGATTATCAGGTTAGTTTTCATTATTCAGATGTGTTGAGATGTAGTTCAATTGGATACTTTACATTGTTGAGAATGCACAGTGTTAAGCTGCAATTTTCAATTGGTTTACCAAACTGGTTTACCAAATATAATCATTTAATCATACCAAACAAATTATTTACAGACTATCGCCTTTATTAAATAGAAATATCACAGACTTTAACTTGCTAAAATTTTCTTCTGGATTGTAAACACGACCTAAATCTAGAATAATGAACACTTGGTCTAATCGCATTGAACCACTGCAATATTACTATACCACCACAGTTATGTTGTTGAACTTAAAAACCCCTATTATGACTTTTAAAAATTTCTTTTTAATCGGCATCTCCTTAGTCGCCCTTAATGCCTGTTCCGATGACGATTTACCGTTAGAAATCCCCGAAAAGGAAACAGAACAATCAGAGGAAGAACAGCCAAAGGAAGAAGAACAACAACCTGAAAATGCCGCTCCGGATTCTTTTAGTCTAACCATGTTAGAAGATGGCACGGCCGATGTTGGCCTAAACCCTACACTATCTTGGTCAGCAGCTATTGATTCTGATGGAGATGATATTACATATACTCTTCTTTTAGACGAAGAAGAAACACCGCAAAGTATTCTTGCAGAAAACCTTACAACTCCAGAATTTAATATTGTTGAAGGTTTAGAAAAAAATAAGGTTTACTACTGGAAAGTTGTTGCTAGTGATACTAACGGAGGCGCAACGGAAAGCGCACAAACTTTTAGCTTTAGTACTAAAGGTCTATCTTTTTCCGAATCGGCTTTGACTGCTAATGCCGGGTTTAGTTCCAGAAGAAATCATAGCATTACTGAATTTAATGGGAAACTTTGGATGATCGGTGGAGGAAACGACTCGTCTGGCTTCAAGGATGTGTGGTCCTCTATTGATGGTGAAAATTGGCTGTTAGAAGTAGAAAATCCTTTTGACTTTTTTAGCAAAAACAATCACACTGCTATTGTATTCAAAGAAAAATTTTGGATAATAGGTGGTGGTTTTAGTGATATTTGGTCTTCTACGAACGGAAAAGACTGGGTGCGAAACGAAAATGTTGGTGCATTCGGTTCTAGAGAAGGACATACAACAGTTGTTTATGATGATAAGCTTTGGGTAATTGGCGGTAACAAAGGTTCTGAGCAAATGAACGACGTGTGGTATTCCGAAGATGGAGCTACTTGGAATCAAGCTACCGAAAGTGCTCAATTTTCTCCACGTACAGACCATACTACCGTAGTGTTTGATGGTAAGATGTATGTTATGGGAGGAACTGCCGTAAAGGGTTTTTCACCACTGTTTTACAATGACATTTACACGTCTACAGACGGTGTAAACTGGACAGAAGTAACTACAGAATCTGTATTTGAAATTCGTGCCAATCATTCCTCATTAATCTATGACCACAAAATGTGGGTCATTGGAGGTTGGCAAGCGGTAACGAATGAAGAAACTACCGAGCAAGAGCTTACCACATTTGCAGACGTTTGGTATTCCGAAAACGGTAGCGAATGGAATAAGTTAACTACCAATGACTTATACCAACCAAGAATGGGACATGCCTCTGTAGTTTTTGAGAATAAAATACTTATTTCTGGAGGATTGAATATTAACAAAGAAGATTCAAGTAGAACTCATTACAATGATATTTGGGTCATTGAGTAACTACATTTTATGACAATGAAAAAGCCCCTTTAAAATATGCAGGGGCTTTTTACTTTTATTAGGATTGTGAATTTCTACAACCCGTCTATATAACTTCCGTAAAGGTCCTTGAATTGGTATCCTTCTGCAAATCTGTTTTTGCTAAGTTTCTTATGTGATACCAACCCCCATAAAACCAATTCCTTTAAAAAGTACATATCTTCTTTAGGAAAATCAGGTTGATGTTCTTTTATCAACTGGCTAAGTTCAGGAATACTATCTAAGGTTCTTTTATATTCTTCATCTGTAAATTCATCTAGAAGTTCAAAACCTTCTCCTTGAAAAAACCAACTTAACAAATCATCATAAGGAGTTTTTGCATCCTTTCTTTCCAACTTGTTTATGGCCGGGAAATATTTAGGGAACAAACTTTTTACCGCATCATCTATCAATATTTCGGCTACGCCATCAGCACCTTCTTGCTCCCCCTCATAAACCAATTCAATCTTACCGGTAATGGCCGGAATAATACCCATAAAATCACTCAAACGTACCATGGTTTTATCGGCATCAGTTACTAAGGCCCTTCTTTCCGCTGTACTCAAAAGATTTTCAAACGCGGTTATACTTGTTCTTGCACTGACACCGCTTTTTGCATCTACGTACTCGCTATCCCTTGCTTCAAAAATAATTTGCTCTAAAAGATCCTTGGCCAAGTCCGGCACATAAATTGAATCCGTTTGGCGCGAATCTAATTTCGCCTCCTGTTCAGTAATTTTTCTAGCGGTTTCAATATCATCCGGATAGTGCGTTAATATTTGTGAGCCAATCCTATCCTTAAGTGGGGTAACGATACTTCCTCTATTGGTATAATCTTCAGGGTTTGCCGTAAACACAAATTGAATATCCAACGGCAGCCTCAATTTAAACCCACGAATCTGTATATCTCCTTCCTCCAATATATTAAAAAGTGAAACTTGAATTCTAGCTTGTAAATCCGGTAATTCATTAATTACAAAAATACATCTGTTGGCCCGTGGGATCATTCCAAAATGAATAACCCTGTCATCTGCATAGGATAACTTCAGGTTTGCCGCTTTAATGGGGTCTACATCGCCAATTAAATCGGCTACGGTAACATCTGGTGTTGCTAGTTTTTCAGCAAAACGAGCATCTCTGTGCAACCAAGAAATTGGGGTATCATTCCCTTTTTCCTTTATCAATTCCATGGCGTATCTTGACATGGGCTTAAGCGGATCATCGTTAATTTCCGAACCTTCTACCACAGGGATATACTCGTCCAAAAGATTGACCATTAAGTGAGCCAAACGTGTTTTAGCTTGTCCCCGTAAACCTAGTAAGTTAATATTATGCCTAGATAAAATAGCTCGCTCCAACTCTGGAATAACGGAATCTTCATATCCCCAAACTCCAGGAAAAGTTTCTTCTCCTTTTTTTATCCTTTGAATAAGATTGTCACGTAATTCGTCCTTAACACTTTTTACTTTATAGCAAGCTTCTTTTAACTCGCCAAGTGTTTTTATTTTCTTGTTATCTAATTTCATATATAGCAATCTCTTTTTCTTTTAAAATCAAGTCCGTCTGAAATGAAGAGGAATTGGTCTATCTTATTTCAATCGTTTTTTTCTATTCGCTTCGTAATCTTCAAAAATCATTTCACCCAAACCTTTTAACCCGGTAAAAAATGCCTTGCCTTTGTTCGCTTCCGTAAAGTGGCGAATAAACTGCATTAAATAAGCATCTTGGGCTATCATAAACGTGGTAATAGGAATATGTAATTTTCTAGCCTGGCGTGCCATATTATAGCACTTCTCAACAATATAGTCATCCAGACCTACGCTATTCTTATAATATGTTCCATCAGGTAGCCGCAAGCAACTAGGCTTTCCGTCCGTAATCATAAAAATCTGTTTATTGGTATTACGCTTCCTGCGTAGCATATCCATTGCCAATTGAAGTCCCGCTACCGTGTTAGTATGATAGGGTCCAACTTTCAGATACGGAAGGTCCTTTATAGGTATGGGCCAAGCATCGTTACCAAAAACCAGAATATCCAAGGTGTCTTTTGGATAGCGTGTAGTAATGAGCTCCGCTAGTGCCATCGCTACTTTTTTAGCTGGTGTAATACGGTCCTCGCCGTACAAAATCATACTATGACTAATGTCTATCATTAACACCGTACTCATCTGTGCCTTGTGTTGCGTATCCTCAACTACTAAATCATCTTCGTTTAAAGTGAAGCTACCCATACCATGGTTGATCTGGGCATTTTTAAGGCTCTCCGTCATTGAAATATGTTCTAAACCATCACCATAACGGTATTCTCTTAAATCACCCGTATGCTCATCTCCTTGACCGGATTTTCCGGTTTTGTGGTTACCTGAGCCGCTACGTTTAATTTTACCGAAAATCTGGTCTAGCGCACGTTGGCGAATCAAGCGTTCCATTTTAGCGGTAATGGAAATATTTCCCTTTCTGCCGTTTTCATCGCCTTCTTCCCCTTCTCCACCTGCAGCATCATCGTCAAATTCTTCTTGAATGTATCCTTTTGCTTTTAACTCCTCTATGAAATCATCAATCGTATATTCATCATCTGTTAGCTCATACTCCTTATCCAGTTCACGCAACCAATCAATGGCCTCATCAAAATCTCCCGATGTATGGGTAATGAGTTCCTGAAAAATATCAAAAAGTTTTTCAAAAGGAGTTTGTTCCGGTGCTTCATAGGTTGAAAACCGAAACCCTTTTCTTGTGTTCATAGCCATACTATAAAATTAGTTAATAAAACCGTCAACACCTCCCTTTTTAGGAAATGTTAACGGTTATGGGCTATTGCCTTTCACAAAGCATTGCTGTTTTGCTATTTTGTAAAGAAATGGTCTTTTTAACTGATGATTCCTAATGGCGTCGTAGTCTTCCAAGCACCGCGGGTGAAATCCGGGAATTCCTGTGGTGCTCCATTTGCAGCAACGGAAGTCTCACTTAAAGGAGAAACCGCACTCCATAAGCAACCCTCGTACACATTCTGGTCTAAAGGCTCCCCATTTCTTAAACACTCTACAATACGGAACAACATCATAAAGTCCATTCCGCCGTGACCGCCCATTTTAGTGGCTAGATCACCTACTCGCTTGTACAAAGGATGTTCGTATTTTTCATAGATTTTTGCCAAGGCATCACCTTGTGCCCAATGATGGTGGTCTTCCGTAGCACCTTCAACCCCACCTTCCAAGGCCACACGGGTTGGGAAACCTGCCAAAGTACCTTTTGTTCCTTGAATCATGTTATGGCGGGTGTATGGTCGTGGACTAGTTTCATCCCATTGCACCATAATAGTTCTACCTAAATCCGTTTTTATAATGGATGTATTGATATCTCCTCCTTTATAATCCAGTTTGTTCCATTTGTGGTCTACAGGAAAGTTCTTTTCAGCATATAATTGCCTTCCTTTGGTAGGCGATGAAAAAGCATTGATGAATTTAAAGTTATCATCAGTCCGACCAATATTCATGTATTGCGCCACAGGCCCTAAACCATGCGTTGGGTAAAGGTTTCCGTTTCTGTGTGCATAATGCGGTGTTCTCCAAGAACCCGTACCACGGTCTACCTCATTCATTTGAAAACGTAACTCGTGAATATAAGCTGCCTCTCCGTGTAAAAGTTCGCCTATAGCCCCTTCGCGACACATGTTCAAGTACAATAGTTCATCTCTACCGTAGTTAACATTCTCCATCATCATACAATGCTTCTTTGTCTTTTCGGAAGTGTCAACTATATCCCACATTTCTTTTAAAGTCAAGGCCAATGGGACTTCTACAAAGGCGTGGCTACCGGCATTCATGGCTGCAATGGCCATTGGCGCATGCAAACCCCAAGGTGTTGCTATAATAACTGCGTCCGGTTTTTGTTCTTCTAGCATTTTTTTCCAATCGTTCTCCCCATTGGTATACAGTTTTACTTTTTTGTGTCGCTGTCCCTTTCCTGCCTCTTTACAGACATCTGCAGATTTTTTGGCCCAATCTTCATAAAGATCTGAAATGGCAACCACTTCAGTGCCTTCAATCGCGGCAATTTGTGCCACATGACCTGAACCTCTTGCCCCTACACCTATAAACGCGAAACGTACCTTATCCAATTTAGGAGCTTTAAAACCTCCCATATATTGTGCAGAAAAAGGCCGTTCCGTTCCTAAAAAGTTAGCTTTTGAAATATTTGGGGTTAGGGCAATACCAGCTCCTACCAATGACGTTTTTTTTAGGAAGTTTCTTCTGTTGGAATTCATTTGTGTTTGTTTTGTGAGTTGTTGTTGAAATGAAACTACAATATAAAGAAGTTTTAGGGAACTTAAACACGCTCGCCTCTGCTATTAACATAGTCTTACAATGATGCATTATTTTTTTGACAACCCACAAAGAGATCATACCTTCGTGTAAGATGATAAAAGAACAATGTCTTGGCTTTTTAGAAACACCACCACTGTGGACAGGTGAACAATTTGGTATAGAACAGTTTGTTTTCCCTGAGCTTCATATGAAACGGTTTCTACCAAAACCCATTTCAAAAAAATTACGTTTGGGTCACCAAATGGAACATGTTTTCACCCAATTGCTCGTCAGAAATAACACATACGACCTTGTTCTTCATAACAAAGCTGTAAAAGAGGAAAACCGTACCATTGGTGAAATTGATTTTATACTAAAGCATAGAGAAACGGAAAGACTCCTACATGTTGAATTGACTTATAAGTTCTATATCATTGACCCAAGCATATCAGAACCCATACACCGGTTAATAGGTCCCAACCGTAGGGATATGTTCTTTACCAAAATGGAAAAAATCAGGGACAAGCAGTTTCCTCTTTTGCACTCTACAAATGGAATTAGAACGTTATCCGAAAATCAAATTAACCATGACGATATAACGCACCAAGCCTGTTACAAAGCCCAACTCTTTATGCCCCATACTAATGCCCATGTAGACATTACTCCTCTAAATAGAGATTGCATCTACGGCTATTGGTTAAGGTTCGAGGACTTTGAAAATGGTGATTATAAAAAGTACAAATACTATATACCCAGCAAATCCGAATGGGTCGTTACTCCACACAAAAATGTAAGATATTCATCTCATTTTGAAACTTTGATGGACGTAAACCTACGAACCCTGAACCAAAATGCCCCCATGCTATGGATGAAAAAAACAAATACTGAATTTGAAAAATTTTTCGTGGTGTGGTGGTAGTTAGTAGTTAGTAGTTAGTA
>NZ_JAHKQG010000003.1:513-59941 GCF_018860715.1 Zobellia sp. B3R18 | reverse complement strand
AGTAGTTAGTAGTTAGTAGAATTTAATGATATTAAATTTAAGCAAACAAGTTTGCAGCAATTATTTATCTTAAAAAGAATATTACACTACCTACAGAAAACCCCATAACGTTCACTTTTAAGCCAAAAACTCAATACTAACTACTAACCACTAAATATTCCATACTTAATTTACTCAAACGTATAGCTTGTTCTGTTTACTTCCGTTAGCCTAAAATAGCCATGGGCGTAATTATCGGGATTTGTTAAGTTGATGCAGTTACCTTTTACCGCTACAGGCGTAGCCGAAAAAATATCAACACCACCTATTTGATCAATTAAAATATCCATGTAATCATAATACGCTTCAGAAATACCGTACATTTCTATGGCCACCACATCTCCAGGCTTTAAAACATCAATTTTATCGGTATCCTCATCTTCTTCTAGTTCATACCACCAATCAATTTCATTTCCGTTAACGAATTCATCGTCCCCTACTTCAAACTCAGGTAGTAGGTCTCCTTCTCTTTGAAATTTAAAGAAATAGTAATTCTCTTCATTGGCTGGGTCCGTAAACTCAACATGTAACTCCAATTCTTCATCGTCAAAACCATCTTCCCTATCTTGGTACAAATCCGTAATATCCGTAACGGGCATCAACGTTTCCTGTGCAGTATAGGTTTCTCCGTCATGAACAACATTTAAGGTGTACGACTGATTTAAAACAGGCACAAACTCAGTGGTAGTATATTCTCCATTATTCTGATCGGTAAAAATAAATTCCGCTCCACTGGCGTCATTGGTCACCGAAACCGATGCTCCCGTAACGGCAGTGTTGTTCGTTGTATCAAAAAATTCGGTTGAGGTGCTCAGCTTCACCAGCTGTTCGTTTCCCGTAGTACCTTTCTCCCAATCTAGCGATGCTTGAATCACCAAACGGGTCGGGCCTTGCTGAACTTCTACATCAACAACATCCGTACAGGATGTTAGTAACCCCATCAAAGAGAGTGCTGTTATTTTTATGTAATTACGCATTTTTTTAAAATTTAAAGTTATAAGTTAAGGAAGGAACAATTCCAAAAATGGCGGTTCTGGTAGCTTCGTTTGCACCGGTCTCCAAGTTTTGACCAAAGGAAATAGAGGCCGCATTTTTACGATTATATGCATTGTAAATACCTAACACCCACTCTCCCTTAAGTCTATTTTGTGGTTTTCTATTCGGTTTATAATTCACGGATAAATCTAAGCGATGGTAAGCGGGTAAGCGATCAGAATTTCTATCGGCATAACTGGCCACAGAAATCCCTTCGTACTCATACTGCCCGTTTGGGTAGGTTACCGGTCTACCAGTTTGAAAAACAAGATTGGCACCAAAACTTAATTTTTCATTCAACTTATATGATCCTGAAATAGAAATATCATGTGTTCTATCGTATGGGGTATTGTACCATTCGCCATTATTAATTCCTAGGCCACCAGCTATACCTCCTGGAGTACGTTGTTCGGATTTTGATAATGTATAGGCAATCCATCCAGTAAAATCACCCTCGTTTTTACGAAGTAACAACTCCAGACCATACGCTCTTGATTCACCCGTTAAAATTTCGGTTTCAATAGTGTTTTGACCTATTAAATCGGATCCGTCAATATAATCGATTCTGTTATCGGTATTTTTAAAATACACTTCTGCCTCCATAGAATAGGCTTTATCCTTGAAGTTTCTAAAATACCCCAATGCATATTGATTGGACAATTGCGGTTTTATGAACTGTCCGCTTGGCGTCCACACGTCCAATGGCGTTGCAGAAGATGTATTGGACAATAAATGAATGTATTGTGCCACTCTAGAAAAGCCGACTTTTAATGAAGAGTTTTCGTTTAATATATACGCTAGCGAAGCCCTTGGTTCTAAATTGCCAAATTTTTCTATGGCATCTCCTTTTTCATAATTGGTCTCCCCTATAGGCGTACCACGCTGGTAGATACCCAATTCAGAATTGTAGACCACCGGTTGATTATTGGCATAATCAACCATAGGCTGACCACCTAATCTTGAGAAAGCGCTATAACGCAATCCGTATTGTGCCGTTAATTTATCCGTTAGTTTATGCTCGGCATTTACATATACCCCACTTTCCAAAGCTCTTTTTTGATCAAGTTTGAGAGGGTTTACGGCAGATGTTTCTGAAGTAGGCCTAATTTCACCAGGATCAAAGTCATAGTATATGCCACTTGCTCCAAAATCCAACTTAAACTTATCACTGAAGTAGTATTTAAAATCATACTTCAGGTTATAATTTGTGATTGAAGAAACCCAGTCAAACTCTGCAGTTGTAATTCCTAAATCATAATCATATTTACTGTAAACCGCAGATAGGTTGGAGAAAAGCTTGGCATTAAAGATATGGTTCCAACGTAAGTTACCTGTTGAATTTCCATAGCTACTGGTGAAGTTTTCACCCAACTCAAAGGCATCCCTTCCAAAATAACCCGAAAGAAACAACCTATTGTTCGCATTGATTTTGTAGTTCGTTTTTAAGTTTAAATCGTAAAAACTAACGCTATTATCTTCTCCGGCCGCCTTTAACAAGAGGTCCGCATATGAACGTCTCCCAGCTATTAAGAAGGAACCTTTTTCTTTGAACAAAGGGCCTTCTAGAGCCAATCTGCTAGAAATTATTCCAATTCCTCCTGTTGCTGCAAACTGCTTACTATTACCATCTTTTTGGCGCACATCCAATACGGATGACACCCTTCCGCCATATCTGGCCGGAATACCTCCTTTGTACAATTTTACATCCTTAATGGCATCTGCATTAAAAACAGAGAAAAAACCGAACATATGCGAGGTATTATAAATAATGGCCTCATCCAACAGCACCAGGTTCTGGTCTCCTGCGCCCCCACGTACATGAAAGCCACCGGTGCCCTCCCCATTATTGGTCACGCCAGGGAGCATCTGTAGCGATTTTAAAATATCTACTTCCCCTAAAACTACGGGCATTTGTTTTACGGTGGCAATGTTCATTTTAACCACGCTCATTTCCGGTTTACGTAAAATTGCTCTTTCAGGTTCGTCTGCCGTAACCACAACTTCCTCTAGTTCAGTAGACAATTCCGAGATTTCAAAATTGAACTTTTGGTTTCTATCCAAAATTACTTCTTGGTACATTTCTGCATATCCCATATAGGAAATAAGCAAGCGGTACTCTCCTTTTGGAGCGGTAATGGAATAAAACCCGTACTCATTGGTAACCACCCCAATTGTGGTTCCTTCCAAAAATACGGAAGCCCCAAAGAGGGTTTCGCCATCTGCCTTATCACTAATTTTACCACTTACGGTATAACTCTCTTGCGCAAAACCATGTGCGCTTATCAATAATAGCAGTACGCTCAGAACGGCCGTTAACCGTAATGCCCATAAACTATTCGTTACTTTTTTTGTCATTTTACTTTTTTTAGTTTTGATTGATGAACACCTCTATGGACAACTGGTTTTTAAGAAGGTTGCATGCCTGTTCATTTTTATTTAAAATGATTAAAGTTGCGAAGCTAATACATAGCCAAAGGATAAGTACCCGTATATTTATACCTTAGTGTTAAATATTTCTCACCAAATGCAACCCTTGCAACTTTTGCTTGTCTTTGTTATTGAAATGTAATTTAGAGTACAATCAACCCTCTTAAATTAATTGGAAACCGATATTCGTTTTAGGCACAAATCACTTGTTGAAAATAGCAAGTCTGGCGATAGAAACGCACAGTACCAACTGTACGAACTCTATGTAGATGCCATGTACAATATTGGTATGCGATTTTTGGGGATAAAAGAAGACGCGGAAGATATTGTACAGGACAGCTTTGTAGATGCATTCAAGAATTTACACAACTTTAAATACGAAAGCACCTTTGGAGCATGGCTTAAACGAATAGTCATCAACAAAAGCATTAATCATTTAAAAGTCAAACGACTACCCCTTTCTGCAATGGACGACCATGAATATCACCTTACGGAAGAACCGAGCAACGAACCGGTAGATAAAATGGATGTGGAAAAGGTAAAAAGAGGTATAGAAAAACTGCCTTTGGGGTATAAAAATATAATTAATCTGTACTTGTTGGAAGGCTATGACCATATGGAAATAGGCGAAGTATTGGGCATTTCAACCTCTACTTCAAAATCTCAGTACCACAGGGCAAAAAAGAAACTCGTTGAAATTATAAACACATTATAATGGACAATTTTGAAAAACATATCAGAGAAAACAGGGCGGCATTTGATGACCACAAAGCGGACCGTGCCAAGCTCTGGGCCAATATAGAAGCTAAACTAGACCCACCTCGGGCAAAAGTGGTTCCCCTATGGAAGTCACCCATATTTAAGGTTGCGGCAAGTGTACTTATCGTTTTGGGTATCTCAAGCCTTATTGGCCTAACCTTTTTAGGTAACTCTGCCAATGAAGACACTTTTGTTTCCAAAGAACTACAGGATATAGATATGCACTACCAAGGTTTGGTATCCTACCAAGTGCAATTGGTGCAGAAAAATGAGAATCTCTCGGATGCGGATAAAGCCGAATTTCTATCCTTTATGGATGACCTAGATAAGGAATATGACCAACTAAAGTTGGAAATGCAAAACAACCTAGATAACGAACTAGTATTGGAAGCCATTGTTTCCAACTACAGAAAGCGCATAGAACTCATAGAGAATCTTTTGCGCCAGTTAAACGAATCAAAATTAAATGATGACGACTATGGATACACTTTATAAAAAACTGCTCCTTTTCGCTGCGGCGATAGTCTTTGGCCTTCCGGTCATGGCGCAGGAAAAGGTGTCTAAAAAAGTAACAAAAACATATGGGTTTACCAATGCAGGTGAAGTTCATTTGGATAATAAATACGGCAACGTAAACATCTATGGGTGGACAAAAAACGAGGTCTCCATTACCGTTAATATTACGGTTACCCATAAAAAGAAAGACAATGCCCAAGAACTTTTGGAGCGCATACGCCCCGTAATCAAGGATAGTGAAAACTTTATTTCTATGGGCTATGAAATTGGTGAGACCAGCTCGGGATTCTTTTCCAACCTTTTTGATAAGGCCAACCCTTTTGACTTTGATCGAAGTAATGTTCAAATAGATTACAAAGTGTATATGCCGGAAAAGGCTGAACTGGAAATCATAAATAAGTTTGGTGATGTTTTTATTGAAGACTGGATCGGTATTTTAAAAGCCGATGTGCAGCATGGCGATATGTGGATCAATGACAACCTGAACAAAGCCGATGTGGTAATCAAATACGGAAGGCTTAGGGCCAAAAATATCAATTACGGCAACCTGGACCTGAAAAATGGAGGACTTGATATGGACGATTCCAAAACCATGCGACTGAACAGTGCAGGTAGTGAAATAGACCTGCATACGGTTGGTTCTTTAGAGTTTTATTCAAATAAAGACGAAGTAGACCTTGAAGAAGTAAACACATTGTACGGAATGCTTAAATTCAGTAACCTACGCTTAGGTCGCTTAGCGAATGACATTGACCTGATTTTAAAAATATCGGATTTTTCAGTGGAGAACATCATAAACCCTAGTAGTAAAATTGCCATTGAACAAGAATCATCGGAAGTAAGTCTTAACATTACGGACTTTCCCCACCAATTTATGGCAACGGTAGAAGAAGGCTTGGTGCGTTTACCAAAATCATTTTATGAAGTAGACTCCCAAATACTGGACAAAGGCAAGAAACTACGGGAAATTAAAGCCACTTACGGTAAAAATCCAATAGGGCGTATTTCTATTACTGGAAACAAAGGAGTAGTTTTATTGAAGGAGCTATAGTGATTAGTATTGAGCAAAGAGTAGTGAGTAGTGAGAATTGAGTACGATTCCTTTTCGAACTATAAAAAAAAATTACTCAGCATAATCCCCTTGGGCATAAGAGGCCGAAATACTGCTATTGGGCGTTTTACAGTTTTGAGGGAAATCAAAGAAATAGATACACTTAGGAAGTCCGTTTTCAAAAGTAATACGAACCGAACCCTTACTATTTCCGCTAAAACCTGAATAGGTATAACCTGCACTTAACTGAGTGGGTCTGCCTTGACCATCTCGTGAAGATACGGTTACCCCAGATACACTACCCGCCACATAGCGGTTAAATGCCCAGGTTTTAGCCTGATTACCCACCAAGTCATCTACCAATTTTGTAAAATTCTGAGTGCCAGTAGGTCCTCCAGACGCCTTCATCTCAGTATACTTGCTTCTTTCCTTGGCTCGAATTGAGGCTTCGTTTAACGCAAAACGCTTCAGATTTTCTTCAAAGCGTCTTAATCCCGGGCTATCACAAGCATTCAATTTATACAGTTGAACCATATCATTTTGAAGTCCTTTTGTCTTGTGAATCATATCCACGGAATTCCCCATTGCATTTGGGTCTAGAATCATTTGCATGGTAGTACGCAAACCATCTGAACGCTGTATGCCCTCAACTTCCATTTTAGCTTCGTACAAATCAGGGCGTGCATAAAGTCCGGAGCCTACCCATTCATAACGTACGCAAACCCGACTGATTTCCGTACCAAAACCATCTCTAGTTATTTCTTCTGTGGCGCATACCTGATCCATAATCTCAACCTTGTCTTCCGGTAGGTATTTTGCACAACGACCACCATATGCCCTAAGGTATTGACCAAAAATCATTAGAAATTCCATATCCTCGCGTTTCATTGTTATCTCTTCAAAATGGCCTTTAAAAATATAGTCGTAGAACTCCGCAAAGTAAAGTCCGTCTACATTAAACTCCAGTATTTGTGGTTCATTGGATGAAACCAGATTGTCCATTGGGCTACCTATGAAAGACGTAGATAAAAACCACACCAGAGTTACTGTTAAAAGTTTGGAAAAAGAACCTATAATCTTCATTTTGGTTGGTCGGTTAATGTTCGTTACCAGATGCAACAGACTGATTATAAGCTAAAATTAATTAAAAAATTGATGCTATAAGTTAACAAGAAATCAATTTTACGGTGTTTTTTATAGTATTTAATGAATCATCCATAGTTACAAAAAAGCGATTGATTTGATAACAAACCAATCGCTTTACAAAATGCATATACATTTCTAGCTAGTGTACGCCCCAGAGGAATACGTAAGCTCATAACTATGCGTATATATTTCAAATACTATACCGAACGGGTCTTCTACATAACACATCCTATATGGCTTTTCGTTAGGGTAATAAGAGCGTATGGGCATGCGTTGCTTACCTCCATACTCCACAATTTTAGTTACCAAATCTTCAATATTAGGGTCTTGTATACAAAAATGGAATAAGCCTGTATTGAACGGATTAAATTCCGGAGCTTCTTTTACACCATGCGGAAAGGAAAACAACTCTATGCCAACACCATCGGAAGTAGACATGTGTGCAATTTCAAACTCTTCCCAATCTTCACCAAATACATCTATACACATCTGACCAATAGCTGTATCCGCCTCTTTTTTTACTTTAGATGGAGGCATAATTACATACCATCCCATCACTTCAGAATAAAATTTAACTGCTTCTTCTATTTTTGGCACGGTAATTCCAATATGTGAGAATGATTTGGGGTAATCCCTATTTGTATTCATAACTTATATTTTATAGCACAAATTAAGACTATATTTACCTTAACAACAATAACTTACCTAAAAGTACTATAGTTACCAAAAAGGGTTAATTATTGATTTACAAATAGTTAATACAAAATATGATTTCAACAAAATACTGTCCTTTAGATTATACAATGAATTTAATAGGCACCAAATGGAAACCTTTAGTATTGTTTCATCTTTTAGAAGGCCCATTGCGTTCGGGAGTTTTACAAAAGAAAGTGCCGGGTATTTCCAATAAGATGTTTACCCAAACAGTACGCGAATTAGAAAAAGATGGACTTGTTGACCGTAAAATTTTTCCCGTCGTGCCCCCACGGGTGGAATATGATTTAAGTGAAAGAGGTAAATCCCTTGAAGGTATTTTAAGGAGTTTGGATGAATGGGGAGCACAAGACCATCAACAAAGAAAATGAGCCTATTTACATTTGTTTTAATGTATGTAAAATTTTTTTTCAAAAAAAATTCATTTTATATGCAACTTTTTAGGGTTTCGGTTGTCTATTAGGTAATCAATCGAAAAACGAACAGTGATGAAACTACTTAAAATGAGTCTCCTTTTTCTTGTATCAGGAGTTACCTTTTCAAGTTTTGGACAAGATGAATCTGACGAATACCTAGAGTTCAACGACCGCAATAATGTGGTGCATGGGGTTTATTTGGGACTTGACCTTGGCGCCGGAGAGATAGATGGCGAACCTTCTTTTACCGGCGGATTAAAAGTTGCCTATGTGGCCAACCAACAATTTGAGGTTGGTTTTGCAGGTACCTTTCTTTATTCAGAACAGGATGTATTTAACAATAGTCTTTCTCGCAACGAAGATTTAATAGGAGCTTACGGAGGTCTTCATCTAGAGCCTATTTTTTTTAGCAAAAAGCGCGTAAACCTTTCATTTCCACTATTGGTAGGTGCCGGTGGTGTAGGCTATATTGAAAATAACTTTCATGACGAAGATTATGAAGAAGAACTTACCGAAGACGATTTTGATGTAGTCTTCGTGGCCGAACCAGGAATAAGTGCTCTCTTTAATGTCTCCCGCTATCTGCAATTGGAAGCAGGTGTAAAATACAGATTTTCCAGTAGAATAGAACTTCCCCCAACACGTACTACCCGCATAAACGGCTTCTCTGCCGGACTAGGAATAAAGGTGGGCATTTTTAACATGGGTAGAAACCGCTATAAAAAGAACATCCAATGAAAGCAACGAACAAAGGAATTTGCGCACATTGTCATGACGTAATCGAAACACAGCACGTATTCAGTGAAAACAATCAAGTGTTTCTTAAGAACAATTTCACCAGTAATTCCACAGTGGAAGTAGAGTGGTCTCCCATCAACTTTCAGTGGATTCCCGTGGTGCAGCTACAAGAGCGTTTAACTCACGCCTAAAACAGTACAATTCATCAACCTGCTTTGCTATAGAGCAAGCTTAAAATCAATCAAAAATGAAAACAAGAACGATGTTCATCGCCATGGCTATGGTATGCCTAATTTTAACCTCCTGTGATTATGATCACATAAAAGCTTCAGGTGAAATCACCACCAAAGATTTGACAATTTCCGATTATGATCAATTAAAAGTTTCCAATGCCTTTGATGTCTACGTTACTTTTTCGGATGAAGAAGAACAGATTAGAATTGAAGCGAATGAAAATCTACACGAACGTATTGTAGTGGCCCGAGAAGGAGACGAGCTTATCATTAAGTTAAAAAAGTATACAACGGTTGCCGGCAACCCTACTTTGAAAGCATTTGTAACCGCTAAGAACATTTCGGAATTTGACCTTTCAGGGGCGGCAAGTGTAACCCTTGAAAACCCTTGGGACATTGCAAGAGCAAAGATAGAACTTTCAGGAGCTTCGGATATAACCGGCGAAATTATAGCGGACTATCTTGATGTTGATATGGGTGGAGCTTCTGAGGCCGATGTTTATGGGCAGGTAAAATCTTTCCATGCAGACCTCTCCGGAAGTAGTGATTTACGGGATTACGATCTTGAAGTTGAACGACTTGATATTGACCTCTCCGGAGCAAGTGAAGCTTTTCTTACCGCAACGGAATCAATAAACGTGGAAGCTACAGGAGCAAGTACTTTAAACTATAAAGGTACCGCTGTCATTAACCACGAACGCATTAAGGGGGCTTCGCAATTAAAAAACAGGAACAAGTAAAACGACTATTTGTGTCGCTTTACCAGTTCTGCTTCTATGTCTTTTAAGGTAAAACCTTTTGCCTGAAGTAACATTAGGTAGTGAAAAAGCAAATCGGCACTTTCATATAAAAAGAGGTCATCGTTATCATCCATGGCCTCTATTACAGTTTCCACCGCTTCCTCCCCAACCTTTTGGGCTATTTTGTTAATGCCTTTTTCAAATAAAGAGGCAACGTATGATTTACTCGAATCCGAAGCTTCACGACGCTGTTTAATAACTTCTTCCAGCTGAGAGAAAAAACCAAAGTTTGAGGTGTTTTCTCCATTCCAACACGTATCGGAACCGGTGTGACATGTTGGCCCTATGGGTTTAACGGAAATCAACAACGTATCATTATCACAATCATTCTTGATATCAAGAAGCTCAAGAAAGTTTCCGCTCTCCTCACCCTTGGTCCATAAACGCTTTTTTGTACGGCTATAGAAGGTTACCTTTTTGGTCTCTTGCGTTTTATCAAAAGCCTCTTGGTTCATATAACCTAACATCAACACATTCTTAGTTACTGCATCTTGAATTATAGCAGGCACTAGTCCGTCTTCGTTTTTATTAAAATCTATTTTCATTCTGTTTGTTTTAAGCAAGGGCAAAATTTACCGCGGCGTACGCATGTTCCAAAGTAGTATCTATTACCGCAATATCACAGTCCTTTTGCTGTATCAACAACGGTATTTCGGTACAACCCAAAATTACGCCTTCTGCGCCTTCTTTTTGGGCCTTGCCAATAATATCTAAATATTTATTTTTTGATTCTTCGCTAATGATTCCTTTAGCGAGCTCATTATAAATTACCCCATGAACCGTATCTCTGTCTTCTGCTAAAGGAATCAATACCTCTATACCAAACTTATTTTTCAAGATGTCTTTATAGAAATCCAGCTCCATGGTATACTTGGTTCCCAATAGCAGTACTTTTTTACACCCTTTAGATTTGACGGCTTCCCCTGCAACTTCGGCAATATGTAATACCGGTATTTCTATTTTCTCTTCTATTTTAGGGACACTCAGGTGCATGGTATTGGCACAGATCAAAAGTATTTCTGCTCCCGCATTTTGTAATCCCAAGGCTATATTGGACATCTTTTCGTGCAACGAATCCCAATCGCCTTTACCTTGTTTATCCGATATTTCAGAAAAATTGACGGACTCAATAATGCAGCTACAGGAATTTTTATCGCCTAGAAGCTCCGCTACCTTGGTATTTAACAACTCGTAATACAATTGGGTAGATTGCCAAGTAATACCCCCTATAAGTCCAATTTTTTTCATCACTTTAAATCTTTATCAGCCAAAAATTTTATAACCGGACCGGAATACCGTTTTCCTTTAATTCTTCTTTTAAATCTTTAATACCGATTTCCTTAAAATGAAAAACACTGGCTGCAAGGGCCGCATCAGCTTTACCCTCCACAAAGGTATCCGTAAAATGCTGCATATTACCTGCGCCTCCGGATGCAATTATAGGAATGTTCAATTCCGTACTTAGTTTACTCAAAGCTTCGTTGGCAAAGCCATCTTTGGTTCCGTCATGGTCCATTGAAGTAAATAGAATTTCACCAGCACCACGTTCCTCAACTTCTTTGGCCCATTCAAACAGTTTACGTTCGGTTGGAACTTTTCCGCCTACTAAATGAACAATCCATTCGCCATCAATTTGTTTGGCATCAATGGCGACCACAATACACTGCGATCCAAATTTTGCAACCAAGTCATTGATCAATTGCGGATTTTTTACCGCTGATGAATTAATAGATACTTTATCCGCGCCATTCTGCAATAGAATATCAACATCTTCAACCGAAGAAATTCCACCACCTACAGTAAACGGAATATTAACCTTTTCCGCCACACGGTATACCAAATCTGCCAAGGTCTTACGTTTTTGCTCCGTGGCCGATATATCTAAGAAAACAAGCTCATCGGCTCCTTCCCTACTGTAAATTTCGGCCAGTTCAACTGGGTCTCCGGCATCACGTAAATCAACAAAGTTTACGCCCTTTACCGTTCTACCATCTTTTATATCCAAACAAGGAACTATTCGTTTTGCTAACATATTTTAAAATTTGAACTTTGAAAAGGATTTCAAAAACCTCTACTCCTCCGTTCATTAGTTTACTCCCTTTAAGATTAACCTCTTATTTGCAGGATAAAATCCTCTAACTGCTTTAAGCTGATTCTATTTTCATAAATAGCTTTACCAATGATTGTTCCCTCACAACCCATTTCGGCAAGTCTTGGCAGTTCATCAAAAGTTGATATTCCGCCACTTGCAATCAATTTTAGGCCTTGGGTAACATTTCCACCAACTTCGCTCATATTAACCTTACATTCTTCCAAAATCTTTTTATATAAGTCGAAAGAAGGACCTTCTAGCATACCGTCTTTGGAAATATCCGTACAGATTACATAAGCGATTCCCTTTTCTTGATACTCGGAAATAAACGGAATCAATTCTTCCGTAGATTCTTCCTGCCAGCCTGAAACCGCTACTTTTTCATCCTTGGCATCGGCACCTAAAATAATTTTTTCGGCACCATAGGTCTGAATCCAGCCTGAAAAGGTTTCCTTATCCTTAACGGCAATGCTCCCTCCGGTTATCTGATTGGCACCACTCTCAAACGCAATACGCAAATCATCATCGGATTTGAGTCCGCCTCCAAAATCTATATTCAACATAGTTCCACAAGCTATTTGTTCCAAAATTTTATGGTTTACAATATGCTTGCTCTTAGCGCCGTCTAAATCTACTAAATGTAAATATTGAATACCATGTGCCTCAAAGGCCTTGGCTACCTCTAACGGATTCTCATTGTATATTTTTTTGGTGTCGTAATCTCCTTTTGAAAGACGTACACACTTACCATCTATGATATCTATTGCGGGTATTATTCTCATATTTTTTTTATAAAAGGGATTAAGTAGTTAGTAAAATCTATAAATTTCAGTTTAATTATAAGAATCTCTAAACTCATTAATCAATACGATTAAGAAAATTCTCCAGAATCTTTTCGCCTACACCACTACTTTTTTCCGGGTGAAATTGGGTGCCGTAAAAATTATCCTTGGCCAACGCAGCGCTGTATTTTAGTCCGTATTCAGATTGTGCAATGGTTTCTTCACATAATGGCGCATAAAAACTGTGTACCAAATAAATGTGCTCTTTGTCATCTATTCCTTTGAAAAGCCCTGACTTTAAATTTGTTATCTGGTTCCAACCAATCTGCGGCACTTTAACCCCGTTATTGAACTTTACCACATCTACATCAAAAATACCTAAGCCGGTGGTGTTGCCTTCTTCCGAAGAATGACACATGAGCTGCATTCCCAAACAGATACCTAAAACAGGTTGTTTTAAATTTGGAACTATCTTATCAAGACCACTTTCCCTCAATTTTGTCATGGCACTACTGGCCTCTCCTACACCGGGAAAAATAACTTTATCAGCAGATTGAATCTCCTCTACATCACTACTCAGAACAGCTTCGTAGCCCAAACGCTTAATAGCGAATTTGATGCTCTGAATATTTCCTGCACCGTAATTTATAATTACTATTTTCATTTATTTAGCATTGAATATCAAGTAATGAGAACAAAGCAATTATTGACAACTTAATACTTTGCAATCAGTACTCGCTACTATTTTTATAGAACTCCTTTTGTACTTGGTAGCACCATTTTTTCAACATCACGTTTTACGGCCATTTTTATTGCTTTTGCAAACGCTTTGAATATGGCTTCGATTTTATGATGCTCATTGGTTCCTTCTGCCTTTACGTTTAAATTGGCCTTTGCACCGTCCGTAAAAGATTTAAAGAAATGATAGAACATTTCCGTTGGCATATCGCCTACCATTTCACGTTTAAAATCGGCATCCCAAACCAACCAGTTGCGACCACCAAAATCTATGGCTACCTGAGCAAGACAATCATCCATCGGCAGACAAAAGCCGTAACGCTCAATGCCCATTTTAGAACCCAAGGCAGTATGAAATACTTCTCCAAGGGCAATTGCGGTATCTTCAATTGTATGATGCTCGTCTACCTCTAAATCCCCATCTACCTTTATCTCCAAATCCATTTGACCATGACGAGCCAATTGGTCCAACATATGATCAAAGAAAGACAAGCCCGTTTTTATATCGCTCTTACCCGTTCCGTCTAGGTTTAGGTTAATGTAAATGTCGGTTTCATTGGTCTTTCTATGCGTTTCCGATGCTCTCTCCTCCAATTTCAAGAACTCATATATCTTCTCCCAATCATTACTTTCCAAAGCAATGACAGAATCCAGTTCATCACGCTTTACCGTAATTTCACCCGTACCCAAATTGGTTTCATCATTTATAAAAATACCTTTTGAACCTAGGTTTTTGGCCAGCTCAATATCCGTTAACCGATCACCGATTACGAATGAGTTTTTTAAATCATAATCCTCGGAAAAATATTCCGTCAACAAACCCGTACCCGGTTTCCTGGTATTGGCGTTTTCATGTGGAAACGTGCGATCCAAAAAGACCTTGTCAAAAACGACTCCTTCGTTTTCAAAAGACTTCAAGATGAAATTATGGACCGGCCAAAACGTATCTTCTGGAAAAACATCCGTTCCCAAGCCGTCTTGGTTGGTGATCATGACCAATTCATAATCTAATTCTTTGGCTATTTTACCTAAAAACGTAAATGCCTTAGGATAGAAAATCATTTTTTCAAATGCATCTATCTGCTCATCTACAGTTTCTTTTATAATTGTACCGTCTCTATCTATAAATAAAACTTTCTTCGCCATGGTATGAGTTTCTTGAGCTATTGGTTTAGGTTAGCTTTTTTAATACTTCTATTAATTTTTTGTTTTCGGTTGGTGTACCCACTGTAAACCGCAATGTGTTTTCGCACAATGGCTGCGTTGTTCTGTTCCGTACAACCACACCTTCCTTCAACAGTTGATTGTATCTTTTGGTGGCATCATCTACTTTTGCGAGCACAAAATTGGCGTCGGAAGTATAGATTTGCTTCACATAATACACTTCATGTAACGCTTTAAGTAATTGCTCTCTTTCGCTTAAAATATTGGATATTTCACTTTTGACCGCGTTTGTATCCAGGACCCTTTGGAGCGCCTTCTGTTGCGTTAGCTCATTGACATTATAAGGCGGTTTAATTTTATTCACTGCCGCTATAACTTCTTTAGAAGCAATACAGATTCCTAAGCGAATTCCGGCCATACCGTACGCCTTAGAAAGCGTTTGCGTCACCACTAGATTGGGGAATTCAGATAATCTTGTCACCCAACTTTCGCTTCCCGAAAAATCAATATACGCTTCATCAATTACAACCAGACCATTGAACTTATTCAATAAATCCACCATGATTTCTTCTTTGAAAACATTACCGGTAGGATTGTTGGGCGAACATAGGAACAACAGTTTGGAGTGCTCATCTGCAGCATTCAAAATAGCCTCTACATCTGGCTGAAAATCATCTGTTAACAAAACTTCTCTGTTCTCTACCGTATTTATTCCGGACAGCACTTTGTACATGCCATAAGTGGGAGGCAAGGAAATAATGTTATCTATTTTGGGCTCGCAGAAAGTTCTGAAAATCAAGTCCAGTACTTCATCGCTTCCGTTTCCTAAAAGAATATTTTCCACAGCAATACCCTTCTGCTCCGCTAATACCGATTTTAAACCTCTTTGTTGCGGATCCGGATATCTGTTTACCCCATTTTCAAACGGGTTTTCATTGGCATCAAGAAACACCATATCCGACCCATCCGAAACATACTCGTCACGTGCCGAACTATACGGACTCAAGCCTTTTACGTTCTCCCGAATCAGGTTTTGTATACTGAATTGCTTATTCATTCTTTAAACTGTTGAGTCTTAGCGTTACCGCATTTTTGTGGGCTTGAAGTCCTTCTGCTTCCGCCATGATTTCAATTGCATTGCCAATTTCCTGTATACCCGATTCACTTATTTTCTGAAACGTCATACTCTTCATAAAACTATCTAAATTAACACCACTATATTGCTTGGCGTAACCGTTGGTAGGCAAAGTATGATTGGTTCCAGAAGCGTAATCTCCCGCACTTTCCGGTGTATAATTACCGATAAATACAGAACCGGCATTCTTGATATTATCAATAAAGAAATCCTCGTTTTCTACACAAACAATATAATGCTCTGGACCGTATTCATTGATTAAATCGTTTGCCGCTTGGTCATCCGCAACATAAATCAATTTGCTATTGGCAATGGCTTTTTCGGCAATATCTTTTCTAGGTAGTTCCTGCAGTTGTTTTTCCACCTCCTTCTCTACGGCATCAATCATATTTTTTGAAGTGGAAACCAAAATAACCTGGCTATCTACACCATGCTCCGCTTGACTCAACAAATCCGAAGCAACAAATGCTGGATTGGCAGAATCGTCCGCTAAAACCAAAAGCTCACTGGGTCCCGCGGGCATATCTATTGAAATTCCATATTTCGTTGCAATCTGTTTGGCAACCGTAACATATTGGTTACCAGGTCCAAAAATTTTGTACACTCCGGGAATGCTTTCCGTACCAAAAGTCATAGCGGCAATCGCCTGAATACCGCCCACCTTAAATACTTTCTTTACCCCACATAAATTTGCGGTGTACAGAATGGCCGGATTGATTTTACCTTCTTTGTTTGGTGGAGAACACAACACTAATTCTTCACAACCTGCAATGGTAGCGGGTACAGCGAGCATCAAAATTGTGGAAAACAACGGTGCCGTACCACCGGGAATGTAAAGCCCCACTTTTTGAATAGGTCTTTTTTCTTGCCAACATTGCACCCCGTTAGCGGTTTGTACCGAAACTTTTGTAGTTTTTTGAGCCTTGTGAAAGACCTCGATATTATTCTTAGCAAGTTGAATGGCTTCCTTTAATTCCTCCGATACCAGTTTGGACGCTTCTTGGATTTCTTCTTCAGAAACTACCAAATCCTCTAAAAGTACGCCATCAAACTTCTGGGTATATTTCTTTAGAGTAGCATCCCCACTATTTTGGACCTCCTTAAAAACGGCCTCAACCGTCTGTTCAATATCCGCTACGGTCTGCGTTGGACGTTTTAAAACAGTACTCCACTCTGCCCTATCCGGATTGTATATTTTGTTCATTTTCTTTACTCTAAATTCTTAATCATATGGTATCCTAAAGGCTCAAAACCATGACGTTTCCAAAACTTCACTCCTTTTTCGTTATGCAAGTAGCAATTCAGCTCCAAGCTGGCACAATCCATACTCTTGCCGTATTCCGAAAGCCAATCCATCATTAGCCTACCAACTCCTCTACTACGATATGCTTCACTTACAAATACATTGTCCAGCTCCAAGTGTTTGCCCTTATAGAACTTTTGTAAAAGCCATATACCACAGCAGGCAATCAACTTTTGTTTATCATAGACTCCTAGACATTGGTATCCGCCCATGGCCAATATATCCTTTAAACGACTTTTCAGTATTTCCTCGGAAAGTTTACCTTGATTCAATTCAAAAATCAAAGGCAGAACAGATTCCATTTTATCATACGGAATCAACTCTAAATTTAAATCGCCCGTCATACCGGAAAATTAAAGTACCATCTTTTCAATTGGACAAACCAAAATACCTTCTGCACCGGCTTGTTTCAACTCATCTATTACATCCCAAAACTTATCTTTATTAATTACCGTATGAACCGAGCTCCAACCTTCTTCTGCCAATGGTAAAACTGTTGGGCTTCTCATTCCTGGCAACAACTCCAATACTTTATCCAACTTATCATTAGGTGCATTCAGTAATACGTATTTAGATTGGCGTGCCTGAAGAACCGACTTTATCCTAAACTGAAGCTTCTTTAAAATTTCCTTTCTTTCTTCGTCAATATTAGGTGACACGGCCAAAACAGCTTCACTGGTAAGCATGATTTCTACCTCTTTAAGGTTATTCTTAAAAAGGGTACTTCCACTGGAAACGATATCACAAATACCATCTGCAAGACCAATGTTTGGGGCAATTTCCACAGAACCATTGATAATGTGTAAATCTGCTTTCACCCCTTTTCCTTCTAAATATTTTTGAACTGTATTAGGGTAAGAAGTAGCTATACGCTTTCCTTCAAAATCTTGAACCGATTTATATTTCACCGATTTAGGTACCGCCAAAGACACTTTACATTTTGAGAAACCTAGTTTTTCGGCAATACCAATATCCTCTCCTTTTTCAATCAGCACATTTTCCCCAATGATAGCAATATCTACTACACCATCTCTTAAGTACTGAGGGATATCTCCATTACGTAGGTAAAATACCTCTAAAGGAAAATTTCTTGATGAGGCTTTTAATTGGTCTTTTCCATTATCGATAGACACCCCGCAATCCTTTAATATTTGAAGGGAATCTTCGTTTAACCGACCTGATTTCTGAATAGCAATCCTAATTTTTGTCATTTTCATCTTTGTTATGTTCAAGCCATCAAAAGAGCTCTAAAAGTAAAACCCGTTTGATTGCTCAAACGGGTTTTTAAATATGTTGCACTACTACAATACATTCCTACCTCGCCTGAGCGTGAATATGGAAATGATGATGTGTAGTTCTGTTTTTCATTATGAGGTAAAAGTAAAATCTATTTTTCAATTCTCAAAAGAATAGTTCTAAAATAAACAAAAACAATGCAACTACCTTTTACTTAACACAGATTAGTTATTCCCTAAGATTAAGGGCAGCCCTGATTCTCCGCCCCCAACAACAATTACTTTGGCATTAGGAGACTTAGACAATTCTAATGTGGCATCTATACCTTTATCCTGTAAAATCTTGTCCGTTAACGAAGCACTTAAAATTCTGTTGGCATCCGCCTTACCTTGCGCTTCAATTGTTACCTTTTCCGCTTCTTTTTGAGCCGTGACCAATCTAAACTCGTATTCCAAGGACTCTTGCTCTTGCTTTAATTTACGCTCAATAGCATCTTTAATAGTGGGCGGTAAAGTAACATCTCTTACCAATATTTCATTCAACTGAATATATTGCCCGGAAACAATTTTTTGAGTTTCATCAAAGATTTCCTGTTGAATGGCATCTCTCTTACTGGAATATAATTGCTCAGGTGTATAGCGCCCAACTACAGAACGTGCGGCCGAACGTATGGTAGGCAACAAAACTCTCTGCACGTAAGCCTCACCCTTTTCTTGATGCAACTTACCCAAATCACCACGGATAGGCTCAAACCAAGCAGACGCTTCTAGTTTAATATCCAAACCATTACTGGACAATACGTTCATTTTTTCAAGAACCTCTTGCTGTCTTACTTCATAAATAAAAACCTTGTTCCATGGCGCTACAATATGAAAACCTTCACCTAAAGGCGCCTCATCCGTTACTACACCACCACCAAAAGTTTTATAGAGCACACCTGCCTCACCGGAACCTATGGTGACCGCAGATTTTGAAATTAAAATGATAATAAAAATAAAAGCGAATATTACTGGTAACGCAATCTTAGGTAATTTGTCCATTTATTGTAATTTATATTAGTCCGTTATATTTTCTTAAAAACCATTCTGCTGCAAGGGCAATAACCATAAGCCCTAACAGCAGTCCGAAATCTATCAAAGATACAACATTTTGCTTGTTTTTTCGGGTTGGAAGGAACCTATCGTCTCCTAACAAATCTTGTATTAAATCTTGATTTTGATTGGGATAAAACAGGCTTCCGCCAGTGTTCTGGGCCAAACGTTGTAGTTTTTCATAGTTGGTAGACAAAAACTGTTTTTCGACATCAAAATCAAGTATGGTAAAACTTCCCGACTTTGATAGATTTTCTTTTTTAACCGAAACCGTAAAATCATACTTACCAGCCGATAAATTACTTAAATCTGCTTCATAATAATTACCACGCAACAACATAGGAATCTCGGAAGTAATTTTGGTCTCAGAATTTTTAAGCTTTAGAAGCATTTCCGCATTGGCATCAAACACAAAAGTTTTATCAAAATAAGTTGCGGAAATTCTGGCGTCACCACTTCCCGTATATGTATTTTCATAGTCCAAGGTTAGTCGCTCTCGCGATTTATTACTGGCCAAATACAACGTTAGCTTCCCAATTAAATCATCAAAATTCTTAAAACTCTGTTCATTTCGGTAGTTCTGCATGCGCCATTTCCAGATATGTTCTCCAAAAAGTACTGCATCTCTCTTTTTTCCTTCTTCAAAAACAGCCAATAAAGGCTGGTTCAAATCAACTCCTTTGATGCGTTGTGTTAGCAAAATATCGTTTTTCCCATGTAATACGATGTCTCCCAAACTACTTTGAAGAGGTGGGAAATCTTCCACGGAAAAATCTGCTATATTAAAAAGTCCAAAACCCGAGTTGGCAACCGCAAAAACCTCCTCGGTTTGATTGTAGCTATTCTTTGTAAAACTTTTTTGTGCCCTATTTAGAAAATTCCAATCGGTTTTAGGCCCTGTAATGGTGAACGTATTTGCCTTTGTATTTTCGATATAATCAAAAACGCCTTTAAAATTTGGGCCAGGTTGATATAAGATAAAAAGGTCTACCCCTTCAAACTTCTTTAAATCGTCCGAAGGACTCAAGATAGAAACCGACCGTTGACCGTTACTTTCTATGGATTTTTTAAGCGCTCCAATATCTGGGTGCACAATAGTAGAGACCAAGGCTATTTTTGTTTTTTCATCAATAACCTCTACTACCACTTCCCTAGTATTGTTGGCCGTATTCCTTTCGTTTTCCAGGTTTCCTATGGTAACCTTAAGATTTTTGGTTCCCACGGAATTTGCATTCAACAATGTGTTGATTACTTCACTGGAATTGATACTAGAAAACGAAACGTTTTGTCTAAAAACCGATTTCCCATTTAATGTAATACGAACCGGAACCGTGACATCTCGTTTTCCTGAATAGGACACATAAATTTGAACCGGGTATTTATTCTTGAGAAAAGCATATCTGTTCGTGTTAACCTGAGATATGGCAAGGTCTTCATAACGGGTAGTGTCACCAACCGCTACAGGGTATATGGGCAATTGCCCGCCACTACTATTAAAATCATAATCTTGACCCAACGTTTGGTTACCATCCGTAAGTAAAACAACAGCTGAATTTGTAGTGGCATATATGTCCTTTAAGGCCGCCAGAGCCTGCGAAACATTCGTATTCTTTTCTTTAAAGGAAAGACTATCCCCTTCCTTTAAAAAGCTGCCAAAATTATAGGTATCCACCACAAAGCGTTTTTGAACAGCTTCACTCTGTTTAAGATTTTCTATAGTTTGATGTACTTCCTCTTTTGCCGTGGCTACCGAAGAAGAATTATCGGCCAAAACTATAAGGTTAGCTTTCTCCGTTGTGTATTCGTTTTTTGTGAACTTGGGGTTTATAAGCAGTAAAAAACCGCAGAAATACGTAATAAAGCGTAAAAAAGATAACGCAATGCTTAGCTTACCCCTAAGTTTGTTTTTATAGTAATACTGAAATAACACCAGCGCCAACGAGACTATTACGGCTAAGATTATAAGAAGAATCGTCTGGGTATTCATTAAGGAAGTTTCTTTTTAAGCTATAACAAATTAAAGGGAAGGACTCATGCCTTCCCCTTAAAAGTATATCTTATGTAAGCATGCCGCCATCTACATTCAGTACCTGACCGGTAACATAGGCTGAAAGGTCCGAAGCAAAAAATAGACATGCATTTGCAATATCTTCAGGAGAGCCACCTCTTTTTAGTGGAATACCATCTCGCCAGCCCTGCACCACTTTTTCGTCCAGCTTATCCGTCATTTCGGTTTCGATGAATCCAGGTGCAATAGCGTTACATCTAATATTTCTTGAACCTAACTCCAAAGCAACGGATTTTGTAAACCCGATCATACCTGCTTTTGAAGCCGCATAATTGGTCTGTCCGGCATTTCCTTTAACACCAACCACACTACTCATATTTACAATACTTCCTTTACGTTGCTTCAACATGGTACGTTGAACCGCCTTGGTCATATTGAAAACGGACTTTAAGTTAATCTCTATAACACTATCAAAATCAGCTTCTGACATACGCATAAGCAAGTTATCTTTGGTTATACCCGCATTGTTGATCAAAATGTCAATTCCTCCAAAATCTTCAAGAACTCCGGCTACCAATTGCTCTGCCGCTTCAAAGCTTGCCGCATTACTTTTGTACGCCTTGGCTTTTACCCCTAGACCGGACAATTCTTTCTCAAGTGCCAAAGCAGGCGCTTCACTTGAACTGTACGTAAAAGCTACATTGGCCCCGTTTTCAGCAAAAACTCGGGCAATACCAGTACCAATTCCTCTACTGGCACCCGTGATAATGGCATTTTTTCCTTCTAACAATTTCATCCTCTATATAGATTTGCTTTGTTCTACTTCAAATATAAGTTTTGTTTTATAAAAGGGCTATAAAAAAATCCCGTTTCCGATAAGTCGAAAACGGGATTCTTATATCCGTAAGGGAATTAACCCATAACTTCTTTTACTTTCACACCAATTTCTGCCGGAGAATCCACAACATGAATTCCATGCTCCCTCATAATCTTCTTTTTTGCCTGAGCTGTATCATCGCTTCCGCCAACAATAGCACCTGCATGCCCCATAGTTCTACCCGCTGGAGCAGTTTCACCGGCAATAAATCCTACAACTGGTTTTTTACTACCACTTGCCTTGTACCATTTAGCTGCATCCGCTTCTAATTGACCACCAATCTCACCGATCATTACAACACACTCAGTCTCTGGGTCATTTATTAAAAGCTCAACCGCTTCTTTGGTTGTAGTTCCTATAATAGGATCTCCGCCAATACCTATAGCTGTAGTAATACCTAAACCTTGACGAACTACCTGATCCGCAGCTTCATAAGTTAACGTACCTGATTTAGATACAATACCAACATTTCCTTTTTTGAAAACAAAGCCCGGCATGATACCTACCTTAGCTTCCTCTGGAGTAATTACACCAGGACAGTTAGGACCAACCAAACGGCAATCCATATTTTTAATATAGTTAGAAGCCTTTACCATATCGGCAACAGGAATACCTTCTGTAATAGTAATGATTACTTTAATACTTGCACTAGCAGCCTCCATGATAGCGTCAGCAGCAAAAGCGGGCGGTACAAAAATAATTGTAGTATCTGCTCCTACTTTCTCCACAGCTTCTTCAACCGTATTAAAAACAGGTCTTCCCAAATGTTCTTGCCCACCTTTTCCAGGGGTTACACCACCAACAACATTGGTACCGTACTCTATCATTTGTTCTGCGTGAAAAGTACCTTCACTACCTGTAAATCCCTGAACAATTATCTTGGAATCTTTATTGACTAAAACGCTCATATACTCTCTAGTTTATTTTAATGTGACAAAAATATAGGTTTACAAATGAAATCTGAACTTAGACTGCATATTATTCTTCTAATTTTTTTAGAATGGACGGAATTTTCTTAACATAAGCCAACTGTTTTAGCTTTTCTCGCGATTCTTCAATGGGTGTACCAAAATAACTCTTACCGCCAGCAACGGATTTAGTTACTCCTGTTTGCCCCATAATTACCGCCTTTTTTCCTATGGTAATCCCACTATTGGTACCAACTTGGCCCCAAAGCGTAACTTCATCTTCTATAACAACACAACCCGCAATTCCGGTTTGTGAAGCAATTAGACACTTTTCACCTATTACGGTATCGTGCCCAACATGTACTTGATTGTCTAATTTTGTTCCCTTTTTTATAGTAGTATCACCGGTTACACCTTTATCAATAGTGCAAAGCGCACCAATATCAACGTTATCCTCGATAACTACTCTTCCACAGGAAATTAGTTTATCAAACCCTTCTGGACGGTTTTTATAGTAAAAGGCGTCCCCTCCCAAAACTGAACCTGAATGAATACTAACATTATTCCCAATTACGCAATTATCATATAAACAGACATTGGCATGAATTAAACAGTTCTTGCCAATTTTTACATTGTTACCTATAAATACGTTGGGCTGAATAATGGTTCCCTCTCCTATTTCTGCCGAAACCGCAACCGATGCAGTTGCTCTTTCAAACGGTCTAAAATGTACAGAAAGCTTATTGAAGTCGCGAAAAGGGTCATTTGAAATCAAAAGCGCTTTTCCTTCAGGACAATCTACTTTCTTGTTTATCAAGACAATAGTAGCCTTTGAAGTTAAAGCCTTGTCGTAATATTTAGGATGGTCTACAAAAACAATATCCCCATTCTCAACTACATGAATTTCGTTCATGCCCAAAACCTGAAAATCGTCCGCACCCACATATTCACAATCAATTATGGAGGCAATAGTCTTTAGGCGCTGAGGATTTGGAAATTTCAAAGGAGCAAAGTATCAGTTAGTATTTTTAAAATCGATATAAATCAGTAATGAATAGCGCTTATTCCTTAACGCGCTCCATATACGTACCTTTATCCGTTTCTATTTTTATTTTATCACCCTCGTTGATAAACAATGGAACATTTACCTCTGCTCCGGTTTCAACCTTAGCTGGCTTGGTAGCATTGGTAGCCGTATTTCCTTTTACCCCTGGCTCTGTATACGTTACCTCTAGAACAACACTAGCAGGCATTTCTACGGATAAAGGCATACTATCTTCCGTATTGAAAAGAATTTTTACAACCTCACCTTCTTTCAATAACCCCGGAGCATCTAATGCACTTTCTTGAAGCGTTATTTGGTTGTAATCATCCGTATTCATGAAATGATAGGTATCACCCTCAGGATACAAAAACTGGTAAGAACGTGTCTCTACACGAACATCCTCAATTTTATGACCTGCTGAAAACGTATTATCCAAAACTTTTCCAGTGGAAATACTCTTCAATTTGGTACGAACAAAAGCAGGACCTTTACCTGGTTTAACGTGTAAAAATTCAATGATTTTGTATATATCGTTATTGTAGCGAATACATAGTCCTTTTCTAATATCTGATGTTGATGCCATTTCTAGTTTGCTATTTATTGTGTGATTTTATCAATGGTAGCTCTTTTATAAACAACTGAACTACGCACCTTAAAAACCTTGATTAATTATTGCTGAAATATCCTTTCATAATACCACGTTGGGAATCTCTAATAAACTGAAGAATCTCGTCCCTTTCCGGAGTAGCTTCCATTTCAGCCTCAATGATTTGAGTGGCCTGTGAATTGTTATAATGCTTTTGGTAAAGAATACGATAGATATTCTGTATTTCCCTAATTTTCTCCGATTGAAAACCACGTCTTCGTAAACCCACAGAATTAATACCCACGTAAGAAAGAGGTTCACGTGCCGCTTTTACAAAAGGAGGCACATCTTTTCTAACCAACGAACCACCTGTTACAAACGCATGTTGACCCACTGACACAAATTGATGTACGGCAACCAAACCGGCAAGAATTACATTGTCTCCAATAGTAACATGCCCGGCAAGGGTAGAATTATTGGAAAAAATACAGTTGTCACCCACAATACAATCATGAGCAATATGACAATAGGCCATAATCAAACAATTCTCACCAATTACGGTCTTGTTTCGGTCAGAAGTACCTTTATGAATGGTTGCACACTCCCTAATAGTAGTGTTGTTACCAATGGTAACTATGGTATCTTCTCCATTATATTTTAAATCCTGAGGTGGAGCGGAAATAACGGCACCAGGAAAAATGTTGCAATTTTTTCCAATGCGGGCTCCTTCCATTATGGTTACGTTAGAACCGATCCAAGTACCATCACCTATCGTTACGTTGTTATGAATTGTAGTAAACGGTTCTACTACAACATTTTTAGCAATTTTTGCGCCCGGGTGAATATAGGCAAGAGGTTGATTCATTCTATTTCTTTTTAGCTATTTGTGCCATTAATTCTGCTTCGCATACTAATTTATTATTTGCGTAAGCATAGGCTTGCATGTGACAGATACCTCTTCTAATTGGCGTAATAAGGCTACAGTGAAAAGTTAACGTATCTCCCGGAAGTACTTTTTGCTTAAATTTAACATTGTCCATTTTCATGAAAAAGGTCAAATAATTTTCTGGATCCGGAACCGTACTCAAAACCAGAATACCACCCGTTTGGGCCATGGCTTCAACTTGTAAAACACCAGGCATTACCGGCGCTCCTGGGAAATGACCAACAAAGAAATTTTCGTTCATGGTCACGTTTTTCATTCCCACAACATGGGTGTCGGATAATTCCAAGATACGATCAATTAACAAAAATGGAGGTCTATGCGGAAGCATATCCATAATTTGATGAATATCCATCAACGGAGGTTGATTTAAATCATATTGAGGAACTTTATTACGTTTCTCTAATTTTATGATTTTTGAAATTTTCTTGGCAAACTGGGTATTTACATAATGTCCAGGCTTATTGGCAATAATTTTACCTCTGATCCGTGTACCCGCCAAAGCAACATCACCAATTACATCCAATAATTTATGACGTGCCGCCTCATTTGGTTGGTGCAGAGTAAGATTGTCCAAAATACCATTAGGTTTAACAGAAAGCTTTTTCTTGTCAAAAGCTTTTTCTAGTTTCTTCATGGTTTCTTCGGAAATCTCCTTATCTACATATACAATAGCATTATTAAGGTCTCCACCTTTAATAAGTCCGTTTTCCAAAAGCATTTCTAACTCGTGAAGAAAACTGAATGTACGTGCTTCGGATATTTCGCTTTTAAAGTCTGATAAGCGCTCCAAAGTTGCATTTTGAGTACCCAAAACCTTGGTGCCAAAATCTACCATAGTAGTTACTTGATATTCCTCCGATGGTATCACAGTAATCTCACTACCAGTTGCTTCATCCTTATAAGAGATAACATCCTTTACAATATACTCTTCGCGTTCCGCATTTTGCTCTTCAATACCGGCTTCTTCAATGGCCTGAACAAAATATTTAGAAGAACCGTCCATAATTGGAGGTTCCGGAGCATCTAATTCAATAAGTACGTTATCTACCTCCAAGCCCACGAAAGCTGCCAAAACATGTTCCGAAGTCTGGATTTTAACCCCTCTTTTTTCTAAGTTGGTCCCTCGTTGCGTATTGATTACGTAATTGGCGTCTGCCTCAATAATCGGTTCACCTTCTAGGTCTACTCTTTTAAATGCGTACCCGTGATTTTCTGGTGCGGGAACAAATTTCATGGTTACCTCGGCACCGGTATGAAGACCAACGCCCTTTAGAATAACCTCTTTTTTAATGGTTCTCTGTTTCATTCTTGTATTGATCGCTGTAGTTTTTTTCCAGTTCGTCAATTCTATTTAAAATCTTCGGTAAATTCTTGAAGTAAACGTACGATTTGTTATAATCACCGTAGTTCAGGGCAGGAGACCCTTGCAACACTTCATTGCTCTTAATATTTCGGCCAATTCCCGATTGTGCTTGTATTTTTACATTATCACCAATGGTAATATGACCTACAATACCAACTTGACCACCAATCATACATCGTCTTCCAATCTTGGTTGATCCAGCAATTCCTGTTTGAGCGGCTATAACGGTATGTTCCCCTATTTCAACATTATGTGCAATCTGAATCTGATTATCCAGCTTCACCCCTCTCCTTAATATGGTAGAACCTAGTGTTGCCCTATCTATAGTAGTTCCCGCACCTACATCAACATTATCTTCTAGGATAACATTACCGGTTTGCGGTACTTTTTGATACTCTCCATTTTTATCCGGACTAAAACCGAATCCGTCCGCACCAATAACAACACCGCTATTGATTACGCAATTATTCCCTATTACCGTTTCCGAATAAATCTTAGCTCCCGCAAAAATGCTTACGTTATTACCTATGGAAACATTATCGCCAATATATACGTTAGGATGAATCTTTACATTATCCCCTATAGTAACGTTATTTCCTATATAAGAAAAAGCTCCAAGGTAAAAGTCGCTACCGTACGTAAGCGTTTCGGATTTGAATACGGGTTCTTCTATACCAGTCTTGTTGTTCTTTACCTGATTGTAGAATTCCAATATTTTTGAAAACGCTTCGTAAGCATCGTCTACCTTAATAAGGTTAGTCACTAACTTATGCTCAGGAACAAAATCCTTATTAACTATTGTAATGGACGCTTTTGTCGTATAAATATGGGAAGTATATTTTGGGTTGGCTAAAAAAGTCAGGGCTCCTTCTTCGCCCTCCTCTATTTTGGCCAATTTATGAACGGTAACCTCTGGATTTCCTTGTAGTTCACCTTCTAAAATACCTGCAATTTGACCTGCTGTAAATACCATGAGCACAAAAGTAAGAAAAATAGTTAAACAGAATCTTTGGGATAACAGATATAATATTTTGTAACCGTTTTTGAAAGCGCTTTTAGATTCAACTGATCTGAAGCCTTGGCTACATCTATCAACCTCCTGTTCTTCTTTAATATATTGATGTTCTGATGATGACGGTCATACGCCTTGTTCTCAATTTTTCCTTTAAAAACGAAATATGCGGTTTCTTGGTCAGAGAGGTTATATTTTTCCTTTATCCGTGTGGAATGCTTTTTAAAAATGCTACTATCAACAGGACTGTTCTTAAGTTTCACTTTCAAAAACCGACGGTTTATAAGCATCTCACAAAGCTTGGACAGGACAAAATCCGGATGGTCTTGCCATGATTTTATAGCAGCCAGCACATCTACATCGTCCAATTTAGAAAAGGTATTGAGAATTTCCGCATCAAAATCCTGTTTTTCAATTCGGTTCTCCATAAAAAACCGAAGGGCATCACTGCAAACCACAACCTGTCCCCCATGCATAATCTCTTTTGCACGCTTAAGAATACGTATCAATAACTGCTCGGCTACGATTCCTGTTTTATGCAAATACACTTGCCAGTACATGAACCTTCTGGCCATTAGAAATTTTTCAACAGAATAAATCCCCTTTTCTTCAACTACAAGATTACCGTCAACCACATTGAGCATGGTAATTAATCGTTCGGAATTAATATTACCCTCCGCAACCCCTGTATAAAAACTATCCCTTTTGAGATAATCTAAACGGTCCATATCCAACTGACTTGAAACTAACTGATTTAAGAAACGTTTTTCATATCGCCCCTTAAAAATAGAAATGGCAAGCGTTAATCTTCCGTTAAAGATTTCATTAAGAGCCTCCATAAACCGTAAAGAAATGTGTTCGTGATCCGTACTTTCTACAATGCTATGCTCCATAGCATGAGAAAAAGGACCGTGCCCTATATCATGCAATAGAATAGCGATGCACAAACCTTCTTCCTCCGCCGCACTAACCTCTACACCTTTATACTTAAGAACTTGCAAAGCCTTCTGCATTAAATGCATTGACCCCAGAGCATGATGAAAACGCGTATGATGAGCCCCAGGATATACCAAATAAGATAACCCCATTTGAGAAATACGTCTCAGACGCTGAAAATAAGGATGTCCGATCAAGTCAAATATTAGTCCGTTGGGAATAGTAATAAATCCGTAAATTGGATCATTAAAAATTTTCAATTTTCTAGAGTTTATCAAAATGAGGATTGCTTTGCAGTGTTCACGGCGGTAAAGTTAGTTAAAAGACAAAGTAATAAACTGGGTAAATTATTTTTTTGAGTCCTATTTCTTTAGTTGAAAGCTATTTTGCACCATTTAAAATTGAAACAACAGACCTATTAAATGAATAAAATTACCATATTATGGGTAGATGATGAAATAGACCTACTCAAACCACATATTATATTTTTACAAGGAAAAGGGTATGATGTAATCACTAGCCAAAGCGGACAAGAAGCATTGGAAGAATTACAACAAACCAGGGTTGATATTGTTTTTCTAGATGAAAATATGCCTGGCATATCAGGTCTTGAAACTTTAGGGGAAATAAAAGTATTGGACTCCTCCATTCCTGTGGTAATGATTACCAAAAGTGAGGAAGAGTTTATTATGGAAGAAGCTATTGGCTCCAAAATTGCCGATTATCTTATTAAACCCGTAAACCCAAATCAAATTCTATTATCACTAAAAAAGAATTTAGATCACTCACGCCTGGTTTCGGAAAAAACAACATCTAACTATCAGCAAGAATTTAGAAAAATTGCCATGGACCTCTCTATGGTGAATTCAGTTGAGGAATGGGTAGACCTTTACAAACGATTAATTTATTGGGAACTGCGCTTAGAAGATATTGAGGACAGCAGCATGTTCGAAATTTTGGAATCCCAAAAAACCGAAGCCAACAACCATTTTGGAAAATTTGTAGATAGAAATTATCAAAATTGGTTTGAGGGTAACGGGCCTGTACTTTCTCACACTTTATTCAAGGAACTTGTTCAACCGGAACTAAAAGATTCGCGCACGTTGCTTCTTGTTATAGACAACTTACGTTATGACCAATGGTATGCGTTTGAGGACACCGTAAGTTCCTTCTATAAAAAGAATAAGGAGGAATCTTATTTTAGTATCCTACCCACCGCAACGCAATACGCTCGTAACGCCATTTTTTCTGGTCTAACCCCAATGGCAATGGAAAAAAAACATCCTCAGTGGTGGAAAAACGATACGGACGAGGGAGGCAAAAACCTTCACGAAGCAGATTTTTTAGGCGAGCAGATTAAACGACTAGGGTTAAATTTAAAGTGGGAATACCATAAAATAAGTACACTTAAACAAGGTAAAAACCTGTGCCAAAATTTTAAATCCCAGAAAGACAACGACCTAACTGTACTGGTGTATAATTTTGTGGATATGATTTCCCATTCAAAAACAGAAATGGAAGTCATTAAAGAATTAGCCAGCAATGACAAAGCCTACAGGTCCCTCACCCAAAGTTGGTTTAAAAACTCCCCGTTATTAGAAATAATTCAACAGGCACAACAAATGGGCATGAAGTTGATTATCACCACAGACCATGGTACAATTAACGTAAAGCAACCATCAAAAGTCATAGGAGATAGAGAAACCAGCCTTAACCTTAGATACAAAACAGGAAGAAGCCTTACGTATGAAGAAAAGGATGTCCTGGCCGCCAAAGACCCCGCTCAGATACATTTGCCACGTATTAATATGAGCAGTTCGTTTATATTCGCGAAGAATGACCTTTTCTTTGCCTACCCCAATAACTACAACCATTATGCGAGCTATTACCGGAACACCTACCAACATGGGGGGATTTCTTTAGAAGAAATGATTATTCCGTTTGTAGTTTTGTCACCAAAATAGTTTAGTAAAGATTATGAATATCACTTACACCGAAAATGAGATAAAAAATGTTGCCGCAACGGTTATTGAAAAAGCAACGGACAAAGTACTTCTTTTTGACGCCCCTATGGGAGCAGGAAAAACTACATTAATAAAGGCCATTGCAAATCAGCTTGGTGCCGCCGATGCCGGAAACAGCCCAACCTTTGGTATTGTTAATGAATATGAAAACCTTGAAGGAGAATTATTGGCTTACCATTTTGATTTTTATCGTCTGAACGATGAACTTGAAGCCTTGGACATGGGTTTGGAAGATTATTTAAATCAAGATGTGTGGGTTTTTATTGAATGGCCCGAAAAAATCTCCTCTTTCCTACCTGAAAACAGCACCCAAATAAACATTGAAATACTAGACCCAAATACACGACTTTTGAAAATTTCTTAAACAAATCTTACCATTGGTCGAAAACATCGTTTTTCGTACAACTTTATTGTACGAAACTTGTTAAATTGGCTAAAGTGTAAAATAAATCGGACAAATTGCTTAGCCTTAACATTTAAAAACGTACATTGGCCAGTTTTTTCTCTTACTTTTGCGCTATAACTAATTAATCTTTAATAACTTAAAACCCCTGAAAATGAAAAAATTAGTATTTGGACTTTTAGCATGCGCATCTCTTTTAGCCGTATCTTGTGAATCTAGTGATGTTGCTTCTGATGATTCTGTTTATGAAGAAGGCGTAGACAAAACTCAACTTATTAATGGTGACAGTAGAAAAAAGAGTGTAGACAAAACTCAGCTTATTAATGGAGATAGTAGAAGAAGAAGTGTCGATAAAACTCAACTCATTAATGGCGACAGCAGAAGATAATTTATAAAATATTTAGTTATTTTTAAAAGGACAATCATAAATTGTCCTTTTTTTCGTTAGCAACTTATCGACGGAATGTTAATATTGGCCAAATGACTGAAGAACCGAACGAAACGCGACTTAAGATTAAAAAGAGGATACTCATAGAGTCTCTTGTCGCTTTCTTTATACTTATTTCCCCATTTGTATTCAAACTTCACGAATATATCTCTAATGACCCCGAAGCCACAATAAATTTTCTCGGAATAACTATAGATAAAAATGGCTTTCCGAATATAAATGTATATGTATGGTTTTTACTAGGGAAATTAGTACCTCTCTACCTCTTGCTCATTTGGTTTTTCAGTTGTAGACACTGGTGGTATCACATTATTTTAATTCCAATTTTAATGTATGCTTTTCAAATTTTTGAAGGTGTTGTTTCTGATGATAAATACATAGATACCGAGAACATACTTTGGCTACTTCCTTTCTGTATGATTGTAGTTCCTGTTGTTTATTTCATAAGAATCAAACTCTATGACAAACATGTTAATGGCATAGACCTAGAAGCCATGGAGGCAGAACTAACGGCCTTAAAGAAAAAGCAAGCCGCTCGATCAGATAATAAAAAACTAGATAAATTTATTTCTTCTGAAACTGCAAATAATTCTTCTTCCGATCACCAATCTACATCGGATGTTACAGACCCTAAATTGGCCACAGGAAATATTGAATCCACTTTTAAGCAAGTGCAGGACCGAGTAAACAATTGGCTTCACTTAAAATTTTAATTTCGGACTAAATTTGCAGGATTGCAAAGCGACTTATCACTTAAAATTCATCAAAATATCGTATTTTTACTGTTAATCGCGTGTTACACGATTAGATGTAAAAACTATGAACCAACCTTCTTCTCCTTTTAGCAAACAGCAATTGCTTCCACAAGAGGAAATCCTAGAAGTTCTTCGCCAAAAGGGCGAACTTTTTATTGGAATCCCAAAAGAGAACCAGTATCAAGAACAACGTGTTTGTCTTACCCCAGATGCAGTTAATGCCATAACCTCTAACGGGCACAGGGTCCTAATTGAGTCAGGTGCTGGGGACGGCGCTAATTACACAGATTTAGAATACACAAATGCTGGTGGAGAAATAACCCGCGATACAAAAAAGGTCTTTTCCTGCCCACTTTTGTTGAAAGTGGAACCACCCACTCTATCGGAAATTGAAATGATGAACCCACAAGCTACCATCATTTCTGCTTTACAAATTAAAACACAGAGCAAGGCCTATTTTGAAAAAATGGCCAAAAAACGAATTACCGCCATAGCTTTTGAATACATTCGTGATGAAGATGGCAAATATCCAGCCGTACGATCACTGAGTGAAATAGCGGGTATATCTTCAGTTCTGATAGCCTCGGAAATAATGGCCGCCACCAATGACGGTAACGGACTCATGTTTGGAAATATAAGTGGCGTACCCCCAGTAGAAGTAGTTATAATTGGAGCAGGCACCGTTGGTGAATTTGCCGCGCGGTCTGCATTAGGACTTGGTGCAAATGTCAAAATTTTTGATAATTCAATTTCAAAATTGCGTAGCATCCAATCCAAATTACGACAAACGGTATACACATCTACCATTCAGCCTAAGAACCTGTTAAAATCATTAAAGAGATGCGATGTTGCCATTGGCGCTACACGCGGCAAGGACCGATCGCCTGTGGTCGTTACCAGCTCCATGGTAGAGCACATGAAAAAGGGCGCAGTTATTATTGATGTAAGTATTGATATGGGCGGATGCTTTGAAACCAGTTCCGTAACCACCCACAACAAACCCACTATTGAGAAATTTGGAGTAATCCATTACGGGGTACCTAACATTCCTTCTCGCTATCCAAAAACGGCAACACTTTCTATCAGTAATATTTTCACTCCTTATTTGCTTGAATTAGGGGAAAATGGCGGATTAGAGAATTCACTACGGTTTGATAAAGGACTAAGAAACGGACTTTACATGTACCACGGGATATTAACCAATAAATCCGTTGGTGAATGGTTTGATTTACAGTATAGTGACATCAACTTTTTAATTTTTTAAAGACTTTTTGAACATACTCAAAGCATAGACCCCATAAATAGACGGTTTATTGCTATTTTTGCCACCGTTTTAAGAATTAGTGACAATTTAAATTCGCAATTTAACTTAAAACACAGGAAACTAATTTCAACAATAGCAAACCATGGATTTTTTAAAACGTTTAGGTTTTTACCTCATTGGACTATCAATCGGAATTGTTTTCTTAACGTTTTTTCTGAAGAAAAAATCAAAAGAAACAGGTACGGAATTTTGCTATTTTCCCAACTGCAGGACCCTAAAGGACATTCGCTCCAAGCCAATGTCTTATTCTGATGACGTAAGCCGTTTATTTAGTGACAAACAAATAGATACAGTAGACATCGCCAACATCTTAAGAAACGGCGATGTAGATTTTTCCAATAGCCAAACAAAGACTACACCCTGCAAAACATATATTATTGAAGGTACAATACAGGATAAAGAGGCAGTTCTAAAAATTATAAATTGTAAAGAGAAAGCTCTTTTAGAATCTATTTCTTATTAAAAAAGAACGCCCGAAACTACTGTTCCAGGCGCTATAAAACTTAAATTTTTCTTCGTTGCCGCTCCTTTTTAAGTAGTGACAATTCTCTTGTAGTCTGCCCTGCCACCGAAGTATTTTCTTCCGCACGACGAATTAAATAAGGCATTACATCCCGCACAGGGCCAAAAGGCAAATACTTGGCTACGTTATAATTTTGATCGGCTAGATTAAAGGAAATGTGATCACTCATACCGTACAACTGCCCAAACCATACCCTGTTATCATTATTTGCAATGGCTTTTTCTGCCATAAGTTCCATCAGCTTATAAGAACTTTCTTCGTTATGGGTGCCAGCAAAAATGGAAACAGTATCTAAGTGATTCAACATATATGCAACGGCATTGTCAAAGTTTTCATCCGTTTCTTGCTTTGAACTGCATATTGGGGATTTACAACCTTTTTCTTCGGCCCTATCATTCTCCTTTTCCATATAAGCGCCACGAACCACTTTCATTCCTATTCTAAAATCATCGTTATTGGCTCGTTCCTGAAGTTGTTTCAAATAGTCCAATCTATCCCAACGGTACATTTGTAATGTATTGAATACAATAGCTTTCTTCTTATTATACTTACGCATCATATCCTCCACAATCTGGTCAGCAGCATCCTGCATCCAACTTTCCTCTGCATCTATAAGCAAGGAAACATCCAAATCATGTGCTTTTTTACACGTTTTATCAAAACGGGCCACTACTCTTTGCCACTCTTCCTCCTCTTTATCGGTCAATTCCTTACCCTCGCTGCGTTTTTGAAAAAGAGCAAACCTACCATAACCCGTAGGCTTGAATACAGCAAAAGGAATAGCGTCTTTCTCCTTAACGAAATCCAGAACTTTTAAAATCATGGCCATTGCGTCATCAAAAGGATCTTCCGTGTCCTTACCCTCCACAGAATAATCCAGAACGGAGCATACATTTTTAGTGTACATCCGATCCACGACCGGCATACAATCCTTCTCATTAACACCTCCGCAGAAATGGTCAAACACAGTTGCCCTTATCAACCCCTCCACAGGAAGATGCGCTTTAATGGCAAAATTTGTCATTGCTGTTCCAATACGAACAAGGGGTTCGTTGGCAATCATACGGAACAAAAAATAAGCACGCTCAAGCTCAGAGTCGGTTTTCAAAGCAAAAGCAGTTGCGGTATCTTCAAAAATTCGTTTCATTTATTGTGATTTCTAGCGGGACCAAATATAAAGACAGAAATTGTATTCTTTAGATAAAAAATATGCTTTATTTTGCATATCAGTCGTTAAAAAACTTCGCTTTAGCGGAATAAAAAATCACCTATTAATGCAGTCTATAACAACTTCTTCCTACGCCGTACATTTTAATCAAAGAGCTTACGACGCACTCAATGCTCACTTATCCGGCAAGGCATATTCCAAAATCTTTATTCTTGTAGACGAAAACACGCACGAACATTGCTTGCCGTCATTTATGACCCAAATACAGGGCGATTATAATTTTGAGATTATTGAGATTGAATCTGGTGAAGAAAACAAAAACATAGACACCTGTACAGGCGTATGGGAAGCCCTGAGCGAACTTGATGGTGACCGGAAAAGTCTCGTCATTAACCTAGGTGGTGGCGTCCTAACCGATTTAGGAGGCTTTGTTGCATCTACTTTTAAAAGGGGTATAGATTTCATAAATGTACCCACAACCCTACTCTCTATGGTTGACGCTTCAGTGGGAGGAAAAACAGGGGTTGACCTTGGTCCATTAAAAAATCAGATCGGAGTAATCAACCAACCCGAAATGGTACTGATAGTAACCAGTTTCTTAAAAACTTTGGAAGAAAGGCAGTTGCGCAGTGGTTTTGCAGAAATGCTTAAACATGGACTTATCCAAAACAAAAGCTACTGGGAAGCACTTAAAAAAGTTACCAACTTTTTAAATATTGATGATTTAATATACGATTCCGTTGTTATTAAAAACGAAGTGGTACTACAAGACCCTACGGAGCAACATTTACGGAAAATACTTAACTACGGACATACATTGGGCCACGCCATTGAGTCTTACTTCTTAGAAAGCAAAGTACATAAGACACTATTGCACGGCGAAGCTATTGGTATAGGTATGATTCTTGAAGCTTACCTTTCCAAAAGTCTTTTAAGGCTTTCGGATGAAGAATTAGCAGACATTAAGACTACATTCCTTTCTCATTACGAAAAGGTAACCTTCTCCAAAGAAGACATAAAAACCATCTTATCTTTATTGAAGTTCGATAAGAAAAATTCACATGGCAACATTAATTTTGTGTTGATATCTGCAATCGGAGAGCCCGATATAGACATTACCATTCCTGATGAATTATATGAAGATGCTTTTGCATACTACGCTGAACAATAGCTACATATACTAATTTTCCTTATTTGACAACTCTTTAAGGAATTCATCGTAAAAAATACATAGTTTAGGTTTAGATTTATAACCCAAATCAAAAACCTCCTGAAATTAATCAGGATAAAACCAACCTACTATGCTACGAAAATTAGTTGACTACAAGAAGTTAGACCACGAACTCGCCTCATTGCTAATAGAAACCTACTCAGACGGTTATGGTGATGATGACATTATTATCTTCAAAAATCTTAAAGGCGAAACAATTGAAGCTGTTGAATTAAGAACCAATGACACTATCTATTTGGTAAAAATAAGCAAGAGCTTATCCAATTTTATAGCAAATTTTGAAGAAAACATGGAAAAGGAACTAGATACGGATTCCCAGCCCATTTTAGAAGAAGCAGGAAACTTAGATTACGAATCCAACAACGAAACGGAATTTGAATCAGAGGACCAAGATTAACCTTTAGTTTTACAAAAGGTAACGCTCCCGTAAAATATTACGGTGGTGCTTTTGGTGCCCACAAATAACAAAACCTAACACAGCCACATTCCATGGCAGGTTACTAGCTACACCTGTTTTTTGTAGCGTTTCCTGAGTAAAGCTTTTATAGAGGGTAATAGTGGATTTTCTCACCGCTATATATTCTTCTGTAAGACTATTCTTTGAACGCGCTTCCGCATTGGAATTTGACGCATAAATGTTTTCATCAAAACCTGGAAGGGCCGTTTCATCCCCTCGCGAAAACCGCAAGGCGCGATACTGAAAAACTCGTTCCGAGTCTATAATATGTAATAACACTTGAGCAACCGTCCACTTATTTACCTCATATGCATGAGATAATTTGCTTTCAGAAATACTTTTAATAAAATCAGGAAAGTTCTGAAGTTGCCTCTCCAACATATCCAACAACTCTACCTCCCCCAATACATCAATATAGGTTTTATAAAAAGGAATGGGGTCTGCCAGTTTAAGCTCCGAAGTTTTCATAGGCTATAAAATAAAAATTCCTGAGAAGAATAACCGCCCAGGAATTTAGATTACTGTTTAAAACGGTTCGTTACAATTCGTTAAAAATTGTATGCATTAACCGCTTCTTATCATTAATACTTTCCTCTAGTGAAATCATAGTTTCCGTACGACTGATTCCATCTATATCATCTATTCTAAAAATAATGTTTTTAGCGTGATTGGTATCTTTAGCCCTAATTTTACAGAAAATATTAAATTTTCCAGTGGTAATATGTGCCACGGTAACATTTGGAATCTGTTCCAAACGCTCTAACACAAATTTTGTCTGGTGTGTTTTCTCCAAAAATATACCAACGTAAGCAATAAAGGCGTAACCAAGTTTTACATAGTCTAATGTAAGTGATGACCCTTTTATGATACCTGCCTCTTCCATTTTCTTAACACGAACATGAACTGTTCCTGCCGAAATCAAGAGTTTTTTTGCTATATCTGTAAATGGAGTTCTGGTGTTATCAATTAACATATCCAGAATTTGGTGATCAATTTCGTCTAACTTTACTTTTCCCATTGTGGCTGTGTTTTCGGCAAAAATAAAAAATTAAGAAATAATACGCATTAAAAGTTATGTTTTTTTAACAAAAACGTAAAGATTCAATGATTTTAAAAAATAATGCTCAAAAAAATTAGTCTTTAATCAACTGATAAAAAGACTGTTGCCTTAACTCATCTAAATCTGCCTTATCAAGACAATTGTATGTTTCATGGCCAAAAAAGGCATCAAGATTACCTTTTTTTTCAATTCTAGGCTCAAACTCAATAGTATTCCCTCTTAAAACTTCTTTATAAAGCACTCCAATACCATCTCCATTTTCTAATTCTGAATCAAGTTCTTGAGCATTCCCTATTAACACATCAAAATAAAGCTTTCCGTTTTCTGGAATTTTAAAATAGTCATCTTGCTCATATTCATTAATTGTATCTTGCGCAATAGTAGTTACTGCAGTTGCAATGGCTTGAAAAATATAAGCCCTAGTCTGCTCTCTTTCATAATCCTTAGGAAAATGTCCTGATTCAAATAATATGGTAGGTACGTTTAACATCTGAAAACTATCCCCAACACAATTCGCATTAAACCCATCATCATACCTCCCCACCTGGTTCGGAATCATTTTTTGCAAAACCGTATTCATAGCAACGATCAATTGCATACTAATCCCCCGCGTTTTTGAAATACTTCTTTCGGGATCATGAGCAGGAGCCAAAAATGATACGGTAGCCGGTTTAGAGCTTTCGCCAACATTAAATATGGTACGTTGATCATGAAGGTTGAAACAATAATCCGGCTTAAACTCATCAAAAACATTTCTCAATATCACACTTTCCGGCTGGGTCCTGTCTTGGGCATCCCTATTCAAATCAATCTCATTTGCATTTACACGCGTATAGACGGCAGCACCATCAGGGTTCAACATTGGAATAATTAAGAGTGTACATTTTTCCAAAATCTCATGAGCCAAAACCGACTTTCCGTTTAGGAAATTAACGAAATCCAAAACGGCTTTTGTGGTTGTAGATTCGTTTCCGTGCATTTGCGACCACATAAAAATTTTTACAGAACCGTTCCCAAGTTGAAGACTTTTTATCTTACGTTTTTGAACGGACTCACCAATTGTTTTCACTAACAAATTCTCCCTGTTCTTTTCCAAGAACTCTAGAATTTGCTCGTTAATTACATATCGCCCGCTAACGGATTTTTCCTTTACAGAACTATATTCATCTTTTAAAATGCTCATTTGACTTCTAAATTTGGATACAAAAATAACTCCTTAATAATTTACAATTGTAATCTTAAAAATACACATTTGTAAACATCATATTTAAAGTATTCCTTGCTGAAGTACACAAATGTAACCTGAAAATATACTTAAAATCGACATGCTTCTGAATATAGTATTAAAATATTATTAATCAGCTATTTAAATGTATTCATGTAAACAAATAAGTGTATCTTAAGTTATGTTGTTTGCTGTTTTTAGTGTGGTTTAAGTAACTTTTAGCTACTTTTATAGCAATATAAATTACAATGGTAAACACTTCTGATTTTATTGGGCGTCTTGAGCATCTTTTAAAGTATTATGGACTTTCCGCTTCTAGTTTTGCCGATAAAATTAACGTACAACGCTCTAGCATTTCCCACCTGTTATCCGGCAGAAACAAACCGAGTTTAGATTTTGTACTTAAGGTGGTGAATGTTTTTCCGGATGTAAACTTATATTGGCTATTGAATGGAAAAGGCACTTTTCCAACAGATGCAGAAAACTCCCCCGCCAAAACCAAAGCACCGCCAAAAACAAATCCGACACCTAATACTTTCCCCTTAAAACAAACAGGCAACCCCAAAAAGACTATTGAGAAAATTGTTATTTTTTATTCGGATGGAAGTTTTGAAGCCTATAACAATGAATAGACTTTAATTCTTTATTTTTGTTGGGATGATACAGAAACTATTCCCCGTACTTTTAATCCTTATCCTTACAGTCTCTTGCTACAATCCGGAAAGAAATTGCTCCGATTTTAAGGACGGTAAATACGCCTTTACAACCACTATAGATGGAGAGGAAAAGACCACCATTTTTCTTCGCAACGGTGATTTAGAGATTGATTACTTTGAAGGTAAGGCAGATTCAGCATCCGTTAGATGGATAAACGATTGCGAATACATTGTAAAGAAAATCAATCCAAAGAACAAGTCCGAAGAGCAATCCGTTCACATGAAGATATTATCCACTACGGATGACTCGTATACATTTGAATTTAACATTGTAGGAGACAGCAAGCGCTCCAGAGGCACCGCCACAAGGACGGAGTAACACAATTTTATTCTTTACGCAGAGACAGGCAAAAAGAGTGTTTTACCAAAATACACTTCACCTCTAAAGGAAAAGCTATAAAAACAGTCGATTTAAAGCCTTTTCCGAGCGGGAATCATTATTCTGAACATAAAGTCTCGCAGGGTGAATTTTACCGTCATAAGCGAAGTCCTAGCGGCAAAACCATTAAAAAGCCGACATTTTAAGGTCGGCTTTTTAATTATTCTGAATGATTTTAGTTAGGTCTACTATAAGCAACCTCTGGACTCTTTTTCTGGTGTTGCTTAAACAGTCGCTGTTGTTGTTTAACTGTAAGAGTGCTACCATCAGGGCTCCAACCAGGAGGGCCAAAAATATACATAAGTTTGTGCGAAAATTTCTTAGCCTTCTTTACATCTGCCCAAATATCCTTAAATTCATGAGTTAAAATCACAAGAGGGTTATATGATTTTGGAGCGTGAATTACCCCAAATTTAACCTCTACATCATCGTCCAGCTCTTTCCAAGTCCCGAACATCTTATCAAAAATATTCAAAAACCCTCCGTGGTTCTTATCCAAATACTCTACATTCTGAGAATGGTGCACTTGGTGCATGGTGTGTGTATTGAAAATCTTTTCTACCCATCCCATTTTAGGAACATATTGCGAATGCAATTGAAACTGCCAAAAAGATTCTATGGCCAAAGCAAAAATTACAACTTCCACCGGAAAACCAATTGCAGGCATCCACATATAAAAGAAAGGCTTGTACAAAAGCGTAAACCAACCATTACGAATGGCCGTACCTAGATTAAAGTGGTCCGAGGAATGGTGCACAATATGCGCGGCCCACAAAATTCTTATCTCATGATTTGCCCTGTGGAACCAGTAATACGTAAAATCATCGGCCAATTGACAAAGTAAAAACACATACCACGCATAACCAAAAGACTCATATCCCATAATATTGGTACGAACACCATCTACTATAGGGTTAAAAAACTCGTAAGTGTATGTAAAGACGGTTATAAGCACCGTAATCTTAATAAGGGGACCTAAAATTGCCGAACCAATACCCATTGCTCCACTAGCCATAAAATCTTTCCACACATAAAGATCTTTGTCTCCGTGGGTGTGACTATAAGTGATTTCCAGCAATATAAACGCTATAAAGCAGGGTACTCCATAAATTAGGGGGTTCGTTAAATCCATTTTGAAACAATTTTTTGCAAAGATAGCATTAATAAGACCTAATCTACATTCTGATTATTTTTTAAAGCTATGACGGTATAGTGAATACACATGCAGTAGTTAAAATCCTATTACTTTTTCTTATTTTGAAGCAAAGCGTTCTGCTCTTGCATAAGCTTTTCCAAACTAGCTAGTAACTGTATATTTTTAGGTGTTTCAACTTCTTTATTTTCAGGGTCTTCCGCCTTTGACTTAAACCTATGAAACCCTTTTATTACAACAAATATGGTGAACGCTATTATCAAAAAATCTATCAAAACCTCTAGCATTTCCCCGTAACCCACAGCAACTTCCTGCGCTTCTCCAACAGCCTCCCTAAGAATATATTTTTTATCCCTGAGGTTAACATCATCCGTCAAAAGAGATAAAGGGGGCATGATAATCTTTTTGACCAACGTATTAATAACATTGTTAAACGCGGTACCAATAATAATCCCGACAGCCATGTCGATCATATTACCTTTTATGGCAAAATTTTTAAATTCCTGTATAAAGTTTCCCATACTAGACAATTACTTTATTCAAACAAAGAAGTTTGGACTTCATCCCCGTCATCACCTTTATTAGGCTTTCCGGACTCAGTTCCATTAGAACTAGGCGTTTTAGGTACATTTTGCTCATCAACAACCTCAATATCCTCAGTTTTTTGAGGCTCCGGCTCTTCATAAGGCAAAGGCTCCATCATATTTATTTCCAGTACTTTTTCTTTTGTCAGCTGGTTGCCCATAGCACCTATCCCCTTTACGGAAATAAACTCCTCTAGACTTAGCTCCAAATTATCCTTCCGATCCTGACCCCGTTTTTTAGCAAAAACCACTTCAATCATTGGCCTGTGGTCCGTGCTGATGATTTCAATTTGGGATTTAGGATGATCCGTAAGCACATTCTCCTCTTTATCAGGATTCTCGATCAGAAAACGTTTTACATAATATAACTCCTTCTCTCCTTCCCAATACACTACAGAAAGCGGCTTTTTAGGAATCCATTTTTCAAGAACAACTACATCTTCATCAAAATGAAGGGTAAGCTCCGGAATAACAGTTTTAACAAGTCCGCTCTGATTTACGATCAACAAACGGTCTTCACTTGTGAATTCACCTAAAAACTCACCTCTGTCATCCATGTTTAAACGTTGTACGGTTTCATCAAACCACAACTTCCTAGGTTTTAAGGTAGATAGCCCTTTTTCTTTTAATTCAATACGTTTTACCGAATACTTAGTGACAATATTACCTTTGGAAGCACGCCCCTTGATCATGATATTTGCAAAATCAATATCCCATTTCAGCTTTTTAATACTTCCTACGTGCCTAAGATTAACAGTTACCACTTCTGCTTCGCCATTTGGGTTTCCTGAGAAGTAATGCACAAAAGTACCTGCCTTACCGCTACCCATTTCATAATGCTTATCTCTAGTAATACTGGTAACGTTAAAGCGCTTAATATAGGTTGCGCCACCTTTACCGTCTCTATAAATCATATTATAAACGGTACGCTTATCTTTTTTCTTAAAGACCGCCACATAAATAATACCCTTCCCCACAAAAGTCTTGGAATCTACCTTAAAGACCATCATCTTACCATCTTGGGTAAAGGCGATTATATCATCAATATCACTACAGTCCGTTACATATTCGTCCCGCTTTAAGGAAGTTCCAACAAAGCCCTCCTCACGGTTTACATATAACTTTGTGTTGCGCATAACCACCTTGGTTGCCTCAATATCATCAAACAATCTAATCTCTGATTTACGCTCGCGACCCTTGCCATACGTATCTTTTAATCGCTGAAAATACGCAATGGCATAATCTACCAAATGCGCTAGGTGATGCTTCACCTCTGCAATTCTTTCTTCCAGATTATCAAGATGTTGCTGTGCTTTATCTAAATCGAATTTTGAAATACGCTTTATTCGGATTTCGGTAAGCCGAACAATATCCTCTTCCGTAACCGCACGCCTCAAATGCTTAGTAAAAGGGGCTAAACCTTTATCGATCGCAGCAATTACTCCTTCCCAAGTTTCCTCTTCCTCAATATCCCGATAGATTCTATTTTCAATAAAGATTCTCTCTAACGACGCAAAATGCCATTGCTCCTCAAGCTCCGCCAACTGTATTTCAAGTTCCTGTCGCAATAACTCAACCGTAGCATCCGTAGATCGTCGCAACATTTCCACCACACCAATAAAGAGCGGTTTGTTGTCTTCAATAATGCAGCCCAATGGCGAAATAGAAGACTCACAAGCCGTAAATGCATAAAGGGCGTCTATGGTTTTGTCCGGGGAAATACCAGTTGGCAGATGCACCAAAATCTCAACCTCTGCAGCCGTATTATCCTCAATTTTTTTGACTTTTATTTTCCCTTTATCGTTCGCCTTAAGGACAGAATCTATTAAAGAAGAAGTGTTAGTTCCATAAGGTATCTCACTTATAATCAGTGTAGATTTAGAATGTTGTGCTATTCGGGCACGCACTCTTATCTTCCCGCCACGAAGACCTTCATTATAGTTGGAAACATCTATAATTCCCCCAGTAGGAAAATCAGGAAACAATTTAAATCGTTGCCCTTTTAGATGCTTAATGGAAGCATCAATAAGCTCAACAAAGTTATGAGGCATAATCTTAGTGGAAAGCCCCACCGCAATACCCTCTGCCCCCTGAGCCAAAAGCAACGGAAATTTAACCGGGAGGTTTACCGGTTCCTTTTTTCGACCATCATACGATTGTTGCCATTCCGTGATTTTAGGACTAAAAACAACTTCCAGAGCGAATTTTGAAAGACGAGCTTCTATATACCTTGAGGCTGCAGCGCGATCCCCGGTTAAAATATTCCCCCAGTTACCCTGCGTATCTATCAATAAATCTTTTTGCCCTATCTGCACCATGGCATCGGCAATACTAGCATCACCGTGAGGGTGATACTGCATGGTGTGCCCAACCACATTGGCCACTTTATTATAGCGGCCATCATCCAAATCCTTAAGGGAATGCATGATACGACGCTGCACCGGTTTAAACCCATCCTCAATAGCAGGAACGGCACGCTCTAGAATAACATAGGATGCATAATCTAAAAACCAGTCTTTGTACATTCCCGTAACACGGGTAAGTGCATCATCAGGACTTTGTTCCTCGCCATTTACCGCCTCGGAACTATTGATTTGTTCTTGCCCATCATTGGCCGTTCCGTTGGATTGGTCTTCGGGCGAATTTTGATTTTCAGCTTCGTTCAGTTCGTCATTTTCCTCCATTCAGAAAAAATCGTATTTCTTTGGTTTATAATTGAATATCTTCTATAAGGTCAACCTCCACTTTAAGGTTGTTTATAATAAATTCTTGTCGGTCCGGTGTATTCTTGCCCATGTAAAAATTCAACAATTGTTCTATGGACATAGCCTTGTCCAACATAACGGGCTCTAGGCGAATATCATCCCCTATGAAATGCTGAAACTCATCTGGGGAGATTTCCCCCAAACCTTTAAATCGTGTAATTTCCGGTTTGCCCGATAGTTTTTGAATCGCATTTTTTCGTTCTTCCTCGCTATAACAATAAATAGTCTCCTTCTTATTTCGAACACGGAACAGCGGGGTTTGCAAAATATACAAATGGTTCTCTTTTATCAATTCGGGAAAGAACTGCAAGAAGAACGTAATCAACAACAAGCGAATGTGCATACCATCAACATCTGCATCAGTAGCTATTACAATATTATTGTAACGTAGGTCTTCCATAGATTCCTCTATGTTCAAAGCAGCCTGCAACAGGTTGAATTCCTCGTTTTCGTATACGATTTTTTTAGACATCCCATATGAATTCAAGGGCTTTCCACGAAGACTAAACACGGCTTGCGTATTCACATCCCTTGATTTGGTAATGGAACCGGAAGCGGAATCCCCTTCAGTAATAAAAAGGGTGCTGTCCAATCGCCTATCGTGCTTCATATCACCCAAATGCACCCGGCAGTCTCTTAGTTTTTTATTATGAAGACTGGCTTTTTTAGCTCGGTCCCGAGCAAGTTTACGAATCCCGCTCAATTCTTTCCTCTCCTTTTCGGCCATTACAATCTTACGCTGCAATTTATCGGCAGTTTCAGGATTCTTATGAAGGTAATTATCCAAATACCTTCCAATAAAGTCATTGATGTAAGTCCGCACCGTCGGAAAATTACCCCCCATTTCGGTAGACCCCAATTTGGTTTTTGTTTGACTTTCAAAAACAGGCTCCATCACCTTAATGGAAATAGCCGAAATAATGGATTTTCTAATATCCGAAGCATCATAACTCTTTCCATAGAAATCACGGACAGTTTTTACCAGAGCCTCACGAAAAGCGGCCTGATGCGTACCTCCTTGGGTAGTGTGCTGACCGTTTACAAAAGAGTGGTACTCCTCACTATACTGTGTTTTACTATGTGTAATGGCCACTTCTATATCATCCCCTTTTAAATGAATGACCGGATACAGGATATCTTCAGCATTGTTATTGTCCTCCAACAAATCCTTTAATCCGTTTTCTGAATGAAACTTCTCCCCATTAAAAACAATGGTAAGCCCTGGATTAAGGTACACGTAGTTTTTGAGCATGCGCTCTACGTACTCATTTCTAAATTTAAACTTTTTAAAAATGGTCTCATCAGGAATAAAGCTGACCTTGGTACCACGCCTTCTTGTAGTTTCCTCCAGAAGTTCTTCGTTCTGAAGCTCACCTGTTTTAAACTCGGCAGATTTGGACTTCCCGTCTCTTGTACTTTCTACACGAAAATAACTGGAAAGAGCATTTACGGCCTTGGTACCAACACCGTTTAGACCAACGGATTTTTTAAACGCACGCGAGTCATACTTACCCCCCGTGTTCATTTTAGAAACCACATCTACCACCTTACCCAAAGGTATACCACGACCGTAATCACGAACTATAACACGTTCTCCTTGAATGGAAATCTCAACGGTCTTACCCGCTCCCATTACAAATTCATCAATACAGTTATCTATGGTCTCTTTTAGAAGGATATATATACCATCATCAGCAGAAGAACCATCACCCAACTTACCAATATACATACCAGGTCTCAGTCGGATGTGCTCCTTCCAATCAAGTGAACGTATATTATCTTCTGTATAATTGGAATTCTCGGACATAAATCAGGGGTTTGGAACTAAAGTACCGCTAAAGATAAGACGACAATTAAAAAGATGAAACCCCAAACCGTTAAAGTAATTAACAATGATTTTAGCCATTTTGTTGATATATTCGCTAAATAAGTCATATTTCAACCCAAAACAAGGCTAATTTGGTCAAAAAATCAAAAAATCTGTAATCCTTCGGTTTTTTTAAGACCAAAAGTATCCAACAAAATAATTTAAGGGAATCATTTTTACGCCATTTAATACTCCACAGAATGAACAAACTACTACTAGGCCTAATTTTTGTAATTGCACCCATTACCTCTTCCGTAGCCCAAAATTTTGAAAAGGAATACGAGGCCATAGAAAGTAAAGTTATAAATTGGAGAAGGGAAATACACAAAAACCCCGAACTCTCTAACCGTGAATTTAAGACAGCGGAAAAAATTGCAAAGCACCTTACATCCTTAGGTATAGAAGTACAAACCGGAGTGGCCCATACCGGGGTTGTTGGGATTTTAAAAGGAAAAAAGCCAGGCAAGGTTATAGCCTTGCGTGCAGATATTGACGCCCTACCCGTATTTGAACGGAATGATTTACCCTATAAGTCTACCGTTACCACAGATTACAAAGGAGAAAAAGTACCCGTTATGCATGCGTGCGGACACGACACCCACACCGCCATACTTATGGGGGTTGCCGAGGTGCTGTCAAAACATACCGATAAGCTAAACGGGACCGTAAAGTTTATTTTTCAGCCTGCTGAAGAAGGTCCGCCACCAGGAGAAGAAGGAGGCGCACTCCTAATGGTAAAAGAAGGTGTTCTTAAAAATCCGGATGTAGACGCGATTTTTGGTCTGCACATCAATTCTAAAACCCCCTTGAATGTTATACGGTACAAATCTGGGGGAACCATGGCCGCGGCACAAAAGTTCGTCATTAACGTGAAAGGGAAACAGAGTCACGGTGCAAGACCTTGGTCCGGCGTAGACCCTATATTGATCAGTGCTAAAATAATAGACGGTTTACAGACTATTATTAGCCGAGAAGCCAATCTAACAAACGAAGCAGCAGTAATTACCGTAGGTAAAATTACAAGTGGTGTAAGATTCAATATTATTCCTGAAAGTGCGGAAATGATAGGGACCATCCGCACCTTGGATTACGAAATGAAAAAGCAGATAAACACACGAATGGAAGAAATGGTCTCAACCATTGCCAAGGCATACGGTGGCGAGGCTACTATTGAAATCACTGACGCTACGGAAATTACTTATAACGACCCTGAGCTGGTTGCCCAAATGCTCCCTACCCTAAACAAAGTTGCAGGTGAGGACAATGTACAAATACAAAAGGCCGTTACTGGAGCGGAAGATTTTTCCTACTATCAGAAAGAGGTGCCCGGATTTTTCTTTTTCCTAGGGGGTATGAACCCTGATAGTACAGAAGTTTTTCCGCACCATACACCTGACTTCATCATAGATGACAGCGGGTTGCTGTTAGGAGTTAAAGCACTAACCCAAATGAGCATTGATTTTCTTAGCAAATAGTAGATTAGACATATTTATCTAAATTTTTAATTCAAGTAATTTCATTACAACTTTTTATGGATTCAATTCTTACTTTATTAAAAAGTACACCATGGTGGGCATACGTTTTACTTTTCCTATTTTTAGTTGCCATTCGTGATATTTTCTTTCAGAGAGCACATACCATCTCCCATAACTTTCCCATTGTAGGGCATCTGAGATATTGGTTAGAAAGTATAGGTCCGGAAATGCGCCAATACTTCGTTGCCAACAATAGAGAAGAATTACCTTTTAACCGCATAGAACGCGGATGGATTTACGCTTCCGCCAAAAAGCAGAACAACTACGAAGGATTTGGAACGGACCGTGATATTTACGCCCATCAACATATATTCGTCAAAAATCAGATGATGGCGTACAATGTTCCTGCAGACCACATTAACGCTAAAGACAAAACATTTTTACCGTGTGCTAAGGTTATGGGGGAATACAACCAAAGAAGAAAACCTTTTCGGCCCGCCTCTATTATAAATGTATCCGCTATGAGTTTCGGTTCTTTATCTGCAGCAGCGGTCGAAGCAATGAACAGAGGCGTTCATAAAGCGGGAGCTTACCACAATACCGGAGAAGGAGGATTATCCAACTATCACAAACAGGGTGGAGATGTTATTTTTCATTTTGGAACGGGTTATTTCGGTGTTCGTAAACCGGACGGTAATTTCTCAATGGAAAAACTTAAAAAACTAGTTGAAGAAAATGCCTGCATAAAGGCTATAGAAATCAAATTGTCCCAAGGTGCGAAACCAGGTAAAGGAGGCGTTTTACCAGGGGCCAAGATTACTCCGGAACTTGCTGAAATTAGGGGTGTTGAAGTTGGAAAAGACGTGCTATCACCCGCTACGCACAAAGCCTTTAACAATGTTCAGGAATTGTTGGAACTTATAGAAAATATAGCGGAAGAGACCGGATTACCGGTGGGAATTAAAGGAGCTATCGGAAAGCTGGACCAGTGGGAAGAACTGGCGGACTTAATGGAAAAGACCGGTAAAGGACCCGATTTTATTACTGTTGATGGTGGTGAAGGAGGAACAGGAGCAGCACCTCCATCTTTTGCCGATCACGTATCATTACCATGGGTATATGGCTTTTCTAGCTTGTACAAAGTTTTTCAAAGAAGAAAGCTTACCGAACGCATCGTCTTTATTGGAAGTGGGAAATTAGGTTTCCCTGCAAAGGCAGCGATGGCTTTTGCTATGGGGGTTGACTGTATTAATGTTGCCCGAGAAGCCATGATGAGTATTGGCTGTATACAGGCCCAAGTGTGCCACACTAACCGCTGTCCGGCAGGGGTGGCCACTCAAAACAAATGGCTGCAAAAAGGAATTGACATTCCATTAAAATCAGACCGTTTGGCACAATATTTTATGACGTTTAGGAAGGAGTTCTTAGAAATTACACATGCCTCGGGATATGAACACCCCTGCCAATACACAATGGATGATATTCAACTAAATGTTGATGATAACGACCTGAACCGTAGTTTGGCCTCTTCATACGGTTACAACAAGGCCAAGGTACCTTTTGAGAGTATGCAAAATTTATATGATTGTATCCACTTGGGCGGAAAGCATTGTGAAAACAGCAAAGAATAATATACATTTGTTTATAATAAAAAAGTATTCCAAATCGAGAAATAAGAATTTTAATCCGAGTTATTTATGAAACACCCCCTACTTACCCTTGCCCTTTTGATTTTTACGTGTCTATCCGTACAAGCCCAAAGAAAAAGCGACCTTTTAGAAGAAATAGCCCAATTAAAAATGCAATTGGATTCTGTGAACGACCAGGTCTTTGATGCCAGAAAAAATGAAAAAGTAGCTGTTGCAAAAGCGGAATCGTTTGAAACCCAAGTAACCGAACTTCAAAACGCCAACAACACGTTAATGAAGAACTTGAACAGTTTTGCCGAGGTTTCCAATAAAAATTCAAACATGGTAACAACTGCCATGGCCAGCTTGGAAGCCAAGGAAAATCAGCTTAAAGCAATAAAAGATGCCATTGCCACTAATGATTCTACCACCATAGTTGTTTTAACCAATGTAAAACAAACCATGGGAGAAAACGCAAAAATAGCGGTTTCGGGAGGCGCCGTAGTAGTATCTTCGGACTTATCTAGCTTATATGGAAGCGATACGGGCACAACTCTGACAGCAGAAGGTGAAGCATGGGTGGAGAAAATTGCGAACATCCTAATCGCAAACCCTAGCACATCGGTTACCATAGAAGGTCTTAGCATGACCGGAGACCTTGAAACTCCCGCAAAACAGAGTATGACTATTGCAGCGGCCCTACAAAACAAGTTTGCTATAGCTTCTGAGCGTATGACAGCTCTAGGAAGAGACGGAAACCTTAAAGAAGGGGTTCAAGTCAATATTCATCCTGACTTCAACAAATTCTATTTAATGGTAAGAGAGCAAATGAAGAACTAAAAATTATACGAAAAATCGTATAATTTTTGATAAAATCCTCCGTTCTAGTATCCAAATAACCAAATATAGAAAAAATGTCTGGAGAAGGAATTTTACAAATGTTCGGCTTTTTATTGCCAGCAGTAGTTACAGGGGTCGTTGCCTTTTATTTTTTTAAGTTACATACTAAAAACGAGGATGGTCGTAGACGCTTTCTATTGCACAAAGATTCTCAAAAGAACACCATACCGGTTCGCCTACAGGCCTACGAACGTATGGCACTTTTTCTTGAACGAATAGCAATTCCTAGTCTAGTAGTGAGGGTGGCACCAAAATCTTCGGATAAAAATGCTTATGAAAGTCTATTGATAAAAAGTGTTGAAAACGAATTTGAGCACAATCTTTCTCAGCAAATTTACATGACCGATGAATGTTGGAACGTTATAAAAGCAGCAAAAAGCGCAACGGTACAAATGATTCGTAAAGCAGCAATGAGCGAAACCGATTCTGCGGATAAATTAAGGGAAGACATCCTAACGGAAACCATGGAAAAACAATCGCCCTCCGCAACTGCATTATCTTTCATTAAAAAAGAAATAGGTTATCTCTGGGAATAATCCAAAATCATATATTGAAAATATAAGCCCGCATAAAGTTTAATTTAAGCGGGTTTTCTTTTTTACAACACTTCTCCTTTTTCAGGCTCTATCTGGTTAAGTTCAGTATTTTTAAACTTGGCAAAATTATAGCCACTCTCCCACCAAACGGTCATTTTTTCCTTATCAAAAATCAATGAGTTTGTAGTCAACACCGTAGGTGTATAGTAAAAGTTGATAATAGCATCGTTATGCTTGGCTACGTATTTACCAATTCTTATGTTTTGGTGTTCTATCCTATCAAGCATATATTCAAACATGGTTGTCAATAGTGAAAATGCATTTCTAGAGGGAAGTCGGTTTAAGTGGCTTACTTCAGTCTGCAGTACAATAACATCTACCTCTTTTGCCCCTCGTTTTATAGCTTCCTCTATAGGCACCATATTTCCCAGTCCACCATCGGCATATTCACAACCATTCTTGCGCACCAAACTCATAAAGGGTGTGTAGTTACAGGAAATCCATATCCATTCACAAAACTCCTCATAGGTACAATCATTAATACTCTTATACTCTACCTGATTTAAAGATAGGTTGGAAACCGTAGCAATAATTTCTTTTGGGCCGTTCTTTAAATTTTCAAATTCTTCTACTGTTAAAGTGTTTTTTATAAGCTTCAACAGGTTTCTACTTTCTCCAAATGTCTTTCGTCCTTTATAAAAATTCTTTAGTACGTTCCAATGGTCAATCCCAATGGTATGAACCCCATGTTTCTTTTGAACGGTAAATGGGCAATTGCTAAAAATGCTGTGTTGGTTTACGCTGGTGTAAACTTCTTTTATTTTTTCAATTTTCTGTAGGGCCAAGTGAGAAATAAGCAAGCTACCTGTAGATGTACCCAAAAACAGGTCGTACTTAAAATGGAGTTCTTCCATAAGGTATTGCGCTACCCCTCCGGCAAAAGCCCCTTTGCTACCACCACCAGATATGACCAATGCCCTCATTATTCGTTCAGTTTTTTATTTATATAACGTGATTCCTCTTTATTTAGTTTGCTCACCAATTTCAATATACGCGTTTTGTAATCGTTGTCCTCTAGGAGTTTGTCTGCTAAATTTCTCGAAAATTTCTTAAACTGCCATGAATGATGTTCCGTAGCCTTTATTAAATTAACCAAAGCTTCATCCGTAAAACCAATTTCCTGTAAATATTGAAAGGCTGTTATCCGCACTTCCCATCCGTACTCCAGAGAAGTGTAAGCGCTTAACTCTGCAAAATAACGGGTTGTATTATGAGCCTCATAATCATTTGTTGCAATAGCTAGCAACAACCATAACAAACGAACATTTTTATTGGGCAATCCTTCAACTCCTTTGGTAGCATCTAAATAGGTCTTTTGGTTTTCCGGAAAGGAAGACCATAGTTTATACAAGGCCATTTCCTGAGTAACATAACTTTGGTCGTTCAATAATGGCTCAAACACTTCTTTTTCACTCTCTGCTATCTTATTGATGAACTGGACTCCCTTTTGTCTAGTTTCTAAATTTGAGTCTTGTGCCAATAAAGGTTCCAAGTGATTATCTACTATTTGCTTTTGAAATTTTTCGATTAAGGCAACTTTAAACTCCACGGGTAATTCATCACCAAGCCATTTTTTCAAATTAAAATCAGACGCTTTTACCTCATAAAACAGTCGAATAGATTCATTTTGACCGATAAGATATGATTTTACATCTTCAACCGGAAAGTCTATTGAAAGCAACCATGTTTCCCTGAAATCATCTAAATTCCGACCGAAAGCCAGTTCTATCTCCTGAATAAAGTCATCAATGGTTGCATTTTTAAATCGATGTTTGTTCAAATATGTAGATACTCCAGTTTTAAAAGCCTTCTCTCCTACTTTATCTTTTAATATTACTAATGCCCAAGCCCCTTTTTCATAGAAGGTTGCACTACTGGCTTTGGGATCCACCAATGCCTGCCCCTGCCCTTCTTCCGATATTTCTTGAAGTTCTTTGGCCGTATTAAAAAGCTTCCAATAAAAATGGTCATCGCCAAAGATTTCCTTTTCAGTTAAATAAGCATAATACGTAGCAAAACCTTCATGCAACCAATGATGATTTCCATTTTGCTCCGTTACCAAATTACCAAACCATTGGTGTGCTAATTCATGGGCATTGACATTAACATAATTCTTATCTATAAATGCCGTGGAGTCAATTACATATCCATCAGAGAATATGGTAGTTCCTGTATTTTCCATCCCTGCATACAGAAAATCCCGTACCGGAATCTGTTTGTAATTCTGCCACGGATACGGAACGCCTATTTCATCCTCCAAGAAATCAAATATTCTTTTCGTATAACGATACGTAGGTTCAACTTTTGTACTGTCCTTCGGGTAATAATAATTTTTAATGGTTACACCACTTGAAGATGTCAACTCCTGTTTATTATAGTCACCTATTGCAAAAGCCAAAAGGTAACTGCTCATAGGGTTTTCCATATCAAAATTCCATACTGGGTTTTCATCCTCCTCCAAGGGCCTAATGGTCAATTCACCGTTCGCAATTACCTCATATGCTTGTGGCGCCTGAATGGTAATGTCGAAAGCTACTTTTTCAGTCATATCATCAAAACTGGGCAACCAATGGCTCGTGTATTTGCCCTGGCCTTGGGTCCAAATTTGCTCGTTTCCCTTTATTTCATCGTCCCAACCTAAGAAATATACGGTCTGTTTCGGTTTGGCTACGTACTCCAGAACCAGCTTTTGGGATGTTCCTTGCTTGAATTTTTTATAAATCGAAATGGTTTTATCCGTTTTACGGTATTTCACTTTTTTTCCGTTGAGCTCAACCTTGGAAAATGACATGTTCTTTGCATCCAAAAAGACCGAATCTACATTTTGTAGTACATTAAACCTATATACTACACCTCCGTTTATTTCTTCTGTAGCAGGAACAGGTTTTATATAAATATTAGCTTGTATAAAGTCTACTTTATCTTGATGTTGGGCAAAACCGACAAACAAGGAACAGTAAAAAAAGAGTATAAAAAGGTTTTTCATGAAATGTTACGAACAAATAGTAGACCAAATTTAGCATTTTAGTTTGTCGCAATTGTACCTATCCCCTAATTTAGTCGCATGAACGCTAATTCTCTTCAGACCCCTATAGTATATCTAAAAGGTGTAGGGCCCAATAGGGCCGAAACGCTACAGTCTGAACTGGGCATACATACGTTTCAGGATTTATTGAACCTTTTCCCTAACAGATATATAGACAAGACCCACTATTATAAGATAGGGCAATTGCAACGTAGCAATGCAGATGTACAGATAATTGGCAAGATTGTCCACCTTAAAACTGTAGAACAAAAGAAAGGTAAACGCCTTGTTGCTAGCTTTGTTGACGATACCGGGGAAATGGAACTAGTTTGGTTTAGAGGCCAAAAATGGATCAGAGAAAACATAAAACTGAATAAACCTTATGTCATTTTTGGAAAATGCAATTGGTTCAATGGCAAATTTTCGATGCCACACCCTGAAATGGAACTTTTAAAAGACCATGAACAAGGGCTTAAAGTGGTCATGCAACCTGTTTACCCTTCCACTGAAAAACTAAGTAACAAAGGTATTTCCAACAGAGTAATAAGCAAATTAGTCCAGCAAATTTTCGTTGAATCCAAAGGAAGATTTACAGAAACACTCTCTGATAAATTATTATTTGAATTAAAACTACTGCCTAAAAGTGAATCGCTTTTCAATATTCATTTTCCAAAAAACCAAGAGCTCTTAGCTAAAGCCCAATTCAGACTAAAATTTGAAGAACTCTTCTATATTCAAATGCAGCTGATAGCAAAGAATATGCTTCACAAGCAGAAAATAAAAGGGTTCAATTTTGACCAAGTAGGCACAATCTTTAATGAATTTTATAAAAGCCACTTACCTTTTGAACTTACAGGCGCCCAAAAAAGAGTAATAAAAGAAATAAGAGGTGATTTAGGCAGTAATGCACAAATGAACCGATTACTTCAAGGTGATGTAGGTTCCGGAAAAACCATAGTTGCGGTTATGGCTATGCTGCTAGCTATTGACAATGGTTTTCAAGCCTGTTTAATGGCGCCAACTGAAATCTTGGCCAACCAACATTACACCGGTATCTCAGAACTTCTGGAAGGTACGGGCATTACGTGTTCTCTTTTAACTGGTTCCGTAAAAAAATCGGCCCGCAAACCCATTCATGAACAACTGGAGAGCGGGGAACTTCAAATTCTTATTGGTACTCACGCGCTTCTGGAAGATAAGGTCAAATTTAAAAATTTAGGCTTGGCCATAGTGGATGAGCAACACCGTTTTGGCGTAGCACAACGCTCTAGACTATGGCACAAAAACGACATTCCGCCCCATATTTTGGTGATGACGGCAACCCCTATTCCACGAACATTGGCCATGAGCCTATATGGCGATTTAGATGTTTCTACCATTGATGAACTTCCTCCGGGAAGAAAACCAATTAAAACTGTACACAGGTTTGACAGCAACCGTTTAAAGGTATTTCAATTTATACGGGACGAAATAAAGAAGGGGCGCCAGATTTATATCGTTTATCCTCTTATACAAGAATCGGAAGCGCTAGACTATAAGGATTTAATGGACGGTTATGAAAGTATTGCACGCGACTTTCCCCTACCCGATTTTCAAATATCCATAGTACACGGTCAAATGAAACCAGCAGACAAAGATTATGAGATGGAACGCTTCGTTAAAGGTGAAACACAAATCATGGTAGCCACTACCGTTATTGAAGTTGGCGTAAACGTGCCCAATGCATCCGTAATGATTATAGAAAGTGCGGAGCGTTTTGGCTTATCCCAACTGCACCAACTTAGAGGTCGTGTGGGTCGCGGTGCCGACCAGAGTTACTGTATTCTTATGACCGGCAACAAATTATCCACAGAAGCCAAAACCAGACTACAAACAATGGTACACACCAATGATGGTTTCGAGATTGCAGAAGTTGATTTAAAATTACGAGGGCCAGGTGATATTATGGGTACCCAGCAAAGCGGTGTTCTAAATTTAAAGATAGCTGATATCGTAAAAGACAACGATATTCTAAAGACTGCACGATATCATGCCATGCAACTTCTTAAAGACGATTCTTCCCTTGAGAAACCAGAAAATCTGGTCATTAGGCATGCCTACGCACAACTCGTGAAATATAAAAATATTTGGAATTATATAAGTTGACGATAACTATCATTTATTAATTGCTTCTAGGAATTCTGTTATTTGACATCGTTTCCAATATGTTTCCAACACTACTTTTGAAAATATGGACTTACTATATTTAACTGGACGGTAAGATAAGAGTGTGTTGGCCGTTTAAATTAACTTTGAAACATGTCAAGAGAAAAAAGGAATTACAGTGTAGAGTTTAAAGAAAAAGCCGTGGAACTGAGCTATGCCCGTGGCAGTGTTGTGGAGATATGCAGGGAACTGGACATCCCCACTACGGTACTGAGCCGATGACGAAGGGAATCCCAGGATTATGGAAAAAACAGTTTTCCCGGAAAGGGAAACCCAAAATTGACCGATGAACAGAAGGAGATTGCGGAGTTGAAGAAAAAATTAAGGGATACCGAGATTGAACGCGATATCCTAAAAAAGGCAATAGCCATCTTCTCCTAGGGCGACAGGAAAAATTTAGGTTCATAAAACACCATAAATTCAAATTTCCAGTTGGGAGGATGTGCAAAATGTTCAATGTAAGTAAAAGCGGGTATTATAATTGGTTGGTCAGGGGGCCATCCAAGAGGTGGTGCGAGAACGAGGCCATATCATTGGCTATCCGTGATATTTTCAAAGATAGTTTTGAGAGTTATGGGGCACCCAGGATCAAAGTGGAACTGCTGAAAAAAGGGCATCGTGTCTCTAGGCCTAGGGTGGCCAGGATAATGAGGGTCAATAACCTATTTGCCAGAAGAAAACGCAAGTTCAGATTCACGACAGATTCGGCCCATGATTATCCAATAGCCCCTAATATCCTAAACCAGGATTTTACGGTATCCCGAGAGAACCAGATTTGGGTGTCCGACATGACTTATATTCGAACCAAAAAAGGCTGGATGTATTTAACTGTAATAATCGACCTGTTCAACAGAAAGGTCGTAGGATGGTCGATGAGCGATGACCTAAGTACAGATAACACCATTAATCCAGCTTGGAACATGGCGGTCAAGCAAAGGTCCATTACCAAAGAACTCATATTCCATTCGGACAGGGGGTCACAATATGCCAGTGATATATTCACCTATATCATTAAAAGTCATGAAGGGACCGTAAAACAAAGTATGAGCAGGAAGGGTAATTGTTGGGACAATGCAGTGGCCGAAAGTTTCTTTAAGAGCTTGAAAGTGGAATGGGTTTACAAACACAGCTATGACCACAGATCTGAAGCCGAACTTTCCATCTTTCAATGGATCGAGACCTAGTACAATAGAAGAAGGATACACTCCACTTTGGGATATAAAACAATAGAAGAATTTGAAACCGAAATGTCTAATAAAAAAATAGCAGCATAACTCTTAACTAAATGTCCACTTTTTTGTTGCAAGTCCACTATTAACATGATATAACTCAGAGGTCTCTAACTATAATTGCTGCGCTGAAACCCCTCCGTATAAAGTACCCGAACCACTTATTGACAAGCTATAATTATATGTCCCTGGTGTAAAAATTTGGGGAACAAGTTGACTTTTTGTTTCACCCTCATATAAGGTTAGAGCATAAGAAGTTCCATCTATGGTAAACATTAAGGTTCCCGTCCTCGTCGCAGAAGTACCTGAAAAATTAAAGGTCATTGAACCATTTAAAACTGTAACTGTTCCGCTTACTGATAGTTGCGAAGGACTACTAACGTTTGTTGGACCACTGAATATAGCTTTTGGCTCTAACGGATTAACTGTCACAACAACTAAATCATTAGATTGAGCTCCATTATTGTCGGTCACCGTAAGCCTAAAGGTATATTGGCCCGCTATGGTCAAGCCGGTCACCGATGGACTTTCGTCGCCTGTTGAGGCTATGGTCGCCGTTGTGGGACCATTGACCTGTGTCCAAGCGTAGGTGTCAATATTACCAGGGGCCGTATCACTACTTCCGGAGCCGTCCAATGTAACGGAACTCGTAGGCAAGGTAATGGTCCGGTCGAGCCCGGCATCCGCTTGGGGAGCCTCGTTTTGTGCGGCATCCACCGTAACGATGATATCGTCCGTATCGCTGAGTGCCGGAGTTCCGTTATCGGTCACCGTAAGCCTAAAGGTATAGTCGCCCGCTATGGTCAAGCCCGTTACCGATGTGCTTGCACTGCTCGCGGAAACGATGGTCGCCGTGGTGGGGCCGTTGACCTGCGTCCAGGCGTAAGAGGCAATCGTACCGGGGGCCGTATCGCTGCTTCCCGAGCCGTCCAATGTAACGGAACTCGTAGGCAAGGTGATGGTCCGGTCAGGACCGGCATCCGCTTGGGGAGCCACGTTTTGTGCGGCATCCACCGTAACGATGATATCGTCCGTATCGCTGAGTGCCGGAGTTCCGTTATCGGTCACCGTAAGCCTAAAGGTGTAGTCTCCAGCTATGGTCAAGCCCGTTACCGATGTGCTTGCACTGCTCGCGGAAACGATGGTCGCCGTGGCGGGACCGTTGACCTGTGTCCAGGCGTAAGAGGCAATC
>NZ_JAHKQG010000003.1:0-310 GCF_018860715.1 Zobellia sp. B3R18 | reverse complement strand
CGGTCAGGACCGGCATCCGCTAGGGGAGCTACGTTTTGTGCGGCATCCACCGTAACGTTCACGGTATAGTCCAATGTAGTGTTGTCCTCGGCGGTTACGGTGTAGATTACATTGTTGGTGAAGTCAGTGGGGGTCCCTGAAGGTGGGTTGACAGATTGTCCGAAAAACTCAATAATAGGGGACAGTGCGGTTACGTCCGTTCCAAAAGGCAAGGTCACCGATATATCCGTACCGTTGAATGTTCCCGATACCCCATCAATCACAAAACTATCAATTGATTTTTCGCCGTTGGTTTCCGTGACAACGTTCA
>NZ_JAHKQG010000011.1:1837286-1968750 GCF_018860715.1 Zobellia sp. B3R18 | reverse complement strand
TTGTTTCGTAATTCATCGGAACAAAAAGGTTTCCCAATTCATCCCTTTACGCTGTCTCCACAATATGTCAAATGAACTTCAAAATTCCCTCCCGGTCTCCCGGGAAACGCCTTCCAGACATCTTACTGTCTGTCTAAGCGGCTGCAAATATACAACTGTTTTTCTAACCGACAACTTTCTTTTAAAAAAAATCGAAATCTTTTTTTTAGCCGTCTCAAAACAATATATCACAAGGAACGTTTACTCTTTTTTAACCCCTGCTTAACAAACATCTTCATACCTGTTTAGCGGGCTGCAAATGTAACACCCTTTTTTAATTCCAGCACAATTTTTAACGGAAAATTTCGTTTTTTAACGCCCTGACCGCACAGCTGCTTGATTATGAGACACAAAGGGAACAAGGTTTTTCCTTCCTTTCGGGTCATTTCCAGTCCCTAAGGCTTGACATGGACGTAACTTGGCACCATGAACATGCACCTGCCCTCCCCAAAACACACCCCGAACTAAGAGAAAAAGTTCCACACAAGACCGAAACGGATAACGAAATCACGGTATGGATACCCAGGGGCGGAATAGTATGTAGGCTTCTCTATGAACAAAGAATTAAAGTGTTCCGCCTTTAAATAGATTCTGGTTTGTTGAATTTTTGCATTTATGAAGAAATCCAACATAGGGAAGTTACCCAATTTTTGATCGTTCTGAAGGTAGAATTCACCCAAAAGCGAATTGTAAGCATCCATATTATACGCTGTAAAATACTTTAGGGTAACTCCGGTTTGCATAAACATGGCCTTTTTAAAAACGTCGGAAGAGAAGTACAATGTATTCCTAGTTACCAACTCAGGCACGTTTAAAACCTGATTTGCCTGAGATACATTTTGATACATAACTGTATTATTTAACGCAAAACCTCCCAGCTTAAACTCCTTGGCATATTTTACCTTGGTATGGTTGAGTACATTGCCTTCTTGCAAAGGGCGTATCGTAGCATTCTCCATACCTTCTTCCAACATAACAGATGGGTCTTGCCCAAAATAGGTATAATTATCAACCGTTTGGTAACTCACCATAAGATTACCCCACAACTCTGACTCAAAGTCCAAACGTAAACCGTATACCTGTTCTTTTTCAAAATTGGACAGGTTTAACCAGTTGTAATTTTCATAATCACTTTGGTAAAGCAAGAAATTAAAATCCGGCATCTTTGATGAACCAAACGCAGATACGGTTATCTTATGCTTATCATTTAACCTATAAGATGCGGAAGCGTTCATTTGATTACCACCCAGCTCTCCTGACAAATTATACTTTGCCGTGGCCTTTAATTGAAAACCTTTTATACGCTTTTCATATTCCGCACCTAATGCAATTTCTTCGCCCTTTAGCCTACTTGGAATGGTTACCCCTTCTTCATTTATGAGTATACTATTGAAAAAGTAGTTGTAATTGTACAGTGAAATATTACCTTGAAGCCTACCCAACGTTGCATTATAAAACTCTGCATTAACTTGGTTGTACATTGTTTTTAAACTGGCTTTGTCCTCTATTGGCGAAACCAGATTGTTTCCATAGTATTCGTTTGGAGTAGTTTGGTTAAATGCGTAATACTTGGTTTCATAATTAAACTGATGACCTATACCTAACGATGTTTTTTCTTGGCGACTAGAGTCCTTTTCCTTTCGTATCAACTTATATAAATGATCAAAAAAGTAGCGTTTACCCAATATCTTACTATTGGCATCGCTAAAACGGACATCTATCTTAACCCGGTTACTAAAGTCTGCGAGACCGGACTCAAACTGCCCCTCCTCATCTACCAAACCACCGTTTTCCATATTTTCAATATTCTGGGCGGCTATATGTGCGCGTAAGCTATACCTATTATTCTTGGTAACATAATTGGTTGTAGTCCTAAAATTACCTGATTCCGATTGGTTATATTGGTATTTACCTAAAGAACGAAACCCTTTGTACGCTAGAGAAAAATTAAGTCTTCTAGAGGTGTTGAAGGCCAAGTTGGCATCTAGTAATTGACCTTGTTCAAAAGTAGTCTTGAACAACAGATCTGACATTGGGGTGGCTACATTATAATAATCAATGTCCTCCTTCTCAAAATAATTACTGTGAAGTGCAGTAGCCCCCAACGACGGATACAAATTATTAGAAGTAAAATCTACCCCTAACTTATTATATGGTTTTCCTACGTTGGCAAAAGGCATAAGTTCAAAATCGTCCTTCCTTAAATAATTGTATTTATATTCTTTATAAATGGTAAGTGTTGTATCCAGAAATGTGGTATCTCTAGCATAAGAAATAATCTTGTAATCTTTGATTGTTAACTCCTCCGGCTCCTCTTCTTTTTCCTTTTCCTTGGGTCCTAATCTACGTGGCATACGACGAACCGCCGAAGTATCTATGTCTCTTTTAGGAGGAATAGAGTCTTCTTGTGCAGAGACCTGAATACATGAAAAGTGAATTAAGAAAACTAAAAGAATATATTTCATTGAAGCTAATTACAGCGGTAAAGTTAATTTTTTTAGTTCGTAATTAAATGTGAAAATTTTAAGTTCTTGGATAGAGGTTTAAAAGTTGATTTTTAAAACAAAAAAAGCCGTCAACTAATTTGACGGCCTTTCCTAGCAAAATTCAAATAAAAATCTAGTATACCAAATCTATATTCCTCCAGTCATTTGCACCAGAAGCAGTACCTGGTTCACCTACAGCGGCAGTACCGCCAAAAGTATATATATCATCTTGAGTAATTTCCAGTTCAGATGCCGGCACAGGATACATAGTAGGCGAGCCTGCTTGCAACATATCATGCCTTCTCATGAACCACCACTCTACGCAAATTCCCGATGCAAGGTCAAGTTCTATAGACACTTCATAAAGCAAAGCGTTCAAAACGTTAGGTCCTGCTGCCGTTGTAGATTGATTACCCTTTGACATGCGAGGAGAAGCATCTAAAGCTGCAACAGCTGCACCAAAGTTCCCTAAACGATAGTGGCATTCAGCTATTATATAATCTATTTCGGCCTTTGCAAAAACATTGGTAGGCAGACCGGTTTCGTTCTGATCATTGTCATTAAAAAACTTTACAGTTTTATAACTTGAAAAGAGATACCGCCCTCTTGAGGCTCTAAGAAATCCAAAATCATCACCAACATATTCGTAATACTCCTCAAGTCTAGGATCGTCCGATACCGCTTCTCCTAACACAATACTTTCATCTTCAGGATAATCCGTATCATAAGTGGGGTCAAAAAGGTGCAGAATTTTCAAATCCGTAGGCATATAACCCGCATCTCCTAAATCAAACAATGACCAATCTTGAAAATTATTAAAAAACACATCTTCTTCTGCCAATGGGCTAAAGTCTTCGGTTAGGCCTTTTTCAGCATAAGCTAGTATAGCGTTATAGTCAAGAGTTTCTGCTTCGGCATTATCCCTAGGCAAACCTATAGATAGACGTGCCAAATAACTATTTGCCAATTCTAGGAACTTAGGCCCGTCTAGCATCTCTCCTCCTGGATAAATACTATATTGGAATCCGCTAAAAGAACTAGCCTTCTGGATACCTATCTCTATGTTCTTAACGGCTTCAACAAAAACTTCTTGATAAGTAGAAAACTCAAGTGCACCTGGATCCGTATCCGGATTTACGATATAAGCTTTATCATATATTAAAGCAAGATAACCTTGGGCAACACCTTTATCAAAATAGGCAGCAGCTAATTCCTGTTCCGTAAGATCACTGTCTCCAACCATTACTTGGTTACCATCATTCTCTATATTACCTATTACAATATTGGCATTATTGATTACGGAATTAAAACTATTCCATGGTCCACCAGCTTGAGATGAAAGGTCATCGTTAGCAGTTGAGTTTATAATCTGCCTTCTAGGTTGATCACAAAATGCCCAAAAACCACTAAAAGCATTTGTTGTAGAGAATTGATCGGCTATACCTCTAAAGAAAATACCTTGAAATTCTATTTGATTGTCGAATAAGGCTGAGTGGTTAGAAATATTAAAGTTCTGAAAATCGGGCCCGTTCGCTAATACTCTTTGCGAATCCGCCTCATTGGAATTGCGTATATCGAATTCCTCTTGTGTACATGACAGTACTGTCATGGCCATGACAATATAAATTATTTTTTTCATGCTCTTATTTTTTTAAAATGTTATCTGTACCGCTGCAGCGAAAGTTCTAAAGTTTGGAAAAGAAAACTCATCCAACTTAAAAATCGGACTTCCACTAAGTGCTACTTCCGGATCATAACCTGAGTAATCCGTAAATGTGTATAAGTTTCTACCTGATAGTGTAAATTTGATAGCATCTATTGGAATTTTAGGTCCCAATATGTCATCATCTAAAGTATATGACAATGAGATTTCACGGATTTTCACAAAGGTTGCATCCTCAACAAAATAATCAATAGGAGCAGCTCCATTGTAAATTGTTGAACTAGCATTAGCATAAGAAGATTGCTGACCTGCAGCTCCATATGTATCTAAATCTGCATGTCTATCATTGAAATACAAAAATTGCTTGGTATAATTATAGACATCTCCACCAATTTGAGCATCTACAAGTGTGTAGAGACTTACGTTTTTATAGGTCAATGTATTTTTGAAGCCCATATTGAAGTCTGGATTAGTATCTCCAATTAAACCTACAGCTAATTGATTTGTCTCAGGGTTCCACTTTCTAATTGCCTGTTCTCCGCCTGCGTTTACCAAACCAGACTGATCTTCATTGGCGGTCACAATAACATGACCAAATTCGTTAACAGAAAAATCAGATATTGGTAGATTAAGTCCTTCATTGATAACTACACCATCCTCAACCGTTAAATCATCTAACGATGTTGCCAGTTGATTTCCGAACATTGCTCCGAATGGCTGCCCTGGCTCAACCCTAAAAACATTTACCGCTGGATCTGCATCCAATTGCTGGTTACTGTTACCTGCTCCAAAACCTTGAATAACCCTGTTGAAAGGAGCAACCGAACCCAAATTATCGACTGTATTTTCAACTGTTGCGAAAGTGATACCAAAATCCCATGTAAAATCTTCGGTTTCAAATGGCGTACCGTTAAATGCTACCTCATATGCCTCATACGAAGTATCCGCTACATTTTGAACTTGAACGCTTCCTGGAACCGCACCAGATAAAGGTACCGTAATCAAAGCATCTTCCGTATTTGAATTAGCATAAGTAAATGCCAATGTATACTTATTTAATACCTGAAAATCAAAACCAACTTCCAATTCCTTTATTGTTGGCGATTGCAAATCAGGATTACCAATTTGCAATGGAGTAATACCCGTCTGACTTACTGAGAACGTCTCAAAAATGTCTCCAAAGCTAGGTCTAAGACCTGCAGTACCATAGGAAGCTCTAAATTTTAATTCATCTAACCATTCCGCATCAATATCCTCACCCAACCTATAGGCTAAAGACCCTCTATAGAAAAGTTGATCGCGATTGTCCTCTCCAAAGAGCGAACTTCTATCCGACCGTACAAATCCACCAATTATTAATTTGTCCTTCCAATCAAAATCTGCGGATAAGAATACGTTTTGTGTTTTCTCTTGAAACTCACCCGAGTTTACACTAATATTCTCAGTACCCTGTTGTAAATTACTAACCCCTTCCGTTAAAAAATTAGAACTTTGGGCAGTTTTAAAAGATCCTTCAAAGTCTTCGAATAAATACCTTAAAGAAGATTTAAAATTAAAATCACCAAAACTAGTGTTGTAATTTAACTGAGCATAAGAATTGACTCGAGCGTAATCACTATCAATATTTAAAATAAAACCGTTGTTGGTATTCGGATCAAATTGAGAACCTGAAACATAACCTTTTGGAAAAAAGTTAACGAATTCACTACGGCCTCTGTCCGTAGACAAATGAGTTTCAAATACCAAGTTATCCGTAATGCTATACTTACCAGTAACCGAAGATACTAATCTAGTATTTTCATTATCGAACTTTTGGTTTGAAGCAACATACAATGGATTTTGATATTCATTGATAAATCCATTTCCATCAAAGAAGGGAATAAAGTTTCCGTTAGCGTCTTTTTGATCTAGTCTTACCGTTGGGTTCGCCGTTAACAAATTAAAAAACACGTTATCTCCTTGTCCTGCTTGAGTAACCTCTGCCCCTGTTTGCCTAACCAAATAATTGGTTAGTTCCAGCTTAAATTTGCTACTTAAGTTTACATCCAAATTTAGACGTGCGTTTTGTCTTTTAAACGGGTCAAGTCCTTTTATAATGCCTTGTACCTCTGTTTGCTCAGCAGAAACATAATAGTTAACCTTGTCTAGATTCTGAGAGACTCCTACACTTATTTGACTGTAGGGTTGGGAGCTAATGAACTCATCTACGTTATTTATCAAATCACCAGGATAGGGGTTGTCAAAAATTCCGTCCGGGTCAGCAACTATTGAACCGCTGCTAACATCAAAATTGCCATTTGCATCTAACAATCTATCATGATTCTTTGCCAATGGATAATCTCTTTGAGTATTAGAGAAACCATTTTCAAAACGCAATGTTACTTTAGGCTTATCTGTGGTACCCCGCTTTGTTATAATTTGAATAACACCATTACCTGCCAATGAACCATAGAGAGATGAAGCTGCCGCCCCTTTTACCACCTCTATTGTTTCTATATCTTGTGTACTTATTTGATTAAGTCCTCCTTGGGTTATAATACCATCTACTATAATTAGCGGTGCAGTGCTCCCTTCTATAGAACTTGCCCCTCTCAAAATAACAGCAGCGTTACGCAGCGGATTACCACCACCTTGAACAATTTGCGCACCAGCTACTTTTCCTATTAAAGCTGATGCAGCATCAGGAGTTGGTACATTTTGAGTTCCAGTCACGGGTACTGTCTCCACTTTAAACGCCAGCTTCTTTTTTGAAGTACCTTGGGCAACACCGGTCAAAACCACCTCATCTAAAGCTTGGGCCGAATATTCCATCTGTACATTAATGGAATTTGAGGCACCAACCACTCTTTTAACCGTTTTTTGTCCGATATAACTATATCTAAGACTCTGCCCCTCTTCTGCACTAATGGTATAATTACCGTCAAAATCTGTTTGGGTACCATTTGTAGTACCTATAACCACAACGGAAACACCTGGTAACGGAAGACCATCTTCATCCGTAACATTTCCGGAAATTGATTTTTCTTGGGCAAAAGAGTAGCCTGATAATAATACCAAAAAAGGCACTATAATCCATTTAAATTTTCGTTTCATGTATATGTTTTTGTGAATTAGTTTCGAAAAAAAACCTAAAAATTTGTTAATAATCCAAATATTATCACAATTTTTGTTTATAAAATGTTAATTTGACACTTATTTTGTTAAAAAAATAACAAACAAGATTCGACCCGTATTTCTTAGAAAAAAGAGACCTCTATATTGTAATTTGTACTAAGTAATTATATTTTACGGTCCTGTTAATTTCCATTGAAGAATGCTATTAGAGAAATACAAATTTGAAAACGAAGCCGGAACCGATGAAGCTGGAAGAGGATGTTTAGCCGGACCAGTTACGGCCGCTGCCGTAATCTTGCCCAAAGGATTTACAAATAGCATTTTAAACGACTCAAAATTACTGACCCACAGCAAAAGGGATGTGCTAAGGCCCATAATTGAATCTGACTGCACGGCCTACGCTGTGTCCCATGTTTTTCAAGAAGAAATTGATGCCATCAATATTTTAAATGCCTCAATTTTAGCAATGCACAAAGCTATTGAACAATTAAAAACAACTCCCAAATTTATTATCGTAGACGGGAACCGATTCAAGCCCTTTAAAGATATTCCACATGAATGTATAATAAAAGGCGACGGAAAATACATGAACATTGCCGCAGCATCAGTTTTGGCAAAGACTTATAGAGATGCATATATGGATATGCTTCACGAAGAATACCCTATGTACAACTGGAAGAAAAACAAGGGCTACCCTACAAAGGAACATCGTGCGGCAATTAAGAAGTATGGTATTACCAAATATCACAGGAAAAGCTTTCGGTTACTCCCCGAATAATAGAGTCCAAGCATTTATTTCTATTTTTTCTTACATGTAGGAAGAGTACTATTTATTCCATCTACAAAGTATTTTATACCATCCATACAATTTTCACATCCAACAAATACAAATCTCTCTTTTCAAAAACCCATTTCATTTAGTTTTGATGTTAACCTTTTAAGGTGTTTAATCATTAATGTGAACATTAGGTCTACGGACAATTTTTACATTATTAAATACCAAGTACATGAAAACACTAGAACACTACTTAAAATTTATTTTACCCATAGTGAGCATCTTTTTTGCCCACCAGACAAGTGACGCCCAAATTTTACGAAAACTGGGTAAAGCTGCCGAAAGGGCCGCCGAAAGAACGGTTGAACGCAGGGTAGAAAAAGAAACCTCCGAAAAAACGGATCAAGCCCTTGACAGTATTTTTGAACCTGTATCCGAAAAAAAGAAAAAGAAAAAACCTAAAACCAATCCTTCCAACAGTCCCGGAGAACAAGAATCCCCACAAACTAGCGAAGAGAATTCCCCCAATAACCAAGAAGAATCCAATAAAACTGAGCCCGAAACCATTAAAGTGTACAGTAAATTTGATTTTGTACCAGGTGATACCCCAATTTTTGTAGATGATTTTTCCAACGATTTTGTGGGCGATTTTCCATCTCGTTGGAATACAAACGGGAGTGGAGAATTGGTAACCCTAGACGGGCAATCCAATAAATGGCTGAAAATTTTACCCGGTTACCAAACTATATATATTCCAGATGTCACCAATCTACCCGAAGAATTTACCTTGGAGTTTGATGTTATTGCTACCGGACTGGACGGTAAAACTTCCTCTCAATCTTATTTTGGAGTAACTATAAGCGATAACAACACCTTTAAAAAAGGTGCCAATTTAGGCAAGGTAGAATATTCTTTTTGTCAGTTTATTGCACGTGGGGTGGTGGTTGAAAACAACATTGCCTCAAAACGAGTTATTCGTAATGACGTGGGTGCAGATATCCGAAATATTGTAAGTCAGAAACACCATGTTTCCGTGGCGGTCAACAAACAGAGATTTAGACTATGGATAAACGAAACCAAATATATAGATGTACCACGGCTTTTACCGGCCAATGTGCAAATGCAAGGTGTTAAGTTTACGCTGCGCGGAACGGACACCAAGAAAGAATCTATACTTATAGGTAATATAAAAGTTGCAAAAGGGGGTGTTGACTTACGTAGACAATTACTTGCAGACGGGAAAATATCCACTAACGGAATCCTTTTTGATAGTGGCTCTGCCAATATTCAACCGCAATCTATGGGCATCATTCGCCAGATTTATCAAGTTCTTCAGCAGGATAGTTCCATAAAGTTAAAAATTGTTGGGCACACTGATACCGATGGTGACGACAGTAAAAACATGAGCCTATCTCAAAGCAGAGCTGAAGCTGTCAAAAATGCCTTAATATCAGTATATAACGTATCTTCAGACAGATTAACAACAGAAGGTAAAGGTGAAACTGAGCCTGTTGGCGACAATTCATCACCCGATGGCAAAGCGCAAAACCGACGCGTAGAATTTATCAAACTATAAAAACATAAAATGAACACTATGAAAACCCCGTTATTGATTACCTTATTATGCTTCTTCACTATGAACGTCACTTTTGCACAAGAAAGTTGTAGTAAATTCTATCCTTTAGAAGAAGGGAGCTCATTTGAATACACGAGTTACGATAAAAAAGGTAAAACTGATGGCAGCGTAAACTACACCATCACCGATGTTCGTCAAGAAGGTTCGGCAGCAGCAGCTACTTTTGACATGAAATATAAAGATAAAAAAGGTAAGGATGTTTTTGAAAGCAGCTATTCCTTTAGTTGTGAAAACGGATTGGTTACAGTTGATTACCAATCGCTCTTTCCCTCTCAAATGATGCAACAATATTCAGAAATGGGATTGGAAATGGATATTTCTGGTACCGATATTGAACTCCCCAATGACCTCAGCGTAGGCCAACAATTAAATGACGCCAACGTTGCCATTGCTATGAGTATGTCTGGCATTAACATGAACGTTTCCGTAGACCAAACCAATAGAAAAGTAGAGAAGAAAGAAAGTGTGACCACTCCTGCAGGTACCTTTGATTGTTATTTGATCACCGAAAACAGCACCACAAAAACCATGGGAGCCACTATTAAAATGAAATCTAAACTATGGCTTGCAGAAGGTGTTGGTATGATAAAACAGGAATCTTATAAGGACAATGGTAATTTAATCAGCACATCTGAACTTACTTCTTATTCAAAATAGAACAAACTATTAACCTTTTTCACCTAAAAACATTAAACAATACTTATAACCTCTAAACCCTCTATTATGAAAATGAAACTATTTTTAGGATGTACACTTTTATTGATGTTTACATCATGTATAAAAGACTATGTTGGTCATGCAGATGACAAGGTTAAACTAACCAAAGAAAATTATATCTACGAAGGTGACCTCTATTCGTTTTATTTAAGCAACGAAATAGCAACCTTGGAAAACCATATAAAAGAATTGGAATCTATCTCACCCAACGACCCAAAATACAATGAAGCTCAAAAAGAAAAGGCTATGGCCGAAAGCCAAAAAAAGGAATTTATGGAGGTACAGAACAGTATTTTTGATCTAGGTGTTTTAGGAATAATAGACCCGGACAATCCTCCCCTTCCATGTTTATGTTGGACACTCTCCAATTTGCAAGAGTTCCTTATCACCACTCCGGACACAAAGATCCTGAATGTTAGCGTTCTAGATTTAAGCGGAAAAGAGATAAGTAAAAACATAACCGAATTTTCGCCATTACCTGAATACAATAATCAAATTCTGTATCAAAAGTTTGCCACCCTAGCCGCAGAAAAAGGCGAACTACTTATAAAAGTTGAGAAATTAGGAGAAGATGGAAAGCCATTTAATTACACAATACCTGCCTATTATATTCCACAATAAAAATAACCTAATGATACCGTTACAAATGTAAAATCCATAATTTATTGTAGTACAAATCTTTAAACGAACTTATTCGTAAATTGGCCTTCATATATATGAAGGCCAATTTTTTATGAAACCAATTATTGTATTTTGCATCTTCTTTTTAGTATGTTGTTCATTAATTGGGCAGACTCATGAATACAATAACCATTTAGATTCCTTAACAAAGAAATCGCGTCAATTTTACTACAAGCAACAAGATTCAGTATATCACTATTTTCAAAAGATATATTCACTTTCCAGTGCGAACAACTCTTGGAACGACAGTTTCTACACGCTGATCAACTGGAACAGACAGTCTATTTACTTTTATGATTTACAACAAATTAAATCTAACATTCGCTTACTGGATTCTATTTCCTTAGTTCATAAAAAAGAAATAGACACCTCTTCTAATAGGCTAATGATTCAAAATTCGCTTCTGTACGATAAAGCCATGTACTATTACAACATTAATGAGTATAGTACATTACGAAATGCTTTATTGAAAATAATAGACTCATATAATGAGACCCAGCCAGAAACCCTTACTACAGGTCATGCCTACCTTATCTCCAGCGGCTATAGCCTTCTAGCAAAAGCCTATAGCAACGAAGGCAAATATGATTTAGCCAAACAGTATTATCATCAAAACATAAGATTCTTACAGAAACATTTGCCCAATAACCTCCTCTATCTATTAAACACATATAGCTTGTTAGGTGAAGTTTATGAAAGAGAAGGCCAGTACGGACTATCCAGCTCTTATTTTCAAAAATCATTCTCATCTCATTTAAAAAACAACTCAAACTTAAATTACGTCATTACGGATGGATGCCGACTGATTCAAAGCAAACTTGCCCTCACCCAGTTGGATAGTGCCAATCATTATCTAAATCTGTTAAGGGGTAAAATCCCTGAAAAACATCCATTTTGGCATAAATATTATGAAGCCGAAGCGGGATTTTACAAATCAAAAAGAGAATACCAAAAATCGACCGAAGCTTATACGAATGCTATATCCGCCTTAAAAAGAAAGTGGAAAAATCAAAATCATGATGAAATTGCACTCCTATATAACCAAATAGGGTTAATGAATATATATTTCAAAAAATATGATGGGGCTTTGAAAAATTTCAAGTTGGGAATTGAGCAACTATCCGTTCACAATCCTAACGGCACCACCTTATTAAAACTCCTAAAAAACAGAGCTGAGGCACTCTCCAGAATTGGTAATGAATCCTCTTATCCTCAAGTTATAACTACCGTTAATCAAGCGTTGATCCAATTGGACACCCTAAAGCCTACCTTTAAAAGCCAAGCGGATAAGCTGACGCTTATTGAAGATGTATATCCGCTTATAGAATCTGGCTTGAACGCTCTTTATAATTTGTATACTATTAAGGGAGAAGGCAATTATATTGACCAGGCTTTCAAGTATAGCGAAGAAAGTAAATCTGCTATATTGCTTGAAGCTCTATTGAACACCAAAGCAACCAAATTTGGCAATATTCCTCCTGAACTTTTAGAGCGAGAAAGTCAGTTGAAATCCGAAATTGTTCACTTGGAAAAGAAGACCAACTACATTAAGGAAAAAACTGACACATCAGAAGAACTTCTTTTTGACCTTAAACAGGAACACCGGAAACTCATTGCCGATTTAGAAGCTAACTACAATGATTATTTCAACTTAAAATATAACACCAAAACCATTTCACTACGGGGGGTACAGGATGAATTGGGTGAAGGAGAAAAATTAATATCCTACTTCTACGGCAACCATGATATTTATGTAGTAACGGTTACCAAAGGCGAAAAGAAATTAGGAAAAATTCCGATAACCGAAGAATTAGAAACCAGGATTAAATCCGCTTATAAAGATTTGGCAGACCCACAGTCCGATATAAAAGAACTAAGCAAAAAAACCTATCAACTGTACAACAGATTGTTAGCACCTTTTATAACTGAAGCAGACCAAGAACTTACACTTATAACGGACGGGTTATTAAACTACATTCCCTTTTCGGCCCTAAATACGAACAACAACGACTTGACCTACCTAATTGAGCATTCTGCAATAAGATATAGTAATTCGGCTACACTCCTTTCGGAATTACGCAACCGACCTGTAAACACGCCAAATGTACTAGCCGTAGCCCCAAGTTTTGATGGTACATCTCAGGTTAATATCAACAGGTCCGCACTTTCACCCTTGCCCCATAATAGTTTAGAGGCCAAAAGAATTTTGAGCACTTTTGAAGGGCATTCTTTACTAAAAAATGATGCTTCACTTGAAAATTTTAAAAAGGAACACAAAAAATATGGCATTCTACATTTGGCCACACACGCTATTTTTAACGATAGTACCCCGGAATATTCCTATTTGGCTTTTTCGCAGAACCATAACAACAATAATGAAGACCTTCTTTTTGTAGCAGACTTGTATACGCTTAGAACAGATGCCGACTTGATTACTTTAAGCGCATGCGAAACAGGTATTGGAGAATTACGACGGGGAGAAGGGTTTATGGGTCTTTCCCGTGGGTTCTTCTATGGCGGGGCTTCCAGTATTGCCAGTACTTTATGGAAAGTAAACGATGCTTCTTCCGCCAACCTTATGGGGTTGTTCTATACGCATCTCTCCAAAGGAGAATCTAAGGACAGAGCCATGCAAAACGCACAGATAACATTTTTACAAAACAACAGTCAAAATGCCTTGGCACACCCCTATTATTGGTCTGGATATGTACTCTCTGGCAATAGCACACCGGTATTAATTAAATACCATTGGGGATATTGGATAATTGGAGCCGTAATTCTTGCCCTGTTAGGGTTTTGGGCCTTCACTAAAAAAAAGAGAATTAGTTGACCTTATTCTAATTCTTTCAAGAGCCGTTGCGCCTTATCTTTATTATAGTCAAATTGCGAAACAAGCTCATTTAAATATTCTACAGCAGTCTTCTTATTGTTTTCCTTTATAGCAATTAATGCTAGGTACCAATAGGTCTCTGCTTTAAACTTTTCATTTGATGCTCCCGTGTTAACCAGTAATTTTTTGGCCTCGTCCAACTGACCTGAATTTAAATATGACAACCCTAAGTAAAAATCTACATATCCTTTTTTATCGGATTGAGGTATTCGTTTAAAATTTCCAATAGCCGACTCATAATTACCTAACTCATAATCCGTAAATGCTTTTCTTTCAATAGATTCAACAGACTCCCCTCTAGTAATAGCATAAACTGTATTGGGGTATTCCTGAAAGTTCTCCCGGTACAGGTTTTCATAATCGGGTCCTGAAAAACTATTGTATCCCAACCAACCTAAACCTATCAACAACGCCACGGATGCCGCCATGGCCCATTTTCTATAGTTTGTTCCGGGCAAATTACGCACCGGTGTAGCACTTTCTATCTCCTTTTCAAAACCTTTTAGCTTAACCTTTAGGTTTTCATTTTCTTTCTCTCTAATAACTCCCTTTAAGTTATTTTCAAAGTCGAATTGTTTCTTAAAATCGATATCCGTTTTCAACAACTCTTCAAATTGATGCTGCTGTTCAACCGTCAATTGGTTCGAAAAATAATTATACAATAAAAGTTCTTTATCCATGATTAGTAGGTATTTGCTTGGATTTTTTCTCTAAGTGTTTTCATGCAACGTGATTTGGCCGCTTTAACCACATTCTCATTATTATAATTTTCAGCCTCCATAATCTCCTTTATGGTATAACCTCGGTAATAAAAAAGGGTTAACAATTGCTGGCATTTTTCGCCTAGAGTACTAAAATGCTTTTTCAATAAAACCTGTTCTGCAGAAAGATCGGGCCTTTTCAAATCAAAGGTATTTACCTGCTCATCTGTTTCTTCAACCCTTGATAAATCATAATCGCCACTTACCATTTTTTTATTCTTTCTCATCTTGTCAAAAATTAAATATTTGCCAATAGAAAACAGGTATGTAGAAATACTGCTGGTTAAGCTTTCTAGTTTTCCGCTCATGACATTATCATAGAAAATAATATAGGTATCTTGATATACATCTATATTTTCTTCTTCAGAAAGGTTGTAGCGCCTCGCATAATTCAAAAATTTTGTGCGATTGGACTCATACACCTTTTTTAAAAGAATATCAGACCCTTTTCGTAAATCTTCAAGCGTTATTTCTGCCTGTATATTTTCCATTTAATGCATATCTAATGAGAAGGTTAACAGCGGTGGCATCTAATTTAACATTTTTTGTTTGCCCGCCCTGAAAACGAGCTAATAATTTCAGAAGGGTTATAGTGGCAATCAAAAAATAAAAAGTAGTAGTCATGTTAACCTCTTTCTAAGTTTTCATATTAAATAATGAACCGAAAAATGAAAATTATGAACACTTATGAAAAATTAGAATTGTTAAAGTGGATATTCATAACAGCCTTCGTCATTACCCTATTCTTACTCATGACTATACTGTTTCAATATTAAAAAAATCCAACTGAAACAATTAAAAGTATCCGAACCAGTATAGCAAATTCAACTGCAATTTAAAAGCTGGTTTTACCTCACTAAATGAGCATACCCCAAAAATCACAACCTCTTTTAAAAAGAAATTATACGAGGTCGTTAACCTTTTATTTCTGGTTTCATTAAAAGCCGTAAACAAATTCTACATATTATGAAAACTACTTTAAAATTTTTATCCTACATTTTTCTAGGTATTGGCCTTGTGGCCATTGGATGTTCAAAAGATGGTGACCCAGGGTCAGACGGACTGCAAGGGGAACAAGGAATACAAGGAGAACCTGGGCAAGATGGTGAAGATGGAGTTGATGGTAAAGACGGTAATGCCAATGTAGTAGCCTCCGATTGGTTCCAACCCACAGAATCAGATTTTACGAGTAGTAGTGATAGCCATAAGACCTTACCCCTACCACTAAGTAATTACAACGTAAATGAAGATGTACTACTGGTTTATTACTATGATCAATATGAAAATAATTCATCTTATTCCCATGTTTACCACATTCCCTACTATCGCTATCATATTGACGGACAAACAATAGACAAGTCCATCACTATTGATATAAGGCCTACTTTTTATAAGATGTACGTTAAAATAACTTCATATTCTCGGAATTTAAGTCCAAGAGAGTATCTCTGGGAACCAGATGCTTTAAACCCAGAAAATAAAGGAGTCCGTTTTCGATATGTAATTATTCCATCCAATACAGCAACCGGTAAAAATGCTAGTTCACCATCAATTAAAAACTCTTTTGAATACACTAAAAAAGAACTTTCAAATAATGGAATCGATATAAATGATTACTACGCTGTTTGTGATTATTATGGTATAGCATATTAAGCAGATAAAACATAAATGTTGATCCAGGTTTGAGGTTTATATCCACTTTTATCTTTCCGTGCAAATTCTATCCAAGAGAAACGTTTTTATAAAACGCTGTAAATAAAGGCATGAGTAATATTCTTTAACACTAAACAAAACAAAAACCAATGAAAACAATTAAAATAACACTTACAATAGTCGCCCTAGGCTTAACTACTTTTTGCCAAGCGCAGCAAACCCAAGACAAATCAAAGACAGATACCACTAAACAAATGAACCTTCTAGACGAGCAGACAAAGGTCTTTGGTGAAGTTTTTAATCTGATGGGAGCGGGAGCGGATAACCCCGTAGGTGATGCGACTAACTATCTTGAATTGATAGAAAACATGGATATCTCGGATGAGATGAAACAGACCCTTCGTAATCAGTACGAAATAATTAATTTAGGCAACGACCCCACAAAGAAAGAAGAACTCAAAGCAAAGGTCAGTAAGATGTTAAATGATGCTAAATCAGAAGATGTTAAAAACTGATCGTGAACCATAAGTAAAGATTCGAATCTGTTAGCCATCCGTTATAAAGAAGTATCAAAGGCATGCTTTTTTTTACCCCCAAAAGATGAAGAACCTCGGCTCACCCCGAGGTTTTTTACTCCCCAATGTTAACCTTTACTTTCCGCTACCATTAAAGTGAAACTAAACGTATCACCTTAAAAAAAATATCATGAAAACACCAACAACCTTCTACCTCGTGCTACTGTTAGGTATGTTTCTACTAAACGCCGCTTGTTCCAAAGACGATGGGCCAGAAGCTCCACCCCCGGCTGCGGAAGAACAACCAAAAGATGAGGAAAAACCTAGCGAAGAAGAAGAACCTGCCAACCGCGCACCCGAGACATTTAATTTGATCGGGGTAACGGACGGTGCCGTTGGTGTAGATGTATACCCTACTTTTAGTTGGCAGGCCGCTACAGACCCTGATGATGATGCCGTGAGTTATGACCTATATTTAGGATTGGCAGAAGACCCTACGGAAGTCTATGCAGAAAACCTAAGCGATACGAGATTAGAACTAAGCAACCGTTTAAATATCTACGACACCTATTATTGGAAAGTTATTGCAAAAGACGCTAAAAACGCCACAATAAGCAGTAGTATAAACAAATTTACGGTAAGAGGGCTAAATTTCACTGCTGAACCTGTAGTAGAAGAAGCAGCTTTTTCAGGAAGACAGTCTCACACATCAATCGTTTTTGACAACAAATTGTGGGTCATAGGGGGCTATGACGGAAATTTTAAAAATGATGTCTGGTTCAGTACCGATGGGAATATTTGGACCGAAGCTACGGCAGACGCCCCGTTTTCGGCCAGATATGGTCATACCACAGTTGTATTCGATAACAGATTGTGGGTCATAGGGGGCAATGACGGAAATTCTAAAAATGATGTCTGGTTCAGTACCGATGGGAATACTTGGACCGAAGCTACGGCAGACGCTCCGTTTTCGGACAGAAGTTCTCATGCTACCGTTGTATTCGATAACAAGTTGTGGGTCATAGGGGGTGGGATTTTCAGAAATGATGTCTGGTTTAGTACCGATGGAAATACTTGGACCGAAGCTACGGCCGAGACCCCGTTTTCGGGCAGATATGGTCATACCACTGTTGTATTCGATGACAAATTATGGGTCATAGGGGGCAGGGGCACTGGTGGAGGTTTAAGAAATGATGTATGGTTTAGCACCGATGGTATTACTTGGACCCAAGCTAAGGCAGACGCCCCGTTTTCGGCAAGAGATGGGCATACCACAGTTGTATTCAATAACAAATTGTGGGTCATAGGGGGGTATGATTTATACTCTAAAAATGATATCTGGTTCAGTAATGATGGAAATACTTGGACCGAAGCTACGGACAATGCTCCATTTTCTCCAAGATCTGGGCATACCGCCGCAGTATTTGACAACAAATTATGGGTCATTGGAGGCTCTTCAAGTGAAGATGGTCGTATGAACGATGCATGGGCTTTTGATTAAGATTAAAGGAAAAAACCACGGCTCATGCCGTGGTTTTTTCCTTTATCAATTCTGCCTCAAAGAGACTTTCAAAATGTTTCAGCAACTTTTCTTTTACTTCGTTCAGGTCTACTTCTTGTTTCCCCAACTCTACATTTAAAGAAGTAACGGCCTTATCCTTTATGCCACAGGGAATCATTAAATCAAAATAACCTAAATCCGCATTTACGTTTAAAGCAAACCCGTGCATGGTTACCCAGCGGCTGGCACGTACGCCCATGGCGCATATTTTTCTTGCGAACGGAGTGCCCACATCCAACCAAACTCCGGTTTCTCCTTCGGAGCGTTCGGCTTTCAAACCATATTCAGCCAAAGTAAGAATGACCATTTCCTCTAAAAATCGCAGGTATTTGTGAATGTCCGTAAAGAAATTATCCAAATCTAAAATAGGGTAACCTACTATTTGTCCAGGGCCGTGATACGTAATATCTCCTCCCCTGTTGATTTTATAAAACTTTGCGTTTTTTGCATCTAGTTCTTCCTCGCTAATCAAGAGGTTGGCAAAATCACCGCTCTTGCCCAAGGTGTAAACATGTGGGTGCTCTACAAACAAAAAATGATTGGGTGTGGGTTCATTGGCTTGTCCCCTACGATTCTTTATTTTTAAATCTACGGTCTCCTTGAACAGGGCTTCTTGGTAATCCCAAGTTTCCTTATAATCCTTTAAACCTAAATCCTGCAAATAGACCTTCTTGTTCATGCTACAAAGATATGAAAAGGTAATGTCCTAATTCTCTAATTCTACCTCGATCAATATAGACTCCGGGTCTTTCAGCATTTCCATAAAACCAACCTCGTAGATCATGGTCTTTCCGTCCATTGAAAATGTAGCATCCTCCACATTGGTAGATTTTACCCGTTTGGGAAAATGGTATTTAAAGGTATACGTAGAACCGGACAAGAACATTTCGGCACTTGAAAGGCTATCTATACTTTGCTTGAACAAGTCTTGGTCCACAATAGCTGCAGAACGCTTAAATTTGTTCTTTTTAAAGCTATAACTCACTTCCGTAGCTTCGTTAGCGGAATTTTTTGGCATGGGTTTACTTCCTGCCGCCGGACCAATGCTACTTGCACTTTGAAAAGCATTAAAAGCATCGTTAATTTCGGAAACGTCCTTGAAATCGGTAAACATATCAAAGTTCATGATTCCTTCTTCGGCATTGACCAACATATGAAGGCTAAAAGGCTCTAACTTTTTTAATTGAGCTTGCTGTTCAGAAGACAATTGGGCTATACTATCCTTTTTATATCGTAGCAAATCTTTAAAAACCAAGGTAGAATCTATAACTTCTTCCAGCTCCGTAGAATCTGTTGAAGGTAACATTTGGAGCATTTCGCTTCCGTCAAAGCCAATGTTCATCTTTCCCGTTCCATCTTCATTAAAATGTATTTCCTCCGTAAAATTACAGGCTACGAATAATACGGTAATGAACACGATTACCAATGCTCTAAAAAATTTCATAGTATGGATTTTAATTGGGGTTGTTCAAAATAACCAATGCAGCTATAACACCAGGTACCCAGCCACAGAAGGTCAAAAGTAGAACAATTAAAAAGGACCCACAACCTTTTCCGATGACCGCAAGCGGAGGAAAAATAATTGCCAGTAAAACACGTAAAAAACTCATTTTTGATATAATTTTATTGATTGATGATGTACTTCTTTGACGCTTATATCTACAATTTGTTACAGAATACGGAGCAAAAAGAACTCAGTAATTTTAAATTTTACCGCTCTCCAACTCATTCTTCGTAACAAACAAAGTGCCAAGCTCGTAATTTCATATTGTATCATGCATATAGTAAACCACCTATAGCTTATATTTGCAGCCTTAAATAGTAAAAAATGCAACTTTCGGAACAAGAAATTATTAGAAGAGAAAAATTGACCAAATTGCGCGAATTGGGCATTAACCCCTACCCCGCTGCACTATACCCTGTTGATGCTACATCAAAGAGCATTAAATCTGATTACAAGGAGGGTAAAAAGGTGGTCATTTCAGGTCGTTTAATGTCCAGAAGAATTCAGGGCAAGGCTTCTTTTGCCGAGTTGCAGGATAGTGAAGGCCGTATACAGGTATATTTTAACCGAGACGAAATCTGTCCCGGTGAAGATAAAGGCCTTTACAATGACGTCTACAAAAAATTGTTGGACATAGGTGATATCATAGGTATTGAAGGGGAACTCTTTACTACACAAGTAGGCGAAAAAACCGTGATGGTCAAAAACTTTTCGCTCTTAAGCAAATCGTTACGTCCGTTACCGTTGCCCAAGAAGGATTCCGAAGGCAATGTGTACGATGAGTTTAACGACCCGGAAATGAGATACCGCCAGCGGTATGTAGATTTGGTGGTCAACCCTAAGGTAAAAGAAACCTTCATCAAGCGTACCAAGATTACGAACAGTATTAGAGAATTTTATAATGCCGCGGGATATTTAGAGGTAGAAACCCCTATTTTACAGCCTATACCAGGTGGTGCCGCTGCAAGACCGTTTTTAACGCACCACAATGCCCTGAACATTCCATTGTATTTACGCATTGCAAACGAACTCTATCTTAAAAGATTGATTGTAGGGGGATTTGACGGTGTTTACGAGTTTTCAAAAGATTTCCGTAACGAAGGTATGGACCGTACCCACAATCCGGAGTTTACCGTAATGGAACTCTACGTTGCCTACAAGGATTACAACTGGATGATGGATACCACTGAAAAGCTTCTCGAGAAAATTGCTCTTGACGCCAACGGTACTTCTAAAATTACAGTGGGTGAAAACGAAATTGAATTTAAGGCTCCTTATGCCCGTGTGCCCATTCTTGAAGCTATAAAAATACACACCGGTAAAGATGTTGCCGGTATGGGCGAAGAAGAACTTCGTGCTACAGCAAAAGAACTTGGCCTTGAAGTGGATGAAACCATGGGGGTAGGTAAATTGATAGATGAGATTTTTGGCGAAAAATGTGAGCATCATTACATTCAGCCTACTTTTATTACGGACTATCCAAAAGAAATGAGTCCGCTTACCAAAGAACATAGAGATAACCCTGCACTTACAGAGAGGTTTGAGTTAATGGTAAACGGTAAGGAATTGGCTAACGCTTATTCTGAGCTGAACGACCCAATTGACCAACGGGAACGTTTTGAAGATCAACTAAAATTATCCGAAAAAGGAGATGATGAGGCTATGTTCATTGACCAGGATTTCTTGCGTGCCCTTGAATACGGTATGCCACCAACATCCGGTATCGGTATTGGTATAGACCGTTTGGTCATGCTTATGACCAATAATTCTTCTATACAAGAGGTATTGTTCTTCCCGCAAATGAGACCGGAGAAAAAAGCGGTTGAACTTACGGACGAGGAAAAAGCAATTGTTGCCCTTTTAAAACCTACTGGTGAAATGGACTTGGCAGAACTGAAGACCAAAGCCGGACTAAGCGGTAAAAAATGGGATAAGTCTATGAAGGCATTATCAAAACACGGACTTACTTCAGTTGTTGTTGATGGTGACAACAAAACAGTACAATTAAAACAGTAAAACTTTACTTCACTTAATATAAAAGAGCCAATTCATTCTAGATGAATTGGCTCTTTTCGTTTGACCCATTTTTCACTTATTACGGATTTGCAATCTTAAATCACAAATTCACTGTTTATACCTCTGTTTTATCATCTTATTTTTCATATTTTAACAACTACGAAGCACCTTTAGTGCTAAATACGTTATTACGTTACTGGTAATTATCCTCTTTTAATTTTCATTATTTGAATTTAGGCTTTGGGGGATTTTTCCATAAATAGCCTTTAACTTAATACAAAGTATGTTGCACACGTTGCGTAGATTTCCAAGGTCTTAATTTTTTAAGTTTTCTATATTGAAGTCTATTTTGAGCTGAACACAACACCCGGTTATGAAAAAAAATTCATTACATAATTGCCTCAAGTATCTTTCTATGGTAATAAGTGTAGTACTATTCAATGCTTGTCAATCTTCACCTCCCGTTGATTTTAGCACTCAAATAAAACCTATACTCAACAATAAATGTATTACTTGTCATGGCGGTGTTAAAAAGAGTGGCGGCTTTAGTCTACTTTTTGAAAATGAAGCTTTTGCCGAAACGGAATCGGGCGTAGCGGCTATAATACCCGGTAATGCCGCGGGTAGTGAGATGATAAAAAGACTACATGAAGAAGACCCGGAGCTTCGCATGCCTTACGAGAAACCCAAGCTTACAGACGAAGAGATTGAGCTATTGACCCGCTGGATAGACGAAGGTGCTAAATGGGGGCAACATTGGGCGTATTCACTTCCCCAAAAAGTAGAAGTTCCTAAAGTCAATATGGAAGCGAGTTTTGCTTCTGAAAGTGCTTCCAGTTTTGTAAAAAATGATATTGACCATTTTATCCTTGCCCGACTAAACGAAAAAGAACTACAACCCAATCCTTCCGCAGAAAAAAATATAATTGCCAGAAGGCTATCCTTAGACATCGTGGGGCTTCCGCCTAGTCAAAAATTGCTCAATCGTTTTGAGTCTGGAGATTTATCCTATGAAGGCTTGGTAGACACTTTACTTAACAAAAAGACTTACGGTGAAAAATGGGCCACTTGGTGGTTGGATTTGGCTAGGTACGCAGACTCCAAAGGTTATGAAAAAGATTTGGAGCGAAGTATTTGGAGATACCGTGATTGGGTCATAGAAGCTTTTAACCGAGACCTTCCTTACAATCAATTTACCATTGAACAATTAGCGGGAGACCTATTACCGGACCCTTCTCCCGACCAACTCATAGCAACGGCATTCCACAGAAATACAATGAACAACGATGAAGGCGGCACTGATGATGAGGAGTATCGGGTGGCTACCGTTATTGATCGTTTGAATACCACTTTTGAGGTTTGGCAGAGCACCACCATGGGCTGTGTGCAATGTCATAGCCATCCATATGACCCATTCAAGTACGAGGAATATTATAAGTTGATGGCCTTTTTCAACAATTCGCGAGACGAAGACACGCCCGGTGAATCTCCCGTTCTCAAATTCTATACGCCCGAACAACAACAAAAAGTAGACAGGCTAATCAATTGGGCCAAAACACATGGAGGTGAAACGCAGGCCAAAACCTACAAAGACTTTTTACAGTTTACCGAACCCGTCTATAAATCGCACTTTTTTAAGGAAATCAACAATGGCTCCTACGATGACCACGCCTCCGTGGTTTTATGGGATAAGGGAAATTGCATCATAGAAAACGGATACACCAACAATGCCAGCTATGTGTACCTCAACTATCGTTCGCACTACGACGGCACAAAATTCATTATCCGTGAAAGGGATGCCGAGGGCCCGATTATAGGCGAGTTCACCATCAACAAACAAAAACAGAATATTACGGCCCGCTTTCCTATAAAGAAATTGGACCGTCAGGGCGATATTTATATCGAAACCCATAACGCCAATGCCAAAAAGGAAGCCAACCTGATGAATCTTTATTGGGTGACCTTTATTCCCGATTTACCGGGCGAAGGCCAAGCCGGATATAAAGAAATGGGCGTTAACCTCATGGAGGCCCTTAACACAAAAACCCCGACCGTACCTATAATGGTCGAAAATCCCGATTACATGAAGCGTACTTCCCAACTGTTCGATCGCGGCAGTTGGATGTCGAAAACCGATACCGTAGAACCGGGCACCCCAGAGAGCTTAAACGCATGGAACCCCGATTGGCCCGCCAACCGACTCGGACTGGCCCAATGGATCGTAGATAAAAAAAATCCCTTGACCGCAAGAACCTTGGTAAACCGGGTATGGCACCAAATCTATGGCAGAGGCCTTGTCTCTACCGTAGAGGATATCGGTTCGCAATCGGATGCCCCTTCGCACCCGGCCATGCTCGATTGGCTTTCCCTACGGTTTATGAACGAACACAACTGGAGTATAAAGAAATTGGTGAGGGAAATCGTGATGTCGGGCACCTACCGCCAGAGTTCCGAAAGTACTCCCGAAATGTATGAAATAGACCCTGAAAACGAACTTTACGCCCGTGGCCCTAGAATGCGTTTGGGAGCGGAACAGATCAGGGACCAAGCCTTGGCCGTTTCGGGACTTTTAAGTCCTAAAATGTACGGACCGGGCGTTATGCCGCCCCAGCCCGATGGTGTTTGGCAAACCGTATATAGCGATGCCCAATGGGTCGAAAGCAAAGGGGAAGACCGATACCGCAGGGGCATATATACATTTTTAAAGCGGACGAGCCCCTACCCTTCGTTCTTGACATTCGACGCAGGAAGCCGTGAGGTTGCCACGATCAGAAGAACCGTGACCAATACCCCCTTACAGGCCTTGGTTACCTTAAACGACCCCGTTTACTTGGAAACCGCCTACCATTTGGCGAAAAACAACTACCGGCCAGACGACATTGAACAAAGTATTGCCCTGAGTTATAAAAAAGCAACTTTTAAGGAAATAAGCCCTAATAGACTAGAAGCCTTAAAAGCCCTATACCAAACTTCCTTGGCGGAATTTCACAAGAACAGTGAAGCTTCAAAACTATTACTTTCATTTGAAGAGAAGCCTACGGCCGAACTCAGTGCGCTTACCCTTGTGGCCAATGCCATTATGAACTTAGATGAATTTTTAACGAAAGTATAAGCCGTGAAAGACCAAATCGAAAGACTCATTCAAGAGAAACTGGCCCGTGAAGCACAGGAAAAGACCCGAAGGCACTTTATAAAAAGTTGCGCACAAGGACTTGGCGGACTGGCCCTGAGTTCCATTTTCATGGGATGCGACCCGCTCACGAAACAGCCAAAAAAATCAACGACCACATTTTCGGAACGCGACCTTAATCCTTTGGCCACCTTGCCCCCGCACTATGGACCAAAGGTCAAATCGGTCATTTACCTGCACATGGCCGGAGCCCCGTCGCAGCTCGAAATGTTCGATTACAAACCAAAACTTCACAGCCTAGATGGCCAAGATTGTCCGCAATCTTTATTGGCCGGAAAAAAATTCGCCTTTATAAAAGGTACCCCAAAGTTAATGGGCCCACAGGCCGAATTCAAACAGGAAGGCGATTCAGGCAATTGGGTCTCGAACTTTATGCCCCATTTTAAAAAGGTAGTAGACGATGTCGCCTTTTTAAAGGCAGTGCATACCGATCAATTCAACCACGGCCCGGCACAACTTTTTATGCATACGGGTAGCGCCCGTTTAGGTCGCCCCAGTATTGGCGCATGGGCCACATACGGCCTGGGCTCTGAAAACCAGAACCTACCCGGCTTTGTTGTTTTGACCTCTGGCGGAAACACGCCCGATGCCGGAAAAAGTGTCTGGGGAAGCGGATTTTTACCTTCCGTCTACCAAGGGGTGCAATGCCGCTCTAAGGGCGATCCCGTACTTTATCTTGAAGACCCAGATGGTATTTCCAGGGATTTAAAGAAAAGCACCATAGACGCCATTACCAAAATTAACAAGGAGGAATACGCCAAGTATGCCGATCCTGAAATTCTGGCGCGGATCAACCAATACGAAATGGCCTACCGCATGCAAATAGCGGTTCCCGAGGTCATGAATATCAATAATGAGCCCGAACATATTAAGGAGATGTACGGGGTAGAACCCGGCAAAGAATCGTTTGCCAACAATTGTCTGCTCGCCAGAAAACTGGTGGAGGACGGGGTGCGCTTCGTTCAATTGTTCGATTGGGGCTGGGACAGCCATGGCGTGGTACGTTCGGGATCTATCGATAAGGGCCTCCGAAATAAATGTACCCAAATAGACCGGCCCATAACCGCCCTGATCATGGATTTAAAACAACGCGGACTCCTAGACGATACCCTAATCGTATGGGGAGGGGAATTCGGCCGAACGCCTATGCAAGAAAATAGGGGGAATAAAGAAATGCCCTTTAAAGGAAGAGACCATCATGGTGATGCCTTTACCATGTGGATGGCCGGTGGAGGCATCAAAAAAGGTGCTTCACACGGTCAGACCGACGATATTGGTTTTTCCGGAATCGAAGGCCGTGTATCGGTTCACGACGTACATGCCACTATTTTACACTTACTCGGTTTTGATCACGAAGAATTCACCTATGAATTTCAGGGCAGGCCGTTTCGCTTGACCGATGTAGAAGGCAATATCATCAAAGAAATCTTATCTTAAATAACAATTATAATATCAACCCTACCATTTATGAGAATGCCACTGACCCTTGTTGTACTCCTTTTTTCTTTTATAGGACTTTCCCAAAAAAAACAAATACAGTTCTTCCAGACCGATTGGGGCCGACAGATTTCTTGGGATGCCTTTTGCGAAAAAACAAAGGCGGCCGGTTACGACGGTATAGAGACATGGTTTCCTAGGGACGAAAAAAGCCAGAACGAACTAAAAACGGCCCTTGAGAAATACGATTTAAAAGTCGGTTTCTTGAACGGCACCAATAAATCGATTCCTTTTAAGGAAAGTTTAAAGCAATACACCGCGAATTTTAAAACCCTGGTCTCGTGGAACCCTGTGTACATCAATTGCCATACGGGAAGTGATTTTTTCACTTTTGAACAGAACAAGGCCTTTATTGACGCTGCCAACAAAATAGCCAAAGAAAGCAACATTCCTATTTATCATGAAACCCACCGTGGACGATTTAGCTTCAACCTTCCCGACACCAAAAAATACCTTTCTGCCATTCCTGAATTAAAACTGAACTTAGATATCAGCCATTGGATGGTCGTTCACGAGTCGCTTTTACAGAATCAAGATAAAGAGCTCGAAGAAATCGTAAACCGCTCACATCACATCCATGCCCGTGTAGGTCATGCCGAAGGCCCACAAGTAAACGATCCCGAAGCCCCTGAATGGAAGAAAGCGGTAGAGCGCCATATGGACATTTGGGAAAAAGTGATCCGTAAACAATGGGAAGGCAAAGACGTTTTTACGATTACTACCGAATTCGGTCCCGCAGACTATATGCCCACTTTACCCTACACCCAACTACCCGTGGCCGACCAATGGAAGGCCAATGTCTATATGATGAAGTTGCTAAAGGAACGATTCAACATCGATTAAACGATTAGGCATGGATGTTCTGAAACAACTTCTTGGAAGGTTACACCCCCTTGTGGTCCATCTACCGATAGGCTTCATTATGCTAGGGCTCCTTTTGCAAGCATATGACCGTAAAAAGAAAGAATACAACGCGGTATTATCGCTCATTTATCTTTGGGCCGGTATTAGCGCCAGCCTTGCCTGCCTTACCGGTTACTTACAATACCTGGGTGAAGGCTATGCCTTTGACACGGTAAAATGGCATTTGTGGTCGGGCATTGCTACGGCCTTGTTTTCGTTTTTGATGTATGCCCAATTAAAAGGGATCCAAGCGGTTGATTTTTTGTCGAAGCTCCCTATGGTGGGATGGTCCGTTCTCTTCTTTATTTTGGTTTCCTTTACCGGCCACCAAGGGGGGAACATTACCCATGGAGAAGATTATTTGATAGAACCCCTACCAAACTCCATAAAATCGGCCTTAGGCTTTGAAACATTTGAAGAGAAAGAAATCAGTCTCAACGAAACCAATTGGCAAGAGGCCCTCATCTATGAGGATGTCATCAAACCCATATTGAACAACAAATGCGTGAGTTGCCACAACCCGAAAAAAGCCAAGGGCGAACTCTTGTTGAACTCAGAGGAAGGTATTTTGAAAGGAGGCGAGAGCGGGGCCGTAATCGAAGCCTCAAAAGCTTCGGAAAGCGAGCTGTTTACAAGGCTCATACTGCCTATGGATAATGATGACCATATGCCTCCCGAAGGGAAAACACAGCCATCAAAAGAAGAGATAGATCTGGTACGTGCTTGGATAGATGCAGATGCACCTTTTGATAAAACCATAGCCCAATCCGGTCTAGAAAAAACTCTTTTTCTTTCTTTCTTCCCTCAAAAAGAGGATTTTGACCACCCCAACATAGAAATAGCTGCTGTAGCCCAAGAACAGATCAAAGCTATAGAACAGTCTGGTGTACATATTGATCAAATAAGTAATTCTTCTAATTTCTTGAGTGCTTCCTGCATTAATAAACCCGATTTTACAGATGCCGATTTTGAATTGTTACTACCCATTAAGGAACAGATATCCAGACTTGATTTGGGACATACAAAAGTTACCGATGCCATTTGTTCCAAACTGGCTCAATTACCAAACCTGACCATCCTCTCTTTAGACCATACTGCTGTTACCGGAAAGGACTTTCAACTTTTAACTTCATTGGAGCATCTAAAATCCATAAACCTAACAAGCTCGGCCATCAAGGCAAATCAGCTAGCAGTTTTAGACAAACTAAAAAGCTTACAAAAGCTCTATTTGCACGATACGGAAGCTATACCTGAGAACACTTCTTTGAATACTTCAAAAATTACCGTTGTTTTTGGCAATTATCAGCTTCCACCAATAGCATCGGACACTATTGTATATTAATTTTCAAAAGAAAAAGAAAAAGTCTAGTTTTAGGAGCACCAATTCAAAACTATGGAATCCAGTAAAAAAGCGGGACTTTTTTTAGGCCCCATTCTTTTTTTCATTATTCGCTTTTTACCGTTTGACCTGGTCTCCGATAAAGGAGATGCCGTAATTGCCGTTGCCGTTTGGATGGTAGTTTGGTGGATTACCGAAGCGGTTTCCATCTCCGTAACCGCACTACTTCCCTTACTCCTCTTTCCTATATTAAAGATTATGGATATTGGTGAGGTTGGGGCAAATTATGGAAGTCCTATAATTTTCTTGTTCTTTGGTGGTTTTGTTCTGGCCTTGGCTTTGGAAAAAGTGAATCTCCACAAACGCATTGCCCTGAATATTATAAAAATAACGGGTACTACTCCCAACAAAGTTGTCCTTGGCTTTATGATCGCTACGGCGGCATTAAGCATGTGGATCAGTAACACGGCCACTACCGTGGTCATGTTGCCCATTGCCATGTCCGTTATAAATCTTTTGGTGAACGATGCAGACGGGTTTACCAAAAGCGATAGGAATTTTGCCCTTTCGGTGATGTTGGGTATTGCTTTTTCAGCTAACGCAGGAGGTGTTGCCACAGTTATTGGCACCCCACCCAATTCGGTAATGATCGGTCTTCTAGAAAACGAATACAATATAGAAATCTCCTTTTTAAAGTGGATGGTCCTAGGCGTTCCATTCTCCGCCTTAATGATATGGATCAGTTATTTGGTTCTGGTAAAATGGATGTATCCCAATCGAGACCTTGTATTTTCAGCATCAAAAGACGTCATACATAATGAGTTAAGAAAATTAGGCCCAATGAGCGGAAAAGAAAAAATGGTCCTTGCTATTTTTGGTGTTACTGTTTTCCTGTGGATTTTTAGAACGGTCATAAACGGTATTTTCCCTGCCCTTAAATTAAACGACACCATGATCAGTATTATGGCCGCCATTGCTATGTTCGCCATACCCTATAATATGAAAAAGGCAGATTTTATCATTGAGTGGAAAGACACCCAAAAATTGGCTTGGGGCATCTTGATCCTCTTTGGTGGTGGATTGGCATTGGCCAAAGGCATGTCCGTTAGTGGTATTGTAGATATGGTTTCCGCAGCAATTGGAGACAGTAACGTTAGCATACTGTTTACGGCCATACTCCTTATTACCCTCATGCTCTTTATGACCGAGCTTATGAGTAACGTAGCCTTGATTGCTGTACTGGCCCCAGTAGTGGCGGGTATAGCCATTGGTTTGGATATTCCCGTTCTTTATTTGCTGATTCCCGTTACCATAGCCAGTAGTTGCGCCTTTATGCTTCCCATGGCTACCCCGCCCAATGCCATTGTCTTTGCCAGTGGTTATGTAAAAGTGAACGAAATGGCCCGTGTGGGTGTTATCCTTAATATTATTGCTGTTGCCCTATTAGTTTTGATGTTTCAATTTGTAGTGCCTTTACTATTTTAAAATGGGCCAAACATCTGGCCCTGTATCCATATTATCTTAAGGGTAGAGGTCATTACCCGAAAAATCCGGATTTTATGAGAAGTTCGGTCTGCTTGTTCCTTCATTTTGTTATTTTTATCAAATTCGGTATAACAAAAAAATAGCGTTACCACTTATCCACTAATTTAATCGCTCTTGATGAAAAAAATAGTTCTCCCACTACTAGCTTTAGTACTGTTCAGCAGTCATATCATGTATTTGAAATTGGATTCTTATTTTCTAAAACCTAACAAATCTGCAACCATCCAACTGTTTAATGGCACTTTTGACAAGAGTGAAAATGTAATAGACAGAGATCGCATGCTAGATGTTAGCCTGCTAAACAACGGTAAAAGAATTAAAGTAGACGAATCTCAGTGGAGCGAAAAGGATAGCATTACTTTTTTAAACTTCAGAACCGGTGAACCCGGTACTTATGTAGTAGGAGTTTCTACAGCGCCTAGATCTATTGAAATGGATGCCGAGGCATTCAACACCTATTTGGAGCATGAAGGCATACAAGATATGCTAACATGGAGACGAGACAATGATGCTTTAGAAAACGATGCCAATGAGCGGTATTCCAAACATGTAAAAACCATTTTTCAAGTTGGGGACAAACGGACGGATGATTGGCAGAAAGAACTAGGGTACCCCATTGAATTTATACCACTTGATAATCCGTATGAATTGAATACCGGAGACGATTTTAAATTTAAACTGTTATTCAAGGGGAAACCTTTAGCAAACCAACTGGTATACGCCAATTACAAAGGCAATTCGGAAGAACACAGTCATGGAATGGGCGAGAATGCCCATAGCCATACCAGTAATCCTGAAGCCAATACACCAGAAAACAACGAGACAAATCATAGTCACGACCACAACAAGGAAGAAGTCCATAGTCACGAAAAAAAACAAGAAAAACATAGCCACGATCATAAAAAGAAAGAAAGTCATAGCCATGGAAAAGGGGAAGAAACTCATAGCCATGATCATAACACGAAAGAAAATCATAGTCATGGCACAACCCAAGAAACCCATAGCCATGACTCCAAAGAAGAAAACGCCCATAGTCATGATCCAGAGGTGAGCGGCCACACCCACACTTCCGGACAGCAGCTTAGAACCGATTCCCAAGGAATGGCAACCGCTAAACTTACCGCAGATGGAATCTGGTATTTACAGACCATTCATCTAGAAAACCTGGAAGAGGAAGAAATTACACATGAGTCTAACTGGTCCACCCTAACCTTTGAGGTTTCTCATGCGCATGGAGCGGATACACATACCCATGCCCCTGTAGAAGAAGAAATCCCTTCTTACGTTTATTGGGTAGGCAGCTTATTTTTAGTAGCTATATTATTCTTTTGGTTTAACAGAAAACAATAAATGAACCCACTTTTAAAAAAACTTCCGGTAACATTACTATTTCTGCTTACTCCGTTATTATTGGCTGCTCACGGCGTAAGTTCAGAAGACCAACAAATACTCAATAATGGTGGTTTGCTCTCTTACATTTATGTTGGGGCAAAACACATGGTTACCGGGTATGACCACCTTTTGTTTTTAGTGGGGGTAATTTTCTATTTAAGCGGATTAAAAGACATCGTACGCTTTATTACCGTTTTTACCATAGGACATAGTGTAACCCTAATTGGGGCCACCTACTTAGGCATTAAGGCAGATGAACATTTAATAGATGCCGTTATTGCCTTGAGTGTCTTCTACAAAGGATTCGAGAATTTGGGCGGTTTCAAGAAGTACTTAAAATTTGAATCGCCCAACCTTTTATTGATGGTCTTTATTTTTGGGCTTATCCATGGTTTTGGCCTATCAACTAGACTACAGTCTTTTGATGTAGGAAGTTCTCAGTTTCTTGCAAAAATCGTCAGTTTTAATATTGGAGTGGAATTGGGACAGATTTGTGCATTGATTCCCATTGTTTTTATAATCACACAGTGGAAATCCAAAAAGAGTTTTTCCGCTTTTTACAAAGCGGCCAATGTCTACCTCATCATTGCAGGAATAGGCCTATTTATCTATCAGATGTACGGTTATTACTATGGAGGCCACTAAACAACTCATAAACATACACTTGCATATTTCCTAAAGCAACAAAATTAGGAATCGTATATAGGTAAAAAAACAAAACCCCTGATTTCAACAGGGGTTTAGCTAGCTAATTCAAATAATTTACAATGGTTAATTGTTCCTTATATACGGGTCAAACCCGCTAGGTAGATGTTTTTTTGTATCAAAATCTAGAGCAATTTCATCATTCTCGTCAATATAATTGAACCCTTCAACATTTTCAGGGAATGCATACGCATCAAAGCTCTGTGGAAGGTACTTTTCTGTGTTGATGTTTACCTCAGATTCGGCCTCAATAAAACTAATTGCATCTAAATTGACATAGATGTCATTGGCATCAAAATCTTCCGGTAAATAATCCGCAGTATCAAAGCCTAAATCAAAATAGGTATCCTCATCTATATAGTTTATAGAATGAATAACCGTCTCATCTTTTTCGGTCAAAGGGTCAGCTGCAAAAACTCCGTTTGCAAATATAAGACCCAATAGCATACTTATTTTTAAACTCTTCTTGTTCATAACGTTGTAGGTTTGTTTATGAGTCTATATAACGCAGAAACATCTCTTTATTGTTCGTTATATTTTGTGGGAGCTTTCCTAAAAAAGAAGAAATAACCAAATTCGCAATAAGCAAGTTCAAACACTACGAAGTTCGCATTTTAAGGACTCTAAATTTATATTACACACACCTTTTAAAGCTTATTTTTATGGCGATAAATTTTCGTTTTTTTTCCTGACGAACAGTACGTTACATACCGTAAACATAGGTTATCGGGGTTTTTATGCTTTATATCGATTCTTAAAAAAGATTGTCTCAAAAAAGTCACACACACTCCACATCCATTTTCAAACCGGTCCAGAACAAAAAATATCAAAAGTGCTATATTTACGAATATTAGTAAGAATCTCATGTTGGCACTTATCAATTCTATTTCATCACATTAAAACTTCTAATTACAATTTACATGTTCAAAAAAGTTTTCCCCCAATTAGTTTTCTCATTACTCGTTATCAGTTCCTTATCCGCCGAAGCCCAGATTTTCAAAAAGAAAAAAGATGACATTGAAAAGTCGGATAAAAAGGGAGATGACAAAAAAGATAAAATAAAACCATACGGAAAAGTTATAACGAAAGACGCAAAAACCGACAAAGGTCTTTTTGATGTACATATTGTTGATGAAAATCACTTCTACGAAATACCGGATTCCCTTTTCAACAAGGAAATGTTGATGGTGAGCAGGATTTCAAAGACGGCAACAGGCATTGGTTTTGGCGGTGGTAAAATCAACACCCAGGTACTTCGTTGGGAAAGAAAGCCAAAAAAAGTCTTGCTTCGCGTTGTTAGTCATGGTGTTGTTGCCGCAGATTCCTTACCTGTACATGAAGCTGTTGTAAACTCCAATTTTGAACCTGTACTCTATGCCTTTGATATCAAGGCCATTAAAAAGGATACCGTTAACCCGTCTACGGTAATTCAGGTAAACGAACTTTTTGAAAAAGATGCGCAAGCCTTGGGCATGCCAGACTCATACAGAGAAAAGTATAAAGTCTCTCGTTTGGACGAAGCAAGAAGTTATATTGAGTCCATTAAAAGTTATCCTTTAAACGTGGAAGCGCGGCATGTAAAAACGTACTTGGCAAAAAAACCGCCAAGTAACGGCAGTCTTGGTTCTATTTCTATAGAAATAAACAACTCTATGATACTCTTACCTGCCAAACCTATGAGGCGTCGTTATTTTGATGAACGCGTAGGTTGGTTTACAAGCTCTCAAACAGATTATGGTTTAGACGTTCAAAAAAGCAAAACTGTAAAGTACCTAGATCGCTGGCGTTTGGAAGTCAAAGATGAGGACTTGAAAAAATATAAAAATGGCGAACTGGTAGAGCCCAAAAAACAGATTGTATATTATGTAGACAGGGCTACACCAAAAAAATGGTTGCCTTATATAAAACAAGGGATTGAAGATTGGCAGGTTGCTTTTGAAGAAGCCGGTTTTAAAAATGCCATAATTGCAAAGGAGCCACCAACTGTTCTGGAGGACCCAGATTGGTCTCCTGAAGATGTACGTTATTCCGTAGTACGTTACCTAGCCTCTCCCATTCCTAATGCAAACGGCCCACACGTGAGCGACCCACGAAGTGGTGAAATACTGGAATCCGATATTAATTGGTACCATAACGTAATGACCTTATTGCAGAACTGGTTCTTTGTACAAACGGCAGCAATTAATCCTGATGCCAGAAGTACAAAGTTCAAAGATGAGATTATGGGACGGTTAATTCGTTTTGTATCTGCTCATGAGGTAGGTCATACCTTAGGTTTGCCACACAATATGGGCAGTAGCGTTGCATACTCGGTAGATTCTCTTCGCTCGACCTCATTTACTAAAAAATACGGTACGGCTCCATCTATTATGGATTATGCCCGGTTTAACTATGTGGCCCAACCAGAAGATGGAGACGTTGCCCTTATGCCTAATATTGGTATTTACGATAAATATGCCATTAAATGGGGCTACAAACCTGTTCTTGATGTTTCAATAGAAGAAGAAAATAAAATTCTGGACGCTTGGATTTTAGAGCATGCCGGAGATCCCTTGTACCGTTTTGGCCATCAACAAGTAGGTGATATAGTAGATCCAAGCTCCCAAACAGAGGACTTGGGAGACGATGCCATTAAAGCCAGCTTATACGGTATTGAAAACCTAAAGCGGATAGTACCCAACCTAATTACATGGACAAAGGAAGACGGAAAAACCTATGAAGACCTAGATAAATTATACGGACAGGTCATTGCACAGTTCAACCGTTATATGGGGCATGTTTCAAATAATATTGGCGGGGTTTATGAATATCAAAAAACCTATGAACAAGAAGGTGACGTTTACATACCGGTTACCAAGAAACACCAGCAAAATTGTATGGCCTTTTTACAAGACCAACTTTTTGTAACACCGCAATGGCTTATTGACCAGAACATCTTTAACAAGATTCAATACTCAGGTTTTGTGGAAGAAATTAGGGCCATGCAGACCAAAACTTTAGATAATATCCTAAGCTTAGGAAAATTACAACGTTTGGTGGAAAATGAAACCGCCAATAAAGCGGAAGCTTATAGTTTAACAGATATGATGAACCAACTGCGTAACGGCATCTGGTCAGAACTCAATACAGGAAGCGCTATTGACACCTATAGAAGGAACTTACAAAAAGCACACGTTGAACGCTTAAATTATTTGATGACCGCAAAAGACCAAAAGAAACAACCGGATTTTGGGGGCTATCGAAAATCAACGGTGGTGCATACCAGCCAATCGGACATTCGTTCGGTAGCACGTGGTGAGTTACGAAGTATACAACGAATTATCAAAAGCGCTATTAACCGTACCACCGATACCATGAGCAAATATCACTTAGAGGATGTAAACGAGCGTATAGAGCAAATATTAGATCCCAAATGATAAGCAGAGACCATTTTCTAAATAACATATTTAAGACTTCCGATTTTTCCGATGAAGAACTGGCTGCGATTATTCCTAAATTTAAAAAAGTTGCTTTCCCAAAAAACGACTTTATTTTAGAAGAAGGGAAAACCGAAAATCACTATTGGTTTATTGAAAGTGGATTTGCACGTTCTTATGTGGTGAATACTGAAGGCAAAGACATCTCCACAAACTTTTATGCCGTTGGCGATATTGTTATTGATTGGACTTCTTTTTTCCTTAGAAACCCTACTAGAGAGAACATTCAAGCTTTGACTGATTGCGTATGTTGGCAATTAGATTTTGATACTTTTCAGGAACTTTTTCATGGTATACGCAGTTTTAGGGAACAAGGGCGTACTACTTTGGTAAACAGTTATTTCTCATTAAAAGAACAAAGCGTAGCTATGATCGCCGATCAAGCTTCGCAGCGGTATCTGAAGCTCTTAAAGGAAAAACCACATATTGTTCAGAACATTTCGCTTAAACATATTGCTACGTACTTGGGTGTTACGGACACTTCTTTAAGCCGAATTAGAAAAGAGATTTCCAGCGAATAGGTTTTCTTGCCCTATGACAAGTTTTATTTTTTGAAATGCAGGTAGCTTAGCCTCATTGAATTATATAAACCATAAAACTTTGAAACAATGGAAAATCTTCAAGACTTCATGTTGCTATTTCGGATGCAACCAAATGACCAACAGCCCACATCTGACCAAATAAGCGAAATGCAGAAAAAGTGGGGTGCCTTTATTGGTGGCATTGCCGCTCAGGCTAAACTTGTAAGCACTACCCGCTTGGCCTTTGAGGGTGTTTTAATCGATAATAAATTAAACGTTAGCACAGGAATTACCATTGCGGACAACGAAACGCTAAGTGGTAACGTGGTCATTAAAGCCACCACATTTGAAGAGGCTGCCAAAATAGCAAAAGGATGCCCTATTCTTTCTATGGGCGGTTCCGTAGAAGTACGAGGCATAATACCAATGGAAGCTTAAAACACGGCAAAAGATGAAAACAATTTTTGATAACAACACAGTTGCCGAATTGGTTGATAGAATAAATTCTCTGCAAGTTCATAATCAAGCGCAATGGGGCAAAATGAATGCTTACCAAATGCTAAAACATTGTACATTAAGCGAAGAGTTGTTCCATGGAAAAAAAAGCTACAAGCGCTTGTTCATCGGCAAACTGTTTGGCGGCATGGCATTACGCGGCATTGTAAAAGACGAGCAACCGATGAAGAAAAATCAACCTACCCATCCTGAGTTTAAAATTACCGGCACAGGTAACTTTGAAAATGAACGTAAAAAATGGATTGAATTGCTTCAAGCATATGACTCCTTTTCAAACCCTGATTTTGTACATCCATTTTTTGGAAAAATGACCAAGGAGCAGATTGGTGTTTTTGTTTACAAACATACGGACCATCATTTAAGGCAATTTAAAAGCTAGCAGTATGCTACCATTTCTATTTATTGCAACAACCCTTTTGTCCCTAATTCTTTTCTATCAAGGAACAGGAAAGGATAAAAGGGTGCTTGTTTTTAGCATATTTTGGTTACTTAGTATAGGTCTAATTTCATATAATGGATACTTTGAAAACACCCAAGAAAAACCACCTAGGTTCATTTTTGCTGTTATCCCTAGTATAATTGCCTTTATATGGTTTTATAGAACGATTGATTTAAACAGAATTAAGCCTAAGTTTTTAGTGGCTGTTCATGTAGTCCGTATTCCTGTTGAACTCATACTTTTTGAATTGTTCCTTCAAAAGAAAGTTCCTATTCTGATGACTTTTAAAGGGTGGAATTTTGACATTTTAATGGGAATATTGGCCACATTCATTCTTTTTTACATGCTGTACACGAAAAAGAATCCATCTAAATCTTTTATTTTGTCTTGGAATATTTTGGGTCTTCTTTTTCTAACGGCCATTGTCTTGATGGCCGTATTATCGTCTCCATTACCTATACAGTTACTTGCATTTGACCAACCCAATCTAGCAGTCTTACAGTTCCCTTACATCTATCTACCCACTTACATTGTTCCTGTTGTCTTTATATCTCACTTGTTAACTTTAAAAGATACGCTACACGGATAGCGCAAACTTGGCAGCAATTGTTTCAATTTAAAACATTAAAACATAGACGAAATACAGCAAACCTCGCCAAAGTGAATTTCCAAACAACAAAATTGGGCTTGTTGACCACATCCTGAGCTCCCTTTGCAACAACCTGTAAAACTGCTTTCTTCTTTTACTTAACTTGGTATCAGAATCAAAAAATACATACCATGTCTCAAAAACTTAAAAGTTCTCTGTACCTAGCCGGATTCGTAATTGCTTCAGTAATATATTACAATCAAACCAATTCTGACCAGTCTCCCCAGACTGTAGAAATGGCTTCGGCGGACATTGAACAAGTTATGAGTCCTGAGACATTGGATTAAAATACACACACATTGAACGACCTACTATGTGAGGGCGAAGAATTATTTCTTCGCCCTTTTTTTATATCCAAACCCCAGCCTCTCAGATGTTAATTATTACATAAATGGAATATCACTGTTAAACCTTCCACTACTTTTTCACTCTAAGGTGTATAAACAATAAATCAAAAAAGATGAAAAAGATACTTATAGCATTAGTATGTATGGCAGGGTTGACCGCAATGGCGCAAAGAGAAAAAGGTCACCACGATAGAGATGGAATGAAAGATTTGACCGCTGAGCAAATAGCAACTTTACACACAAAAAAAATGACATTGGCCTTGGACCTAACCCCGGACCAACAAGCAAAAATGAAGGCCATTAACTTAGACGAAGCAAAACAGCGAAAGGCAAAACTAGAAGAACGTAAGGCCCAAAGAGAAGAAGGAGAACGCAAAAAACCAACATCTGAAGAGCGTTACGCCATGCAAAATGCCAAATTGGATAGGATGATTGCTCGTAAAGCACAAATGAAAGAGATACTCTCTACCGACCAATTTGAAAAATGGCAAAAAATGAACCATAGAAAAGGAAAGAGACATTCCAAAGAAGGAAGAGAAGGACGCAAAGCAAGAAAGTAGGGGGAAGTTTATTTATACAGTTGGGGCTGCACGCACATGCAGCCCTTTTTTTTGCCCTATACCTAAACGGAGACTTTAGATTTCACTATTTTTAAGCCATGTCCATAAAAACCAATACAGAAGAACTTAAGGGTATTTTTAGTACGGTTTACCAAACTTCCAACCTGAACATCTCAAATTTTGAATTAGAACAGGAAAGTAAAGAGTATAAGGCTTGTAGATTTCAATTGAAAAACCGTACCATTATCTGTAGAGATTCAAAAATTACTCCCAAAAAAGTGGGACAGTTCGTTACTTTTTGGAAGCGAATTGAAAATGGCCCTATTTCCCCGTTTGAAGAGCAAGATACTTTTGATTATTTTATTATTAATGTACAGAAAGGCGATTTGTTGGGGCAATTTGTAATACCGAAAGAAGTACTGATAAAAAAAGGGATTATTTCTACCCAGAAAAAAGAGGGCAAACGGGGTTTTAGGGTATACCCACCATGGGACAAGGCAACAAGCAAACAGGCTACAAAGACCCAAAAATGGCAATTACTTTACTTTCACGAAGCAAAAGACCAACCGGATTTACATAAAATACTCATCCAATATAACGAACTTTAAGCAACTCTAAAATTCAAGTAGTATGAAAAAGATGACATGTAAACAATTGGGCGGTGCCTGTGATGTGGAATTTTCGGCCAATACATTTGAAGAAATTGCCGAACTCAGCAAAAAGCACGGTATGGAAATGTTTCAGAAAAAAGATGGGGCACATCTAAAAGCAATGGAAGAGATGCAAAATCTCATGAAATCTCCTAACGGTATGCAGGATTGGTTCGAAAACAAAAGAAAAGAATTTGCTACAATGCCGGATATTGAATAATCCGGCATTGTAACAACTATCTATAGATTCACTTTCTTTAAAGCTGCAACAGTCTCTTCTATATCTGCATAGCTGAGGGCATCGTTCAAAAAGTAACTTTCAAAAGCACTTGGTGGTAAGTACACACCGTTTTGCAACATACCGTGAAAGTACTTTTTAAAGGTATCATTGTTTCCCTTAGCTGAACTATCAAAATCTACCACGGCTTCTTCCGTAAAATGTACGGATATCATACTTCCAAATCGGTTAATTTGGTACGGAACATCTTTCGTCTTTAAAACAGAATCCAAACCTTCATGAAGGTAAGCGGTTTTTTTGTCCAGACTTTCAAAAACCTCTGGTTTATTGTTAAGTTCCGTTAGCATAGCTAGACCTGCGGCCATTGCCAATGGATTACCGCTCAATGTTCCTGCTTGGTAAACGGGGCCTTCAGGAGCTAAATGAGACATAATCTCAGCTCTTGCCGCAAAAGCACCTACGGGTAAACCTCCGCCAATAACTTTTCCGAAACAAACAATATCAGCATCTATACCTAGTGCTTCCTGAGCGCCACCTTTGCCCAAACGAAAACCGGTCATGACCTCATCGAATAACAATAAAATACCTTCTTGGGTACACAGTTGGCGAAGTCCCTTTATAAATTCATCCGAAGGGATAATACAACCCATATTACCTGCTACAGGTTCAATAATTATGGTTGCAATTTCCCCTTTGTTGGCCTCAACCAATGCTCGTACGCTTTCAATATCGTTGTAGGTGGCCAAAAGCGTATCCTTTGCGGTACCTCGGGTTACCCCAGGGCTGTTGGGACTACCAAAAGTTACGGCACCACTACCCGCCTGTATTAAAAAAGAATCTGAGTGGCCATGGTAGCACCCTGCAAATTTGATGATTTTATCCTTTCCCGTATACCCTCGGGCCAAACGTACTGCACTCATACAAGCTTCCGTACCGCTGTTCACAAATCTAATTTTATCAATATTGGGTACCATGGAAACTGCCAGTTGCGCTAACTGGGTCTCAATCTCCGTAGGCATTCCAAAGGAGGTTCCTAATTTTGCTTTCTCAATTACCGCATTAAGTACAGGTTCATGGGCATGGCCCAAAATTAACGGACCCCATGAAGCGATATAATCAATTAACCGATTATCATCTTCATCATACAAATAGGCACCTTTGGCCTTTTTTACAAAAATTGGGTCGCCTCCTACGGCCTTAAAAGCACGTACTGGAGAATTGACACCTCCAGGTATATATTTTTGCGCCTCGGCAAATAGGGCGCTACTTCTTTGATATAACATCTATTTATTGAAATTTTGAGTCTTAACAGTAAGTTTTTGACCAATATCCAGATTGTTGTCGTACATGTAGTTCCATCGTTTTAAATCATCAACAGAAACAGAATACGCCCTGGAAATTGAATATAACGTATCTCCCTTCTTGACCACGTGCACCTTATTCTGGGTACGCGCCGCTATTACGGGTTTTTCTTTTGGTTTGCCATAGCCTTGTTTGGCAATCTCAGTATCATACTTGTACAATTCATACCGCTCAATAAGCGATATCAATTTTTGCGGGTAATGTTTATCCGTAGCATAACCGGCCTGTCGTAAGCCCTTTGCCCACCTCTTATAATCATCGTTACTGTAATCAAACAAAAATGCATAACGTGAACGACCTTTTAAAAATATACTGTGATCGCGGTACGAATACATGGGGTGGTTATATTTTCTAAAACACTCCCCTTTTTCATCATCATCATGAAAATCATAATCGCCCTCCCAACCGGTATGGCATTTTATTCCAAAATGATTGTTGGTCTTTAAGGCCAAAGCCCCTTTTCCCAGTCCGCTTTCTAACAACCCTTGCGCCAATGTAATACTAGCAGGAATACCAAAAGCCTTCATTTCCATTTGGGCTATTTCAGAAAATGTCTCAACATATTCCTCCGGTGATTCAATACTAAAGTGAATAAATTCACCCGTATCATCTGGCATAGGGTACAGACCGTCATCTGCTTTTTTAGTCTCCTTCTTAACCACTACAGCTTCCGTTTTCTTCCGTGGAGTTTCACTACGGGTGGCTACCGTTCGTTTTGCTTTACATCCAATAAAAAATAGGCTCACAAGAGCTACTGCTATAACGCTACGTATCATAGGCTTAATAATGGTAGATTTTTCTTTTGCAAATTACGGTTCATTCCGTCAATACCTTGGAGCCCTCCTGTATGGATTGCTAAAATTTTTGTGTTAGGGGGAAAATATTCTTTTGTAACCTGATCTACTATACCATACATCATCTTGCCCGTATAAATCGGATCCAGAGGTATTTGGGTCTTACTCTTAAAATCGTTTATAAAATGTATGAGGTGTTCATTGACCTTTGCATAACCTCCAAAATGATAGTCCGTTATAAGTTCCCAATTTTCCCTTGCTGCGAATTTACGAATATCTTCTTGTAAAAAATCGCCTTTGAGCGCCGGAAACCCCAAAACTTTTTGAGCCGCAAAAGCAGAATTACTTATTCCTGCAATAGTACCGCCCGTACCTACAGCACAGCAGATTACATCAAAACCAGCATCGGTATTTGTTAAGATTTCTTCGCAACCTTTAATGGCCAAAGGATTGGTTCCACCCTCGGGCAAAAGATAAAAAGCGCCCAATTCTTCTTTCAAATCCTTGATGAATTGTGCATTATTCTTATTCCTAAAAGCTTCCCTAGAAATAAATTTAAACTGCATACCATGGGAATTGGCCAGTTTTAAAGTAGCATTTTCTTGCCATTTTTGAGCCAGTTCTTCCCCACGTATTACCCCTATGGTTTGTAGACCGTGTAGTTTTCCGGCATAGGCCGTTGCGGCAATATGATTGGAATACGCCCCTCCAAATGTAAGCAGGGTGTTCAGCGCTTTAGATTTTGCCTCCTCTAAATTGTATTTGAGTTTTCTGTATTTATTTCCAGAAATAAACGGATGAATACGATCCTCCCTCTTAAGTACAAGGGTTACCTTTTTTTGTTCAAAAATGGGTAAATGAATTTCTTGATTTTTAACAGTTTCTCGCATACTCCGCAAAAGTAGGGCGAAAAACAGTGGTATTAAAGTTCTGTTTTAATTAGACCGGAAGTATTGTACAGGCTAATTTGAAAGATATTTAATAAAACTAAAGGCTTTGCGTTCGTTAGTATAATTCAAATTTTTCTCGTTTGAATAAGCCTCGCGTTCAAAGCTAATGTTTTGATATGCCTTATAACTATCAAAATAAATGGCCGTTCTAATAAGCCATTCCGATATATAGAAAAAGTAGAAGAAAACAATAAGTAGTTCCTGTTGTTGTTTTAAGTGGATTTTCTCATGATTGATCAAGACAATATCTTCTTTGAGTTCATCATGCTTAAGAATAATGAATGGCCAAAGTGATAGACCAACATAATTCTTATAAAAAAAATGTTTAAAGACTAAGATCATAATCAAAGGTTTAAATGGTACAAAACAAAATTGATTGTTGTTGAACCATCTTAATGGGATAACACAACTTTGTTGCCAATAATTGTAATCATTCGTTAAAATACACCTAAACCCTGTAAAATGTGAGGTTTTAAGATGGATTTAAGTACTCTATCAACAAAATGCAGTAATTTTAACCTAAACAAGGTATAGGAAGATAAATTAATGAAAAAAATAATTCCGCCCGAGGAAGGAGACTTTTACCTAACCGAAGAAGGGTATAGAGTATTTACAAAACAGTACCACTTAAAAAGAGGGTATTGTTGCGAGAGTGGTTGCAGACATTGCCCATACGGCTACGACCCTAAGACTAACCGTCAATAAATACGGTTCTTCGGCATGATTTTTGAGACTATTTTAAAAAGAAAATGATGTGTTAACACCAAATACTATTATCCGTTATGAAAAAGATTAAAATTTTAGTGGTGCCAATGCTCGTGTTGTTGTTTTTAAGCTCCTGCACATCGGTACGTGTGCTTTCGGATTACGACAAAGAGGCTAACTTCAACAGTTATAAATCCTACGCGTTTTATAAAACCGGAATTGACAAAGCCCAGATTTCCGATTTGGACAAAAAGAGAATTCTAAGAGCTATTGAAGCCGAAATGACCAAACGTGGTTTTACCAAATCTGAAAACCCAGACATTCTGATAAGCATTTTCACTAAAGAAAAGGAACAGGTTGACATTTATAACAACTACTGGGGCGGTGGTTGGGGCTGGGGCTGGAACCCATACTACTGGGGTCCCGGTTGGGGCGGAAATAACGTCAGCACTCGTACGGAAGGTTCATTATACATAGACCTTATAGACTCCAAAAGCAAAGAATTGGTGTGGCAAGGTAAAGGCGTTGGCAACCTTACCAACACTAGTAACATTGCCAAGAAAGAAGAGAGAATTAGAGAATTTGTATCAGAAATCTTAATGCAATACCCACCCAACATTGTTGCCACAAAGTAGGTTGGTTTAACTAATATAAGTCTTAATGACTAAAGCTCTTTACATCAAAAAGGGCCTTTTTTACACACAACTTAGTCCTTGTAAATATTAAAAAAAGCGCTCTACCCTTTTTTGTATCTTTATAACAGAAAATTTTGTTGTATGACATACACTAGTAATCCTGTACTTGATAAACTACCTGCACATTTGCAGCAGTATATAAAACCGCAAGACTACAATGAATACTCGGCTATTGACCAGGCCGTTTGGAGATATGTAATGCGCAAAAACGTAGATTATTTAAGTAAGGTAGCACATTCTTCCTATTTAGATGGGTTACAAAAAACAGGTATTTCCATAGACCACATTCCCAATATGTACGGTATGAACCGTATTTTAAAAGAAATTGGTTGGGCGGCCGTTGCCGTAGACGGTTTTATTCCGCCTTCTGCGTTTATGGAATTTCAGGCATACAACGTGCTTGTTATTGCCTCGGATATTAGGCAATTAGACCATATAGAATATACGCCTGCCCCAGATATTATTCATGAAGGCGCAGGGCATGCCCCAATAATTGCCAATCCTGAATATGCAGAGTACTTACGTAGATTTGGTGAGATTGGTTCAAAGGCCATTTCAAATGCCAAAGACTATGAGCTTTACGAAGCGGTGCGCCACCTTTCAATTATAAAAGAGGCCCAAGGCACACCACAGGATGAAATTGACAAAGCCGAAAAACATATTGAAGATCTTCAGAACAATATGGGTGAACCCAGTGAAATTGCACTCATAAGAAATTTACATTGGTGGACCGTAGAATACGGACTTATCGGAACACCTGAAAATCCTAAAATTTATGGTGCCGGACTACTTTCTTCTATTGGAGAAAGTGCCTGGTGCATGACGGATGAAGTCAAGAAAAAACCGTATTCCTTAGATGCGGCGTACACGTCTTTTGACATTACACAGCCCCAACCTCAACTTTTTGTTACTCCGGATTTTGCTTACTTGAGTCAAGTTTTAGAGGAGTTTGCGAATACCATGGCTTTACGCAAAGGCGGATTGAGCGGAATTAAAAAACTGATTGCCTCCAAAGAACTGGGCACCATAGAACTGAGTACGGGCTTACAGATCTCGGGTAATTTTGATAGCGTTATAGCGTATGATGATAAGCCTGTTTTCTTTCAAACGGTTGGAGCTACGGCTTTATCCTTCCGCGACAAAGAATTGGTAGGGCACAGTACAAAACAGCACGCTACCGGTTTTGGCTCCCCATTGGGCAAGTTAAAAGGAATAAACTTGGCTATTGAGGATATGAGTCCGCTTGACCTAAAAGCTTACAATATTTTTGAAGGCCAACGCATTTCCTTAGAGTTTGAAGGACATATACAAATAGCCGGAGAAATCGTTACGGGAACCCGAAACCTGCAAGGAGATATTATTCTCGTCACCTTTAAAGATTGTACGGTAACCCACAAGAACAATGTTCTTTTTAAAAGCAAGGAAGAGCTTTACAGTATGGCCGTAGGTAGCGAAATTGTTTCGGCTTTTAACGGTCCGGCAGATTTGAACAGTTTTGACCTGGTTACCCATAAAGTGTCATCCACGACCATAAAATCAGAAGGCAACGCTTCTCAGAGCCAATTGGAACAATATTACGAACAGGTTCGCCACTTCCGGGAAGGCAAGAACATTACCATCTCCAGACACAAAGTTTTTGAAGCCATAAGGGATAATTACCCTGGTGATTGGCTCCTGCCTGTTGAACTCTACGAGCTTGCCAAAGAAAACGGAGACCATGAGTTTGCCCATGAAATATCCGAACATTTACAAACAGTGAAACTGAACAATCCAAAGGTTGGTCATTTAATAGATGATGGCCTAAATTTGGTAAACCAAACATGTGAAACAGAAAATTTGAACTAGAAACCTATATTTCCTAATTGACCCCAAACCAAACCGCCGTGAAACGAATAACTTCTCTCTTTTTTATAATTTTCAGTACCATCCTATTGGCACAACCCGAAGCTAATTACGATGAGACCAGAATACCAAAATTCTCAGTTCCCGACCCTCTCACCTCTTTTAGTGGGCGAGCGATAACGAATACCGATCAGTGGGAAAAAAATAGAAAACTAGAAATCTATCAGTTCTTCGAAAAGCAAATATATGGCAAGGTCCCTGCCATGTTGGACGAGTACTCCTTTAAAGTCATAGAACAAGATAATAATGCATTTGAGGGAAAAGCACAACGCAAACAAATTGCGGTTGGCTTAAAGAAAAACGGACGGACGTTAAATTTCAACATCCTTTTATACCTTCCTAACGGACATGAAAACGCACCTGTATTCCTAGGCTATAATTTTCATGGGAACCACACGGTAACGAACGACCCCAAGGTAATAATCACCGAAGCTTGGAATGCCAACAACGACGATTTAAAGATAAGCAATAACAAAGCTACAGAAGCTTCGCGAGGCGTGCGTACCAACCGCTGGCCCATAAATAAAATGCTCGAAAAGGGATACGGTCTCGCCACGGTGTATTATGGAGAAATAGACCCAGATAAAAATGACTTTTCGGATGGACTGCACAGTTTATACTATACCGAAGAACAGACCCGGCCAAGGACCAATGAATGGGGCAGTATAGCCGCATGGGCTTTTGGACTTAGTCGCGCTATGGACTACTTAGAAAATGACACTAATATTTCTAATGTAATTGTGTTTGGGCATTCAAGGCTAGGAAAAGCAGCTTTATGGGCAGGTGTAACAGACCCTAGATTCTCCGGTGTGGTCAGTAATAATTCGGGTTGTGGAGGTGCAGCCTTATCCAAACGAAAGTATGGAGAGACCATAGAACACATTACTACTTCTTTTCCACATTGGTTTTCCCAAAGCTTTAAAAAATACAGCAACAGAGAAGAAACATTACCTGTAGACCAGCATCAGTTACTGGCATTGATTGCTCCAAGGCCATTGTACGTAGCCAGTGCCATTGAAGATGAATGGGCAGATCCCAAAGGTGAGTTCTTGTCTTCTCAATATGCCTCTAAAGTGTACGAGCTATATGGAAAAAAAGGATTGTCCCTTACAGATGTTCATGAGGTTGACAAGCCTATTCAGCGAACGCTAGCCTACCATATGAGAACCGGAAAACACGATGTAACCGAATACGACTGGGACCAATACATGACTTGGGCAGATACTTTTGCCAAATAGGTAAAATCTAATCCTTGAAAAGTATTTGGGGCAGATTCTCTTCTACCGGCTGACCATTGTATACCAAAGACCATCCCATGGAATTGGTTAAAATATAGAATTTCTGAAGTTCGCTGATCAGACGGTTTTCAGCGTTCTTTTTTAAAGCCGATGCTTCTACTTTTTTCATAAGGGAAGCATTTACGTTTTTCTTGATTTTATTATAATCACTGGCGTCGAACATATTTAAATAGTCCGAAGTAACATCGTAATACTCAAAATCCGGACTGATCTTTACTTCCGGCTCCGGTATGCTTTTGATGTGTAAAGTCTTGTTTGCCTCATCCACTTCAAAATTAATTTTACTTAAATCATAGGCAATGGTAACATCGGCATTTACCACGACCAACGCTTTCTTTTCGGCGGAAATAAAAGGCCCAAAAAGCATCTTAGAATCTTTGTAATTGTAGACTTCCGCAAAGTGACCTTCGGTAACTATTAATTTGCTTACGTTGTCTATTTGTGTCTGTATGAGCATACTATTTTCTTCAAGGATGGATTTTTCCTCCCTATCGGCAACGCACGAACGAAAAACCAAAACAACGGCCAGGGTAATCAAGACGCCTGCAAATACTTTTTTCATAAGTTGAAGTTACAATACATATTGAAATTGACGAAACGGAAAGCGGATTCTAACACCCTGAATCTTAACTTGAAAAATCCATAAATGAAAACTGCTTTTGAAGATTGGATATTTTAACGTCCAAGGATTTTAAGAACTTTAAATGTTGTTCCGATTTTTGGTGAAAAGGCCTATGAAAGAGTCCTTTCTGAACAGCATCTACCTGAAGCATGGTTTTTTGGGCCTCTTCCGTAATCCAAACCAATTTAAACTTTTCCCAAATATAATTGACCGCCAATGCATTTGGGTGCACCATATCCTCTTTATAAAAACGATAATCGCGCAGTTCGTCCATTTGAATTTCATACGAAGGAAAGTAATCTACTTTTAGCTTCGCAGTTTCAATCACTTCATGAACAGCAGCTATTAAATGTGCCTTGCTACGTTGATTTTCTACAAATCCATCTTTTATATGACGCACTGGTGATATGGCAAGAACAAACTGTACATTGGGGTTCAGAGATTGTACCGATGCTATAATACTGTTTAGACTTGCTGTAATCTCTCCAATACTCAACAGCTCTTTTGAAAATTGTTTTTGAGGAACTTTATGGCAATTGGCTACCACTGCATCTGTTTCCGTATTTCTATACACCCAAGCCGTACCCAGTGTTATGCAAATATGGGTAGCTTGTTTCAGATGATTTCCAGTTTTTTCAATTCCGTCATTTAAGGCATTAAGCAGACTTTCTTTGGAAACCGCACTTAAATCTGAATGGGCATCATAACACTGCCAACGCTCATTGTGAAAAAAAACATCGTCCTCCGTATAGCCCATCCCCAATACGGCACGAGAGACCAAATTGGCAATAGCCAACGGGTGGAATAAAATACCGAACGGGTTCTGAAGTTTGCGAAATTTAAAGTAACTGATTTTTTGCCCAATATTCTCTGAAAAACAGGAACCCAACAATACTAACCTACTTTCATAGTCAATCTGGTTTTGAGTCTTTTGTAAAGGTATTTGGGTTTGGAGTTTCATCTTAATTTTTTGCTTTTTCTACCGCTCAAAGATAGCGCCTAATTTAGAGGATTTTAAATCCTTCAACTTAGATATTGAACCAGTATTCCCATTATACCAATTGCTAGGCATAAAGGAATAAAAACTTTTGAATCTGCATTCGCGAATGTGGTATTCTTTATTTTTCTAAAAAAACCTACATAATTAAATTCGCCTATCGCCCGTAAAATAAAAATAGAAGGAATAAACCAATATCCATAATTTATAATCCAATTAGGTGCCTGAAAATGTATCAAGCCTGACTTCAAAAGATATAAAAGCCCAAACGAAACCAAAACAAGGCCCACTATTAACGTGGCTATTTTAGGAATGGCGAGCGAGTTCAGTTCATTACCTTTTGTTGGAATCGCGCTTTTCAGTGCCCATGTGCCTCCAAAAAGCCAATAAAAATGGATGCCACCGAGAGCAACAAAAACTAAAAATAAAATCGCGGATAAAATCATGACAGTCATAAGTACAGGTTTAAAAAATTACTCCATTTATTTAATGGGAGCTAATTTCTAGAAATACTGCAAAATCAAGACTTAACTTTAGGTAATTAATGCTTTGAAACCTGATTTCTAATTCTACTTAATGATTGTGGTGTTATACCCAAATAGCTCGCAATATGTTTTAAAGCGTACTTTTGAAAATATTCAGGATGATTTTTCATGAGAAGCAAATACCGCTCCGTTGGATTTAAAAATAGCAGTTGTTCCGTTCTCCGTTTACTATTTACGAATATCTGTTCGCTAATAATTCTCCCAAATTTATTCCAGTAAAAAGAGGTTTCGTAAAGAGAATACAGACCCGTTCTATCCAAAAAAATAGCTTCCCCTTTTTCTATGCCCTGTATCCACAAGGTAGAGGGCTGTTGACTTACAAAGCTCTCATAGTCCGTTATGAACTCATTAGCGGACCTCAACAGCAAATTCGTTTCTACCAGTTGGTCATTTATATGGTAAGACCGCAAAGACCCCAAATTGATAAACGCAATAAAGCGGCATATTTGGGGCGGACAGAGCAACTGTTCACCTTCTTCAAACCCAACAACTGAGAGGTAAGGCAATATAGCCTGCCAATCCTCTTCCGTAATAGGAAGAATACTGTTCAATATGCGTTTTAGTTTTTCTATTGGTATATTATTTATATGACTACGCCCTGCCTAGTACTTTGAATGCTTTTTATTGATTTGATATTCAAGACTCAAAACCCGAAATCGCCACAAAGTTAAGGTCTGTACTGCTTTAATGCTTCCATTTTCTGAACTAACCACCAGTTTATCTTTAAATGATGAAATAAACTTAGTCCATTTATTTCCCTTGGAATCGTTCAGTAAAAAATAAAATCCACTATCACCAATTGTTTTCCCCGAAGAGGTTAAAATTAATTCACCGTTCTTTCCCACACTTGGGCTTAAAATAACCGTAGCATTACCATTGGGCAACGGAAATATAGCTTTTACACAAGTCTGCCCTTTTGGAATCGTACAGGTTTCATAAACCCCAGAATACACCACTTGCCCCGAGGTTTTAAAGGTTCTTAGCCAAATGGTACGTTTTACTTTTTTTGTTTGACCATCCAACAAACAAATGATTTCACTTGTCACTGCCTTGGAATCTTTATTGTTTTTAATAGGCACGTTTAATTGTTCGATTCTATTACTGAACAATAGGCGTAAAAGCACACCAAACCCTTTAAAGAAGGGATTCCATTTCACTTTTAAGTCAAGATTATAAGTACTTGTATTTTCATAAAAATCGATTACATTTTCGGACAATTTATCCAACTCTGTTTGAGGTAGTTTAAGTTGATTAATGGATTGCAATATACCTTTAGCATGGGTACTTTTATCTTGATTCAATTCTTCCTTATGCGCCAGCTCTTGAATGAACTTTTCTCCAATTCCGCTTTTTGTTCCAAAAGGCCCTAGAAGCCAATTACTAGTCTCTTCATCAACTTTTTCCCCAAATAGGATAACCCATTGTTGGGTAATCCAATCCTGTACGTTTTGCTTAAGAATAGCAAGCCCCATTTAATCTACTTTAAGATTAGGAACAAAATTCTTTTTACCTTTCCATGAACCAGATTCCGAGATGGGTTTAAAACGCAGAGTGGTAAATTCAAAATGAAAACTCTTCCTATCTCTTTCTTTCATTGCAACCGCATGTCTTTGGGGTTTAGGCACTTTACTATGACCACGCACCATATCTGTCATTTCTTTCTCCGTTCTCCAAATAGAAAATGTGGATACCGTATTGGGAAATCTAAATGAAGCCAAAGAAAGCGTAGTTCCAGGGTGGTCACGGACCAACTTTTCTACAGGTCTGCCCCAATGTAAAAACCGTGGGATTTCAAAGGGTTTCATTCTCGCAATCGTAACCGCTACTACAGGAGAATTTAGGCCATCTAACTCGGATTTATATTCCGGAATATTAAAATCCTTAAATTTTCCCCACTCTCGCACAAAAGACAAGCGAACATGCCAGCCGTTAGCTAGAATTTTACCAAATTTCTCTTCTTCTAAATAATCATCTATAGCATTTTCATTTTCCCATTGGGCAAAGACCACTACCTCCCGAATTAAAAATCTTGATGGGGATACAATAGCAGAACCCAATCTCATAGAAGACATATACTCCACATGAATCAAACCTTTTGTATGCCTAGGAATAGGATTTGAGAATACGCCTTTTACGGCCGTAGAAAATGGTATTTTGGCCAAATGATAAGAAAATATAGTCATACTTAATTTAATATCTACGCCACAGAACAATCCACAAAAACCGTAGCCCATGCCTAATTTCAAAATTAAAGATAGCCCATAAGTTTGACAGAAAAATTCATAAAAACCAGCGTATTCTATATACTACCTAAACTCTTTTCTTGTTTCGTAGATAAAACTTTGCATTAAATTTATTTTTGGACGTAATTTCTTACCTTTAAATACGTTAAAATAAATACACTACACTAGCCAAAAAATGTTTTCAAAGTATTGTTGTAAGAGTTTTATGTTCTTCTTTCTTTTTCTTTCCATACATATGGTTAGATCTCAACACACAAAACCCTTTGATTTTCAACATATTACAGAAGGAATATCACATAGCACAGCTACTGTCTTTTTAGAAGATAGTTACGGTTTTATATGGATTGGAACCAGAAATGGACTGAACAGGTACGATGGCAAGGATTTTGAAATATTCAATAAAACATTAGACAGTGTAACAGGACTTACCCACGAATACGTAGTTTCTTTATATGAGGACGGTGAAAATATACTCATAAGCACCAATGATGGCTTAAGTTTATACGATCGCAGTTTAAATCTTGTTGTTCCATATCCATTTAAGAAAGAGGGAAAGGAAATAGAATCCAAAAGGTTCCAAGGGGTAACAAAACTACATGGTTATTTATGGCTGGGCACGGAAAAAAGCGGACTATATCGATATCAACCCGAAACTGGAGCGATAAAACACTTTAAACTTCCAAATGACTATGTAAAACTAAAAAACAAACGTATAGATAGAGTTCTTCAAATAATGCCCTTGACCAGCGATTATATGTTGGTTATTACTACCTACAATATTCTGGTAATAAACAAGGATATGGAAATCCAGAGCAAACATCAGCAAACAGATGAAATCTTTGCGGCTACCACCATAGATAAAAACAAATATTTACTGGGCACCCTAAAAGGATCTCTTGTAGAACTAGAGGTAGATAAGAATTTAAAAATACATACCAAAAGAAAGGATGTAAGCCCAGGTTATTGTATCCGTTCCTTAACTAAAAGCAGCAATGATGAATTGTGGATAGGAACAGAAAACAACGGCCTCTATATCTACAATAAAAATTTAGAACAGCTACAACATATAGAACATAGCGTTTATAAACCTAATTCCATTTCGGGCAACTCCATTTGGGCACTGCTAAACACTCGCAATGGTATTATGTGGGTAGCCCCGTATAGAAGTGGCCTAAATTACCATGACCCAGAATTATTTAAATTTAAACACTTTACATCAGACCCACTAAACCCCAAATCTTTAAGCAACAAGCTGGTAAATTGTTTTAATGAAGATTCTAAAGGTAATATATGGATAGGAACGGACGGTGGTGGACTAAATTATTGGAACAGAAGTTTAAATACGTTTGAAGATTATTCTCTAAAAAGCGAAAATTTTGGCAGTGATGTAGTGCTTTCATTACTCGAGACAAAACCAAACGAGTTATGGGTTGGCACTTGGACCAATGGTATTCTCATCTTTGATACGAAAAGTAAAAAGTACGAAGAGTTAAACACCCAGAATTCCTTTTTGAAATCCAATATTGTAGTTAACCTCTTAAAGGACAAAAATGGTCGTATTTGGATTGTCCATTATTTTGCGGGTGTACAGGTTTTTAACCCTAAGACAGACGAACATGAAGACATTACCCTGACCTCTGAAGTAGATGGTACAGAAATAAATTCGTTAAACACCATATTTGAAGACAACCACGGTAATGTTTGGATAGGCACTCTTAATTCCGGCTTGTTTAAACTATCAGAAAACAATGGTAATTGGACAAGCACCCATTATCACATTAAAAATTCGTTAAGCAACAATTTTGTCAACTCTATCATACAGGATACCGAAAATACCATTTGGGTCGGTACCCAAGGAGGACTTAACAAATACGTACCTGAAAAGGATTCTTTTGAGATAATCAACAAATCAAACGGACTTAAAAATGATGCTATTAAAGAAATTATAGATGATAAGAATAAACATCTGTGGTTAAGTACGGAGGAAGGTATTATTAGATACCATACGGGTAACGAAAAAACAATGGAATATGGGGTAGTTGATGGTCTGCAGGCCAACCAATTCAACCCTAACGCCTCGTTGGTTACCAGTAAAGGAGAATATATTTTTGGAGGCGTAAATGGGTTTAACATTTTTACGGCCAAGGATGTTATTAAGCGAAAAGATAAACTCACCCTGTTTATTTCAGACCTTAAAATTTTCAACAAATCAGTTCTGCCCAATGATGAATTTGGAGTTTTAGAGAAGGATATTAGCCAAGTTGACTCCCTTACCCTCAGCCATGACCAATCCGTAATAAATATTGATTTTAAGGCGCTTACCATGAGACACCCAGAAAGTGTTGACTATGCCTTTTATTTAGAGGGGTTTGAGAAAGATTGGAATTATGTAGGAAACAATCCCAGTGCCACATATACCAACCTCAACCCGGGAGAATATACGTTACGAATGAAATCTACCAATTCTGATGGTGTTTGGGTAGACAATGAATTAAAGCTACATCTGACTATTACCCCACCCTATTGGCAAATGTGGTGGTTCCGATTGTTATTGGTCGTATTGATTCTACTATTGCTATATCTAGCCTATTACCTCAAAGTCCGAAATTTCCGGAAAAATCAAAAAGTATTGGTTCAAAAAGTAGCGGAACGTACCCAAGAATTAAGGCTTCAAAAAAACAAACTAGAGGAAGCCGCAAATAGCTTAAAATCTAAGAACAAAGAGATTCAACAATTTACCTTTGCCGTCTCCCATGACCTAAAAAGTCCGCTTAACAATATTAAAGGAATTGCCGGCCTTATGTCCATGTCTATTGAGACTGCAGATTTTGAGACGGTAGAAGAATATCTAAACTTAATAGATATTTCCTGCGATAATATGAGCGCATTGATTTCGGATATTACCAAAATTGCGGAATTGGGTAAAGTCGAAAATAAAAACGAACTGTTGAACACCAATGATATATTGAGTTTATCCAAAGATTTGATCAAAGGAAAACTAGACAAAGAAAAAGTTGAACTTATTATTGCGAACGATCTACCCCAAATTTATGGTGACCACAAAAGGATAACCCAGATTTTTTGCAACTTCCTGGACAACTCTATCAAATATATGGGTGACCAAAAAAATCCAACAATAGCTATAGATTATATTGATAATGGTGACACAAACAGCTTCTTAGTACGTGATAATGGATTAGGAATGAACGAGCATGCCTTACAAAACCTATTTACACCATTTGAACGCTTTCACAAGAATACAGAAGGCACAGGCTTAGGACTCTATATGGTCCAGAAAATTGCGGTCTCGCATGGGGGAACCATAATTGCCGAGTCTGACGGCGTTGGAAAAGGAACCACCTTTAAGTTAACCTTGCCAAAAGCGGAAATAGCAGTACAAAAAGCAAAAGATAACGGTCAGCCACCTATCAAGTCTTAAAAATAACCCAGAAGAATTTTACCCTTATTTATCTAATATTTTCTTAACCCATAGAACACATTCCTCTTCATCAACAATGAACCGTGAATTATGATTCCTTTAAAGATTAGTCAAGTCTATCCTTAAAGAAAAAAGCCCCACCATAATTAGCGAGGCTTTCTAGTATGTTACTTTAAATACTCTTTTGCCTTGGCCAATGCCTCATCAATTCCTTCGGGTTTCTTGCCTCCTGCGGTAGCAAAGAAAGGCTGGCCACCGCCACCACCTTGAATGAATTTTCCCAATTCCCTAACAATGGTTCCGGCATTCAAATCCTTTGAAGTCACTAGTTCTTTAGAAATGTAACAAGACAATAATGCTTTTCCGTTTTGCTCCGTTCCAAAAAGAAGGAATAGATTATCCTGGTTCTGACCCATTTCAAAAGAAAGGTCTTTTATTCCTGCGGCATCCAAGTCAATCTTCTTGGCCAAAAACTGAACCCCGTTCACATCTTCCAGTTCGTTTTTTAAATCACCTTTTAGTTTTTTTGCTTTATCCTTCAATAAGGCCTCTACCTCTTTTTTCAATTTGGTATTTTCATCTTGTAAGTTTGAGACAGCTTTTACTGGGTCTTGGGCATTGTTCAGCAATGACTTTATATCCAAAAGGACCCTATCATTATCAGCATAAAAATCCTTTACGGCATCAGAGGTAATCGCTTCAATTCGGCGTATTCCCGAAGCCACTGCTCCCTCCGACTTAATTTTAAAGTGCCAAATTTCACTCGTATTCTTAACATGGGTACCTCCACACAATTCTATAGACTGACCAAAACGCACCGTTCGGACAGCATCACCATACTTCTCTCCAAAAAGGGCCATAGCCCCTTCTTTCAAGGCGTCTTCCATTGGTATGTTTCTTTGCTCCACAAAAGGCAACTGACCATCTATACGTGCATTTACAAAGTTTTCTACCTCGCGTAGTTCCTCCGATGTTACTTTTGAAAAGTGAGAAAAATCAAACCGTAAATACTTGGAGTGTACAGCAGAACCTTTCTGCTCTACATGCGTGCCCAATATTTCTCGTAAAGCCTGGTGCAATAAGTGCGTAGCCGTATGGTTTGCTTGCGTACGTTCGCGCTGTTTCCTGTCCACTACCGCTTTAAATGTTCCGCTTGTATCTGACGGAAGATTTTTAGTAAAATGGATAATTTCGTTGTTCTCCTTTTTCGTATCCAGAATGTAGACTACATCACCATTTGGCATCTCCAAATAGCCCTTGTCCCCTACTTGTCCACCTCCTTCAGGATAAAAAGGAGTTAGGTTAAAAACCAATTGATACTGCTCACCGGCCTTTTTGGAAGTTACTTTTCTGTACTTCACCAATTTTACATTGGCCTCGAGTACATCATACCCAACAAACTCCTGCTCCAAATCTCCTGAAAGCACTTCCCAGTCATCCTTAGAAATCTCCGAAGCCGATTTTGAACGATTCTTTTGCTCTTGCATAGCCGCATCAAAACCTTTTTCATCTAAGCCCAATCCTTTTTCAGAAAGAATCAGTGCGGTTAAATCTATAGGAAATCCGTAAGTATCGTACAGCTCAAAAGCTTTTCTACCATCTACTTCCTTACCCTTTACATTTGCAATTACTTGATCTAGAAGCACCAACCCTTGTTCCAAGGTTTTCAAGAATGAATGTTCTTCCTCTTTTATAACGTTCTCTATCAATTGACGCTGTTCTTTCAACTCGGGAAAAGCTTCCCCCATATTCTCCGTAAGCACACTTACCAAACGGTACATAAAGGGCTCTTTGGTATTCAAAAACGTAAAACCGTAACGCACGGCACGTCTTAAAATACGGCGGATTACATATCCGGCTCCCGTATTACTTGGCAACTGTCCGTCTGCAATGGAAAAAGACACCGCACGAATGTGATCCGCAATTACACGAATAGCAATATCCGTCTCTTCATCTTTACCATACTTGCTATTGGTTATGGTCTCAATTTCGCGAATAATAGGCTTAAAAACATCTGTATCGTAATTGGATTGCACACCTTGAAGCACCATGCACAGACGCTCAAACCCCATTCCCGTATCTACATGTTTTGCGGGCAATGGTTCCAAAGTACCGTCTGCCTTTCGGTTGTATTGCATAAAAACCAAGTTCCATATTTCAACTACCTGTGGGTGATCGGCATTTACCAAAGAGGCTCCTGAAACCTTTGCTTTTTCTTCCGCAGAGCGAATATCCACATGAATCTCGGAACAAGGGCCACAAGGCCCCTGATCACCCATTTCCCAAAAATTGTCCTTCTTATTTCCTAGAATAATCCGGTCTTCCGGCACAATGGCTTTCCATAGATCATAAGCTTCGGTATCCAACGCCAAATTATCGGCATCTTTACTTCCTTCAAAAACCGAAACATACAAACAATCCTTATCAATTTTCAAAACTTCCGTGAGCAGCTCCCATGCCCAAGAAATAGCTTCTTCCTTAAAATAATCGCCAAAACTCCAATTGCCCAACATTTCAAACATGGTATGGTGGTAGGTGTCCTTGCCCACTTCCTCTAAATCATTATGCTTACCACTTACGCGCAAACACTTTTGGGTATCTACGGCCCTAGGATTCTTGGCAATACTATTCCCTAAAAAGAACTCCTTAAACTGGTTCATGCCCGCATTCGTGAACATTAGCGTAGGGTCATCTTTAATGACCATAGGGGCAGATGGAACTATTTTATGCTCTTTTTCTTTATAAAAATTTAAGAATTGAGATCGGATTTCCTTGGAAGTCATAGAGAATTATAAGGTTTTACAAAAATTAACGTTTTAAAGGAAAGTATTTCTATATTTGTTTATCCCAGTAAAACGTCACAAAAATAGGATAAAATAGATTCATGTCTAAGGTAAAGTACTATTACGATCCGGATACACTTTCATATCGCAAGATAGAACCTAAAAAATCTAGGCGCTATCGCAATATTGCCCTGTTTTTTGTAGGGTCATTTCTATTTGGCCTCATGTGCTTGGTATTTTTAATGAATACCAACCTAATCAATACTCCAAGGGAACTTTCGCTAGCGCGTGAAGTGAAAAATTACGAGCTTCAATTTGAGCTTTTGAATAGAAAAATGGGCCAGATCGAAGAGGTTTTGGCTAATATAGAAGAGCGCGACAATAATATTTACCGCTTGTACTTTGAGGCTAACCCTATTCCGGAAGAACAGCGAAGAGCCGGTTTTGGAGGTGTTAACCGTTACAAATCTTTGGAAGGCTTTAATAATTCCGAAATGGTAATCGCCACTACAAAACGACTTGACATCATTAAGAAACAGATGTCCATTCAATCCAAATCATTGGATGAAATCACAAAACTTGCCGAAGAAAAAGAAAAATTCCTAATGGCCATTCCGGCAATTCAGCCGGTTACCAATGAAAGCTTAAAACGTATGGCTTCCGGTTTTGGCTGGCGTTCGGATCCGTTTACAAAGGCACGTAAATTGCATAGGGGAATGGATTTTTCCGCTCCAAAAGGCACTCCTATTTACGCTCCTGGAGATGGTAAGGTCATTCGTGCCGATAACGGTTCATCCGGTTACGGCAAGCACATTCGTATAGACCACGGCTATGGCTACAAGACGCTTTATGGGCACTTGAGCGAGTACAATGTAAAAAAAGGTCAAAAAGTAAAACGCGGAGATCTTATTGGTTTTGTAGGAAATACAGGCCGTTCGGAAGCTCCCCATTTACATTATGAAGTCTGGAAAGATGAAGAACGCATCAACCCCATAAACTTCTACTATGGTAGTTTGACCGCAGAAGAATTTGAGAATATGCTGAAATACGCAGCACAAGAAAATCAATCTTTGGATTAATGCAAATAGAACTTCCAGAAAAGAGGTATTACGGTATTGGCGAAGTCGCCAAGGCCTTTGGTGTAAACACTTCCCTGATCCGTTTTTGGGAGAAAGAATTTGATGCGCTCAAACCCAAGAAGAACGCAAAGGGAAACCGTAAGTTCACCCCACAGGACATAGACAATCTAAAGCTCATTTACCACTTGGTAAAAGAGCGTGGCTTTACATTAGAAGGCGCTAAAATCCACTTAAAGGAAAACCGTCAAAAAACGCTCAATAACTTTGATATTATTGATAAATTAGAGCGAATTAAGGCCGAATTGACCAAAATTAAAGAGCAGTTGTAACAATTGCACAACTTTGTGGTCTAATATTCCAAATACACTTTTTGCTTACAGCAACACATTAACTATAACCTAATATTTTTAAAATGAAAAAAGGATTAATTGTACTTATAGTGCTAGGAGTTATTGCTTTTGGTCTTTATAATTGGGCCGTAGGCTTTAACAATACCGCAGTAGAACTAGAAGCCAATGCCAAAACAGCTTGGTCTAATGTTGAAAGTGCCTACCAACGCAGAAACGACCTTATAGGAAACTTGGTAAAAACCGTACAGGGCGCCGCAGATTTTGAACGTGGCACTTTAAAAGATGTAATTGAAGCAAGGGCCAAAGCTACCTCAACCTCTATTGACGCCAATAACCTAACACCAGAAAAAATGGCCGCTTTTCAACAAGCACAAAGCGGACTTACAGGTGCACTTAGTAAATTAATGGTAGTTGTAGAGCGCTACCCAGAGCTAAAGGCAAACCAAAACTTTCTTGAACTACAAGCACAGTTAGAAGGTACAGAAAACCGTATAAACGTTGAACGAAACAAGTTTAATGAGACCGTAAACCTTTACGACATACACATCTCTAAATTTCCAGGGTCATTCTTGGCGGGCATTTTCGGGTTTGAAGATATGGCTCGGTACAAAGCAGATGCTGGTTCTGAAAATGCACCGGACGTAGAATTCGACTTCAATTAAGATATGTCCAGAGTAGAAGCATTTTTAACCGCAGAGGAAGAGCAAGAAATTGTTGAGGCCATAATAAAAGCCGAAAAAGACACTTCTGGCGAAATCAGGGTACATATTGAACCCCATACGCGGCTAGACCCAATGGATAGGGCCAAAGAAGTGTTTCTACTCTTAAAAATGGACAATACCAAAGAAGCCAACGGAGTTTTGATATACGTTGCCGTAAACGATAGAAAATTCTCTATTTACGGAGATAGCGGCATTCATAAGGTGGTACCGGAAAATTTCTGGAATACTACCAAAGATGTTATTCAAGACCAATTTAAAAAAGGAAACTTTAAGCAAGGTATCATAGATGGTATCTTAAAAGCCGGAAAAGAACTCCAAGCCCATTTTCCTTGGCAGCGCGGCGATAAAAATGAACTCAGCAATGAAGTATCTAAGGGGTAGTCTACTCATCATTTTACTCTGTTGCTATAGTCTGGTCACGGCTCAATTTCAAATTCCGGACACGCCTAAGTTACAGACCAGTGTTTACGACTACATAAATCTATTGAGTAGTGGTCAAAAACAGGCTCTAGAGCAAAAATTGATTCGTTATTCGGACAGTACGTCTACACAAATAGTTATTGCCATTATTAGCTCTACGGAAGGAGAGAACATCAATTTTCTTGGGGCTCAATGGGGCGAGAAATGGGGAATTGGCCAAGATAAAAAGGACAATGGTATTTTTATACTTTTGGCCAGGGACGACCGAAGAATAGCCATTAACACAGGATATGGCGTAGAATCTAGGCTTACCGACGCCCTGTCTCGCCGAATTATTGACCAGGCCATTCTACCCAAGTTCAAACAAAACGATTATTACGGAGGCCTAAACGCCGGATTTGATGCCATTTTTCAAGCTCTTAATGGGGAGTTTGAAGAAGAGCGTTCGTTTGACGATGGCGGTGGCTTTCCTTTGGGACAGTTTTTACCATTTATTATTTTCTTCATTATTCTTATCATCCTATCCAACCGAAACAAACGAGGAGGTGGTGGCAGAAACGGAGGCAAACGCGGAAGAGGCTTAGACCTTTGGGATATTATCATCTTGAGCAATATGGGTCGTAGTGGAGGCTCCGGCAGCTTTGGAGGCGGTGGTTTTGGAGGAGGTTCCGGCGGTGGCTTTGGTGGCGGTTTCGGAGGTGGAGGCTTTGGAGGCGGCGGTGCTTCAGGCGGATGGTAATCTTTTAGCTCTATCTCGATTCCCAAACTTTACCTGAAGTTGATGATGAAAAGAGGGTTAATAACCGATATAGTTTGGTTTGAATAAACACCTCATCAATTTACAATTCTGAGCTGGAACTATATTTAGTCCCTATATACAAAATCCCCATAAACCATTTAGACCAACCAAATTGTTTATGGGGATTATATAAGTCTCTAAAGGAGGATAATTAAATGTCTACACCTATTTCTTTCTCATATAAATAGTAATGGGAACACCGTTAAAATCAAAGTTTTCCCGCAATTTATTCTCCAAGAAACGCTTGTAAGGTTCCCGAACGTATTGTGGTAGGTTACAGAAGAACGCAAACTGAGGGTAGTTTGTTGGCAACTGTGTAATGTACTTGATTTTTACATACTTATCCTTGTAAGCAGGTGGCGGTGTGCGTTCAATAATAGGCAACAATACGTCATTAAGCTGACGTGTCTTAATTTTCTTGGAACGATTTTTATACACATCTACGGCCGTCTCAATAGCCTTATAAATACGTTGCTTGGTCAATGCCGAAATAAAGATGATCGGCACATCTACAAAAGGTTCCATGGCCTGTTTAATACGCTGGGTATATTCCTTCATGGTATTGGTTTCCTTATCCTCCACCAAGTCCCATTTATTCACTAAGACCACAATACCTTTGTTATTTCGTTGTGCCAACCAGAAAATATTTTCCACCTGACCATCAAAACCACGTGTGGAATCAAACATTAACAAGCAAACATCGCAATGTTCAATAGCACGAACGGAACGCATTACGGAATAAAATTCCAAATCTTCCTTTACCTTGGCCTTTCTTCTGATACCTGCAGTATCAATTATATTAAAGTCAAAACCAAAACGGTTGTATTTTGTATCGCTACTATCCCTTGTAGTACCGGCAATATCGGTTACAATATACCTATCTTCACCGATCAAAGCATTTATGAACGATGATTTACCGGCATTAGGTCTTCCTACAACGGCAAACCTTGGCAACTCACTTTCTTCTTTTTCACTTTCAGGAAGCACTTCTACCAAAGCATCCAACAGATCTCCCGTACCGCTACCGTTAATGCTGGACAGCGTATAATAATCACCTAAACCTAACGCATAGAACTCTACTGCATCTTCCGCACGTTTGGCATTATCTACTTTGTTCACCGCAAGAAATACGGGCTTTTTAACCCTACGGAGCAAATTGGCAACATCTTCATCCATGCCCGTAATACCACTTTCAACATCTACCATAAAAATAATGGCATCGGCCTCATCAATGGCAAGTTCTACCTGCTTATCTATTTCCTGCTCAAAAATATCATCGCTACCCTGTACGTAGCCACCTGTATCTATTAATGAAAACTCTTTTCCGTTCCAATCACTTTTTCCATAATGACGGTCACGGGTAACGCCACTTACGGCATCAACAATAGCTTCCCTTCTTTGAATCAAACGGTTAAAAAACGTGGATTTCCCTACATTTGGTCTCCCTACAACGGCTACAATAGCACTCATACTTCCTTAAATTTGCTGCAAAAATAGTATTAATCCCGATGGAATCGCAATTCTAAACCACTAATCGTAAGTAAATTAAAAAGAGAATCCCCAAATCTCAAAATGAAATTAGGGGATTCTGTCTTTATAGTTTGTTGAAACCTACTATTTTATCTCGTAAATAGAAACGGTATTTGATACTTCGTTGGTTATTACCAAAAGGTTTTCACCGTTAGGCGACTCATCGGAAGGAATTACCAAAAGTCCCTCTGGAGCAACATCTTGTGTATTGAAAATCCACTTTAAAAACTCAGGGGCCGAAGGCTGGCTAATATCGTACACCATAGCACCACCGGTTCTTTCCAAGCCTACGAACAACAATGTAGATTCACCAATTTTAAGGGTAGTAACAGACTCAGGTTCCGCACCCTTGTCATCACTTCTATCATCTGCTTCACCTTCATCATTATTGAACAATGCAGGTGCAATTTCCAAAGTTCTTCTTCCTATATCATCACCACTATCATAAACCATTTGACCTTGAGGGCTCCAAATTGTGAACGATCGTGCACCGTAAGAATAGATTTTATCAAAATCGCCATCGCCATCTGTATCGCCATTGGCCGTTGTAGTCTTTAATCTACCTAAATTTTCATCAGCTTGAAGTTCCTCTGCATTTGGAAAAACCGTTGCGTCCAATTCCAGGTCCTTTACTCTTTCCTCTTCTGAATAGCCATCGTAATCACGGGAATCTCCTTCGTTAGCAGAAATGATGTAACCTGCACCTCCAATTTTGGCATAAGTGATAGCATCGGGCATATAAAACCCTAGAACCGGCCATGTTTTAAAGTTTCCAACAATATCATCTTTGTTACTTGCATCCAAAGCATTTTCAGGAAGTGAGTGGTCCTTTACGCCCAAACCAAAAACATCGGTCAAGGTCATTGTGGTCAGATCCACCACGGCCATACCATTGTTTTCCTGTAAGCTAACATAGGCATATTTACTATCATCGGAAACAGCAACATATTCCGGTTCAATATCTTGGGCAACTGTAGCACCGGGACCAAAAACTCTAAAGTCATTACCTATAGACTGACCGTTGTAGCTCGTAAAAGCCAATGTATTTACCTTATTGTTTTCTACATCTATTACCGAAATAGAGCCTTCCGGATCAACGGTATAATCATCATTTGGCTCCCCTTCGTTAGCGGAAACAATATACTTACCATTAGGACTAAATGTAACCATATCCGGCAATGCACCAACAGTATAGGAATTTGTCAAAGCCATAGTCTCTGTTTCGTAAACCTCTATAGTACCATCTGCCTGTTTGTTGCTGTTCTCTACGGCTATGGCCAAAAGACCACCGTGAACCGCAACGCTATTAGGTGTTCCGCTTAAGGAAATAGAAGATTGTTTAGATGGAATTGTAGGTTCGGAAATATCCCAAACAGAAACCTCGGTCTCCACAGGGTTTACCACGAATAACTTACCGGTTTTGGAATCATACGCACTAATCTCGGCGAAGCCCTCATCACCGGAGCCATTTACGAATCCTCCAATCTTTGTAAAAGTAAGTTCTGATGTGTTTACGATTGGTTCCTCATCCGGGTGACCAACATAGTCTTCTAATTTCTCACAGGAAAAAGCTGTAAGTGCCACTAGGGCAAGTGAAATACTTCTAAAATTTTTCATCTTCAAGTTTGGTTATTAATCGCCAAAGATGAAATTTCAGGATCACTTTAAGGTTAGCTAAAAAACAACCAATGTTTAAAAGAACGCTACCAAATGGTTAAGAAGTTTAGTTATTGTAACCAAAACGTTTTAGCTGACGGGCATCACTACGCCAATTTTTATTGACTTTTACGTACAACTCCAAATGTACCTGCTTGCCAAAAAACTGTTCAAGGTCTTTACGTGATTCTACCCCTACCCTTTTTAGGGCAGCACCCTTATGACCGATTATAATACCCTTTTGAGAGTCGCGCTCTACCATGATTACCGCGCGCATTCTAATGATATCCTCATCTTCAAAAAACTCTTCGGTCTCTATTTCTACGGAATAAGGAATTTCCTTTTTATAGTACATCAAGATTTTCTCCCTGATATTCTCGTTAACAAAAAACCGCTCGGGCTTATCCGTCAATTGGTCTTTTGGATAATAAGCGGGCGCCTCTGGAAGCAATTCGATTATACGCTCAAAAATATTTTTAATATTGAAGTTGGACAAGGCCGAAATAGGATGCAATTCTACCGTTGGAAGCATTTTTTGCCAGTACTGTACCTGCTCCTCCAACAACTCTTGCGTTGCGGTATCTACCTTATTCAACAAAAGTAAAACGGGAATCTTACTGTTCTTTATTTTCTCAAAAAAAGCTTCGTCCTTTAATGCCTTTTCGCCAATCTCTACCATGTACAGAAGTACATCTGCATCCTCAAAAGCGGATTTTACAAAATTCATCATGGAAGATTGCAGTTCGTAGGCCGGTTTGATAATTCCCGGGGTATCCGAAAGTATCACCTGAAAATCATCGCCATTAACAATACCCAAAATACGGTGCCTTGTGGTCTGCGCCTTAGAGGTAATTATAGATAGTTTCTCGCCTACAAAGGCATTCATTAAAGTAGATTTCCCCACATTGGGATTACCTATAATATTTACAAATCCGGATTTATGATTTCCCATACTTTATCTTTTAACGCATTCGCGGTTTTGATAGATTCCTATCATACATAACAATACTTCCGGCTACGGCCACATTGAGGCTTTTTACCGATTTAAAACGAACCAAATGGTGCGACTTTTCACAAGCTTGTTTGGAAAGTCCGTGGTCCTCAGCACCCAGCAAATATACGCATCGTCTTGGGTGTTCAAAAGTTTCCAAGTCTACCGCATTTTCCTTCATTTCCACGCCTACCAGCATAGCACCCTTGGGCAAATTTTCATAGAATGCTTCAAACGTTTCATAATGAAAATAAGGCATGGCCTTCACCGCATGGTGCGTATCACTTGCCTGTTTGGCATATCTATTACCAATCGTGAAGATAAAACTGGCCCCTAGATTTTGTGCCGTTCGCCACAACACCCCTAAATTTTCCGGTGTTTTTCCGTTTTGGATACCGATACCAAAAAACTCATGTTCAAAATTATCCGTGCTCACCTTTTAACCTCTGAAAATATTTTCTTGCCTCTTTGTTCACCTTTGGTGCCAACAAAAGTACGGCAATCATATTGGGTATGACCATTAAAGCGTAGGAAAGATCTATAAGGTTCTTTACCAAATCCAAAGAAGCTACGGCCGCAAATACAATCATAAGTACAAAATACCAGTTATAAAACTTGCCGATTTTTGCATTGGTCAAGAAAGAAAGACATTTTACGCCGTAGTACGAATACGTAAACAAAGTAGAAAAGGCGAATGCCGTAACAATTATCATGAGCAAAACATCGCCATAACCGAACAATGTAGTCTCAAATGCCGAAAGGGTCATTACTATTCCGCTTCCATCCTCCAAATAAGCTCCACTTAATATAATGACTACGGCAGTAAATGTACATACCAAAATAGTATCTATAAAAGGGCCGAGCATGGCAACCAACCCCTCTTTTATAGGATTATCCGTTTTAGACTGACCATGGTACATAGGCGCACTACCCAAACCTGCTTCATTGGAAAACATAGCCCTACGAACCCCAATAATGACCAGACCCCAGAACCCCCCGGTTACAACGGTCTTAAAATTCCAGGCTTCCGTGATTATCAACTTTAATGAAGGTATTATCTGCGAAGCGTTCAAGACCATAACCACAACCACCGCCACTAGATAAACCAATACCATGAATGGAACTATGGCTGATGCTACTTTGGCAATTTTGGTAAGTCCACCAAAAATGACGAACGACGTCACCACGGCCAGAACAACCCCAATACCCAACTGCCAATTAAAATCGCCAAAATTGGCTATGGTTTCATTGGGCTCCACAACGCTCATAAAAGTTTCCGTAAACTGGTTTGCCGTAAAAACACCTAAAAACCCGAATAGACCACAGACCGCAAAAAATAATGCCAATGGCTTTGCTTTTGGTCCCAAACCTTGTGTAATATAATACATGGGACCTCCTTGCAATTTACCATTGGAGTCCGTACTACGGAACATAATGGCCAGACTACAGGAATAAAATTTGATACACATACCGATAAGGGCGGTAACCCATATCCAAAACACTACACCCGGACCACCGTCATGAATGGCAATGGCCACCCCGGAAATGTTTCCCAAACCAACTGTTGCAGCAACAGCGGCCGATAGGGCCTGAAAGGAACTTACATCTCCTTCGGACTTATCATTATCATATTTACCTGCCGTTATGGCAATGGCGTGACCAAAGTACCTGTAGGGTAAGAATTTAGAATAGAAGACCAGAAAAAGTCCACCTCCAATAAGTAAAAGAAACATGGGCCACTCCGTAAAGGGTAGCGCTGCAGAAATAAAATCGTTAATTGTATCCATACGTAGGCTTGCTAGTCCCGAAGGTATGGAATTTGGAGATTTTTTAGGGTATGCATAAAAAGATTCTGCTCTAAGTTTGGTTTTAAGTAAAAAACAGTTGTATATTTGCAGCCCGTTACAAATAGTAGCGGACCTTTATCTCGTCAGCGTAATGACCTGAAGTCGCAAGACAAGTGAGATAAAAACCCATATCGCGGGGTAGAGCAGTAGGTAGCTCGTCGGGCTCATAACCCGAAGGTCGCTGGTTCGAGTCCAGTCCCCGCTACTAAACTAAAAGCCTTTCAGGAAACTGAGAGGCTTTTTTTTATGACCCAGGCTTAACATAGGTACAGTAATTTATTTTTCTGAAACTTTAACCTTTTGATCGGCCTTAGTTATTACCATTTAGGTTCTTGCTCCTACAATCCTCCCATGTGACCAGCAAATATTTATTCTTCCCAAAGGAATTATTATAAGAAATCTGCGCCTCAACTATATTTATTTGAAGGAAAAAAAGGAATTAAATATAGTGGTGCCAGCGTTTTGAAAATTGTAAAACAGCCGCTAATAGGGCACGAATAAGAACAACAGTGACACCTGATGTATTAAGACATAGTTTTACCACCCATCTTTTAGAGTCAGGCACAGATTTAAGACAAATTCAGGTTTTGTTAGGTCATGGTTCTACCAAAACAACTGAAATATATACTCATGTTGCTACAAACACTTTTGAAACCATTAAAAATCCACTAGATTAGTACTACTAAAAAAAGGGCTAAACGTAACGAGGTACGTTCAGCCAATTGTTAGCTACAATAGCTTTAAGAATCAATACATATGACATTTATTCGAAAACTGCCTTCAGGAAAATCTCAAATAATTAAGGATGAGACATTTGTACAGATTTTAAACGGTAATTTACCCAGTCCATCTCAATTGATTTCTGATCTGCTTGATGACATGGATATTCAGGTACGGCAGCAAGATCCAGCCATAACCAGAGAGGCTTTAAGTAATGCTCATGGAGACTGGTATGAATGGTTATTAGCAATTTCAGCTTGGAATACATTTGTAAATAACCCAAGTGCTGATTTAGCAATATTGCTACCTAATATTAGTCAATTCGATGTAGCCCACCTATACACACAAGAACTAACCCATTTAATTGAAGACTTAAGGAGTAAAGTTCAAAATGTTGCTCAGGTTCAGCTTATTACATCAAATCCTGATTTTGTAATTATAAAAAGAGAAGTTGCCAATAGAATTATACCAAACCAACAACTTATAGGACGATTCGATACAAATTCCATCGCTTTTTTAAACTCCGTGTACACAAACTTCACCAACAGTTGTGAATTTGATCAAATACTTGGATATATATCTATTAAAACTTCATTTAGACCTGATAGAAGATTACAAATTGCTCATGAAGGAAGTTTAATGAAAGCAATATACATTCATTTGCAAACTAGAAAATGGGTAATCAACCCTCCCGGTCTTAAATACTATGCGGTTGCTACTAGTGTAGGCAATCCTGATAGAAACGCTTTAAGAACTGTTGCTACTCATTCAATAACAACTGTATCTAGCTTACCTCAAGCTGCTGTTGATGATGTGTTTGAGGTGAATTCAATGCAAAACGCTGATCAAGTTTTTCAACAGATTTTGATTTAGTTGGTTGTAATTGTGTTAATATCGATTTTCCCAACGCCTCCGCCAAACCAGGAGGTACTGCATTCCCGATTTGTTTCCCCCCACTAACTAAAGTCACCTTATCTCTGCTCTTAACTTTGAACTCCCAATCATATGGAAATGATTGAAGTGTGGCCATTTCGGTTGTACTTAATCCTCTGTTTTGATTCGGATGAATATACATTCCTTTTGAGGGATTGTACGCTGCTGTTCTAATAGTTACAGATGGTAAACCTTCTACTAATCGTCCGAAAGTGTCATTCCCTTGATGTTTGCCATTTTTCCAGCAATTCGGGAGTAAATCTTGTGGAACTACCTTGAAGTTTTCTCCTTGATTAATGTATTTCATCCTATTAATCACCTTCTCTGAAATGTTCATCAAAGCATAATCATTTCTTAAAACATGATCTTTCGGTATTTTATCAAAAGCATCTTTTACCGATACCCATTTTTCAAACTTATTCTCAGGTTTACGCCCAATACTCTCCATGAATTTCTGATAGTGATTTTTATCTTTGAAATGAGTTGGTATTGGAAAAGATGGCTTTTCTACTCCTTTAATTCCTATCAAAAAAAATCTTTCTCTTCTTTGAGGTACACCATAATTAGCAGCATTAAGAATCGTATGGGAAATCCCATATCCAAGCCCTTTGAAATTATCAACCATGTAGTCGATAACCTCGGAGTGCTTCTGCTGGGTTATGCCTGCGACATTCTCAAAAATAAATGCCTTTGGATCTACTCCTTTTACCATTCTCACAAATTCAAGAAACAGATCTCCGTTCTTTTCATCCTCCTTGCCTAGCTTTTTGCCAATATTACTGAAGGGCTGACATGGCGCACCTCCGACCACAAGAGATGCTTCTCCTTTTTTCAAATTAGCTAAATCAAGAAGTTCTTTTACCTCTATATCTCTAATATCACCCGGAATTCTTGTAGTTATTTTGCCAGATACGACCTTAGCACTAGTCTCAAATAAAAGCCATTCTGGTCGATTATGTCTCAAAGTTTCTCTGCAATCAGTATCAAACTCTACACAAACTGTAGTCCTAAAACCTGCACCTTCTAGGCCAATATCTAATCCACCAGCCCCGGAAAACAAGCTAACAACTGGAAATTTCCCATCCGGTATTTGAACTGTATTAGTTTCAATATATTTAGTATCACTTTTTTTATCGGTATACTCCATAATCATTTACTTGCTTGTTCTATCTGCTTAGTTCGATAATATTTTGCTCTGGATTCTTCAACGACACTATATTCTTTTATTATGGGATCAAAGTCTTTACAATCCAAAGCATTCAAACATTGTAAAAGAAAGGCTGCACTAAATGTTCCTCTGCTAATTTTACTATCAATACTAGCCTTTGTTTCTTTGCCTCCAAACTCCTTTAAAAGAAAGGCTAATTCTTCATTGGAAACCCCTCTTTTAACTAACTCTGACTTTAATAACCGCTTAGCTTGCTCATTCCAATCAATATGATCCATAATCTCATTACTGAATATATATTTGCAAATATGCAATTATATATTTAAATATGCCGGTATAAGGTTCTTGAAATTAATTAGATTTGAAACTCTTCTACGGGAAAAGTGAACTGAAAAAAGAAAACAAATAGTAAAAAAACGACAGTGCTAATCGGGCTACAGTAGCCAACAATGGTAACCGTTGCACAAACCATTGACAAGACAAAAAAACGGATTCATATAAGCCTCTTTACGAGGCTTTTTTTATGTCCGAACAGAAACGGAATTCTAATTTTGGATTCTTGGTAGAAGCGCTTAGTAAATATTGATACTAGCTCCTAATATATCTGGCTGGGAGATTACTCTTCTACGATGTGCAGACAGGGCATTTGGTTATTTGTACGGTTTGAAGGTTTACAGGAAACGATAGTAAGACATCAGTTTCGATATTTTAAAAACGTATCCCTTATTCAAACTTTCAAAATTCTGTATACCCTAAAAGATTGACCCCCTTTAAAAGAACTATATTAGCCTATAGTAAAGAATGTCTGCAAATTACATATTTGTAAATTTGCCTGAACTGTTTATAGGTTATACCATCAAGAAACATGCATACCTCCAATAACCTTTGTTTTTTTCGCCTCTATAAACTTGCCATAGCACTGCTTTTTGGGCTACAGTTTTTGCACGCTCAAGAAACCCCTCCAATCGTTAAATTTTCAGCTTCGGAATACGGAGCGGAAAACCAGAATTGGGACGTAACCCAGAACCTTCAGGGTTATATTTACGTGGCCAACAATGAAGGATTGTTAGAGTATAACGGCTCTAGATGGACTCTATATCCCTCATTTAACAATACTGCAATTCGCTCATTATCTTCCTATAAGGATAAAGTTTATTCGGGCAGTTATATGGAGTTCGGTTACTGGACCAAAAACAACAAAGGGGCAATGGACTACCACTCTATCTCCGAGTCTATAAAAGAAAAGCTCTTTGAAGATGAAATCATATGGAATATTGAGGGACTTGATAAATACGTAATTTTTCAGTCATATGACCGCCTTTATTTCTACGATACCGATTCAAAGCAACTAAACTTTTCTACGGACAAAGAAAACAACTACAGAATATTCAAGGTTGGTCAGAAAATTTACCTTCAGAAATACGACGGAAGAATTTTCAATCTTGAAAACGGAACAGAAAAATTGATTGCGACCATACCGGAAAACCTCAACGTAAAATTTCTACTTAACATGTTCTCCGTAAATAACGGACTAGTAGTATTAACACGTACCAAAGGGCTGTACAAAATAGAAGACCGCACTCTTAAAAAATGGCGCATTCCCGCCGATACCCTGCTTCAAAATGCCCGCGTATTTAGAGGTATTCAGTTAAAGGACAAAAGTTTTATGCTGGGAACCATCTCAAAAGGCATTATTTCAATGTCCACTGATGGACAAATGACAGGGGTAATCAATCAAAAAAATGGTTTAAGCAACAACACCGTACTCAATTTGTTTGAAGATGCCGACGCCAATGTCTGGGCAGCCTTGGATAATGGCCTAGATTGTATCAACAGGCAGTCTTACATAAGAGAGTACAATGACCGAGATGGCACTTTTGGCACAACTTATGCTTCCATCACCCACAATGAAAAATTATATATCGGCACTAATCAAGGGCTATTCTATAAAAATTTAGGTTCTGATGAAAGTCTGAAATTTATAAAAGGGACAGAAGGCCAAGTTTGGTCTCTTTATTCCGAAAACGACCAGCTGCTATGCGGACACAATAATGGTGTCTTTAGCATTACCGGGAATACGGCATCATTGGTTGCCCATATTGATGGCGTCTGGAACTTTAAGCCCATACCCAACAGGCCCCATAAACTTCTCATTGGTCATTATTCAGGCTTGGCCATATTGGAAAAAGATAAAGGCTCATGGAAACTAGACCACAAAATTAAAGGATTTGAAATTTCATCGCGTTTTGTTGAAATTCTAGATACACATGAAATATGGGTCAATCATGAAACTAAAGGAATCTATCGCTTAATACTGAACAACGACTTATTGTCTTTTGATTCTGCCACCTTGCTTCCTGACGTTGAAAAAAGCAAAGCTTCTGGAATAGTAAAGGTTAATAATGATTTGCTCTACACAAATCAAAACGGAATTTTCAAGCTTCAGCCACGCACAAATAAATTTACAAAGGACTCTATTTTAAGCCCACTCATTTCAGATGGGGAATACCTATCAGGAAAATTAGTGTTTGATCAAAGAGAACGGCTATGGAGTTTTAAACAGACCCATATTGGCTATACCCAAAAAGGTCCGTTGAACAATATGGTAGACTTCAATTCCATTCCCATTGGAAATAATTGGAGAAAAATGACTCTTAGCTTTGAAAATATCTCCCAAATAGACAACAACAAATACCTAATAGGCAAAACAAATGGGTACTTATTAATAGACCTTGATAAGGTTCCAAACAAGCCCCATCAATTAATGTTAGACAAAGTTGGTGTTACGAAAAGTGAAAAGGAGACCAGGTATGTCTCTATACTCAAAAAAGGCCAATTTTCTTACAAGGAATCAACACTTGATTTTCATTATAGCGTTCCTCAATACGGTAAGTACACCAATGTTAGCTACCAATATAGATTAGAAGGACTGGATGATTCGTGGAGCGAATGGAGTCCAAAACCATCAGTAACCTTTGAAAAATTGCCTTTTGGAGATTATGAATTTAGGGTCCAATCAAAAATAGGAAACCATGCTTCACTTAATACGGTACAATACAATTTTGTTATCGCCCGGCCATTTTACCTCTCCAATTTAGCCCTGTTGGCATACGCCCTGCTCATATTTGGCCTTGGTTTCATAGTCCACAAGTCATATAAGACCTACTATCGTAGACAGAATAAAAAAAATATGCTCGAAAGTCAACGAGAATTGCAGTTGAAGTACATCAAAAGCGAACAGGAAATGACACGACTGACCAATGAAAAGCTTAACCAAGAAATAGAAAGCAAGAACAGAGAACTGGCCATTTCCACCATGAGTTTAGTAAAAAGAAACGAATTACTAAGAAGGGTTAAAAAAGAACTTAAAAAAAGTAACGATCTATTTAATAAGACACATCCGGTAATAAAACTAATAGATAAAAATCTGAACAGTTCAAAAGATCGGAAAATTTTTATGGAAGCCTTTAATAGTACGGATAGGGATTTTTTAACAAGGGCAAAAGAACTGCATCCTAACTTATCTTCCAATGACCTAAAATTCTGTGCTTATTTACGATTAAACCTATCGTCTAAGGAAATAGCACCGCTTCTTAATATTTCCGTTAAAAGTGTAGAAGTACGGCGTTCTAGGCTGCGAAAAAAACTCAATTTAAATAGAGAAACGAAGCTTACAGACTATATTTTATCCATTTAAAAGTTAAAACAAACAAAATTTCACCTCTACATTACCCCTACAAATTACCAAATTCCTTTCTTTTAAACTCATTTTTCTCTTAATTACCCAAACATATAAATCGCCACGAACACCATAAACAGTGGGACTTCCCTAGTGCAATGCAAGTTCGTTTTTATATGTATGTTTTTGTAGTGCCGTATTTCGCTTTTCAAAAGGTAAATCTCTATACATTGGTAACAGCAGAACTCAATGTTCTTGTTTACATAAATATATAACTAGCTAAAATTTCAACTCTTAATCTTGAACAAAACCAACATTCTATGATTATCAAACTATTTAATCCCAGAAAAAAGCTACTGTGTCTTTGGCTTAATGTATTTTCTGCTATAGTCCTCTATTCGCAAGACCAGCAAAAAATAACTGGGTCAGTTCTTGACCAAAATGGAATTCCCTTAGCGGGGGCTTCCATCGTTGCCAAAGGAACCACCCAGGGCACATCTACCGATTTTGACGGTAATTTCTCTTTGAACGCACCCCAAGAAGCCACTACCCTGATTGCATCCTACATTGGATACGCTACTACGGAAGTACCCATTTCAAAAGGCTCTATAACAATTACATTACAGGAAGATTCCAGCCAACTGGAAGAAGTTATTGTAGTTGGGTACGGTACGCAAAATAAAAGTGACGTTGTCAATGCAGTTGCCGTAACCGATGTTGAAAAAGCCCTATTGACCCCTACTTCTGATGTGAACGAAATGCTTAGAGGTAGAATAGCCGGACTTCAAGTAAATGTAGGAGGCGGAACCCTAAGACCAGGTGGCACTTCCGATATCATCTTTAGAGGACAAGGTTCCATTGAAGGTAGTATTAGTGCCATTTACGTTGTTGATGGCATCATTAGGGACGGAGGAATTGAAGATATAGACTCAGATGATATTGAGTCCGTTGAATTCTTAAAAGATGCTTCTGCACAGGCAATTTACGGCTCAAGAGGGGCCAATGGTGTTGTTTTAATTACTACTAAGCGAGGTAAAACCGGAAAAGTAAGCGTAAACTATCATGGTTTTGTAAGCTCAAAAACAATAGAGCGTAATTTTGACGTCTACAACGGACAAGAGTTTGCCCAATTAAGAAGGGAAGCTGCCCGATCTAACATTGCTGATGGCTCCTACCCCAATGAAGAGGATATTTTTTCCGAGCTAGAATTGGCCTCTATAGCCAATAACGGATTCATTGATTGGGAGGATGAATTGGTAAAGAACGGTTATGTTAACAGTCATGCCGTGAGCATTAGTGGCGGTTCAGAATTTACAAAGGTTTTTGGTAGTATAAATTACTTTAAGGAAGAAGGTATTATTCCAACTTCAAGTTATACAAGAAAAACGTTACGATTAAACGTCGATCAAAAAATTAGCAACAAGTTTTCAGTGAATTTTGACTTAAACATTTTGAACGATGATACTGAAAGAGCCGCTAACGTGAACGTAATTACTACTTCCCCACTGGGCAGAGCTTATGACGAAGACGGCAACCTCACCCAATTTCCAAGCGGTGAGGAATTATCTGCCGTAAACCCCATCTGGAACCTACGGGAACAAGACAATGATGAAAAAGGGAACGACTATGTAATCAACGTCACCCCCATTTGGCAAATCACTAAAGACCTACAGTATCAATTAAAGACCAACCTTACCAGAAGAACTTCGGAGAGAGGACAATACCAATCTTCACTAAGTTCCGCTGGCGACGATGTCAATGGTATCGCCCGAATAGACAACCGTTTGACAGAGTCTTACTTAATAGAAAACATATTGACCTATGATAAGGCCTTTAACGAGAACAACAAGCTTAACCTAACCCTGGTTCAATCTTCCCAAGAAAACAAATACAGTAGAACTTTTACCGAAGGGCAAGGTTTTTCAAATGAAAGTTTGGGCTATGACGGTATATCTAACGCCGTGGGGAACGTTACAGTAGAACGTGACAAAAACCAGCAAAGGCTGGCTTCCTTTATGGCCAGGGCCAGATACAACCTTAATAATAAGTATCTGCTCACCGCAACCGCTAGGGCCGATGGAGCTTCGGTAAATTCACAAGACAATAAATGGAGCTTTAACCCGGCTGCTTCCGCTGCATGGAAACTGCATAACGAAAACTTTTTAAGGGATGTCAATGCCATTCAAGAGCTAAAACTCAGGGCTAGTTACGGTTCTTTGGTTAATGATCTTGGCCGTGCCTATACCTCCTTATTTACCGCGGATGGACAAAACTATACTTTTGACAGGGAATCCTTCTCAGGATACTCGCCATCAGTCATTCTCCCTAACACTGATTTGAAATTTGAACGGATAACCACCCTGAACTTGGGACTTGATTTTTCTTTGTTCAATAGATTCTTAACAGGTAACATCGATTATTACGATGCTCGAACAACCGACCTATTACTTAGGCGAGGAGTACCCTCCATCACAGGTTACCAATACACCTTTTTTAATGCCGGAGAACTACAAAATACCGGTGTAGAATTAAATCTAACGGCCAATATTATCAATACGGATAATTTTAAATGGTCGGTTTCAACCAATTGGTCAAAGAATAAAAACAAGTTGTTGGAACTTTATAATGATGGCAACGGTAACCCCATCACTGAAGATGACACCTATGGGTACTACGTGGGCCAGCCGGTTGGCGTAATTTACCAGTATGAATTTGACGGCATTTGGCAAGAAGGTGAAGATTTTGCCAACGCCCCACAGGCTAACCCTGAGTCGGCGCTTCCACAAGAAAATTTAAGAGCTGGTGACATCAAAATAAAAGATACCAATGGCGTAGATGAAAATGGCGTCGAAACCGGAATACCGGACGGAAAAATAACCCCCGAAGACCGGGTCTTTAAAAGCCCTAACCCCGACTGGTTCGGTTCATTGTCCACTTCCTTAGCGTACAAAGGCTTTGACCTGTTCGTAGATTTCTATGCGGTTGAAGGTACAGCTAAAGTGAATCCTTTTTTATCCGATTTTAATAACGGCGGAACGCTTTCTGGAAAGCTTAATGGTGTTAAAGTAGATTATTATACTCCCGAAAATCCTTCCACATCGTTTCCTAGACCTGATTTTGATAGTACTCCTCTTTATTTAAATGCCTTGGCAGTAAAAGATGCGTCTTACGTGAGATTAAGGACTGTTAGTTTAGGCTACACATTACCCGATGCAATAACCTCAGATCTAAGTTTAGAGCAGATTAGATTTTATGTTACTGGAACGAACCTTTTTACAGATACTGACTATATAGGCTATAGTCCCGAAGTAAATATTAGAAGTACCTTTTCTAATGCCGACACCGGCTATCCAGATGCAAGAAGTTTCACTTTTGGTGTAAGGGTTAAATTTTAAAAAAATAAGAAATTATGAATACCGAAAAACTATACCTAAAATTAAAGAAGATATTTGCCCTACTAAGCTTAGTCATAATAGCTGTATCGTGTGATGACTATTTAGAGGAGCAACCAAGTACCTTGATTGATTCGGATTATATATACACTACCGAAGATGGTTTAAAATCTGGAGTAGTAAGCCTATACAAGTTCAATAGGGATAGATATGACAACAGTACCGAAGATTTTATGGGCGGGGTGTTAATGTCTTCACGAAGTGATCTTGCCTTTAGTAGAACTGGCTATACCGGATTAATGGGCAGGTATGAAAGAGGTGTTTCCCCCGTAGACCAAGGTGCCAACTTTGTATCTTCTTTATTCTGGAAACACTTTTACAACATTGCCAATAAGGCCACGGAGATTATTAATGCGGCCGAGGGCTTAGAAGATATTGATGAGGAGGTAAGAAACCAAGTTTTGGCCGAGGCCAAGTTTTTTAGGTCAACCTCTTATTTCTATCTATATCGCATGTTCAACAATATCTACGTCACCACCAATACGGTTACGGTAGACAATGCTTTTGACGTTATCAATGACAAGTCATCAAAAGAAGAGATTTTTGCATTACTGAACAGCGATTTGGATTTCGCCGTAGAGCATTTGGAATGGAACGATACCTTTGGTCGCGTAACAAAGGGTACAGCAAAGCATTTAAAAGCTAAAGTAGCCATGTGGGAAGGTAATTGGGAAGAAGCCAAATACCAAGCCGTTTCCCTTATAGAAGAAGGCCCCCATAGCCTGATGTCTACAACGGAGGAGGTCTTTTCCGGAGATAAAAACCACGCAGAGGCCTTATTCGTAATACAGTCTCAAGACGATTTATTGGGCGGTGGAGACAATACCATGATCAATGCCAACTATGTTACCCAGTATTTTCAGATTTCTGGAATAGAAGCCAATATAGCACAATCAGGCAGAGGATTCTCAAGAATTCTTCCTAACAAATATTTGCTGGACCTTCTTTCTGAAGACCCCAATGATACCCGGGATGATGATACTTACTTTAGACTAAAATATTATTACACCTCTGGAGATAGCATAAACCAAGAAATAAAAATCTATAAGCCTATTACAGATTTGAACAACCCTAGTGACACCTATACTTCGTACTACCAAAGGCTTCACCCCTCTTGTATAAAATTTGCAGAAGAAAACGACAACCCCAATTCCTACCTTCAAAGAAGCAATATAATGGTATACAGGTTGGCCGAAACCTACTTGATAGCGGCAGAGGCCATAATGCGCTCTAGTGGAGACCCCCTACCCTATATAAACGCGGTAAGGACAAGGGCGGGAGCCGCTCCTTTGAGCACTGTAGATGAGCAGGCCATATTGGACGAACGCGCCCGTGAACTTGCCTTTGAAGGAGAAAGATGGTTTACCTTAAAAAGAATGGGGCAAGAGGTCATTAATAGGCAAATCACGAACTATGCAGGTGATGGTGAATACTTTCCCGCTAACTTGGGAGAAAAAGACCCACGCACAAATTGGAAGCCTTACTACATCAATTTTCCCATAGCACAAATCGACCTTGATTTACTAGGCCCCGGTTACCCACAAAACGACGGATATAATTAAAAGTCCCCCCAAATAATTATTAATTGAGTTGAGTAATTTGGGCATAGGTCTTAAGGCCTGTGCCCAAATATTAATGTTTAAAATGCAAAGTATGAGATGTGTTGTTCTATTAATGACAATGATTCTAGTGGGTTCGTGTTCAACCACAAAAAAGACCGTGGATTTTTCACAAAACAAAGTAGTGGCCCACAGAGGAGCATGGAAGGCAAAAAATTTACCAGAAAACTCCATAGCTTCCTTAAAGGAAGCCATCCGAATGCAATATACAGGTACTGAATTTGATGTACGTATGACAGCAAACGATTCTTTGATAATTACCCATGACCCAGATTACGCAAACCTGGAAATTGAAGAAAGCTCTTATGAAGACCTAAGCAAATTTCCATTGAAGAACGGAGAGATATTGCCCACCCTAAGGCAGTACATTTTGACCGGCCTTGAAAACAATACAAAAACCCGCCTTGTGTGTGAGATTAAACCTTCTAAGGATAAGGAAAGGGGGCTTATAATCGCTGAGAAAGTCTATAATATGATAAACGAGCTTAAGGCACAACATATGGTGGTGTATATAAGCTTTAGCTATGATATTTTAAAGCGATTGGAAGAACTGAATCCTGAAGTACATACACAGTATCTAGACGGTAGCAAATCTCCTGAAATATTGAAGCGTGACGGCATCGATGGGGCCGATTATTACTTATCCGTGTTTAAAAACCATCCCGAATGGATCATAAGTGCTAAAAAGAACAAAATAGCCCTAAATGCTTGGACCGTAAATGAAGAGGAAGACATGGAATGGTTCTTGAAAAACGATTTTGATTTTATAACCACAAACGAACCCGAACTCTTACTCAATAAAACAGCACAACGCTAAAGCGATTTCCACCCTGAACAACCTAGTTACAACCATTACCTTTTCCCGAAGTTTCTTATCTTGTATACATAACTAAAACCCATGCAAAAGTCCCTAATTTCAAAACAGCTAATACCTCTTATTTTTATTGGCCTTATTACCCTTATTAGCTGTAATGACAACAACAAGAAAACCATCGATACCGAGGCGGAAGAGGAATCGCCTACAGGCTATACATTGGTATGGGCCGATGAATTTGACGGGAATGGCGAGCCAAATCCTGCCAATTGGGCCTATGAAATAGGTTTTATCAGGAACAACGAAGCACAATACTATGTTGATAATCCAAAAAACATTCGTGTTGAGGACGGCTTTCTTATTATTGAGGCCCATAAGGAAAAGGTAGAAAACGAGGCCTTCATTTCCGAAGAGGACGATAACTGGATGAAAAAGGAGGAGTATGGAAAATATACCTCGGCCAGTATAACCACCAAAGACCTAAACGAATGGAAATACGGCAAAGTGAGCGTTAGGGCCAAATTACCTAAGGGCACAGGAACATGGCCAGCCATTTGGATGCTGGGCAAAAACTGGAAAGAGGTAGGTTGGCCCCAATGCGGTGAAATAGACATCATGGAGCACGTTGGCTATCAAAGCGATTCGATTTTTGGTACGGTGCACACCGAAGCTTTCAACCACATCAAAAAAACCGAAGTAGGCAAATCTGTTTTTATAGAAAACCCTTATGACGATTTCCACGAGTATTCCATTGAATGGACTCCCGAAAAAATTATATTTCTGTTGGACGGTACTGCGTACCATCAGTTTGAAAACCTCCACAAAACCGATGCCGAATGGCCTTTTGACCAGCCTTTCCATTTAAAATTGAACTTGGCCATTGGTGGTAGTTGGGGAGGATTAAAAGGCATTGATGACAGTATCTTTCCTCAGAAAATGATAGTTGACTATGCTAGGGTATACCAAAAATAGCACGTTACGAGTTAAGTAAATCCATAAAAAGCCTCCCCCGAAACTTTCCACGAAAAGATTCTGCTTATATTATTTATTAAACCCTATCCCATTTTCACTGTCTACTGGTTTAGGCTAAAGAAAATATATGGGGAACGGGGACTTAGTAAATACTATTTTTCTATAATGATATTATTGCTAATTCTAATTATTTAGATTCTCTAAACTTTCTTTCCCCTGTATGATCTACACCTTGCTCACGTTCTAACTGTATCATTTCTTGAGGTCTAAAATTTAAAATTAGGGCTCGCCGTGGGCCGTTGGTGCTATTGCCTTTGCTAAAGTGAAGGGTAAAACCATCATGAAATGTGCACCCTCCTGCTTTTAAGGGAACAGGTTTACCATTTTTAGGCCTTATAGCTATAGATAGCGCCCCACCCTCTTTACTATGAGTATGTTTGAATAAATGATTGTCATATCTAGGAACAAACCACATACACCCATTTTCTTCATATACGTCATCTAATGCAATCCAACAACTTACAGATCTTTTGTCCGGTAAATCTATCCAGTACGCCGCATCTTGGTGCCAAGGTGTTTCTGTATTTGTAAGGGGTGCCTTATTTATAAGCATGTCAAAATCCAAAGCCATATCGTCGCCTAACAAACTTTTTGCTAATACTAAGGCCCTTTTATAGGCTTGTTTTTCCAAAAGTTGCGGTTCAATACGGCTGGGAAGCATAATTTGTGTGATTTTCTCAATAGACTCGCCCTGTGCGGTATAGCCTGACAAATCACTTCGTAAACCGGCAGTAAGCTTCTTATTTTCTAAAAGCTTATCGTACAATTTTCTTATATCAAAAACTTCGTCAATAGACAACAGCCCTTCTAAAGAAGTAAATCCATTATTTACAAAATCCTTTTTCAACATAGCAAGATTAAATTTTATTTAAGGATACTTCTAAGGAATCACCCTCCTGTATTAAGGAACTCTTAAAGACATGTCCGTCATTTCCAACTACTCTAACGCGAATCTTTTTCCCCTCTCTAAGAACTTTAATATGAAAATCAGCCTTAAAAGCTTTTATATGATTTAGTTCCATCTTATCCCATGTACTAGGTAATCTAGGAATTAATCTAAAACTCTTTAGACCTATAGGTACAATACCGAACATACCTTCAGTAAAAACACGACAATACAAACCGCTCTCCGCTGATAGGTGCGCCATATTTCCCTCTGGAAAGGCCTCCACTACATAAGGCACTCTGTCTCCTAATAAGCGTTTTTCCGAAAACTCTTTCAATTTTTTCAGTGATTGATCAGTAGCCCCAGCAAGAAAAGTTCCTCTGAGTGCGTATAATGTTCCTCTATCCCAAAAGACTTTTGATATTTCTAAGTTTTTTTCGTTTTTCTCTACATGAACCCCATTATCCGTCCATAACTTTTCAAAAAGAGCTTCTATAGTTCCTTCTTTTCTGTCAAAAATTTGCACAACCAACGGAAGACAAATCCAATGTCTTAGGTTTTCATGCTCTTTGTAATATTTGTAAGTTTCCAGACCATCAATAGTTTCCCCAAAATAAGATTCAATGTTCTTTCTTAATTTAACCGCTGCCTTTTTATATTCACGGATTTTACTATTAGATTTTCCTAATGAAAGCCCGAGGTCAACGGCTAGATTTAACGCTCCATAATATAAACTAGATGTAGATAAATTAGCATTACCTGTTTCAATCCTTCCTTCCATTTCATCGGATTCCGAAACTACCACGCCATTTTCATTTAGGTTTCTCCTATTATACTCCAAACACCATTCTATTAAAGGCCACAGCTTTCGGGCACCCTCTTTATCTCCTGATGCCAAGGCAAACTGTGCAGCACCATAGGCTATCATTGCCGCATCACCGCGGTCCAAAGTACTGATAGGGGCATCACCTTCCATTTCAAATGAATATCTTATATTTTGATACTCCGGATTAATTTCTTTCGTATACAAGTTGTACATATTCATTGCCGCCCGATTGCCCAAATCATAACCTAGATACGGAAAAAAAGGATTTACGTATTCCGCTTGATCGTTAGCCCAAAAACCAACATAGTAACGCCCACCTCCCGGAGAATGAACCATGCCTAATTTTGATTCGAATATGCTCTCAGAAGCACGAATTTTAGAAAATTCAAATAATGTATTTAAAGTTGAATCTGGTGTTACAAGCTGCAACGAGCTTTTCATTTTATTCAAAAAAATTATACGCTGCTGATAATATTCATCCTTGTGAATAGTTAATTTTGGTTCGTCATTCATCCTTGCGGATACATATACTGAAAATAGATATGATTCCCCTCCAGCTATACGGATATCCTCTGTGAGATTGCTTGTGCCATTTATTTCATATTCTCCCTTAACCCCTCTTAAGTAACGAGTGTTTTGGGTGTTCCTCCCAACAAAATGTACCGTTGAATCAGTAGTATTAACAAGCTCCCATTGTTCAACGAATAGACGTTGGTCCGTTGACGGAAAAAATGTGCGAACCAAAGCTACTCCCTGTTCGGGCTCATGCTCTATTACCAGTGTTCCATTAATTCTAACATTTCTGACCGCACCTGGTGTGTAAATTTTTTCTTTCAATATTAATGTAGGTAAAATATTATCAGAAAAAGTATGGGATAAATAAGCCCTGTAATGCTTCCAATCCGGGTCGTTGGTTTTAATAAATGTCCTTAGTTGAGGAAAAAATACCTGCCTTGAAACCGACAACTGTTTTTCCTTATCTATATTATAGGAAACTATGGCCGATACACGTTTACCAGACATTTCAATATTATCGTCATACGGTATATTTTTTCCCTCGGAAAGATTTAATTTAATCTCATTCTTATTTTCTATTGTCCAATGTTGAGAAAATTGAGCAAACTGAAATTGAACAACGAGCAGAAAAACCAAGGTCACTAAATTATTATTCATCCTAACTATATTATCTATGTTGAATTATTTTATTTCCAGTAACATCCAATTATTGTTTACCACCCCGTCAAGTACATTTTCAATACATAAATTCCAACTAATAAAACCCACAATATTTCCGTCTTCACCAACATGGTCATCACTTGGAGCTAATGGTTGGCCAGTATCCGCATTATAGTTCTCATGGGTAGTTTTGTACTTTTTAATATCGGTCAATAACAAATTGCCCACCGTTTGTGCCAACCAAGCCACCTCATGGTCATATCCATAATTTTTTAATCCTATTGAATAGATATAATTGGCTATAGGCCATACAGGTCCTTGCCAGTTTGAAAAGGGCACAATAATATTCTTGTTGTTATAATCAGGGTCTTGTGCAGAAAGTGTTCTAAAGCCATACTTTGCCTTCATATGATTCTCATTTAACAAATAAGTCTCTATCATTTTGCTCGCGTTGGGTTTTGAAACAATGTTGGTCACCAATGGTAAAAAAGAGGAAAACGTAACCCTTTTATAGAAATCACCTGTTTCTCTATCTACCGTATAAAAAATTGAATCGTCTTCTGACCATAGGATTTTATTAATGGCCATCTTTAGTTCTGCCGCTTTTTGTTCATACAAAATAGCGTCTTCCTTAATCCCTAGCTTTTTTGCTATTGCAGACTGAGCCAAATATTCTTTGTATTGCCATGTGCTTGCATCCGGAGCCAAAAAAGAACGTTTATCTTCTATGAAATAATTAAGTGCCGGGTTATTGTCCGCTCCACTCTGCATGGCTATATCCCAGAAAAACAAACCGGTAACACTATCTCTCTGTGTTTTCTCTCTATACTCCAAAACTCTTTTAATCTGATTATAGTGAGGTTTTATCCATTCAAAGTCATTCAACTTTTTAGAGGCCAGGTAGACTCCTTGAGACAAAAAAGGTTTCATTGCAAACTTCCCAAATATAGGGCGAGGTCCGTTTATTGTTGCGCAGCCGGACACATAACCCTCTTTATCAATTCCCTTTATTAAATTCAACGCCCAAAACTTTAGATATTCAGGTTTATCTTTACTAACAAAATAATTGCCCATAAAAAACCCATCCCAATCCCACATTTGTTTATAGAATCCGGCCGGTATCAGGTATGGATACTCTAAATAGCCTTCTGCTGGCTGTATGACCTTATTGCTTAAATGCTTGAAATTTTCATTTAAATGCGAATAGATATTCTTCAGTTCTTGCTCGTTAGAAGCAGATAATGCTATAGTTTCTTTTTGCGCTATATGCTTTTCGGGTTTTTCTCCACAACCATTTAATAGTATTCCAAATACGCAAAACATTACAAACAATGTGGAAGCATATATTCTTTGTTTGACCAAATCTGTCTTTCTATAGCGTACACTCATATTTATATCAACTTTATTTTAAAATTCTATCGAAACCTGTTTATTACAGCTTCTAAATTTTTCACAACTGCAGGATTTTCATCAGCTATATTTTTTGTTTCCGATACGTCATTATCAAGATTATACAACTCAATACTAGTTGAATCAGTCTTAGAATCTTGGATAGTTACCAGTTTATAACTTCCTGAACGAACTGCATGTCTTGAAATACTTGTCTTAAACTCCCAATACAAAAAAGGATGTTGTTTTTGTTGGTCAACATCACCCAACAAAGTAGGCAAATATGATATTCCATCCGTTGACATGGGTATCTCCTGCCCTGACAATTCACATGCAGTTGGCAAAAAATCCCAAAAAGTTGTTACCTGCCCCGTTTCTCCCGCCTTGATCTTTCCTGGCCACCTTGCTATAAACGGCACTCTAATGCCACCTTCGTATAAATCTCTTTTCATCCCCCTTAGTTGCCCATTACTGTCAAAAAAATTCAATCGCCAACCGCCCTCTTGGTGCGGTCCATTATCGGAAGTGAAAACGACAAGTGTATTTTCTTCAAGATTATTTTTCTTCAAGAATTTCAATATTTGTCCCACATAAGTATCCAACCTGGTTATCATTGCTGCTCCAGCTTTTTTTTCTGAAGGCCATGGTTCTTTATCGTAAATTCCAAAATCCGGTACTTCCATACCGTGCTCATCAATTAAAAAACTCTCATTGTTCGCATGGGGTATGGTGTAAGCGAGGTATAGAAAAAAAGGGGTATCCGCATCCTTTTTTATAAAATCCAAAGCCTTTTGAGTAAATAAATCATTAGAATACTCTTTCTTTTCTACAGCGGCATTACCAATACCTACAGCGTAATTGGTACTATCTGAAACATAAATCACCTTGTTTTGTAAAGGAAACTTTTGGCCATTCTCCATAAGATAGTCCGGATAGTAGTTATGTGCCCTAATCTGATCATAGTATCCAAAAGAGTAGTCAAATCCTTGTGCATTAGCATAACCAGTTGTACCTACATTGCCCAAACCCCATTTCCCTACTACTCCTGTTCGATAACCTGCATTCTTAAGTACCTCGGCTACGGTAAGATCATCATCTTTTATAGGCTTTTCCATAGATTTTATTGTTGTATTACCCATATGCTGACCAGTCATGAGACTATTTCTAGATGGTGCACATACCGTAGCACCTGCATAGTGTTGGGTAAAACGTAATCCTTGAGAAGCCATACGATCAATATTTGGTGTTACTATCGTTTCTTGACCGTAACACCCTAGATCTCCGTATCCCAAATCATCCGCAAGAATGAAGATAATATTAGGCTTTGACCCCTCTACTTGCCCGTACACAGAACTCGTAGTTTTGCTTGAACAAAGACAAGCCATAATCACTATATATACAAGAGTTATATTTTTCATACTAATTTTTTAAAGGAGCAACCAATTTTTCAAAAGGCAGAAAATCTTTCATTTTATCGGTTTTATATTTTACGTTCAATTGATTCTGAATCTTTCTATAATAGTATTCTATCTTCACGATATGTTTACCTTTAGATAGCTTTATCTGAAAATCCTCAGCCACCTTACTTAACTCACTTCCTTTAGCAACAAGGTTATCATCTATGAAAATATTGCAAAGACCATCATCTGTGGTAAGTCGCAAGGTGTAATTCTCATTCTCTGGAATATATATTTGTCCTTTAAGTCTTACCGCATAAGGATTGTAAAGTCCATAAAATCTAGTATCTATATGCCCATCTCTTTCGACTTTGGCAAAGAGTTCTCCATTTATTTTATCTAGACGATTACTACTCATAAAGCCTGTGACACCTTCCCTAACCACATTCAATCCCGAAAAATCCGGTACACTTTCCCAACCTTCCTTGGGAATGGGACTAAATACTTCATACGAATAGGCTGGCTCTATTTTTTGAAAGTACTCCTGCTGAGGATGCCCCAGTGGTTCTCCTGAGCTAGTAAAGGCCTGCACGGTAAGAACTCCACTTTTTTTAAGTTCAATGGAATTTTTATATGACTTTGCTTCTCGCATTTTAGGCAGATTCCAAGAGTCCGAATAGTGCCATTTGAAATCCACTTTCTCCTTTGACTCAAACTTTATTGTGATTTTTTCGGTAAATCGTTGGTCTTCTTCATTTGCCAGACCACTTACTTTTGTTTTTACTGGATTAAAAAGACTAGAGTACAACTGATCTGTATTTTCAAGTGTTTTTAAAAAGTTATTGTAATTCGTATCTATATGCCCGTTCCAAAGATGAGCGGCCAATACTGGCACTCTCTTTCTTAAAACAGGAATAACCTTGAAGTGGTTTTGCTCCCAGAAAGAGATCTGTCCTCCCATAATTCCTTCATCACTATCCACCTCAATATCTTCTATAGAATCATTCCAATGCGACCATTTTTTTAGATTCCAATCATATGCTTTTCTAATCGTTGGGGCAAAATTCATAGCTCCTACCATATACCATGGCACCCATGTAGAGTTGACAATTTTATAACCGTTGTCCAATAAGTTTTGAGGATGATTATACGTAGTATTCCAAACGATAATCATAATATCCTTATCCACCGTAACATGTTTGGACCCCGTACCATGAAAACCTTCCCAAATAATAGTCTTTTTCCCTGTTGCCTTTACCATATGGTTCATTCGGTTTATAAAGTGGCAAAAAAGTTCGTTTGCATCCCCATTGGCGGCTTCCTTTAAATTGTGTTTTAAGGTATACTCATAGTATTCCGGGACCTTTTTTAAGTTTTCCAAATACACCTCATCACCACCAACATGTATATATGGACTCGTATAAAACACCTCAGCAACTTCATTAATAATTTCGTTCATAGCCGTGTAAGTGGATTCTTTGGCCATATTAACCACATATAACGGTTTTGCCTCGTTAGTTTGCTCATCTACGCTTCCAAAAACTTCGGGATAAGTACTCCACAAAATACCGGAATGACCAGGAACCTCAATTTCAGGAATAACAGTTACTCCCCTATCCTTTGCATATTCCACTAGATCTTTCAGTTCTTCCTTGGTATAGAACTCTCGACTACCGTCCGAATTTGTTTTATTTACTTTTGAAAATTTTTCCAAAGGAAATGTAAACCGCTTGTTATCCGTTAAATGAAGACTTAGATACTTTATTTTATAAAGCCAAAGCAAATCTATGGTCTCTTTAATAGTTTCTATAGGATGCCAGAACCTAGCGAGATCTAACATTACAGACCTAAAGTCAGAATTGGGACTATCCGTAATAGAAACTCTTGGTATTACACTTCCACCCTCAGAAACCCTAATCAATTGCACCAAACTGGCAATAGCATTGGCTACCGCTTCATAATTTTGCCCTTCAACTTCAATTTTCCGGCCTATCCTAATCGTATGGGTGTTTTCATTTAGTTTCTTGTTAATGCGAAGAAATATCTTACTACTATTATCCGAGCCCGTTCCCAGTTTCAAGTCCGAATCGGAAATATGATTTACATAATTGACTAATATTTCAGCTAGTGGTTTTAATTTAGATTGATCAGCATGAACTAGAATTGGCCCGCTTAATTTAAAATAGCCCTTTGGTTTGGTAACTTCTTTAGGGCTAGGAACCAAATTCAAAATTTCATTATGTGAATTTGTCGTTTGAGCTTCTCCAAAAAGAGTCCCAAAGAGCAAAAAGAATAGACTTAAAAAGAATGTGTTTTTTAGTATCATGTTTTATTTTTTGAACAAGTGAGCATACTCTGTTTGTAACCTACGGGCTACATCTATAGTCTTACCCGTAGGGGCAGTAGGGTATATTTGATGAGAACGAGTCCACTTATAATCCATCTTCCTTACTTCTGCGTCAAAGGCCTTAGAATCAAAATCCATACCCATGGTCAAGGATTTTTTTAAGTGATTAACAAATAGCTCCCATCTAGGTTTATAGTACCCACTAAAAAGACCATTCCACTGTTTACCCGCATAATCCCTTAGTCCACCCTCTGGATAAGGCTGCCAAATTGTAATTATGGTTCTCGCATTCCATTCATAGTATGATTTCTCTTCAGAGGTAGCACCCCAACTTTTGGCATCTTCCAACCATGTTCCTAGCAAGAAGTTTTCATTAGTTCCGGTAATGGCCTCGAGATCATCCAATAACTTAAACAAGTGCAGAGCACTTTTGCTAAGCCTTTGCAGGTCCTTTTCTTGATAGGACACACTTAAATCATTGATATATTTATGCGTTAGACTAAATAGCAATTCTCTATATACATTGGTAACATCAAAATTATAAGTTTCAACAGCCTGTAGTTCATCTGCTGCATCAAGCAGAAAATCACCAGCCTTGGCCAATTTGTAGACATCAAAATCCCATGCAAATGGGTCTTCTTCAGTTATTTTAAAATCTTTTCGTACATGCCTAATATCTTCTTCACTACCTGCCTCAAAAATCATCAATCTTGGGGTAGTGATCAATGGAGACCACATAGTTCTGGTTCTTCCGTAAACCGACTCTTCTAAAAGTTTCCAGGCCTCTTTTATGGATTGATTTTTTGTTCCGTAACGGACTGCAGCATAATTCTCAACCCAGTGTTTTACGTTAACCCTTGCAGGGTTCCAAGCCTTTTCAAAAATAAAATCCTGTACTATGGGGTTATAGCCCAAACCTTCTGGAATTACTCCAATACCCTTAAGGTTATTATCTATTTCCGATGTAAAAGCTACTTGAAACTGTCTCTGCATCTCTTCAAGATCACCGCTCATATTTACTTTCTGATCTTCATTACAAATTACATTCCATATCCAAGGTTGCCCAAAAAAGGAATCGGTTTTGTTCCATGTTGGATTTTTTTCTCCATAAAGATCTAGTACCAAGGCCTTGTTTTTTGGAATTCCGTTTAAAAACGCCTCCCCTCTTTCTTTGGTCCAGAATTGTTGTCTGAAAAAAAAGAACCAACCTTGTAGAACCCATGTTGCTTTGGGATCAGCTTGGGCCATAGAGCTATAGACACTTTCGCTAACTTGTTTTAAGAATTCAGGATCTTTAGAAGGAGGATCTACCTCTATAAAACAATCTGCATCATACAGATGGTCTGTTCCATAAAATTCAGTCTGTTTCTTTATAAACGCTGTTCCTATTTTTTGAAAAAGCTCATCTGTTGGGTCCAAGAAATAGGTTCCCTCCACACCGGCCCAGTCTTCAATTTGAAAAATATTGGCATCAGGATATAGTTCTTTTAGTGCCTGAGGAACGTGACCCGTAAATGCCTGAAGTACAGGTTTCATCCCAAGGGAACGCATTCTTTTCAATATTTTTAACTGCAACTGCTTTCGTTGCTCAATCCAATTTTGAGGTAAAGGCCCTCCCATACCATCAATGTTACCCATCCAACCCCATGGAAGGTGAGCAGGTCCTACAAAAAAATCATCAATTTGTCTTTGCCCCATTCCAAGGTCTTTAAAAACTTCTTGCCAAACCGCTTCTTGCCCAATCATGGCCAAAGGCATATTTACACCCTTAAGAGCCATATAATCGATCATATCTTCCCACTTATCCCAATTCCACCATGGCATGGTATAGCCATAAGTGCAATAATTGAATAAATAGCGATAATCAAAGGGAGTCTCTTTTATAATTTTAGAGGTCAGCCTTGGAAGTCTTTCCGGTAAATTAAGTTGGTTGTAGTTTAACGAAATTTGGGCATTACAGTAATTTTTCAAATACCAGTCAAGACCAGATGCCATTGCCACTGCACTATTTCCAGAAATAATGATTTTACCACTTATTCCATTTTCTATTTCAAAAATATCTTTGTTTTCAGATGCAGTTATTTCCTTAAAAGCGAAAGATGTGATATGCTTGGGCAAAATGCGACTTAAAATACCATATGCGGCTTGTTCCGCATCTGAATTTCCAACTTGACCATATGTAGTAACAGTAATTAACAGTAATAGTGCACTAACAAATTTTCTCATAAACTATAAAAACTTTAAAGCTATAGGCTTTGTAATAATGGCAATTTGAATACCCACAAACATTAAATCATTACAAAAGGCTCATTGACAGGGCAACATAATATAAGTTGGGGAACCCCCATGCAACAAGCCTTCTCAACTAACTAAACAAAAACACTAATAACTGAATAGAACAGGACCGCCTTGAATGGTCGGTTCCATTTTTACCGTAGGAGCATTCTTAGCAAACCACAATGGGTCTCCAAATACGTTATCAACTATATTCACTCCCTGAATAGCGGCTTCAAAATTGGCCTGATTGAAGTTTTGCATAGTCTCACGTGGATATCCGATTCGTACAGGGTATCCCTTTTCTTTATTTATTCCTATGTCAAAAAAGTCCAATTTAGGCAACCCCGTCCTTCTAATCATTGAAAAGGTGTTTATACTTTGACCAAACTGAGCTATATATCGTTGGGTAATAATTTGTTCCAAAGCATTGGATGGGTTAAAAATCACATCGGACGAAGTCAAATAGGTATCAATCATAACTGGATCAATTTCTAGTTGTTCCATATGCGCCTTAATACCATCCTGATATGCCTGAGCTGCCGAAATCCCTGTCTCAATACCTTTACTGGCTGCCTCTGCCTTAATGAAGAGCAACTCAGAATAAGTCATAATAAATCTTTCTTGCGCTGTGGTATAGGTTTGGGATAATTGGCTTACCGAATCCAATGCAACCCTTGTATAACCACTAGGGTTCTCTTCATCAAAAGCGGGAGGAACGCCAGTGTATGTCTCACTGTCCGAATAACCCGGTGCCGGATCAAGAAACACCTTAATTCTTGGATCTTGAAGATTTCCCAGAGTATTGACAAAACCGGTAACAGCTATAGGTGAATTAGCGCTATTCTCGATATATTGAGCAAAAGGGTCAGAATAAGAACCAATAGTTGTCTCCCATGTCATACCAAAATTATCCTCGTTTCCTTCTAATAAAGGGTATTTTTGTGCGTTCCCGAAAATGGTCTCCAATTTGGGTTTTGCAAAGCCGCTATCCACATCAGAAATTCTTAAAAGAATTCGAACCTGTAAAGAATTAGCGAATTTCTTCCATTTTAGTAAATCGCCGCCAGCATAAGCATCACTTTCTCCGTTTAGGGCTACACTAGCTTCACCGGACAAATCAAAGGTCTGATTTGCTTCTTCTAAAAGACCCAATACCGATTTTAAAATTTCCTCTTGTGTATCAAACTTAGGCTTGTTATACCTTTCTTCCTCCGATATTTCACCGAATTGGGCATCTGAAAAGGGAATAGGGCCCCAAAGTTCGGTCATATTACCATATATCCATGCCTTAAGGGTCAACGCCACTGCCTTATAGTTAGGTTGCGGAGATTCTTCTGTATTATCAAGAATCCTTTCGATTAGAGGTATGGTCTGGGTAACCAAATTTTGGTAGACCCAAAAATCATTAATATCCTCTCTTGGATTAGAAGCTACAAAATCAGTAGGGGCCGTTGTATTGGTGTAATACTGCACCCATTTGGCCGCACCTTTATTATTACTATTAATATTGTCTAACAATTCTCGAGCAGCAAGAATCTGGGCTCCCAATAATAAACTTTCATTACTACCTACTACTTGTGCATTGGGGTTTGTATTTATTTCCTCGAAATCATCGGTACAGGCCTGCAGCAAAACCATTGTAAGACCGACCATCACTATATACTTTATATATTTCATATCGCTATATTTTAATTCTATTAGAAACTAACGGACAAATTCATTCCAAAACTCTTTGTGTTGGGCAAAGACCCCGTTTCAAAACCAGAGCCGTTATTGAGGCTTCCCATATTGGCCGTTTCAGAATCTATACCGTCTAAATTGTTCTTGATCAACCAAAGGTTTCTACCTATTAGGGAAATATTTACATCGGCCAATCCTAACTTTTTAGTAATCTTACTATCTAACCGGTACCCGATAGAAAGTTCTTTTAACTTAATGTTCGTAGCATCTCTCATTAAAGCCGATGTAGGATAATTAAAGTTGGCATAAAGATCTTGTGTACTAATTGCTGTGGTATTTGGCTGACCGGTTTCTACATCTATTCCATCAAAAATAAAGCCTCCTCCATCATCTGTACTTTCTCTTACGGCTACACCATTAATGTTATCACCAGCACTATCCGGGTTTAATCCGTTCAAAGACATATACTGGTAAGTAGTAGAAATAATCTTTCCTCCATACCTGAAATCAAAAAGAAAATTAAGATTGAAGTTCTTGTAATTAAAACTGTTCCTGATACCTCCTGTCCAATCTAAAGGAGCCGAAACACCAAGGTCTCTAGTCCCTCTCCACTGGTTGTGCATAGGAAAGCCATTTCGGGTAAGGACCTTACCAGTTCCATAAATATTGTTCTCTGCACTATATCCGAAGTTATTGAAATCATCTGCCATATTGGGAACATTGGCCAAAGCATCTTGGGTATCCCTGAAATATTCAAACCCAACAATATGCCCATAGGGCTTACCATTTGTAGCCCGTATTTCTGGGCCGAACCAAGCGGCTATATGTTTAAAATCAACCAAGTCTTCGGGAAATCCTGAAACACTACCCCTGTTTCTTGACCAGTTCATATTTAAGTCCCACCTAAAATCTTTGGTTTCAAATGGAGTTATATCCAATTTAACCTCTATACCCTTATTGGTAATAGTTCCTGCATTTATAAATGCGAATCTAGCCCCACGTTCCCATGCATTTTCTACTCGAATAAGCTGATTGCTAGATTCATTATTATAGTAAGCTACATCTAGCTTTACCCTAGAATCGAACAAATACAGTTCTCCTCCCACTTCAAAAGATGTTGATTCCTCCGGAATTAAAGTGGTAGCAGGTATTACATTATCTATACCAGCAACAGGTTGTCCATTAAAGGCATTGGAACTACGAGTGATAAACCTATCTAACGCATAAGGCTGCGTATCATTACCTACTTTTGCCCAGCTTGCCCGTAATTTACCATAACTAAGAATCTTATTCTTAATACTCAGGGCATCAGTAAAAATAAAACTGGTTGAAGCCGAGGGGTAAAAGAATGACCAATTATCTTTTGGCAAAGTAGAAGACCAATCATTTCTCCCCGTAAATGTTGCAAACCAATAATCATTAAAATTGAATTCTACCGAACTGAAAACACTATTGACTTCCTTTTCAGATTTTGCATTATTAACCGTAGCAGGTTTGGCCGAATTGCCCAAATTATAAATTTCTCGCACTAATAAGCCCCCATCTGTAGATGCGAATTTACTTTTACTCTTTTCATTTCTGGTGGCGGCCCCCATCATGACATTCACATTCAGGTTCTTTAGTACATCATGGTTTAAGTTTAACCTTAGGTCTGCGTTTACTTCTTTATTAAGGTCAAGTCCTTCTTGGTAACTACCATTATTGAAAAGATGTTTTGCTACTATTCTTTCATATTCAGTAGTATTGGTATCCTGAAATACATTGGCCTGAATTGATGCCCAATCAGTAACTGCATAATCCAACCCAACGTTAAAACTGAATCTTGTTCGTGTTAAAGGGTTGACATTTTCATACAGGTCCCAATAAGGGTTAGGGCCATTTTGATAGAAACTTTTTTTATTGCCAAATTCATCCTTATAGTCCCTTAAATCTCTTATATCAATATTAGTAGGAATAAAAAGAGCCTGCCACATTCCCCCACTCCCAAAACCATAGTTGGTCCTGTTATCACTGTTCATTGTTGACCCTGTTGCTACAAAATTCAGACTAAGCTTCTCTCCCAATCTAAAGGTTGAATTAAAACTTCCGGTAATACGCTCAAGTCCCGTATTGGGAGTGATGCCCTTTATATCTTGGTGCCCCAAGGAAAGCCTTGCATTAGATGATTCAGTTACATGGGTAAGTGAAAGGTTTTGCTGATAGGTGTGCCCCGTCTCAAAGAAATTATCCAGATTTTTTGCGCCATATGGCAACCATGGCTTAACAACAGCCCCTCCTGTTTGCGGGTCCCATTGAGAAACAGGCTGACCAAGATATTCCGGACCCCATAACCGAGTTTCAGATTCATTAATTCCGGCACCGTTTCCGTCAACATATGAATATTCGCCATTGTTACCCTGACCATATCGTAATTGAGGATCGGGTAAAATTAATGCAGACTGAAAGGTAGTTGTAGAACTTATGTTCACTCCCCAGCCCTTTTGACCCGATTTGCCCTTTTTGGTTGTAATCATAATAACCCCATTGGCTCCTCTTGCCCCATACAACGCAGTAGCACTTGCCCCTTTTAGAATACTGATATTTTCAATATCACTGGGATTAATATCTGATAATGGGTTTCCCAAATCTGATTGCCCGGTTGAAGATGTAAACAAACTTTCTGACAACGACCTATTGCTCAACAACGGTAATCCATCCAGAACATATAAAGGTTGGTTATCCGAAGAAAGAGAGGTTACCCCCCTAATAAGGACTCTTGGAGATCCATCTACCCCATTAGAAGAACCAGAGACCTGAACCCCTGGTGCCTTAGCGGAAAGATTTAAAAGAACATTAGGTTCTCCTGTAGAATTTATCTCCTCTGCGGATATTGCATCTACTGCATAACCAATAGCTTTTTTTTCCTTTTTAATGCCAAGTGCCGTTACCACAACCTCGGACAACTCGCTTGTATCGGGTTCCAAAGACACCGAGAGTTCCGTACTGTTAGACACCGTTTTTTCAAGGTTGCTGTACCCTACATAGGAAAATACCAGAATCTGACCAGGCTTAACTTGTATAGCATACTTTCCATCCAAATCAGTTAATGTACCAGACTGTGTATTTTTAACATACACATTTACATAAGGCATGGGCATATCAAACTCATCTACTACCACACCTGTAACCTCTAATTTATCTGAGGCTTCTTCCTGCGCAAAAATGTTTTGCACAAAAATCAACTGGCAAAACATCAGTGCCAGCAAAAATTGTTTTTTGGTTTGTTTGTTCTTCATACTTGGTCTTATTTAAGTTATCTGTTAGTCATTTATAACCCGTTAATAAATGTTTCCCATGTTCATTTATTGATTGAGCTTTTAGACGATCTGAAATTAGAATGAAGAAGTCTTTTGCACTGATAAACAAGTATCAAATACTGATAAAATCGTATCAAACAGCCTTATTACAAGATATTTACACAATCATTTCGTTAAAACTGTAAAAAAGAAGAAGGAATTGATGTAGACTAACCTTTTCTATATACCCGAATTGAGAATAAAAACTAAATTGATTTGAAGAAAGAAATAATAAACTGTTTGTAAGCTTATTACCAAAACTAGGTTTGAAATTAGAGTAGAATACCCTAAGTAAAAAGGTGACCTAATAACTTTAAGAACAAGAGACAATAGTAATCTTTACTTCTTTATTAGGATTGTAAATATTCCTTAGGGCTGCACCCATAGGTTTCCTTGAAACATCTAGAAAAATAACTGGGTTCTTTAAACCCACAAAGAAATGCAACTTCAGAAATTTGCAATTTGTTTTCCTCCAATAGCTGTACCGCAAATTTTAACCGTATTGACTTAATAAAATTATTAGGTGTTAAACCGGTGAGCGCTTTCATTTTTCTAAAAAGCTGAGCCCTACTCACCCCTATTTCAGTTGCCATGCGTTCTAAAGTAAGATTCTGGTCTTGAATATGCTCCTCTATATACTGTTTTAACTTTAACATAAGAGTTTCATCTACTGAGGTAACGGTAACTCTTGATGGCTCCAGTATCTTTTCATTTTGAAAAACCAATCTTAGCTTTTCCCTGCCTTTAATCAGGTTTGCTATAGTAGCCAGAACAATATCCCGGTTAAACGGTTTGGTAAGATATACATCCGCACCAGATTGTAAACCGCTTACTTTTTGAGAATCAAAAGTTTTAGCGGTGAGCAATATTATTGGAATATGACTCGTATCAAAATTGTTCTTTACTTGTTTACAAAGTTCTAACCCACCCATTTCTGGCATAACCACATCGCTCAAAACTAAATCCGGTATCTCATCTTTAATCAGCTCAAAACCTTCAATACCATTGGTAGCCGTAAATACATTGTAATGTTGCTCTAAAATATCTTTTAGATACATTCGCAACTCGTCATTATCCTCAACAATTGCGACACTATGCTTCTTATCGTTAACAATTGTATTTTCTGTGTCCCTCAGAATTAATGTACTTGGCTTTTCTAACTCCTTATCTTCACTAGATATTGGTTGATTACCAACTAAAGAAGTGCTGTAAATATCCTCATTTTTAGGCAAAATAATAATGAACGAAGTTCCCTTATGCCGCTTACTTTTAATTAAAATTGTACCTGAGTGTAATTCGGTCAGCTGCTTTACCATATAAAGTCCTATTCCTGTTCCAGAATTTATAGTATTATCCTGATAGAATCGAGTAAAAATTTCCTCAAGGTTACTTTCCCTTATCCCTGTACCGTTGTCCACTACTTTAATGTATATATGGTTTTGCAATTCTTCCAACTTATCAGTTCCGCATATAACCTTATACCTATTCAACTTTTTTGTTTTCTGAGGATTAAAACTTCTTAAAGAAATTCTCACCGTTCCCTCTGCAGGAGTTGCCTTAAAAGCATTGGACAAAATATTGTAAACTATCTTTTCAATTTTATCCTGATCATAATACATTGGCAATTTACTGGATGGTAATTTTACCTTGAACCTTATCTTTTGTTGAACGGAATGAAAAGCAAAAGACGCCGTAATAGATTCGATTGTCTGAACTATATCCGCGTGAACTACCTTAAGTTCCAGTTTTCCATATTCATACTTTCTAAAGTCCATTATTTGATCAATCAATCTTTTTAGCCGATCTACATTGTTGTTCAAGACATTAAAGAGTTCGGGTTTTTTACTATAAATTTCCTTGTGTGACATCAAGGTTTTTATAGGATCTATTATCAAAGACAAAGGTGTTCTAAGTTCGTGTGACAAATTGGTAAAAAACACTAGCTTAGATTCATAAAGATCTTGCAAATTTGCCTGTTCTATTTCTTTAATTTTCAATGCATTGTTCTTATTATGGTTCTTTATCAAAATACGAGTGAAAGAAGCTACAATAGTCAAAGTTAACAGCACCCAAAATAACATCATATACCAAGTATTATACCATGCCGGGAGTATCTCTAGGTCTATAGTAAGTGGAACTTTGTTCCAAACCCCATCATTGTTAGTGGCCATAAGTTGAAAGCTATAAATCCCTTTGGGCAAATTACCATAATTGATTGAACGCTTGTTTTTGAGTTCAATCCAATTATCATCTATCCCTACCAACTTGCATTTATAATGATTACTTAATGGATGTAATAAATGTAAAGACGCAAACTCAAAGCCTACTGTGTTCTGTTTTGAAGATAACGTTAGTGACCTAGTATAGGTAACTTCTTTATCTAAAACGTCATTGGCCACATTGTTATCCAACAATTTTCCGTTTACATATATTTTTGTTACAACTATGTTAGGCTTAAAACTACTTTTTTCAAAATTTGAAGAAGGGTCGTAAATATTTAAACCATTGGCGCCTCCAAAATAGAGTTTCCCCTCACTATCTTTATGAATAGCATTACCATTAAATTCTAATGATTGTAAACCATCTTTGATTCCAAAGTTCTCAATTCCTCCAGTACTAAAATCGTATGAGAACAAACCATTATTAGTACTTGCCCATAAATGGTTTTGAGTTCTATTGTAAAGCAAACCATAAACGTAGCTATTGGTAAGATTAGACGGGGCATTGATTCTATTTGCAGAAAAAAGAGGGGCTATTTGCTTTTTTTCTAAATCAATTTTACAAACTCCAAAGTTAGTGCCGGCGAGAATGGTACCATCAACAATTTCGGTAAGAGAATAGACCCCATAATTTTCAAAATATTCTTTGTAATCTGACGCTACTGTTATCCTTTGAAAATTTAAAGATTTACCTATATACTCGGAAAACAAGTATGGATTATCGTAATCATTTAAGTCCAAAAAAGCAACGGTCCCATTTAATGTTCCCATCCATATCCTTTCATTACTGTCCAATAACATTGAGTATACTATTCTCTTATCTAAGATAGTCTCAATGTTGGTATTAGTGATTTTTCTTAGATTTTGCTCGCCAGTATATATATAAAGACCACTTGAAGTACTGATCCATATATTACCAACTTTATCCTCCAAAATATGATATACTTCTTCTTCATGAAGCAAAGAAGGTTTCACTTCATTGAAATATGCCTCAATATCTGAGGTTTCCATATTGTCTCCATCTAAAATATAAACCCCTTCTTGCGTTCCTACCCAAATATTGTCATTGGTATCCTCAATTATGGATCGAATTTGTCCCATCCGGCCATTTTCATCCGGATGAACATTTATGGAAAACTCATTTTCATTTACAAAAAGTCCATTACCTCTTGTCCCTATCCAAAGTCTGCCATTTTTATCTTTAAGTATAGAATGCACATTGGATACATCTTCTTTTTTGTTGGAACAAGTTAAGTTTTCAATCAATTGGAATCTGTTGCTTTCTGCAACTAACGTGTTTACCCCAGCATCGCTTCCAACCAATATCATACCGGATTGATCTTCACAAAGAGTTCTAATAAAATCGTTTTTTAAAACATTTTTTTGACCGATCTCAAACCTATAATTTTGCCATTGGGCAGTTCTCTTAACATAAGAAAACACACCATTGCCCTCTGTTCCCAACCAGACAGTTCCTCTTGAGTCTTCCAAAACCACATTCACCCTTTTCGTTGGAGGCCAATTGTTATATAATTCTGCAATAGGACTTACAACAATTTCATGATTACCGTCAATTGATTGTACCTGTATATCTATAAAGAAAAAACCCCGTTTAGTAGATAAAAGAATATGCTTACTCTTGGTTACATATACAGAATATATATCCGTAAGCTCTTGATTTTCATAAGACAAGACTAACTTAACCGCTCGGTTTTCATTTTCCAAAAGCGAAAAAATCCCATATTCGGTGTTCACAATAACTCCTTGGGAAGAGTTGACTATATCGGTCACTCTTATTTTTTCTATTTTTCTCCCTTTTATGAATAAAGGAATTTCTCTAGCTTGAAATAAACTGTCCTTTTCTGTGAATAATAACCCGCCTCCGGTTCCAATCAACAACCTATTGCTGGAGAGTTTTAATAATGACGTAATATCATTACTTAACTCTTTATTTGTATTTGATGGAAAGAGCTGTTGAAATACACCTGTCCTCGTGTTCAAAAAATTAACGCCTCTTTTGGTTCCAATTACCAATTCGTGACCATCTCTTATAATATCTGTTACCCACGGATTACTTAGCCCTTTGTTGTCGCTAGATGATGCTGAATAAACTTCTGCATCATATCCCGAATATCTAAACAAGCCATCCATTTTACCTATCCAAATAAAACCTAAACTGTCCTTGCAAATGGATGACACCACATTATCCGTAATGCCGTTTTGATCATTTAAAGTTCCTACTTCATAAGCAGGATTTTGACCATATGTAAACAAAGTGAAGAATAAAAAAACCGTAGTTAAACCTGTTTTGATCTTGTGCGAGTACTTTGTATATAGAATAAACCTGACCATTAATTTGCCAACAACATTTTTCAATTCCTTTATAAAAACACCAAAGCGCTATAATTCAAATGAAGAAAATCTACCAGAAGATTATGGTGTTGAAATTACGCTTTAAGTTTAATGTAGCAAAAACTGTCTGCAGAAACTATCTACTTGATGAAATTTGAAAAACTATTTGACAATTTTCATTTAGAGGCACTCTTATTCCCATTTTTAACAAAAAATGAATCCTATTTTATTGGCATTGAACTCAACAAAATTATGAGGAATACAAAAAACTAGATATGATAAACCTATAAATGTATAGAATCAAAATCGCCTTCTAGTTTTAGAGGAGGAAACAATTGTTTTAAACGGAGTTATTGTTTACTTCAGACTTGAAGAAAATTTAATACTAATAAAGTAAACAGTCCGGTAAACGGTTTTAAAGTATATATCTAAAATAGTGCTAAAATTCGGGCATTTTTTCAAACTCATAACCCGAAGGTCGCTGGTTCGAGTCCAGTCCCGCTACTAAGCAAAAAAGGCCTTTGAAAAATCAGAAGCCTTTTTTTAGGCCTTGTATTTCTTTTTTTTTATTACGCTATGCGAACAAAAAAACACCACCTACTAAGCGTTTGTAAAGGTATATTATACATGTAATAATTTCTTATTTCCCTACATAGATTGGCAGTATCCAAGATTTGAGTAAATTACCGTTAAAAGAGATGCATAGCAACTAGTTGCTTGATACAATGTTGTAGCCAATTATACCAAATGAGAAAACTTTTTTTTATCATCATCTTAGTAACTGCTTGTTCACCTAAAATTATGAATAACAATCCAGAAAATGGTCAAAACCGGGTTTATTGGAATGAAAATAGACCTTTGAGGATATTGGATTTTAAGGGTAGTACGGTAAAAAGACCTTTTCAAGCGGCTACATCTTCTGGATTGAGAGTAGAAAACCCTGTTAATGTATGGACAGGAAAAACAAAAGTAATTGTTAAAAGCTATTTCAATCCTAAGTTTTCCTATTTTAAGTCCTCGGAAAGAGACAGCAGCGTTCTTGCTCATGAGCAACTTCATTTTGACATTACTGAACTTTATGCAAGAAAATTAAGAAAGCGAATAGCCGAAAATTGCTCTAATCAATATGAGTATTTTGAGAAACGTGACGATATTTATAAGAAAATAGAACTTGAATTATCCCTAAAACAGGATGAGTACGATTCTGAAGTATATTCAGAACGTTCGTTGCAGTCTAAATGGAATCAATGGGTAGAAAAAGAATTACTGATATTAAAAGACTTTGCTCATGAAGAAGTTCCCTTAAAACATAAATTTTTCGCCCCGAGATAAATAACTGGCTACAATAAAAGTAACCGTTGCACAACTGTATTTTTCAATTGAACCCCATAATTTTCATAATCTTTTAGAAAAATTACAACTAAAAATCAAATAGTTACAAATTTACATAAAGCTAAAAATGTATAATTTTATGAAATTACAGCTTGTGCAACAAGCACAAAACCTATAAACAATACGGGCTTCGGGCGTATTCGCAGGGTTTGCGTAATTTTATGAAGTCCGCAAAATCTTTTGGATTTTGCTTTTAGCGGGACAAAATTTAAAACAAAAAGATTTCGCTACGTGCGTGGCGGAAAGCAAACGCTAGTTTGCTCCCGTACTGTTCATAGCTCAACCGTTGTGTGCAATTTATAATGAAACTCATAGATTATTTTAAACTCAATAAGGAAACATTTAAGTTCTGTCTAAAACTATGCGGAATAATTTTCACGTTGATAGCTGCAACTATTTCGATTGCAGTTGCCATAAAAACTGGAACCAAAGAAAACCCGATATACGTTTTTTTAATAGCAGTTCTTTTTGGAAACTCACTGGGACTATTGATAGCCTTCCTTGGTTTTGTGGCCGGGTATCTTAAAGCCAAAAGTATTTTTGATTTCCACGATGGAATCCCCAAGGATTTGGTTAAGGATTTAGGAATTAAAGTTCGTCCTGTAAAAAATGACTTTAGATACAATTTTATGGACTTCGAACTAGTAGGCGTAAATCGTAATTCACCGCTTATTTTAAGGCTAAGTCCATCGAAAAAAGAGGTTTGGATTACTGTGCCCATTGTATTCTCTCATATTGAAAGCGATACCGTTAAAATAAATCAATTTAACTCTAAATATAAAATAAGAGACATCCAAATTAATGGTCTTGGAATATTCACTTCAACTAATTTGAATAAATGGAAAAGACTGAGCGAAGTGAAAATTATGGAGAAAATTGCAGAATTATATAAAATAGCAGAAGATGAAAATATCACAATTTTTAAATATTATGAAAGAATAACTAGCTACAATCGAGTGGATGGCTCCTCCATCAAATGACGGAGTGCACCCCTCACACCACCGTACGTACGGGTCTCGTATACGGCGGTTCGTAAATCATCAAACCAAGGCTCTTTCCACCCTTGGCACTATCTTCTAATTTAGGCATAGGCTACAACCTGTGCTCCTATGCGAATTTCGAAGAGAATTACGTTCGGTCCTTCCTTACCTGTGAGACCTCTAGGGTAATGCCCTAGCTCATTGCCCGTAAGTACTATGACCTCTGCTGACTTCTCCATGTAGCTACACGTAGCTTTGGAGACCTCCCCAGGTAAGAACATCTTCTTTCGCTCAATAACCGCCGTATCTACATAATCATCCTTTTGGTTCTCTTGGGGCGTTACAATGATGTGCTTGCTTACCCAGATGAACATGCCTCTGTATACGGTTCCTCTTCGTCGGTACCGAGTTTTGCAGTCTCGCTTTCTTCAGATGTAACTTCGCAGTTACCACCCTTGCGACTTACTAATGCTTCCAGAAGTTACTCCAGCGCATAAGGGACTTACACCCTCTAAATAAATCCTTATATTGCTATAAGGTAAAGATGCCCATACTGGGCACACACAAAACCTATAGCAAATGGGGCATAAAGTGTTAAATTTAATGGCTTGGGATTGTTTACTAAGTCCGCCAAATCTTTTGGATTTGGCAATTAAAAAAAATAATTACAGAACAAAAAGCTCTGGCTCGCAGACCAGACGGAAACGAAAAGTTTCCTTGCCTGCCCTACTTGCCATAGCCTAGACATTGTGCATAAGCTGAAAAAACAAAACTGAATGACCGGCCAGAAAATTACACTCAAATATGTTCTTTATGGAATACTTACCGTGTTCTTTACTTGGATTATTCACGAATTTGTTCATTGGGCGACAAGTCAATTATTGGGATACGAATCCATAATGAGAATAAATGGGGTCTCGCCCGCGGATGGAGAAAACCCATCTAATTTGGATAAAATCATTATTTCTGCTTCTGGACCAATAGTTACGATTTTACAAGGGTTAATTGTTTTTATTCTTTTAGAATTTCGGAATTGGAATAAATATCTTTATCTGTTTTTGTTCACAGCGTTTTATATGAGATTTTTGGCTGGACTTATGAATTTTCTAAACCCAAATGACGAAGGTCGGATAAGTTCGTTTTTGGGAATTGGAACTTTTACCTTACCAATAATTGTAAGTGGACTTTTATTTTTAATGGTTTACAAAATCTCAAAAAAATATGACTTAAAATGGAAATTCCAACTTTGGACGACATTAATTGTAATGGTGGTAAGTTCAATATTGATTTTGGCCGACCAATTTTTAGGAATTAAAATACTATAATGAAATAATTGAAAAAAAAAGCCTACACACAACACTAATAACCGTTGCACAAACCATTGACAAGACAAAAAAACGGATGCACATAAACCTTTTCAAGGGGCTTTTTCTATGTCTGGTCAGAAGATAAATCGTAATCTTGAGTACCACTTTTTACATACCCCGTTAAAGCAAGTTGGCCTGTACCCCATAAATTGTGTTAGCATACCGAAAACGGGCTCCACCGTACTCTGGACTCACAACCAAAAAATGAAACTTTCCTTTTACACCTTACCCTTACTGTCCCAATTTGTGTAAATTTATTAAAAATCTTAGGTGGTTTTGAGATAGGCTGCCGTTGTACGTCGCTCTATAAAACACCTTTGTAGATGAATTACCAAACATTTAAACCACATAAAGATTTAGAATCCATAGTCAAATTTTATTGGACTTTGGAGGTGCCTTTTGACCCAAAAAATCAAAAACAAAAAATCGTACCTGACGGCTGTATAGAAATGACTTTCAATTTTGGGGACAAAATTAAAAGGTACACCTCAGAAAATGACTTTATACTCCACCCCGATGCAATGGTAATGGGGCAGAGAACAAAATCATATCACATTTTACCCGTTGGTAACGTTAACACTTTCGCAATCTGCTTTTATCCTATTGGATTTGTAAACTTCGTAAAAACACCTCTTGAAAACTTGGTAGACAAGGAAACGCCTATTACAGAACTTTTTGGACAAGCAGAAGCCATAGAATTAGAGCAGCAGATGGTTCAAGCTATTGACACCCTACAAAGAATTAATATTATTGAATCCTTTCTATTAAAAAAACTCAACGAAAAGGATACCATAAGCAATATCGTGAAATCAACCGTTGATGCTCTTCTCAAAGCAAACGGAACGACTCCAATAAATGTTATCTTGAAAGATAATATTTCAAAGAGAAGACAACTTGAAAGGCTCTTTAAGAAACAAATTGGTATAAGCCCCAAACAATTAGGAAAAGCCATTAGACTTCAAGCAACTTTACAATTGCTACTCAATAAAAAATCAAAAACCCTGACGGACATTGCTTACGAGAATGAATATTTCGACCAAAATCATTTCATAAAGGATTTCAAAGACCTTGTTGGAATAACTCCAAAGGAACTTTCAGACAATGAAAACATGACCCTATCCGCACTTTTCTACAAATAATCCCAATAGTGTCGCATTTCTACTATTTTGACTTTTTGCTTCCTCTTAATTTGCACTTGAATTAAAACTAGCGCATCAATGGAGGTCAAGAGAATAATTTTAGCTTCGTTGGTTTCAGTAGTTTGCTTTGGTTCATACACCAATTCGGGCAGAGCAAATTCTGAAACAATGACAAAAGACACATTTACAAATTTAAAAGTAGCAGATATGAAAAGTTACATTTCAATGTTTGAAATTCCAGCAACTAATATTTCACGAGCAATTAATTTTTATCAAACATTATTGGACATTAAAATTGAAAAAATGGATGTTGAAGATATGCAAATGGGAATATTACCTTATGAAGGACAAATGGTAACAGGTGTTATAATAATGGCAGATGGATACATGCCATCTGCGGATGGTGTAACAATGTACTTAAATGCAGGAGAAAACTTCCAAGTGGTTCTTGACAGAGTAGAGAAGAATGGAGGGAAAATAATAGTTCCTAAAACAGCTCATGCAGACGAAAGTGGCTACTTTGCTATATTCCTTGATTCAGAAGGAAACAAAATGGCTCTTAACTCACCGAACTAACACAGAAAAAAAAGCGAACCCATAAAAAAGAACTGAGATAAAAAACAAGTAAATTCTTCCTAAATCCGAAACATTAGCATTCCAGGCCCAAAGTTTCAAAAATCAGGTTTTTGAGTTCTTTATTGTATTTCTCCTACCACCAAAAGCCAACAACCTTTCATTTGTCTTGCGTGAAGCCTATATAGTTTTTTCGTTAACTTGTGCATAGGGCACAATGTATAGAAATGAAAGAGATTGAAATACAAAATAACTCTAAAACATTATCAGCAACTTTATTTGATGATAACAGTAGCGAGACCGTTTTAATTATTGCTTCGGCTACAGGGGTAAAGCAGGAGTACTATGGTAAATTCGCCAAATTCTCCGAAGATAATGGAATCACCGTTGTCTCCTTTGATTATACCGGCATAGGTCGTTCTCTAAAAAGACCTATCAAAGAACTAAAAACCAACGCTGCAGATTGGGGTAGCAATGATTTAGAGAGCATAATACAATATGTCATAAATAATTACCCAAAATCAAAGAAAGTAATTCTTGGGCATAGCATTGGAGGGCAACTAATTGGGCTGGCTAAATCAGCTAACAAATTGGACAAAATAGTTTTAGTAGCAGCGCAATCCGGTTACTGGAAATACTGGAAAGGAATTGGAAGAATAAAAATGTGGTTCAATTGGTATGTTCTTTTTCCGTTTCTCATAACTATTTTCAGCTATCTTAATTCCAAGAAAATTAGCGGAATGGAAAATCTTCCAAAAAACGTTGCCAATCAATGGCGAAATTGGGGAAAGAACCAAGATTACATTTTTAGCGATACATCTATCAATGAAACTTTCTATGAAACAGTAGAGACAAATGTAACCGCTTATAGTATAGATGATGATGATTTTGCACCTAAAGAGGCCGTGGATTGGATGACCATGAAATACAAGAATGCAAAAAGAAAATCAGTACATTTAGATCCAAATGATTTTCAAGTCGATAAAATCGGACATTTTGGAATATTTAAAGAACGTTTTAAAAATACAATTTGGACCCAACTTTTGAATGAAATAAAATAACAAGGTCTCAACCAAGTATATAAAATCACAGCTCACATTTGCATCTTGCGTTTCATATACTAATCGTTCTACAACAGTACAAAACCTAACCATAATTGAACAATTCTATTTCTACACTAATGCAACTACCCAACCTCCTATCAACAATCCTTGCCCTATTTATTACCACCACTGTCTTTGCTCAAGAAACTCCTTATTTCAAACCCGGAGAGGACCCAAAACAGTCTCAGCAGGAATGGAAATTAGTTGATAACATGTCCGATGAATTTAATGGAAAAAAGATAGATGAAAAGAAATGGCAGATTTCGGGTCAGGGGTGGATAGGCCGTGCTCCGGGATTGTTCCTAGCTGAGAACATTTCCGTAAAAAACGGAAGCCTGCAGATAACCACAACTATGTTACCTGAACCCATAGTGAAAAACAATAAAAACTATACCCACGGCGGCGGTTACGTTGGCTCTAGAAATGGCATGACCTACGGCTATTACGAATGCGAAATGAAAGCCAACAAAACCTTTATGTCCTCTACGTTTTGGTTGATTAATGAAGGAAAAGACCTAAAAGGCTGTGATAAAAGAACAACGGAATTGGACATTCAGGAGTCCGTTGGACAAATAACGAACGATGCCGAATGGATGAAATACTTTGACCAGAGCATGAACTCCAATACCCACAGCAGAAATATCCCTGAAGGGTGTGAATACGAGAAAGGATCAAGCAAAGGCAAAGGAGAGTTAGGCGGAAAAGCTTATGAAGATTTCCATGTTTACGGTGTTTGGTGGAAATCCAAGGATGAGATTATATTTTTCTTGGACGGTAAAATGCAATCCAAAGTAACTCCCCCGGCCGATTTTGATATTGAAATGTACTTACGAATGGTTGTTGAAACCTACGATTGGAATCCGGTACCTAAAGACGGCGGCATGACAGGTTCAAAAAAAGACAGAACCACAACGTACAATTGGGTAAGGTCATGGGAATTGGTGGATGACAAGAATTAGTATCATCTTCACTAATCATACTAAAATTGGTTACAAGGCTACTGTTATAAACACGCCATCAAAACCTAGGTTCAACAGGAGGTATTTCCATCTCACCAAAGGCCCAATATAATTCTTTCCTCTATATTGCAATAAACAATTGAACATAAGGAACAAGGCAATAAATGTCACACGATTTACTTTTAGAACACATAGAAAAGAATGCCCAACTTTCCAAAACGGAACAGGAGGTTTTCTGTAGCTTCTTTCATCCTAAGTCTATAGAAAGAAAAGAATTTTTATTGCAACAGGGGCAGGTCTGTAAATTTGAAGGTTTTGTAACGGAAGGTTGTTTTAGGGTTTTTACCTTGGATAAAAAAGGGAATGAGAACACCCTTTATTTTGCGGTAAAAGATTGGTGGCTGATGGATATTGATAGTTTTATGAACCAAATCCCATCCGATCTAAACATAGAGGCCATAGAGGACAGTAAAATACTCTTGATCAATAGACAGGACAAACTTGCTCTTTATAATTCTTTGCCTGTTGCAGAGAAAATCTTTAGGATCATGTTCCAAAAAGGTTTGGTTTCTTGGCAAAGGAGATTGGTACGTAACCATTGTTTGACCGCCAAAGAACGTTATCTCCATTTTATACAGACCTATCCTGAGATATCATCCAAACTCACGGACAAGCAAATAGCGGGTTATCTTGGCATTAGACATGAATTCTTGAGCAAAATTAAAAAGAGCGTCAAATAATTTTTTTTGAGTTGAACTAGTTCAACTCTTTTGCCAACTTCATTCAAGATATTTGCCTATCTAAAAATGTAAATAGCCATGAAGACCAAAGCTTTATTACCCAAAGGCATAAAAATTCTAGCCTTTCTCGTTCTTTTCAATACAGGTGTCGCCTCTTCTCAAACATCAACGGATATTTCAAACGAAAAGGCCCTACAAGCTGTTTTAGCGGCCAAGGAAAAAGCTGAAGCTTTAGAGGCACCGGTAAATATTGCCGTAGTAGATGCAGGTGCCAACTTAAAAGCCTTTATCCGTATGGACGATTCATTTCTAGGAAGCATAGATGTAGCGATTAAAAAGGCAAAAACGTCCCGTTATTTTAATATCAACACCGGAGACCTAGGTAAGCTTACCCAACCCGGGGGTATTATTTATAATATTGAACTTACAAACAACGGACTCGTTTCGTTTCCGGGCGGAATTCCTATTAAAAACGAACAAGGAAAAATTATAGGTGCCATAGGGGTTAGTGGCGGAACCATTGAACAGGACCATGAAATAGCCTCCGTGGGAGCCAACGCCATACTTGAATAATTTAAAAAACAGCATCATGAGCCGCTTAACACTATGTATAACTATCATCGCACTGTCCCTCTCACAACTGTGTATTTCGCAAAACACAAATGACCTCATGCCCTATCTGCAGGATTTTAAAAGTGTATCTGCGAACAATACGGTAACCATTACAAGCTATGAAAAAAACGGTACTCATTTTGTATATGCCGGAGGTTTTGGGGGTATAGACATATTTAGCTTGAACAAAGAGGGCAAGCTTAACCCAATAGGCACTCAAGAACTTTATAAAAAAGAAGGTCCGGCTAGAGGCATGGTGGCGGACAACATTAGCGGTACGGACTTTTTATTTGTAGCAAATAAGTTCGGTAATGCAATTGAGACTTTTAAGATTTTAGATGATGGTTCTTTAGAACGACTTAGCCTGACCATGGATACTGACGAAACGCACCTTGGGATTGCCATTACACTGCAGGTAGTTCATATGAATCAAGGATCTTACCTGTTTATTGGTGGCTTGGAAGAAACACCTGGGTTGAGCAGTTTTAAAATCCATAAAGATGGCAAACTCACCCACGTGCAATCTATGAAAGATGATGAAAAAATTCATACAGACGGAATCATAGGGATGTTCACACACAAATTAAAAGGAAAAACATTTTTATACACTGGCGGGTTTCAAGACAATGGCGTGAGCAGCTTTAGGGTGTATGAAAACGGTTCTTTTAAAAACATAAATAATATTAGCGATAATACTACAGATAGATACTTAACAGGGGCCTATCCGGTAACCGGGGTAAAACTTGGAGACAATCATTATATCATAGTGGGCCACAGGCACCATAAATACTATAAAAGAAATGGCTTTATTAAAAACCCGGACTTTGTATATCATGGTGATGGGGTAAGTGTTTTTAAAGTGAATAGAAAAGGGGCTTTAGAACCTCACTTTGTTCTAAAAGATGATGAAAACACTAAACTGCAAGGGCAAACCAGAATTGAGGTCGTTTCCGTAGATAACAATGAAGCTATTTTGGCCGTAGGGACTCGGGACGATGCCAGTATTCAACTTTGTAAGTTAACCGAAGACGGGACGCTCACACCTCTAAATTATCTAGAAAATGGTTTTTCTATTTATTATGGTCTGCGGTCGCATCAAATAGATGATGTTAACTTATTAATAGCCGGCTCCAACAGATTTGACCTAAAGAAGATAGCAACGTATAAGGTTGCTCCTAAGGCAGATAGAGGTGATAAAGTCTTAAGACACATCGTTAACCTGAAATACAAAAAAGAAGCTACCGAAGTAGAACTTAACGAAGCCGTGAATGCCTTCTTGAATCTTAAAAAAGAAATTCCTGAAATCGAGAACATAGAATGGGGTCTTAATGATAGTAAAGAAGGAGCTAGCAAAGGGTTTACCCATGCCTTTACGTTAACGTTCAAAGATGACCATGCTAGGGAAATATATTTATTTCACGAGGCACATATTGCCTTGGTAAATAAAATTGGACCTTTAATTGATGATGTTTTGGTTATGGATTACTGGACAAAACCCTAACTACAGGGTGTTTTCAGGATTGTCCTATTTCTAGGGCGGGCACAGTTCCGGTTTTTTAAAAAGTCGTTCTGCATTTTTGAGTTCGATAGTTTTAAATCGAAAAAATGATTACTTATGCAAACGGAAATTGAATACCCATTTCCATTACGCGTAGCGTTTAAAACGACTAGACTTTTTGATGCAAAATTTAAAGACCCATTTTCACCCCGAAGTAACAACCCTAGAAAATAAAACGGTTTTCACAAGATTGGCCACTAGAAGTATCGCCATAAAAGAGCAAAACATCCTCTTGCTCTATACAGAGAGATATGAAGATTATAGCCTCCCGGGTGGCGGTTTGGATACGGACGAGGACAAAATTGCAGGAATGATGCGTGAGCTTTCGGAAGAAACTGGTGCTACGGACATACAGAACATTCAACCTTTTGGCATTTACGAAGAGTACAGACCATGGCACAAATCAGGTTTTGATGTTCAACACATGATTTCCTATTGCTACACTTGCGATATTGGCGAAGAACTAGGCACCCCAAACTTGGAGCACTATGAAACCAAAAACGGAATGAAAGCCGTTTGGATCAATATTCACGACGCTATACGTCACAACAAACAAACCATGGCCTCCAGTGATAAAAAAGGGATGTCCATTGAACGGGAAACTTTCTTGTTGGAACTAATTGCAAATAAAATTCAATAGCCCATACGAACATTAAATTAGCTTAGAATTACCTACCCAGGTTAAATTCAATTCCATCAAAACATAACGCATATCGGTCAATAATTTGAAATCCGTAGCGGTAATTTTACTCAAAATTGCACGCATAGACCCTACGGTAGTTTCAAAAATATGACAGCTAACGAAACCGATAAAAAGTTTAAAATAAAACACTTGCCCAAGTTAATTGTAGACACCTACAAAGCTTGGGAAGCGGACGACCCTTTTAGGTTGAGTGCAATTGTGGCTTATTATGCCGTACTTTCCTTACCGGGACTTTTGGTCATTATCATTAATCTTGTGGGTTCGGTTTGGGGTACGGATATTGTTCAAGGTGAACTAACCCAAGAAATATCCAGTGCCCTTGGTCGCGATGCCGCCGAAGCCATACAGTCTATGATGATCGAAACGCAAAATGAGGATCGGAGTACCATTGCCAGTATTTTAGGTATAGGCACCCTTATTTTTGGTGCCACAGGGGTATTTTATCATTTACAGTTATCCCTTAACCAAATATGGCAAGTGCAGCCCAATCCGGATTCCAGTATTCTAAAAATGCTGATTGACAGGGCCAGGAGTTTCGCCTTTATTCTCGCAATCGGTTTTTTGTTATTAATCAGTTTTTTGGTAACCACCGCAATTTCGGCACTGAACGGATATATACGAAGCATTCTCCCTGATGTTATTGTTTACATCGCCTATTTACTTGATTTTGCCGTTTCTGTGGGTATTATTACCGTTCTTTTTGCCTTAATTTTCCGTTACCTGCCCGACACTAAAATACGGTGGAAAACAGTATGGATAGGTGCACTGATCACAGCCGTATTGTTCGTTCTGGGCAAGTCGCTCTTAGGTTATTATTTTGGTGAAGCAGACCCAGGTTCTACCTATGGTGCAGCAGGAACCATTGTCCTGATTCTTTTATGGGTATCTTACTCTTGTCTCATCCTCTTTTTTGGAGCGGAATTCACATGGGTGTATGCTAAAAGATACGGACATGGAACACCGCTAAAATCTTCGGAAAACCTTATAAAATAGTTAGTTTCAAAGCGAAGTTCCCCTTATTCACCTTCCTATTTTCAAGTAGCAATATGGTTATAGTCAATAATTATTTTGATGTGATTAAACCGTTTTGCCAGTTATCCCAACCTTTGTTTCAATTAGAAATTTGATTTAAAAAAGAAATACTATGAACATAAAAGACAAAGTAATCATTATAACGGGAGCATCAAGTGGAATAGGTGAAGCTACAGCGCTTAAACTATCTAAAGCAGGCGCAAAAGTTGTACTTACCGCACGCCGTGAGGACCGCCTGAAAGATTTAAAGGAAAAGATTGAAAACAATGGTGGTGAAGCCTTGATCGTAACGGGAGATGTTACCAGCAAATCGGACTACGAGGAGCTTGTTAACAAAACACTGGAAAAATTCAACACTATAGACGCCCTCATCAACAATGCAGGTTTAATGCCTTTATCCTACGTTGAAAAATTAAAGACCGATGAATGGGAAAAGATGGTAGATGTAAATATTAAAGGGGTACTGAACGGTGTAGCCGCTGTGCTTCCTACCATGATTGAAAATAAAGGTGGTAACATTATAAATATCTCTTCTAGTGCCGCACATAATTATTTTCCCGGAGGAGCCGTATACTGTGCTACAAAATCTGCGGTAAAAATGTTTTCCGAGGGACTTAGGCAAGAATTAGCACCTAAATATGGTATTAATGTAACATCAATTGAACCCGGTGCTGTCTCCACGGAACTTACCGATACTATTACGGACGAGGATATTAAGGAAACGTTCAAGGAGATGCAAAAGATGACCTTTTTGGAAGCGGAAGATATTGCAGAAGCCATTCATTACGCCTTGGTTCAACCGGCCCGCGCCAATATTAACGATGTCTTTATAATGCCCACAGAACAGCAAAAATAAACCGGTACCCTTAAGAAATGTTGAATCTAAAATTTTACAAAAATGGACATACCAAGTGTAAAGAACGAAGAACAATATGAGGCGTTGCGAGACAAAGGCTATAGCAAGGAAAAGTCTGCAAGAATAGCAAATTCGCCCAATTCGGGAAAGAAAGGTGGCAAAGCCAAACCGTATGAAGAGTGGACCAAAGAGAAACTCTACGAGCAGGCTAAAAATGTGGATATTGATGGAAGGTCAAAAATGACAAAGCAGGAACTCATCCATACCCTAAGGAACAACTAGGCTGCCCTTCTTCCCCTACTGAACATCATTTCACTTAAAATCAGATAGCGCCATGAAAACTATAGACCCAAAAATTATCCGTCAGCTTTTTGTGCTATTGCTAATAGTGCTCATAGGAGGACTCATTTTTAAAGAAATGGCCCCCTATTTTTCGGGTGTTCTAGGAGCTATAACATTGTATGTTTTACTGAAAAAGCCAATGGCTAAGTTGGTAAATAAAGGCTGGAAGCCAGATTTGGCTGCTGGCCTTTTAATGTTCGCATCGGTCATAATCATATTAATTCCAGTTTCTGGAGCGGTATTGATGTTGGGCAACAAAGTAAGCCAAGCCGTAAACAACTCGGAAAAGGTTACCAAAGCCGTAAAGGAACAACTCCAAAATGTGGAGCAATATGTGGGTTATGACCTATCTTCGGAAATTGACGTTTCCGCAGTTTCGGGCTGGTTATCAGATAGCTTACAGGGTTTTGCGGGAAGTACATTTACTTCGGTAATTGCCATAGGTATTATGTATTTCTTCCTGTATTTTATGCTTACCAATAGGAAAGAACTACGGGAGTCACTCTATGAATATATCCCTATCAGCACCAATAACCTAGAAACTATTGGTAGCAAAATAAGACGTATGGTACGCGCCAATGCCCTTGGCATTCCTTTGGTTGCCATTGCCCAAGGTGTAGTTGCTTTGATCGGTTTTCTCATCTTTGGTATTCAGAACCCTTTTTTCTGGGCCGTAATCGTGGCCATTGGGTCTATGATTCCGTTTGTAGGGAATATGCTGGGCACATTGCCCGTATTTATATTGACCCTCTCGGCAGGAGACACTTTTCAGGCTTGGGGAATCTTAATCTATGGTATAGTCATAGTAGGTTCTACGGATAATATCATCAGATTATACATTTTAAGAAAATTAGACGATGTACATCCTTTAATTACCTTGGTCGGTGTTCTCATAGGTATTCCCCTTTTTGGGTTTATAGGGCTTATTTTCGGTCCGTTGTTCGTTAGTCTTTTTCTAATTATCGTACAGATCTACAAACAGGAATATGGCAAACAAGATGGGGAGACCATGTGAAATTCACCGCTTCCCCTTATCCCGAAACTAGGTTTTTCGTACTCAAAAACATCGGTATTCAGAATAATGATACCTGTATTCCATTAGCACTAAAAATAGCTGCTTTTGGGTCAAGCCACCTTTAATCATTTGATTAATATCGTGTAAGCTTAGATTCCAATAGCGCCAACGCACCGGAGAAAGAAACTTTTTCACTAGGTATCCTTTGATGCTAAAAACGGAACAAGCCATAAAACAGAATATAAATTGATTTTTCGCTTAGGCGTATATCACATAAAAAACACAGTTATGAAAATAGGAATTATAGGAAGTGGAAATATAGGAGGAAACTTAGGAAAGCATTGGGCAAAAGCAGGCCATGATGTATTGTTCAGTTCCCGCCACCCGGAAGAATTACAGAACTTGGCACGTGAATCCGGAGATAATGCCAAAGCCGTTAGTGTAAAAGAGGCATTTGAAGCCAATGCAGATGTTTATCTCTTGGCCATACCCTTTAAAGCAATAGATGATATTGCCAAAACATATGCTTCAGGCTATAGTAACAAACTAATAATTGATGCTACAAATCCTTATCCCGAAAGAGATGGAGAAATGGCGCAAGAGGTTAGAGATGCCAACTATTCAGCATCCGAATATACCGCTATGAAGTTCAGCACGGCAAAAACCGCCAAGGCGTTTAATTCCATTAAAGCGGAACATCTACGTGACCGAGCCTTTAGAACTACAGATAAACTGACTATTCCATACGCAGCACAGGATATGGAAAGTAGGTATATAACTAAAAAGCTTATTGAGGATATGGGTTTTGACACTCTGTTTGTTGGCAACCTTGCCGATACCCAGATTATGGACCCTGACCAACCTATTTACGGAAAATCCTTAAGTCATGACGAACTTAAAGAACTAGTAGATTCAACAAGGGCTTATTAAATGCCTGATTGCAACTATAAACAGAACCTAAAAAGAAAAGAATATGCAAATCATTTATGAATACCACGATGTAAGCGCAAGTGAACGTCTAGAGGCCATGGCCAAAGAAAAACTGGAAAATCTGAGTAAAAAATACGACTTCGTACATAGGGCCGATGTATTCTTTAAAACGGAAAATAGAAGTGACGAAGAGAATATGTTTTGTGACATCCGTTTAAGCATGCCCGGACCACGAATTTTTGTTTCATCTAACGCCGAGAACTTTGAAGCGGCACTGAGCGAAACCATCCGTGATTTGGAACATCAGCTTAGAAAAGTAAAAGAAAAGTTGTCGGCTCACTAGCCGTCAACTTTTCAATTTATCAATTTAAAAAAAATCATATGAAACCAACATCAATAATCGGCATTGCGTCAGCATTGGCCGGCAGTAGAAAACTAAAACTTGCCCTTGTAGGTATGCAATTTGCCTATTTAGGGTACAAACTCTTGCAGAACAAGGATTCAGGAAAAGGCAAGAAAAAAAGAAAGAAACTAAAAAGATAACCAATTAGGCAATGTGCATTCATTTAAACACTGCGCCACAGAAACAAAATGACTTGGGAAATAACTTTAATGTTTTGTGTATTACTGGTAACGGTAGTACTCTTTGTATTTGAAGTTTTTCCAGTTGACAAAATTGCCTTTCTAATTATAGTTTCACTAACCCTATTGGGTCTGGTGACACCCGAAGAGGCTATCAGCGGTTTTTCAAACAACGCTACTATTGCGGTGCTCGCCTTGATGATATTGGCCATTGCACTAGAAGAAAACGGGGTCATTAACTGGTTGGCTTCGGGTATGGGCCGGATAAAAGGGCTGCCCCTCTTTATAATGGCGCCTATATTCATGTTCGTAACTGCAGGAATTTCGGCATTTATAAGCACCACAGCGGTAGTTATCGTATTCATCAAAATTATAAATCAGCTATCGGAGCGATACAATATCTCTCAAAGCAAGCTACTACTGCCTATTTCCTTTGCTGGAATATTAGGTGGCTCCTGTACCTTAATGGGCACTTCCACCAATTTAATTGTGAATTCCGTGGCAACGGACTTAGGCGCAGAAAAACTGGGGTTCTTTGAGTTTTCAATTTTAGGGTTGATATTTCTGGGAATTTCAATTGTTTATTTAACCCTTACCTTGCGCTGGTTACCTTGGGGCAAGGGAAAAAATCTAGATGAAGATTATAACCTGAACAACTACGTAACCAATGTCCACATTAATTCAGATTCCCAACTGGTAGGCAAAACGGTTCAAGAAAGTTTTCTTTTTGAGAACCCGGATATATCCCTGTTGAAACTTACACGAAATAATAGAATTCATAATTCGCCCGGTAAGTATGTGACATTTAAGGCCAACGACGAGCTTTTATTAATGTGCGATTTAGAAAATCTTACCCGCATTAATGAGTCCGAGAACCTTAGCCTTAACCAAGAAAATTATTTTGCTCCGGCACAGGAATCAGGACTAAATAAAGACCAAATCACGAAGGAAGAAGGAGACTTGGACAAGCGTGTATTTGTAGAATTCCTTATGCTTCCCGGAGCCCAGTTTTTAGGAAAAACACTGGGCAAACTCCGAAGTTTGGTGATGCAAGACATCGTGCCCATTGCCATTAAAAAACGTAAGACACTTACTAAATTAAACGACAGGCTAGTGCGCAGTAGCATGAACAAGCTTGTACTCAAGGTGGGAGACCGCCTCCTTTTGGAGACCTCAAAAGAAAACCTGGAAAACCTCAGCAGAATGGAGAACGTACTCTTGCTGCAAGAGTTTGAAAATGTACGTTCCAATTCTAAATACAAACGTTATTTTTCGCTGTCCGTTCTACTGCTAGTGATAGGTTTGGCGGCTTCCGGTTTGTTATCAATAATGGTAAGCGCCCTTACCGGTTTTTGCATTCTATTGCTCACGAAAAATTTGGATCTTACCACGGTCTACAAGAAAGTAAACTGGCAAATATTCTTTCTGCTAGCAGGCATGATTCCTTTGGGAATTGCCATGCACAATACTGGCGCCGATGTTTTTATATCGGAAAAGTTGCTCGGTTTTCTATTTGACCAACCGGGTTTTATTGTCATAGGTACGTTGTTCTTTACTACTATGATTTTGAGTGCGGTCATTAGCAACAATGCTACGGCAATTATTATGACGCCCATAGCCATTTCAGTAGCACAGGGCATGCAGTTAGACTTTAAGCCCTTTATTCTGGCGGTAATGTTCGCTGCAAATTTTAGCTTTTTTACTCCGGTAGGGTATCAGACCAACACGTTGATCTATAGCCTTGGAAATTACCGGTTTAGTCACTTTTTAGGAATTGGAGGTCTTTTAAGCCTCATCCTAGCAACGGTGGCCACATTTTTATTAACCAATATGTTGTAACACTATTAATATGGAAAGTAAATTCTCAATAGAAGACGCATTAAGTAAATTATGGAACAAATTAGATGGATGGCTAGATGCTATAATTCTAAAGCTCCCAAACTTAGTAATGGCCATTTTAATTATGGTCCTGTTCTATTTCATTGCCCGTGGTATTCGCAAGCTATTACGAAAATTCTTGCTCAATCGCATTAGCCAGCAATCTATTCAAGATATTATTGCACGGTTTGTATTCTTGGCGGTTATCCTGATCGGGTTCTTTGTTGCCCTAGGGGTTCTTGAACTGGATAAGGTACTTACCAGTATTCTTGCTGGAGCAGGGGTGGTAGGTTTGGCCATTGGTCTTGCCCTACAAGGTACTCTGAGTAACACTTTTGGCGGACTTATCCTCTCCTTCATGCCCAAAATAAATATTGATGATTTTATTGAAAGTGACGGTATTAAAGGATTTGTTTCGGAGATAAGCCTGCGCAATGTAGTTGTGCGCCAACCAGATAACAATTACGTGGTCATACCCAACTCCAAGTTCATAGATGGGCCATTTAAAAATTACTCGATCAGTGATCGAAGCCGTATTGTGGTAAACTGTGGCGTAGGGTACGAAAGTAGCCTACAGCAGGTAGAGGATTTGGTCGTAAAAATAATTGGGGAAAACTTTCCTCAGAAAAAAAGCGAAGAGGTAGAATTTTTCTTCACCGAATTTGGTGATAGCTCCATCAACTTTATGGTTCGTTTTTGGATAGATATGAAAGGCGCCAAACAAGAGCATGCTGCTAGACATGAAGCCGTAAAATTAATCAAGTCTCATTTTGACGAGAAAGACATTAACATTCCTTTCCCGATCCGTACTTTGGATTTTGGAAAGAATACCCTAAATATGAACACTATTAAAGGGGAGTCTTAATCTTTTGCCTACCTAAAACCAACCCTATGAAGTCAACCGAAATAGCCAATGGAATTCTAAAAGCGATTGCCGCCGTGTGCGGCTTCGTTTTACTTTTGTATATCATTTATGAGCTGCAATCCATAGTTGCGTACCTGATAATTTCTGCAATTGTAGCGTTAATAGGCAGGCCCATTGTTACATTTTTGAGGAAGAGTTTAAGGGTACCCAATATTTTAGCCGTTGCTATGACCATGCTGGTCATTGCAGCCCTATTTGGTGGTATTATTATGTTGATAGTACCCCTGTTGACCGAACAGGGGAAAAATCTATATCTGTTCGATTTTGGTATAATTCAAAATGAGTTTGATAAATTATATGTTATGCTCTCCGAATATTTTGGCACTACAAAAAAAGTGGTAGAAGATTTGGTGGAAGATGCCACTTTAAATAAAACGGCGGTAAACGGATTGGGGAGAGATTTAGTTCCATCCTTTATAAAATCCATCTTACAGGTACTGGACAACATTGGTATTGGCCTGTTCTCCGTTCTCTTCATTTCATTCTTTTTCCTGAAGGATAGCAATATCATCCAACGGTCTATTCTAACCTCTGTACCGGATAGCCATAGAATGAAAACTATGCGCTCTTTGGCAAAAATAAAGAATCTGTTGTCCCGCTATTTCGTGGGGCTTTTGTTCCAAATTTTTATTCTGTTCTCCCTTTATGCCATAACCTTAATTTTGGTGGGTGTAGAGAATGCGGTACTCATAGCGTTTATGTGTGCCCTATTCAATATCATTCCGTATTTAGGCCCTATGATTGGTGCGGTAATCATGGTCATGTTTACTATTACGAGTAATCCCGGTGTAGATTTCAGCACTATTATCCTGCCTAAAGTAGGCTATGTTTTACTGGGAGTAACCATTGGCCAACTTATAGACAATTTTTTCTCGCAACCTATCATCTTCAGTAACAGTGTAAAATCCCATCCGTTGGAAATTTTCTTGGTGATATTGGGTGCAGGCCTGTTATTTGGTATCGTGGGCATGATGTTAGCCGTTCCCGGGTATACAGTATTAAAGGTGATTTTAAAGCAATTTGTTTCTAAAAACAAAATAGTTACAGCCCTAACCAAAGGACTGTAACTATTTAATTTAAGTTTAAAGAATTTTCTATTTTAGAAAACCACACCGGAAGCAACAAGTGCCACTATCAAAACCACCAAAAAAGCTATAATGATAAAAAATCCTTTTTTGGTAATCCCGCTCTTTTGAAAGATGTACTCTTGTTTAGGGTCATGGGATTCCTTAACAAACTCGGTTTCTTCGTTTTTAATTTTTTCGTCTTCTACTGTATTGTTCATAATTGTTTTGTTTTATCTGTTTCATCAAATGACTTCACCACTTTATTTAACTCCAAAAAATTGGAGAATAAAAAGTAGATTTATGTCAATATACACTCATTTTTCACTTATTCATGTCCATTTACCAAAACGGTCAATCTAAAAACCGATAGAGCTCAAACCCATTGCTATATAGGGGATATCTTTAACCTCATCCCTTTTCCACACAAAAAAATCAACTAAAAACAGATGACACAGAAGAACCTTTTAAGTCAGTTATTAAAAGCCCCGGAATTGGCGATAGAAAGTCTAAATCTAGTATATGTGGATAATGGCAAAATGCCCATTTCTAGACACCGAAAAGGAAAAGGTTTTGTGTATACCTACAAACAAAAGCCCCTAAAAGATAAGAACGAATTAGAACGAATTACCAGTTTGGTGTTACCACCCGCCTGGGAAGATGTGAAAATCACCCATTTGCAAAACGGACACCTCCAAGCCGTAGGAAAAGACCTTAAGAACAGAAAACAATATAGATACCATCCTACTTGGGTAAAGATCAGAAACCAGACCAAGTTTTATAAAATGAGCCTCTTTGGCAAAAAGTTACCTGTTATTAGGGAGCAAGTAGAAAAGGACCTTGCACAAAAGCAATGGTCTAAAAGCAAAGTGGTAGCGCTCATTGTAAAGCTTATGGACGAGACCCATATTCGTATTGGAAACGAGCAATATGCCAAGCGCAATAAATCTTACGGACTCTCCACCCTAAGAAAGAAACATGTTGAAATCTTTAAGAATAACATAAAGTTTGAGTTCGTAGGCAAAAAAGGAAAGAAACATTCGGTTACGGTACGCAACAAAAAACTCATTCGCCTTATAAGCCGATGCGAGGACATTCCCGGCTGGGAACTATTTCAATATTATGATGAAGATGGTGACAAACAATCCGTAGATAGTTCTATGGTAAACGAATACCTGCATGAGATAAGTGGTGAGTTTTTTACCGCCAAGGATTTTAGAACATGGGCGGCATCCGTTATATTTTTTGATACACTTTTAGACCAGGGCACCGCAGAGACCCAAAAAGAAACCAAACAAAACTTACTAGAAGGTTTTGATGCTGCAGCGGCCGCTTTGGGGAATACCCGCAACGTTTGTCGTAAATATTATGTGCACCCGGTTCTAGTCTCCAAATATGAGGATGGTTCCATAGAAAAGTGGTTTGACAAGGCACAGAAAACCGACTCCGAACAGGAACATTTTTCCACTTCGGAAATGGTCATACTAGACCTTTTTGAGCAATACACTCCAAAGTTTTAACACTCTCTTTTGTTTTATTTCACATTGAAAAACAAATAGATACCTTTTAAATCCGAATATCTTGGATTGCATCAATAATTGATTTTTTCAGATAAAGACCAACGCATCTATTGCTCTAATTTTACAAGTAGAAAGCAAGATGTCATACGGCAAGCATCAATTTTTACAAAGTTGCCGTTCATTAAAATTTGAATAAAGATGAGCACATATACTGAAGAAGTACAAACTAAATTGAACAATATATTAGAGAAGACGTACGATGCGGAAAAAGGCTTTAAAAAAGCTGCCGAGCACGCCAAAAGCACGGATTTAAAAACATTTTTTAAACGTAAGGCCGACGAGCGCTACACTTTTGGACATGACTTAAAGTCGGAAATTGTACGCTACGGACAGGATTTTGAAAAAGGCGGAAGCGCCACAGGAGCAATGCACCGTGGTTGGATGGACGTTAAAGCGTGGTTTAGCGCAGATAATGACGAGTCTATGCTAGAGGAAGCCATTACTGGAGAAAAAGCAGCTGTGGAAGAGTACAAAGCAGTATTGAACGAGGTTTCATTACCTACCACAACAACTACTTTGCTTACTCAGCAAATGAATAAGATAAGTACCGATCTTAACAGCATCAAAAGATTGGAAGACGTACTATAAGGATAGTAAAGATTAAAAATTAAAGGGATGCATTTGTATCCCTTTTTTACATTTTACTAACTATTTATACCATATAATTATGTTCAACAAATTATCTATTCGGGCAGCAAGAGAGCAGATTGAAGATAGATATGACGCCATCTTTGAATTTCCCGATATATACAGACCTAGAGAAATAATAAACGGACTAGAAGAAAGTACCGTTCCTATCATAACCTCAAAACAGCAAAGAACTATAACTACATCCATTTGGGGAATTCTTCCCAAAAAATTTGAAGGAGATTGGGGCGCGTTTCAAAAACACGTGAATACCTTAACCGTACCTATACAATCCTTAAAAGAACGGCCTTGGTTTATTCAATCTGAAGAAACGGAAAGATGCTTGGTTATTGTAACCGGTTTTTACACCACATTTATTGCGGACGGAGAGTTACTCTTCTTTCATATGACCCAAGAATCCTGTGAACCGTTTGCCCTAGCAGCTATTTGCAATGAGCTAGAAGATGGTTTTATGACCTGCGCATTAGTTACGCAACAGGCCAATAAAACTTTTGCCGAAGTTCATAATGCAGGTAACCAGATGCCGCTTATATTACCTGAACATCAACAACAAGATTGGCTAGATTACAAAATTCCCGTTACCGGAATACATACAGAAGAAACATCACGCTCCCTGACTGCAGAGGCCATTTCAGAAGATTTTTTTGAAAATAATGTGTCCGATGCCTTTAACGAATTATCCGTTTTGGGCGAGTCTGATTTTCTCCCTACTCCCCTACACGATCTACTGTTCCACAATAGTATAGACCTAAGTAATTCCTAACCTCAACCGAGGTCTCCTTTTAAGCAATCTCATTGAAATTCAAATTGTTTAAAGGCAAAATCAAAATTTTTAGTGTCAATGTAAACGGCACACAATCTTCATCTTTGTAGTATAGAAGTCGGATAAGTACGACACTAAAAATTTACTAATCTAAAACCATATATTATGTTACGCTGGACAGTCACTTTTGTAATACTGGCAATTATTGCCGCAATATTTGGATTTGGTGGAATAGCAGCCGGCGCTGCAAGTATAGCCAAAGTCCTATTTTTCATATTCCTAATTCTTTTCGTGATTTCATTATTCACCGGAAAGAAAGCGGTCTAACACATTATTAATCTATAAAACCTAAATACTATGAAACGCACACTATATGTAATGTTATTTGTCTTAATGACCGCATCCTTTACTACACTTACGAGTTGTAGGGAACAAAATAAAGATACGGGAGACAAGATAGAAGACGCAATTGACGATACAGGCGATGCCATTGAAGAAGGCGCCGAAGATGTTGAAGACGGAATTGAAGACGCTGTAGACGACAATTAAGAGAATAGTTTGGTTGGTTGTTAAAGCGGGAGTTTCCATTAGGAAGCTTCCGCTTTTTTGCTACGTATGGTTTTAAATTCATAACACGCATTCACATCTGCAAAACGAAAAATATTTTGCACCTAATTTTAATCTAGTTTAACTTTTCTATCGTATCTATTCACAATGCTTTATTTTAAAAATAAAACGCATATCTTTCATCTTAGGAAAATACAGCTCTAAATAGCATATGGTACTCTTTGTAAAATACGATTTTAATAAGGCATGTGAGACGCTTTTAAAAGAACATCTTGATGCTTATGATATTTCGTATACACTGGGCAGTCTGGGCGAAGTACGTATAAAAGGCAACCTACCCGAAGACCAAAAACAATCTCTTACCAATTCCTTAAGAAGGTATGGAATTGAAATTTTGGATGACCAAAAAATAACCCTTGTTGAGCGCATAAAAAATGCAATAGACGATTTTTTAAAGAACAAAGAATTGAGTTCCTTAAAATTTTCTACCTACTTGTCCGACAGTCTCCACTATTCGTATGCACATTTGTCATCCGTATTTTCGGAGAGCACCTATACTTCTATTGAAAACTATATTATTTTACGTAAAGTAGATTTGGCAAAGGAACTGATTTGTAATACGGATATGACACTTACGGAAATTGCTTTTCAGCTAAATTATAGTAGTGTAGCACATTTGTCCGGGCAATTTAAAAAGACAACCGGACTTACCCCGAGTACTTTCCAGAGAATTATGAAGAAGAAAATCAATCATACCGCTAACCCCAACTAATAGTTACCTATGAACACTAAATTGCTGAACATTGCACTTGCAGATGATGATGATGATGACAGAATGCTCTTCAGTGAAGCTATAGAAGAAATCAGCATTAAGACCAAATTGTCTCTTTTTAATCATGGCCAAGAACTTATGGACTACCTCTCCGCTCCGGGTGTTGTCTTACCGGACCTTATTTTTCTGGATTTGAACATGCCCATAAAAAATGGCATGGAGTGCTTAAAAGAAATACGACAAAATTCAAATTTAAAGGACCTTTGCATTGCCATTTATTCTACCTCCTCCTCAGAGAAGGATATAGAAGAAACATTTTTAAATGGAGCAAATATTTATCTTAATAAGCCCAATAACTTTGTTAAATTGCAAAGTTCCGTAGAGCGGATTTTACAATTAAATTGGCAGTATCACACGTCTAACCTTAACAAAGACACCTTTCTATTTCGCATATAGACCTTATGGATTTTAAACGAATATATACCTCTTCCAAGACCTACATAGTTTTATTGTTCGTTGCTTTTGTAATTATCCTATTCACGGCAAGCATGGCGTATTACCAGATTATGCGCATGCAAGATTTAGCCGAGAAAGTAGCCCATACGCTGCAAGTAAACAATGCTATTAGCGAACTATCCGCGCACTCTACACAAGCAGAATCGGAAGAATTCAGGAACCAACTCCAAAGGTCAGAAGGAAATAACACCATTTTTGACGATTATGTAAAAGAGGGAGAAACCATATTAAAGACGCTTAAGGACCTTACGCGTGATAATACCTCACAGCAAATTCGTTTGGCGCCAATGCAAGCATTATTGGATTCTTTACACGAAGAACTCAAAATTCTTGGAGACCACCCAGCTCAGGACTCAATCGTTCTTAATGAATCCGAAAACGAAAAGAAAAGCGATATTAATTTTACGCTCTACCGTATTAGGAACATCAGAAACCAAATGCTGGCGGAAGAGCGCCTATCTATCAAAAAGACCAGGGAAGAATACGAATCCAATAAGTACCTTGCCCCCCTTACCTCTCTACTACTTGCTTTTTTTGCCCTTCTTGTCTTTGTACTTGCCTTTTTAAAGATATACAGGAACAAATTAAGAATTCGTAGTTCAGAAAATTTTCTCAGAAGTGTGCTCGCCACTACGGATAACATTGTAAACTATTACGAACCCGTTTACGATAGGAATAAGGAGAAAATTATAGACTTTAAAATTGTATTTGCCAATGAATGTAACCGTGATTATCTAGGGCTAGACCCTGACGAAATAACCGGACAACCTATATCCAAAGTATTTCCGTTTTTAATGCTGAACGGAGAATTTGAAAAATTAGTGAACTGTTTTGAGCAAAAGGAAAAAATAAATCTAGATCGACAAATTTCCATAGAAGGAGAAAAATTGTGGTTCAAATCGCTCGTAATGCCTTTGGCAGAAGGAATTATGGTAACCGCGCGGAACTCTACGGCGGAAGAAAAAGCCAAAGAAGAACAACTATTCCTTAACCAGCGGCTAGAGGACCAAAATCTTAAATTACTGGACAACCGTGCTTTTTTGAACAACATCTTTAAAAGCATTCCGCATACCATTATGAATTTTGAGGCCATTAGGGATAAAAAAGGTAATATCTCAGACTTTAAAATTTTATTCATTAACGATAAGATTACACCCATTACGGGAGACCTTCCAGAGGAAATAATCAACAAAAACGTATCCGAGGTTTTCCCTGTAATTTTTGAAACCGAAATTTTCGGTTATTTAAAAGATGTGGTCCAAACGGGCAAACCCAAATCTTACGAAGTTCCTTATGAAGTAGATGGCATGCCCAAATGGTTCAGTGCCCGAGCCGTAAAATTAGGAGACGGTGTTACACTTACTTCTAGGGAAATAACGGAAGAAAAAGAAAAGACCGAGCAACTTGTACAGCTCAATACGCAATTAGAGACCCAGAACTCCATTTTTATTGATGCGGAAAACGTAGCCAACATAGGCAGCTACATTTGGTACTTAGATAATGGCGAAGCTACTATTTCCGATAATTTTTATAGGATTTTGGGGTACGAGCCCAATGCAATTAAAATAACTTTTGAAAGCTACCGCAAATTTGTTCATCCAGAAGATCTAGAAGCTTATGACCTCTTAGGTGCCGAAACAGTTGAATTTGGTAAATCAAAAGTGAACGGATACCGCATTATAACCAAACAAGGAGATGTAAAATATATAGAACTTAATGGGCGCGCGCTTATTCGTAATGGCAGAAGGGCCTCTGTGGGCGTAGTAGTAGACGTTACCGAAGAAAAGCAGAATTCCGATCGTGTTATAGAACTCAATCAAGAACTCTCCATACAAAACTCTATTCTTACAGATGCGGAACGATTGGCGAAAATTGGAAGTTTCATCTGGTACGTGGGTACGGATATGATTGAACTTTCAGATAATTTTTATCGCATGTTAGGATTTGAACCCAAAGGGTTTGAATCCTCTTTGAAGAAATTTGGTGAATTTGTTCACCCGGAAGATTTAAAGACCTACCAGCAAAGCATTGAAAAATCTACCCATGAGCTGAGCGTTAATGAACACCGCTACCGTATCATTACCAAAACAGGAGAAGTTAAGCACCTCAAAGTAAATGGTCAGTTTATTCAGAAAGACAATAAACAAATCATGTCTGGGGTGGCACAGGATATCTCATTGAGTATTGCGGCGGAGGAAAAATTACGGGCCAGTAACTTGGAACTACAACAAAGTAACGCAGAACTGGAATCTTTTAACCGGGTGGCCAGTCATGATTTACAGGAACCGCTTAGAAAGACCCAAATGTTCATCTCCCGATTGGAGAGTACGGAGACCGAAAACCTATCGGATAAAGGCCGGGTCTATTTTCAAAAGGTCGTTAATGCCGCCTCCCGTATGCAGGCATTGGTATTGAACCTGCTCACTTATTCTAGAATCGATTCCAAACATGAAGATTTTGAGCTCATAGATTTGAATCAGGTATTATTAAAGGTTAAAGAGGACCTCTCTTCAAGCATTGAGAACACAGGTGCTATTATAAAGAGTGAAGACCTCCCTACACTCCGTGGGGTATCTTACCAGCTGGAGCAACTGTTCAATAATTTAATTGGAAACGCCCTAAAGTATAAAGTAGCGGATGCAACACCTTCCGTTACCATTCAAGCAGAAAAGGTACATGGAAAGCAAATTCCGGAAAACTTCTTCAAGACGGCCAATACCTATTATAAGATTACTATTATAGATAATGGCATTGGTTTTTCAACGGAGTACTCCGATAAAATATTTGAGGTATTTCAACGCTTACACCAAAAATCCGAATATTCAGGTACAGGTATAGGTTTAGCTATCTGTAAAAAGATTGTAGAAAACCATCACGGTTTCATTTATGCCACTAGTGAACTTGGCAAAGGTTCTGCCTTCATCTTCTATTTACCAGCTTAATTCAACTTTTAGAAAGACCTTCGTAGAGTTATACAATTTTAGCATACAAAGCTAGAACAAACTTTGTTTTGCTTTATTTCACCCCATATTAAGGACTTTTTAACCGCTTTTTAGCTCAAAACCCACAATTCTATAACACAAAGCGAAAATTGTGTAAGAGAAAATGAGGGCTTCTCCATGATCTTTGTACCAGAACAAATAATTAATCTGGTATCTATGAAAAATCTAATAGAAAAAGTATCTGAGCAGCTGGCAAGAGTCGGTCGTGTTAGACCTATTAATGAGAGTCCTTCTCATAGTATGAATCCAGAAAGCTTTACAGTAGGAATGGCCCAAAGCGGTCAACAACAGAGAAAAGGATAACCACTTGGTTACATCCTTAGCGTAAAGAAATTAACAACCTTAAAAAGAACACTATGACAACTATTAACTTATCATCTGCAGCAATTAAGAATATGTTTCAACAACTACACCAAAATTTTGGTGGGTCATTGGACGTGAATGTTAAAGAACACATTTTAACTTTGGACAACGAATTAGGTAGAGGACATATTAGAGGTATTACCTTTAAAGGTGGAATTTCTTATTTGGAATTTGATATGGAATTCGCCAATGACTTCACTATAAGAACAGGTTGTGAAGAAAATGCACCTATTTGTTTCGCTTACTGCTCCGGAGGTAGAATTGCGCACAGCTTTAATGACGAAACCAAAAAGAACGTTTTAGAGAACTTTCAGACAGGTATCCTTACCAATGAGAGCAATGCAAGCAACGTTCTATATTTTCAGAAAGATGTACGGGTAAAAACATCTCTTATAGTAGTAAGAACGGTAGCAAGTAACGAAACCGCTCAAAAGAACGGTTTAAACTACAGGCTACAGGAGCTAATGTTGAAAGGTAAGCCTGCTCAAAATACGATCTACATAGGTTCTTATAACTTAAAAATCGCTGATCAGATTGCTCAGTTAAAAGCTATCAAGCAAGAAGGTATCGTAAGAAGCCTTTTGATAGAAGGATTGGTACATATGATTTTGGCCTTAGAGGTTCAACAACATACAGACGACCTTAAGAACAGAGAAAATCAGACTGGAAGCCTTAACACAAGAGAAATGGAGGCTGTGAAGGATATTTCGGACTTCGTACATAACTATCCTGAAAGACAATTATCTATCTCTGAACTTTGTCGTAAATCAGGTCTTTCTCCTTGTAAATTACAAGAAGGCTTTAAGTTGATGCATGGTACAACGGTTACGGATTACATCCGTGAGGTACGTATTGCAAAAGCTGAAGAACTTATTAAAAACACAGATTTAAATATATCCGAAGTAGTATATAGTATTGGATTTACCAGCCGTAGCTACTTCTCCAAAATATTCAGAAACAAATATAACTGTAGCCCAAAGCAGTATAAAGATAAGCAGAACGTAATGGCAGCTTCTGCATAATAAAACATACAGGAATAGTTTGGTTGTTGATAAGAAACCGGTATAGTTTATACCGGTTTTTTTATACCCTTAAATGAACTTGGAACATGACGGGTTATATATTTACGATTAAAACGTACGATTTAATCCTTTAACTTTCTTGCAATTATTACAGTACATTAAAAAGCCCAAGCAAATGTTTAAACACTTGCTTGGGCTTTTATTTTTAAACCAACACAGTAACTAAGCGTTATCTCCTATGGCCTTTTTGTTCAAACGGGTTTCTGCCAGTTTCTCCAAAGTATTGTCCGCGTCATACTCTTCATTAAGCGTCTCCTGTAAGGTTTTGGCAATCTCCCTATATCCAAGTTCTTTGGCGAACCTAACCGCCGTTCCGTAACCGGAAATTTCATAATGCTGTACGCGCTGTATTTCCGCAATAAGACCTACATCCATTAACTCATCACCTTGGGCCTTGTCTATAAAATTCTTAGCTTCGTTAATGAGGCCTTTCATTGCTTGGCAGGTTTCACCACTAGGTGTAATATTCAATTCGCGGCAGATATTTTCAATTCTACTCTTTTGCTCTCTTGTTTCCTCTAAATGATTCTCAAAAGCCTGTTTTAAACGCTTGTCGTTTGCATGTTCCACAATATCGGGCAAAGCTGCCAATAACTGGGTTTCCGCACTGTAAAGGTCCCTCAATTGATGTTCGAATAAATCGTTCAACGTCTTCATATTCCTTCTCTTTACAAAGTTTAGTACTCCTTATTTTCTTTTTCCTAACTAAAGTAGTCTTCATGGGTGCAGAATGTTGACCCAATACAAAAAAAGAATGTTGTAATTCATCAAATCAACTACCCCATTTTAGCCTTTACCTTTTGGAGCAATTAATAAACTTTTCCGGTCAACCTGTGCAGCGGTTCGGTCTTAAATTGCATATGTAATCAAAAAAGAAAAAATTATGGAAGTTCAAGAAGCACAAAAAACCGAGATAGGTATAAAAAAATCAAACCGTGAAGCTGTAGTAAAAATGCTTCGCCAATTATTGGCCGATGAATTTTTACTTTATACAAAAACGCGTAACGCACACTGGAATGTAGAGGGAATTGATTTTCACACTAAGCACGTATTTTTTGAAGAGGAATATGGCAAATTAGAAAAGTTTATTGATGAAGTAGCAGAACGTATCCGTATGCTCGGGTTCTATTCTCCGGGTACTCTAAAAGAGTTTTTAGAGCTGTCTCATTTGGAGGAAAACAATCCTGACCAAACCGATAGTGCAAGCTTTATGACAGTCTTGCTTAAAGACCATGATAAAGTCATCAAATTTATACGAGAAAGCATTGGCGAAAATGCCGAAGCTCATAATGATGAAGGTACTGCAGATTTTATTACCGGTATCTTACAGGCACACGAACAAATGGCTTGGATGTTAAGAGCATCTCTTAAGCAATTTGATTAATAGTAAGTTTAAAGACAAAAAAAACGGCG
>NZ_JAHKQG010000011.1:1316487-1837259 GCF_018860715.1 Zobellia sp. B3R18 | reverse complement strand
CGCCGTTTTTTTTGTCTTTAATTTAATACCTCCTAGATTTCATCCGGGGGTGCAGTAATGAGCAATTTCATACGCTTCCAGAAAAGTATGGCGGTTTTGTTGGAATGCACCGTTAAATCGGCCAATAGCAACAAGTTTCTTTTGAACTGTTCGTATTCATTTTTGTTCAGGTCATTCTCATCTATGGGATAGTAGACCATGCCCCAATTGGGAAAATTACGTTCCGACACTTCATTTTCCGATAACTGATATACATTCGTGTGTCGTTTGTCTTTCTTTATATTCTCAAAAAGTGATTGTACCTTCTCTTTCTCTCCTTCTAAAATTTGAATAAAACGTCTTTTGTAAAATATTAGGCAACCGGTAATAGTATTAGCCCCATTAAAATTGCGGGCCGTCTCCAAAATAGTCTCGATATCTGCGTTCGTAAGCTCTTTTATCGCTTTTGATTCGTAAGTAAGTGTATACATCAATAGAATGGGGATGTTTAGTTTGCCCGTGAAACCTTCACAACACAATATAAATTCTAAATACTTTATCCTATTCTCAAGCCTTCACTTTAGTTGAATGCCTCGCTTCAGATAATGTTAAGATAGCAAAAGTATCACAATTGAGCACTAAACACCTCTTTATCCTCTTAAAGCTAAGAAATGTACCCTCAAATAAATTTTAAAAAGGGTAACCAATAGCAAAATTAAAAATAACATTTCCGCTTCCTCCGTTTATAAACGGAGTCCGTATGCGCTCGCCTTCCGGTAAGTATGGCACTTGTAAAGGGGAAGCAAAATCAAACCTTATGACAAAACTTTGAATATCTACGCGAAGTCCAAAACCTACCCCAATACCCAATTCTCTTATCCAATCCGAACCAAACTTGCCTTCTGTAGTTAATTGCCGATTAAAAGCTATACTTTCTTCCGATTCTCCCTCGCCGGCTTCAGCCTCATTTGTCAACCATACATTACCCGCATCTACAAAAAGTGCCCCTTTAAGATAGGACCATATAGGAAACCTGTATTCTAGGTTTGCTTCCAACTTAAGATTTCCGGACTGATCAAAGAAGGAGCTGGTACTATCCTCGTCACTACGGAACGTACCGGGTCCTAACGACCGTATCTGAAATGCCCTAACACTGTAAGGGCCTCCGGAATAGAATTGTTTTACAAAAGGTAAGGTAGATGAATTACCATACGGAATTCCCCAACCGGCATACAACCTGCTGACCACCGCGTTTTCTTTGCCCCACTTTAAATAATACCTGAAATCTATATCCGCTTTGGCGTACTGTGCATATTCCAGACCAAATGCCGTGCTCTTTCCTCCGTTCAACAAACTCAAGGTGTTCCCCGCTACATCCAGCGTTGTGGACGCATAAATGGGGCGGTCCTTATTTTCATCTACCAGCTCGTTATAAGTAAACGTATAATTTAGGCCCGCTATAAATTGCTGTTCAAAACTGCTGCTCAAATACGAATTGTTGGCTAGGATTTCCTCGAATTCCTCTGTGGTATCGGTAAGGTTTACGTAGGTTATACTTATAGGGTTTAGCTCATGATACACAAACTTATTTGCATTCCAAGTATACCCAAAAGAGCCGTTAAAAGAGGTTAGCGTATAAAGTTTGCTCCGTTTAAGAATATCACCACCCAAACTTATTTTGGTCTTGGGAACGGCATAGTTAAATCTGCTGGGCGAGAAAGGCACCAATCTTGGCAAGAGCAAATTAGCCTTTAATCCTCCGGCAATACTTGTTAAGCCTGCATTATCACCTCCGGACAGTTGTGTCTCATAAGCAAAATTTCCCGTTAAACTAAAGGTTTCTCCCCCATTAAAAACATTCCGGTTGTTATAGGTTACCGCTATTCCCGGACCGGCAAAACCATTGGATTTTGTCACTGCCTGAAGTTCCGTTCTAATGGACCTTTTAGTTAAAGGCGATAAAAAGATATCCGCATTAAGCAGTCCTTTGTTATCTACCGATGACGTATCCATTTCGTTAAATCTAATATTCACGAATTTATAACTGCCCAGGGCCGCTAGCCGGTTACTGGTAAGGCGCGCCGTTTCTGAATTATATTTCTGTCCTTTTTCAAAAAGGATATAAGGTTCCAAACGTTTGGGTTTAAAGAACTCTTCGTCCTGTATAAACTGAATACCGTTTTCCTCCGTAATTTCAGAAGCTTGTGGTAAGCTATCATTTTCAATGGAATAATTGGGGTATACTGCAATGGAATCAATGGTATACGGAATAATAGACTTCTCCGGTGTACCCTTTTTCAATCGTAGAAATAAATCGAACTTTCTATTCTCATAGCGATTGGTATCGGCCTCAAAAATGAGAAAATCGGGATTAAAGTTATAGTACCCTCGGTTCTTTAAGTACCCATCAATCCGTTCTCGTTCATATTTTAAAAGTTCCAAATCAAAACGTTCACCTGCCTTTAGTTGGGTGTTGGCCATGGCCTGTTCTATCTCGCTATAAATGGGCAGACTGTCCTTATCTATTTTCCACTGCTCTAGGGTATAGGGTTTAGGCAGTTGTGCCGTATAATTCACCGAAGCGTATTTTTTGGTACTGTCTATTTCCGTGGAAACCTTGCTGTAGAAAAAGCCACGGTTATCCAACCTGTTGAGCATAAGTTCTTCAATACGCTGCGTATTTACATCACTGAGGTACACCGGCTCTTCCCCAAATTTTTTATTCAACCATTTATTTAAAAAACCGGGCTTTTCCCGTTGCGCTTTGTAATGATAATAGAGCCCAAGGCGCATTCCCAAAACTGTAGAATTGGCCGCTGGCCTAATCAAGGTATTCAACTCTTGCTCAACGGGGTTTAACGCGCGCTTTTCCTCTTCTGAATCCACCGTAATTTCCGCCCCAGTGAACAAGGTTTCGTCTTCGGGTATGTATTTACCCACGCTACATCCGTACGGGATTGCCAAGCAAAACAGTATACAAATGCGTAAAAAAGGCATGGTGCTCAATTTCATATTATTGTTCCCCTTTTTGTTCTTCTTTATCGGATTTGGCTTTCTTTTCCTTCTCTTCAACGTTATCTTTTAAGGGATTGAACAGCTGACTGAACTTATTAAACTCCCTATTAAAAATAACGGCCATACCGGTTACGATCAACTGACCGTCAATAATATTCTCATACTCACTTTTTCGAAAACCGCGCAAACGGTACCTTCCGTCTTTGGTCAGCAAATATTCCAAACTCACATTACCAATTATGGGCGTCTGTTCCTGTCCGGACTGCGCACTCCCCTCCACATCTACCGCACTACCCGCGGTTACCACCAAGCGGTCATCAAACAATTTTTTCTTTGCGTTTATATTGAGTTGCGTCCGGTCCTGGGGACTGTCCCCTTGATAATCAGTAAAGCTATCCAAGTCAAAATCTACCTCAACCCCTGTATTGCCGAACACCTTATCGGAAAACGCATTAAGCTCACCCGACAATACCTTGTTAACATTATCCCTAGCAATGGCGGCCGTTCCCCCAGAACTTCCATCACTACCTGAATCAGGATAAAACCTATTGAGCGCCAGCAATGAAAACACTTGTTTGTTCAGTTCCGCCTCTTGACCGTTCAGTTGTTGTACACGCCCATATACGGCACCGCTCAAGGCACCTTGCTCATCTTCGGGCATATCCAGGCCAAAGGATAAATCGGGTTGCAGCAGTTCTCCGTCTACGTTCAGATAGACCAGAAAGGGCAATACCTCTTGATATTTTGAACTTACACTAACGTCTTCACTTGAGACTACCGAAGACATTAAAGGCTCCGCCGAGGTTTCTACGCTGTACACCGCAGTAACATCAAGTTTTGCATCGGTAGGGTCTCCTTGCCAGGTAATGGTACTCCCCGGATTTATTTCAAACCTTCGCTTTACCAAATTATAAAGATTAGTCTCATAATGTCCGGATTTCAGCTCGTACCTACCCGAAAGATTGATTCTCCCGTTAGGTTCAATATTCAAGTTCAACGCCGCATCTCCAGAGACTTCAAGATTATCTCCTGTACGTTCGTCTATAATCACATGAAAATCGGCATCCTCGGCAATTTCCAAAACCGTTCGGACATCCATTCCCTGAAAAAAGGAAGGGGTTTCTTCCTGATCGTTACGGGTTAAGATAGCATCCGGATTTTCACGGTTTACAAAGAGTACCACCCCATCCCGTTCCTCAACATCCAATTGCGATTCGGGTACCACATAGGTGATATCGGTAATTTTTCGAATACGTAGTTTGCCACTTACTTTGGGCAACTCCAAGTCGCCCTCCACCTTTATATCGGCATCCAAACTAGCTACTCCGTAATACAGTTCATTATCCTCTTTTGTGGAGTTCAGGACTCTAAAATTCTCTGCATCCAGCTGTAAATCAAAAGAAGGGTTCATAAGTTCTTCGGTAAGCACGGCACCTTGTATCGTAAAATCGCTGCCATCTGCATCCGCTATCTGAAATGCATCAAAATAAATGCCCTCCGTATCCAATTTCAACTGTTCATCGGCAATCTTAAAAACGGAATTTAATGCGGCCACATTAAAATCAACTTTCGTAAAATCTAGGGTTCCGTCGTATTCCGGAGCGGCAGTGGTTCCCGAGACATTTATTTTTCCTGACAAGGCCCCATGCGAATCTTTAATGGCTCCCTGCGTAAACGCTTCCAAGGTTTGTAGCTCTACTCGGTTTAAATCCAAATCTAGGTTCAGTTGCGCCCCATTCTCCGAAGCCGCGTAGTCTCCAATTAAATCAAGGTCTGCACCACCATCTTTTAAGGCAAGGTTAAAATCGTAAGCGGCATTTCCCGTAGAATTTGCCTTTAAGCTTAAATTGCCCAAAGGATTCTCAAGAGCCTCCAGAGCATTGATCTTAAAATCGGCCACCAAACCCGTTGCGCCAAAAGGGTTCTCAATGATCAAATCTCCTTTTACTAGACCGGAGGCCAAGGTTTCATCCGGATTTAAAAGACTAAGAAAAGTCTGTAACCTAAAATTATCGAACACAATACCTATATGCTCCTTCTCTTGACCGGGCAACTGATCACTAAGCGTTAGAGATTGGTCGTTCCGGGTAAATTTCATGTTATTGAACTGTAATAAGTCTGGTCCAACACGAATCTGATTGTCCGCTGGAACCGACCATTTTTTCTTGTTCAGAACCAAATTGGACGGATCTATATGAATGCGAGTGGTATCTTTTGAAAGGGTGAGTTGCGAAGAAATATGTGCGACAGCCTCACTATCATCCATGGCAATAAAATCCATGAACAGTTTTTTGTTTTTCAGATTACCTTCAATAAAAGTTCGTTTTATAAGAACCGGTTCCGATACGAGACCGGCAAATCCGGCCGTAAAATCCAAATTGGTCGCATTCCCCGTTACTCTCGCATTTAAACTATCTACGGAACTTCCTTGATAGGCCACGGAAGGCACATGTACGTTTGCGTTCAATTTTCGCGTAGCGGCATCAAAATCGGCATCTATCAAAACCGAATCCAAACGGTCAACGTCCCGTAAAAACACCTCGGTCAGAAATGGCGTTGGAGACAGCTTTAAATTCATTTTCAACCGCACGGAATCCCTTACGGCCACACTGTCCTGTCCGTCTTTAAAATAGTTTTCAAATTGCCGTGTTAGCGCATTGTTCAAGCCTTGTGGACTAGCGTTGGATTTTAGACTGGCCACTAAAAAATCACTAGTTACCGAGACGTTGGTATTGGTATTGTCTATATACGATTTTAGGTTAACAGGCCCCATTTGATACTGCTCATTGTCATAGACCGCCACGCCGTTTTCTATTTGGGCATCTATGTTATAAGCTTCGGCATTACCCCAGAATTTTCCGTTAAATTGAAGCCCCGCTTTTATATTCTCTTTGGTAACTCCTAGCGCATACAAATCGGCCCCAATGACATTAAGGTCTAAATCTAACTGGGAGTTTACCGAATCCAGAACCACTTGGGTCTTTGCCAAAAGATTCAAGTTTTTATCCTTAAAAGCAAGGTCTACCGCTCCTTTCCCGTTTTTCATCTCACCTTCCAACTTCAATGCCGAAAAATCGTAATTACTGAAAGTCAATTGAGTAAAATCCGTTTTAAGTTTTGCATCCAAATTGTTCGTTTTCCCCCCACCGGAAACATCCATAGTAAATGAAACGGCACCCAGTTGCGGGTTGTTCAACAACGTATTCAGTTGTAGGCTATCTACTTTTAGGTTCCCATCAAAATACATCTCTTGCCTATCTTGGTAAGCGCCTTTGGCGGCAATAGTACCTTCTGGAATTTTTAGTTGTGCTTGTGCGGTAAGGTCGTTCACTTTTCCACTAGCTTGGGCATCTATAGTAATGGTTTTAGGCAGTGAAATTCCCAATTCTTTTTCCGAAACAAATTTTGCCACATCTTCTTTTACGGTATTGAGCGAAATAGTTCTGAAATCAAAATAAAGCGAATCCGGTTGGGTGATGTTTTGCAAGCTTCCCTGTGCAGAAAATTGGGTGGTTTGTCCCCAATTGAGCTGCATATTTTTTATATCGATTTTTTGCAACGTACCTTCTGCTGAAATTCCACCTTGCAGGGGATGTTCCGCAGCGGAGACCATATAGGCATTATCCGCCAATTCCGGTTGTAAGGTGAATGCATCCTGTACATCCACATCTATATCTTGAAGATTTAAATCTACCCGCGTACCTTCCGGGGCATCCAACACGGTTTCTATAGACGGATATTTCAAAGTCATTTGCCCTGCCAAAGAACTGTTGTTAACCGCAAATTGCAGGTCCTCCAAAGCAGCACTGCCATCATCAATCCAGGCATTAAAGTTCAGTTTTCGCAATGTAATACCGCTCTGTTCGGCAAAAGAAAATGCGTTTAATTGCATAGCCACTTCTTGCGGACGGTATTTTACCTCTTCCGCTTGAAGTTTAAAATTAGAAAGTGAAATGGCATTAGGGTTGAATTTGCCTTTTTCTAGCTGGGCCGTACCCATGGTGTAGGTAATAGAATTTTCCTGTAAATCAATTTCATCTACCTGCACTAAAAATTTAGGCCATTCAAAACCTGTAGCGCCATTGGTCGTAACGGTAGAATCTATAGTTTTTGAAGCTGCCGGAAGCTGGAGCGAAATGGCCGAACGCTGCAGCGAAATCCTATCTACTTCTATTTCGTTGGATGCCAGGTTGGCTTTGGGCAGTTCTAGCTCAAAATCCCGAACATCTAGTTTTGCGCTAATGGAATCCGGAACGGAGCTATAGTTGGCTTTCACGTTTCGTAGTTGCAGCAGGTCTACAGCAAAGTACGGTAAAGTGGTTTCCGTAGTATCTTCGGAAACGAAGGGTTTGGTCTGTTTGTAGAAAATATCCGTGTTGGATAATTTCAGTTCATCCAATTCAAATCGCAACTGTTCCAAATCCGTCTCATCTGCGTCTAGCACCAATTCACCTAATTTAATGCGACTGTCTATTCCCAAAAATTGGTCATTATAGACCAACTTAAAATCTTTAAAATCAAGTTCCCCAACGGTTATCTGCATGGGTTCACTTTCTGTGGTAACGGTAGTGGTATCTTCCGCGGCAAAAGCATCGATTAAAAAATTGAAATTGAAGTCCTCGGAATCCGGCTCTCTTGTGATGTTGGCGTTCAAACCTTCCCAAGTGGCCGACTTCAAATTAAGTTCGTTATTGAAAATTAAAGGTGAGAGGGGCAAATTCAATTCCAGATTATTAGAATACACCAAGGTATCCCCTTTGGTATCTTCCAAATACAATCCTTCTAAAAAAATATTTCCTGAAAAGGTTAAGTATAAGCGATTTATCTCAACTTTTGTATTTGTCTGTTGAGACACGTAGTTGGTAAGCTTACCCACTATAATATCCTGCCCCCACTGGCTTCGAATAAACAGTAGCAAACCAAAAAACAATAGCGCCAGCACTAAGAACACCCGTCCTAAGCGTCGCAGCCACCTATTTTTTCTTTTCTCCTTTTGCATTAAGGGCAAAGATCAGTAATAAGCACATGACTTGTACGCTTTTAACAATCATAAATTAACTTATTTGCTTTAAATACGAACGATATCTAATACCGTCACCTGCAAATGCGAATTTTAGGACGGTTTGACAGGAATCTATTTATTAAGTTTTTTAATGATGCGGGCCAGTTTTCTTGGCATTTCCATAGGAATTAAATGCCCTACCCTGCTCAAAGCTACCGTAGAAGGATTACTAAGATTTGGCAACACTTCTTCATAAATGGCTTCTGTAGAAATCACAGGGTCGTCATTGGAGAAAATTACGTCTGTGGGAATATTAAGCCCTTTTATCCGGTCTGCAATATTATTTTTCATCCCCACGTTCAACCACCATTTCCAAGTAGATTCTTCAATCTGCAATTGGGAATTGACCGCATACAACAATCTCTTTTTACCCATTTTCTTTTGGGTAGCCCCATGTACCGTGTTGGCCGCTTCGGCCCTGTCCGGATGGTTCAACATCCGTTTGCGCTCTTGGTCTTCCATGTGTTCTACAGTGGGTGGCGAAGGCGCAATCAACATTAGTTTCTGAGGTAAGTTCGTATTTTTTATCTGTGCGGCATAGAGTATCAATTTGGCGCCCATAGAATGACCGCAAAGAATGTAATCCTTTAGTTTTAACTCATCAATAATCACGTTTATATACTGCGCCATACCATAAATGGAAGGTTCGGCAAGCGGCCTTGTACCTCCAAAACCCGGCAGATTGAGCATGATACAGGTATACTTTTTCCGCAACCTTTTGGCCAACCATTTCCAACTTCCGGCATCACCTCCAAAATAATGCACAAAGACAATGGTTTTCTTTCCATGGCCTATTTTTTCATACCGCAATCCTGTATATTCTTTCATCTTTCTAATTCGTTCAGGCTCTCTTTATTAATCCTGATATTTTTTATTCTCTTTCTATGTTTTTTAAGCAAAACCTGAAGTTTAGAAGGTAATAGTGGGTCCGCAATCATATAGTTCGCTTCTTCCAACACCTTATCATCCTCTTCTATGAGCATAGCTTGAAAAGTTCCCAAATCCCCACAGGACTGCAAAGTATTGTTTCCATACCAAGTAGATAATGCGGTACAGCGTGAAGACGGTACAAAAGGCACGATCAAATCCGGATTCATGAAGAAATTTACCAATTGTGCTTGTACCAATTGCATTTCTTCAATTCGGGATGCGACCAAGGAGCCTCCAAAAGTTAATTCGGACCGCTCTTTTAAAAGTGTTAGATTGGGAATTGCTCCACAGATTTTGTTAAAGTAGATTTTTACTTTCCGATAAATTTTATAATTCAGCTCCATAATCCTATTCATTTAAGTTCGTAGATTGTTTTTAGAAGGAGAAGGGCCTCCTCTCTTAAATTTACGAAATACTTTTTATCTCTCCGAATAGGACTTGCATTAAGGTCAACCTATTATTGTTTAAAGACCACTTAACCCATCACTTGGAGACAGCATCGAGAAATGAATTACTCACCCCCTCTAGCTGGGTAATCGTTCTTTTCTATATAGTCTATGGCATTTAAAATATCTTTCCAATTGGGGCGCGCAAAAGGCATAGTCTGAATAGCACTTGCATACAAGGTATTATCCGGTCTTACCAGAAAAACCCCGGGTTCTGAAAACGTATCCGGTTCGGAATCTTTAATTCCTTCTGAAACGAACAATCCCCAATTTCTAGCCTCTTCAATGGATAATCCGTAGGCAATGGGCAGTTCGGGAACATCCCATTTCTCGCCGGCTTTCTTGCCCCGCTCCTCCGTATCACTGCTAATGGCCACTACATGGGCGCCCCTATCCGTAAAGTCCTTTAACTTTTTGGCCAGGTCTTCTAAATAATTTTTGCAAATAGGACAATGTAACCCCCTGTAAAAAACAAGAACAGTAAAGGTGTCGCTATTCTGCGTGGCTAAATTCCATCGGGTATCGTTAATTAGTGGAAGCTCTAATTTAGGTACTTCTGTTTTTGGCTTTATCATCTTTTATGTATTTTAAATTTCTGTATCTCTCATAACTAGGGTACCCCCTTATCGTTCTCACAAATTAACAGGAACCCCAATTTGCAAATAGCCTTAATAACAAAAAATAATGCCGTAAAACATTATCCAATTCGCTTATTACAAAGGCTTTCCCTTTTAATTGCATTGAGCTATCAATTTTATGTATAGGACTATTCTGGCAGGACAAGACCTGGTAATTTTATGGTCTAATTACTACAGTTATGCAAAAACCCAATAAAAGACTTGAAAACCAAACCTGTATCGTAACCGGCTCCAGTGGCGGTATCGGTAAAGCCGTGGCACTGGCAATGGGTGCAGAAGGCGCCAACGTGGTCGTGAATTATAGAAGCTCAAAAGAAGCTGCAGAAGAAGTTGCCAACGAAATCAACAAGAACAAACTTAGTGGCGAAGCCATTGTTGTAAAATGCGATGTAAGCAAAGAGCAAGACGTAAAAGCTATGTTCAAGACTACTATTGAGCATTTTGGTACTGTAGATGTATGCGTGGCCAATGCCGGTATGCAAATAGACCATCCTTTACACGAAATGCCGTTGGAGGCTTGGCAAAAAGTGATAGATGTAAATCTAACGGGACAGTTTTTGTGCGCCAAAGAGGCCATAAACGAATTTTTACGCCGGGGTATGCGCAAGGACGTTTCCAATTCTTTGGGAAAAATCATTCATATGAGTTCGGTTCACGAAGTTATCCCTTGGGCCGGCCATGCCAATTATGCAGCATCTAAAGGCGGACTTTTGATGTTGATGGAAAGTATTTGCCAAGCATACGCTCCCCATAAAATACGATGTAACAGTATAGCACCGGGAGCTATTAAAACAGATATCAATAAAGACGTTTGGAGCACCAAGGAAGGGCGGGAGAATATGCTAAAACTCATCCCATACAAACAGATTGGTGTACCCGAAGATATAGGAAGTGTGGCCAGTTGGTTGGCTTCGGACGAATCTGAATACATAAACGGAACCACCATTTTTGTTGATGGCGGAATGACGTGCTACCCAGGTTTTACTACAAACGGATAGCATATAACTATATATAATCATTATTTAAAAGAACAGTATGGATTTAAACATAAAAGGAAAAACGGCCTTGATAACAGGAGGCGACTCAGGATTAGGAATTGAAACCGCTAAATTTTTGGCTCGGGAAGGGGTCAACATTGTACTTTCGGACAAGAACAATGGCAAAGAATTAAAAGATGCGGTCAAACAAGTTGAAAAAGACGCCCAGGATGGTGCTAAAGTCATGGGCATTGCTGCGGATATATCCAAAAATCAAGAGGTATTGGATTTGGCCGATAAAATTGGAACCGAATTTGGTGGTGCACACATCATTTTTCATTCGGCGGGTGCACGGGGCGCAGCTGGAGATTTCTTGAAATTAACGGATGAAGATTGGATGAATACCATTCAAGTGGACTTGATGGGTGCCGTTCGTATAGCACGAGCCTTTGTTCCACAAATGCAAAAACTAAAATGGGGACGCATGGTTATGGTAGCCAGTGAAAATGCGTTTCAGCCGTATGTAGATGAGAGTCCGTATAATGCCTGCAAGGCCGCAATTATAAATCTTTCCAAGTGTTTATCTCGGTCCTATTCCAAGGAAAACATTCTTTTTAACTGCATTTCACCTGCCTATATTGAAACGCCCATGACAGATGCCATGATGGAGGAACTGGCCAAGGAAAAAGATATTTCGGTGAAGGAAGCCGTAGAATGGTTCGTAAAGAACAAAAGACCGCACATTGCAATGGAGCGTAGAGGAAAACCGGAAGAAGTGGCCGCTGTAGTAGCCTTTTTGTGCTCTGAACATGCCAGTTATGTAAACGGAACCAACGTACGCATAGATGGTGGTGCCGTAGAATCGGCTTTTGGTTGATTAATACCGAATCAAAAAATTAAAGTTTAATTCAAAATATATATCATGGAACGAGAACGCACTGCGTGGGAAAATGCCTTGAGCGAATTGGTAGCCGAAACACATGCCTGCCAGCGCATGTATGGTACGTTAGTACAATCGGATCGGTATCCTACTTGGCTCTCCTATTTTAAGAAACGCCATTTTGAAGAAGTAGATTTCGAGAAAATCCTAACGGATGAGTATTATGCGGTAACCGAAAGGAAAATTGCCCGTATGGCCCATATAGAACATCCTATTTTTGAATCGTTGGAAAATCAGTTATTGGAAAAGAACCTAACGGATAAGGAGATAAATCTATTGATTACTTCCAAGGAAGACGCGCTAATACTAAAATATCAAAATCTATTGGCGTTTGGTAGCTTACCAAAAACTACAAGCGCACTGCTCCAATCACAGGCCGAAGATTTAAACAGCACTTTGCAAAATTTGCGAATGGATTACAATACCAAATATAAATCGGGACCTATAAAATCCCAATAATAGAGAACTATGAAGAATATTCTAAAAGCGATATTGGCCGGTTGGGGAGCCAAAAAAATAGGAGGCGGCAAATGCGGTTGCATTGGTAGCATTGTAGTTTTTATTATCCTTTATTGGATTTTAGGCTATGTAATCAACTAAGTAAATTAAATGAGTCAATTTCGGAATTTTTTGAATCAATAGCACTTGACAAAGTAATGCATCTTTGTAACTCATAAGTAGGTTGAATAACCGTTTCAATATTGAAATGGGTATTATATAACTCGGAAGGGAGCGTTGGGGAACGCTCCCTTTTTTTGGACCGATATTGAATTTTTTAAATGGAATTGGCCGTTACTCTTTTGAATCAAAATTTCAATTTTTAGCATCAAAAAAGGAAATAAAACGCATGCACCTTTGTAACTCATAAGTAGGTTGATAAACTATTTCAATATTGAAATAGAATTTAAAACTTGAAAAGGGAGTGTTGGGGAACGCTCCCTTTTTTTGTTTATCCATTTAGAATTTTAAATCAACATATACTTCTCTATGCTACCTTTTTTAAATTCCCCATTGTTGCGCTATTTTTTCATAGAATCATCAAAAAATTATCTTACAAATCTGCACATTCACAATAAACCTTTGTACCCACACCTAACCACGTATTTCAAGCATCGAAAAATGCGATGAACGCACACTAAACGCCTAGTTAGGGATTTAATTAATTTTATGGAAAAATCGGAAACTTCAGAATACTCCGTAAGTACTACAAACATTACAACCAACTGCGATTTAGCGAATTAAAATCGATTTTAAGAGTATGGGATAATGATTAAATAACACTTTAAATTTTGGCTGTACTACCCGAAATCCTATATTTGCGCCTGCAATTTTAACCTCCCCCAAAATTAAAAAACGCCCTACAGCGCTAGATGTAAAACATTATTAAACTTGTAAATCTACTGTTATTATGTTATTGCCATTTAGTCAACTTTTACCAACAACTTTTTTTGGAAATGCCGGATGTTTTTTACAATCAACGGCTTTAAATCCTAGGGCCTGTTTCACTACCCATAATTTACAGCAATAGAGGTGATGAAAAGCTTTAAAAATTCGGACTGGGTTATCCCAATTTCCATATTGGTTCACTTGTGTATCATTAATGGTTTACTGTTCTGCTTAACACCGGAAACCTACACCAATGTATATTATATTTTTCATTACAATGTGTCTTGGCTACTTATAACCTATGGTCTAAGCTACTACACTAGAAAAAGAAAGGAACGGTTTTTCACCAACATCCATAAAGTTGTTCAACTCTATTTAATTTATGGTCTTGCCTATTTTGCCCTTTTTGGAATAACAGGTAGAATTTATGAATCGCTGGAACAGCAATTGTTCATCTATTTGATTATATGCGCGGCATTAACGGCCTATCGTGTGGTTTTCTTCTGGCTACGTAGAAAATACCGCTTATGGGGCGGCAACTCCGTTAAAGTAGTAGTTCTAGGCCGTGACAAAAATTTAAAGAAAATACGCAAGGTATTTGATGAACCTGAGTTGGGCTACCGTTATATGGGATATTTTGATGATAAAAAATCCAATAGTCCCACATTTCTAGGCCCTGTTGAAGATTGCTTTCTTTATATTCTAGAGAATAATATAGATGAAATTTATTGCGTTGCCTCCAAGTTTAACAGCAAAGAATTACGCAACCTGATAGACTTTGCGGACAACAACCTTATCCGCGTGAAAATTATACCGGATAACAAAGAAATCTATTCTAGAGGCATGTTTATTGAGCTCTATGAAACCGTGCCCGTACTCAACCTGAGAAGGGTGCCTTTGGATACGTTGTTTGCCCGCGTAGTAAAACGTACGTTTGACCTTCTCTTCTCTTCTTTGGTTATTGTTTTTATACTGTCATGGCTCGTACCCATTATGTTCATTCTTATAAAATTGGAATCACCGGGCAAACTATACTTTAAACAAAAAAGACATGGGCTTAAACGGCAGACCTTTTGGTGCTATAAGTTCAGGTCTATGCGCCCCTCCAAGGATGCGGACTCTAAAATGGCCACCAAAGGAGATATGCGCGTAACCCGTGTAGGCAGGTTTATCCGAAAAACCAGTATAGATGAATTGCCGCAATTCTTAAATGTGTTTTTAGGCGATATGAGTGTGGTAGGCCCAAGGCCCCATATGGAACTGCACACTTGGGACTATGAAGTGAATGTAGATAAATATCTGGTACGCCATTTTGTAAAACCGGGTATTACCGGACTTGCTCAAATAAAAGGCTACCGTGGGGAAATCGGAGAGAAAAAAGACATTCTAAACCGTACTAAACTAGACATTTTTTATGTAGAAAAATGGTCCTTATGGTTAGACGTTAGAATTATTTTCCAAACGGTTGTAAATGCCGTACGCGGGGAGGAAAACGCATATTAAAACCAACACCTAGCTTATAGTTCTTAGTTCTTAGAACAAAGTCCTTTCCCAGTTAATAAAGACCTATTGCTCATCTCTTACCTTATGGGATTCTGATTTACATCAGCACGTTGCTTATTTCCGTTCCCTAGGAAACTTCCCCTCCATATTTTTTGAATCGCACCTAAAATCGTACTTTTCATGAACATTAGGCTTATTCCTTTGACATGAAGCAAAAACTGTTCGACGATTTTGAAAAAGTATCCGCGAAAGCGTGGAAACAAAAGATACAATACGAACTTAAAGGTGCCGATTATAACCAAAACCTAGTTTGGGAATCTCCCGAGGGCATTAAGGTAAAACCCTTTTACCATGCAGATGACCTTCAAAACCCAATTGCCCATACAATAGAAAAACAAACCCCTTGGAAAATAACCCAATCCATACCGGTCAATGATAGTTCCGTAGCCAATAAAAATGCACTTAACGCTTTAAAGGGCGGTGCGGAAAGTATCCTTTTTACCCTCCCCTCGCCCGCTATAGATTACAAAACACTTTTAGCTGAGATTGCTACGAATCAAAAGGTTAGCATTTATTGTGAGTTCAAAAATGTCTCTACCGCAGATAGTATAAAACTAACAGAAAGCCAACCTGTGGAAGCAGCGGCCGTTTCGTTTCAAATTGACCCTATTGGGCAGTTGGCCCGTACCGGAAACTGGTTCACGAACATGGCCGAAGACCTGCAACTGACTCATAAGCTATTACAGGCATCCGCTTCAAAAGAACGCAAGAACAGTATTAGCATAGATGCGGCACTATACCAGAACGCCGGAGGCAATAGGGTTCAACAGCTGGCCTATGCCCTGGCCCACGCCAATGAATATCTTAACTGGTACGGTTCTACTATGGAAACCATTACGTTTAAAGTGGCCGTGGGCAGCAATTATTTTTTTGAGATTGCCAAAATCAGGGCCCTACGCCGACTTTGGAAACTACTAGCCACAGAATACGGGATTACTGCCAATTGCCAAATTGAGGCCGTACCCTCCAATAGGAACAAAACCCTTTATGACTACAATATGAATATGATCCGTACCACTACGGAATGTATGGCAGCTATTTTGGGCGGTGCCAATCGCGTGTGCAATCTTAATTACGACTTCATCTACCACAAGAACAATGCGTTCGCGGAACGTATTGCCAGAAACCAACTCCTTTTGCTCAAAGAAGAAAGTTACTTCAACACCTTGCAAAACCCCGCGGAAGGTGCCTATTATATTGAAAGTATTACGGACCAGCTGGCAGAAAAGTCGCTGCTACTCTTTAAGGATATTGAAGCAAACGGTGGATTTCTAAAACAATTAAAATACCATACCGTCCACAAAAAACTAAAGGAGAGTGCACAAAAGGAGCAAGAGCGCTTCAACACTTCCCAGGAGATACTGGTAGGCTCCAATGCCTATATAAACGGAAGCGAACGGATGAAAGACCAACTTGAAGTCCATCCTTTTGGAAAACAACGTCCTGTAAAGACCCTAATAGAACCCATTTTGGAAAAACGCCTTTCCGAAGGTTTGGAAAAAGAGCGATTACAAACCGAAGGCTGGCAAGCACGATAATCCGTTGGGTAGTATATAAGAGCGATACATGAGAAAAGACATACAACATATTTCCTATAAAAAGACGGCACCGGATACCACCGCAACCCAACAAACGGATTTTGAGCATCTGGATTTTGCGGCCGGAATACCCCCATTTTTACGCGGACCCTACAGCACCATGTACGTACAACGCCCGTGGACCATTAGACAGTATGCGGGATTTTCCACCGCAGAGGAAAGCAATGCCTTTTACCGAAGAAACTTAAAAGGAGGCCAAAAAGGACTTTCCATTGCTTTTGACCTGGCAACACACCGCGGGTATGATAGTGACCATGAACGGGTAGTTGGCGATGTGGGCAAAGCAGGGGTCGCCATAGATACGGTAGAGGATATGAAAATTCTCTTTGATGAAATTCCTTTGGATAAAATGTCCGTTTCTATGACCATGAACGGGGCGGTACTGCCCATTATGGCCTTTTATATTGTTGCAGCGGAAGAACAGGGTGTTGCTCCAAAAGCTCTCACCGGCACGATTCAGAATGATATTCTTAAAGAATTTATGGTACGGAACACCTATATCTATCCGCCTGCGCCTTCCATGGCTATTATTTCGGATATTTTTAGGTACACCAGTAAACTCATGCCCAAATTCAACAGTATCAGCATATCCGGTTACCATTTGCACGAAGCAGGTGCTACGGCCGAACTGGAACTGGCATACACTTTGGCCGACGGACTGGAATACATTAGAACCGGATTAAAAGCGGGACTTGATATAGATAGCTTTGCTCCTAGACTATCATTCTTTTGGGGCATTGGTATGGACCACTTTACTGAAATTGCCAAATTGCGGGCGGGCAGGATGCTATGGGCCAAACTCGTAAAACAGTTCAACCCCAAGAACAGTAAATCCATGTCTTTGCGTACGCATTGTCAAACCAGTGGTTGGAGCCTTACCGCACAGGACCCTTTCAACAATGTGGCCCGTACCACCATAGAGGGCTTATCCGCAGTTTTGGGCGGAACACAGAGCCTGCACACCAACGCATTGGATGAGGCCATAGCCTTGCCTACGGATTTTTCGGCTCGGATTGCACGAAACACCCAACTTTTTCTAAGGGACGAAACTAAAATCACCAAAACGGTAGACCCTTGGGCAGGCAGTTTTTATGTTGAAAAACTTACGGAAGACCTTACCCATAAAGCGTGGGAGCTCATTCAAGAAATTGAGGAAATGGGCGGGATGACCAAAGCCATTGAAGCCGGAATACCCAAGTTGCGCATAGAGGAAACCGCCGCAAAAAAACAGGCCCGTATAGACAGTGGCAAGGATATTATTGTGGGCGTAAACCAATATCAAACCAATGAAGATGACGGACTTCAGATATTGGAGGTGGATAATAATGCGGTACGAAAAAAACAATTGGAACGCCTAGAGCGCATCAAACAGCAGCGGGACGATGAAAAAGTGGCCACGGCACTCCGCAAACTTACGGATGCCGCACACACCAAAATGATAACCGGAGAAAATCATACTAAGGACCCATCGCAATCGGATGAAAATTTATTAGCTTTAGCTATAGAAGCCGCTAGGCATAGAGCTACTTTAGGCGAAATTAGCAGTGCACTAGAAACGGTATTTGGCAGGTACAAAGCAACCATTCAATCTATTTCAGGGGTGTACTCAAAAGAAATACAGGAAGACGAGAGTTTTAAAAAGGCCTGCAGGCTTTCCGATCAGTTTGCGGAACAGGATGGGAGAAGACCCCGTATCCTCATTGCCAAAATGGGACAGGACGGGCACGATCGTGGCGCCAAGGTTATTGCCACGGGCTATGCTGATCTGGGTTTTGATGTAGACATAGGCCCACTTTTCCAGACACCTGCGGAAGTAGCCAAACAAGCGGTTGAGAACGATGTTCATATTCTAGGCATCTCTTCTTTGGCCGGCGGTCATAAGACCTTGGTTCCCGAAGTTATTGCCGAGCTCAAAAACTACGGCCGCGATGATATTATGGTGGTCGTGGGCGGTGTTATCCCCAAACAGGACTATCCCTATTTATTCGATAAAGGGGCCATTGCGGTTTTCGGTCCGGGAACTAAAATTGCCGAAGCTGCCATACTCATTCTAGACATCTTATTGGACAATTTATAAAAACCACCTTTATTTTTAACAAAATACGGTCAAATACATACTCCTAATAGTATTTTGATAATCAGCCATGTATAAAAAATCTAACAATTTCACTTGAAATTCGTAGTAAAAATACTACATTTTAACAACCCGTTAACACCATTTTGCCCATAAATTGAACTATATTTAAGATTACTACCAAACCACTAACACCACTTTTTTCTTGAGAACACTACATTTAAAATACCGGAATACACATTAGATTATGGGAAAAAAATTGATATCCATATCCAGCGTGCTATTTTTAATTACTTGCGTAATTATATGGAACCTCTCCGTACAGCGCATTAAGCTTTTTCATAAGAATATTACCCTAGTTGAAGAAATTAAGGCAAAAAACAAGCTTAAAGATGCGGAATCACGCCTCTTTGAACTCTATAGCATCAGCAAGAAAAACGTCATTTTCTTGAGAGACCTTATAGAAACGGACCTTAAAGCGAACGCTCCATTAGAGGTTCCCCAAAAGAAGCTAAGCCAATTTCTAAAAATAGACCCAAACTACTTTCAGGCGCGCTTTATAGATTTGGAAGGCATGGAAGTCATACGGGTAGAGCATAAAGATTCGGTTATGGCCTCTACCTCACAATTTAAGGGTAAGCGGGACTATTTTAAAAAAACTATGGAGCTGAACAAAGGAGAGTTTTATATCTCCAACATGGACCTCAACATTGAAAATGGCAAGGTTGAGGTGCCGCATAGACCCACAGTGCGCTTCTTTACCCCTATCTATATAAACAACGTGCTTAGTGGTATTGTAGGGCTTAACCTGAATGCGAAAAATTGGCTGGACACTTTTAACGACCAAGAGATTACGTTCTTGAATTCCAAAAATGAAGTTTTCCATAGTGCGAATGACGAAAAGCTATATGCACAATCTACCATAGACCTTGACAAAAAAGACCGTCATGGAAACGCTTTTTATTACCAAAGGAAAGTAAGCTTGGAAGGAAACCAGACTTGGACACTCTATACCAAACCGGATATTCTATCCATTCAGAACCAAATGGCAGAGTATAAGAAATCTACTTATATAACGGCGGCCATCCTCACTATTGGTATTGTCTTGTTCCTATGTATCATTTATATGCTCTACAAAAAGAACAGCTATATAGATACTCTAAACCAGACCATAAAAAATAGACTTAGCGAACGCGATACGCTTTTAAAAGAGATACACCATAGGGTAAAAAATAATCTACAGGTCATTACCAGTTTGCTCAGTTTGCAATCCAGTTTTATTAAGGACGATAAAATAAAAGGGTTGTTCAGGTACAGTCAGTATCGCATCAATTCCATGGCTATTATCCATGAGATGCTTTACCGCTCCAAAGACCTTAGTCGCATTAACTATGGGGATTATGTACACCAATTGGCCTCAAAACTTATAGCATCTATGCGAGGGTCCGAAAAAAAAATAGACCTTAAAATTGAAGCGGAAGAATTGCACCTGAATCTGGATACCTCCGTACCGCTGGGCCTTATGATCAATGAAATCATTACCAATTCTTTAAAATACGGATTTAAGAACAAGGACGAAGGCCTTATTTCCATCAAGTTTGAAAAATTAAAATACCCTAATTTCCTGTTGCGCATTGGCGATAATGGAACGGGCTTTTCGGATGAAATTGATTTTAGGAATACCAAATCGCTAGGCCTGAAATTAATCCATATGCTCACCTTACAATTAAAAGGCACCGTAGAAAAAGACAACACAGAAAGTGGCACACACTATATAATAACCTTTCAAGAAATTGAACAGATATCCTAATACTATGAAACTAAAAGTCCTAATTGTAGAAGATAACCTGATCATACAAATGTTTATTGAGCATATCATAACCAATGTGGGCAGTACCCACGTTAAAACTGCGGATAACGGCACCGATGCATTAGCTGTTGTGGACCATTATATGCCAGATGTAGTTCTGTTGGACATTGGCTTGGGCGGAGACCTCAACGGAATTGAAACCGCCACCATTCTTAAGGAGAAGTACAAAATTCCTTTTGTGTACATCACCGGAAACTCGGATTTTAGCACCTTGGAAAGCGCCAAAAAAACCGAACCGCTACACATTCTAAGGAAACCTATAGACGAGCATGAGCTCAACAAAGAATTTGAGATTATATGCCAGAAATTATTGGAATCCAAACTGGAAAACTCCCAATAAGTGGCTGAACACCCCTGACCATGACCGATTTTCTGAAACGGCAAACACTTTAAAAATTAGGCTACTACGGCATTCTACGCCATTTTTTTTCACCGAAGAACAATTATTGAACCCTTGAAGCTTATTTTTCTAGGAAAATAAACTATCTTTGCACCGCTTTTGAAATGGTCGCGTAGCTCAGCTGGATAGAGCATCTGCCTTCTAAGCAGACGGTCCCAGGTTCGAATCCTGGCGCGATCACTTTAAATTAGAAACCACGTCCTTAGGGCGTGGTTCTTTGTTTTATGGAAAGATGCAAGACCACCGGTCTTGTGATCTTGGAATAAAATGAAGAACTAGAGCGATAGCTCGTGGTTTATAATTTGCAACATTGAGCTCCCTAGGAACACCGAAAAGGTAATCCTGGCGCGATCACTTTAAATTAGAAACCACGTCCTTAGGGCGTGGTTCTTTGTTTTATGGAAAGATGCAAGACCACCGGTCTTGTGATCTTGGAATAAAATGAAGAACTGGAGCGATAGCTCGTGGTTTATAATTTGCAACATTGAGCTCCCTAGGAACACCGAAAGGTAATCCTGGCGCAATCACTCTAAATTAAAAAGGCTTCCGATTTCTTGGAAGCCTTTTTTTATGGTCTTTTTCGTGTAAACGTAGATTTACACGTATACCTTCATTTGATTACTTTCTAGACGCCTTATTTGCTTTTTCAACAGTTACCCCAACAAATAAAAAAAGCGCCCTTTTGGGCGCTTCATTCGTTACGACATACACGTATTGCATGCGATTTTATCGTGCTATACTGGCTTGGTCTATTTTTTTGCTTTTTCGTTACCGTACATATAACCATACTTAGAACCGTAAGTGGCATCTGCAATCTTAACATCGTTCAACAGGAAGCTCATATTCTTTAATTTTCCTTCTGCTTTTGCTTCCAATGCAAATTCCAAAACTTTCTTTTCGGTTTGGCCGGCTCGTATAAGATAGAGTGTTAGATCGGCATATTTACTGATCAGGAACGTATCGGCAAGGATCATGGCAGGGGCAGTATCTACAATTACATAATCATAGGTACTTTTTAACTCTTCCAACATGGCTCCCATCTTATCTTTTCCTAATAACTGTATAGGATTAGGCGGTACAGGTCCGGAAGGCAACACCTTTAAGTTTTTGTTTAGGCTGGAATCTTCCAAATAACTGGACAGTTCTGTATTGGAACTTGCCAAATACGTACTTAATCCCTCCGTACTTATAGGTTTATTTTCATGTCTGTGTAGTTGCGGGTTCCTTAAATCACCTCCTACCATAACCACACTTTTCCCGGACTCCGCAAGTATCAAGGCCAGATTAATGACCGTAAAGGTTTTTCCCTCTCCCTGTGCAGAAGAGGTCACATAAATACAGGAACCTTTTCCAGATGTGCCCTTATCGGGCATCACATAATTAAGATTGGCCCGTAAAATACTAAAAGACTCGGATAGTACAGACCTTTCGTTTACTGAAACTACTGTAGAGTCTGCGGCCATTACATGAGGAATTTCGCCCACTACAGTAGTGCCTTTGGCAACATCTTTTAGTTCCTCCCTCGTATTTATTTTGTTGTTTAAAAACTTATTGGCGGTAATAATAAGGAAGGGAACGATCAGCCCTCCCAACAAGCCTATACCTAAAACCATCTTTTTGTTTGGGGAAATAGGCGCGTTTAAACTATACGCCTTATCCACTATTTTTGCCTTGGGTGCCTTTGCCGCTAGTGACAGGGAGTTTTCTTCCCGTTTTTGCAACAAGAACAGATACAGTGCTTCTTTAATATTTTGTTGTCGCTCAATACCTCTAAACTCACGTTCTTGAGAAGGCACTTCGGAAATTTGGGAACCCAAAATACCGGCCTGGCGGCTTAGGTTATCTTTTGTGATCAAAAGGTTGGAGCGTCTTCTTCGCAAACTTTCACTAATGTTTTCCTTTATTTCTTGTAACTGATTCCCCAAATTTACCACCAAAGGGTTGGTTTCAGTAGCTCCCTTTAACAAACGGTTTCGTTCCAATACCAGTTGATTGTACTCATCTACCAACTGTACCATTCCAGACTCTGCCAAACCCATATTGGCCGGTAACAAATTTAACTTACTGGAACTTACATGCTCAATCATGGCATTGGTCATTTCCAGTTCCGTTAACACCTCTTGTTGCTTGTTATTATAATCACTCACGTTTTGAATGATGATGGAAGATTCCGCTTCAATATTCGTAAGCATATTAGCGGTCTTAAACTTCTCTTTTCCCGTTTCTACGGAATCCAATTCCGAATTGATGATACTCAAGCGTTCATCAATAAAGAATGCCGTATTTCTCGCAATTAGGTTTTTATCTTCAATGGCCTCTTGGTTGTATTCAAAAATCAATTGGTCTAAGATGTCTTCTGATTTTTTCTGAACGTTACCTTCTATATTCAGTTGAATCAAGGTAGAATTTTCATCCATCAAAGCTACCTCCAATTGCCCCCTTAGAGCAGAGGCTACCTGATCTACCAAATAGAACTGTACCTCCACGTTCATATCCAAGTCCAAATCCTCCGTAGCCAAGGTATCCGATACCACGTTGGATTCTACGACAAAATCGGCAAAGCCCATTTCAATAATATCGCCCAATTTGTGCGTTGCCTTGTAATCACTCTCTGCTTGTTCTATGGTTACCGTATTTTCATCTACCTTCTGTATCTCCAACACGTTTTGTTCCGCCAGTATGGTTTTTTGCAACGCCACCTCATCCAAACGTACCAAACGCAATCTGTACGGGGCATCTGTATAGAGTTCTTTTGCCCCAAAACCTTTGGGCTCAAAATATCCAATATTCAGGTCCAACGCCTTTACCGCATTAGTCATTAAACGTTTGGACCGGATAAGGCCCAACTCATTTTCAATACTGCTGGTACCCAGCCCTCCTAACATGCCCAAGTCTACAAAACCACCTGCGTCACCACCGGGAGATTTGCTCTCTTCGTCTTCCAAGATAACCGAAGCTAGTGCTTTGTATACCGGCTGCTTAAGTTTCAAGTACCCTACAGCCAATACCAAGGCCAACAGCACGCTCAATACAAACCACTTCCAAAAACGTAGATACTCTTCTATGATTTCCCTAATCTCAAAAGGCTTTTTTTCTGAAACAAAGCTTTCTTTATCGTCATTATGACTCATATAACTTTCTTTTATAACTAAAAAACAAACTACTCATTAAACATCGCCAACATTCTATAAATCCAAACAATAATCAAATATCGATTATAAAATGCATACACGTATTAAATGATATTTATTTTGAAACACATTTTTCTAAATGTTGCACATAATTTAAAGCAACCTTTTCATCAGTCAAATTACTTGCAGTTAAAAATGCTTGATACGAAATTTCTTTTATCTCTTGTTCAGAAAGACTATTTATTTTGCTGATAATACTTTTCAACTCCTCTACGTCTCCTGCAGTGCACAAAAATCCGTTGACACCATCCTTTATTACCCCATCCATACCTTCGTTTCGAGAAGCAATTGTTATGCATCCGTTTGCCATAGCTTCTAAATACACTAGACCAAACGCCTCAGTTTCACTAATCATTACAAAGACATCTGTATTCATCAAAACACTGTTGACCTCTTCCCTAGGAACTCTACCTCTTAAAAAAACCTTATCATTAACCCCCAGTTTTGCAGAAAATTTCTCCAATGATTTCTTTAAATGACCTTCTCCCAAATAATTTAATTTCCACTCAGAATTAATATTTTCCGGTGCCGAGAGAGCATCTAAAATAGCCGCTGGATGCTTTCGTTTAATAAGCGTACCAACAAATGTATAGGTCTTATTTTTTGTAAAAGATTTTTCCCATTTTGAGGGAATAAATTCTCTAGGCACACCTGAATAACAAAAGAAATCCTTGACACCTGAAATATTATGATCAGCAATAAAAGCTTCTTTAATGGGTCTAGACCTGTACCCCACTAAATCTAGATTACTTACATATACCGGCCATTTTTCTGGATAATCACGCTTTAAAACCGGTGAATTTTCATGAACCACTAAACAAGTTGGCACTTTATACTTCTCCTTTAAATATTGCAAAAGAGCGGCTTGGGGAGTAAGCCAATGCGCTACCACAATATCTGGCATAAAATCATTATCTAAAAGGATTTTATCTATCACCTTTTGTTGAGACACATAACTATTCTCAACAAATTTTTTCTTAGGTAATAATTTCATCATGCTTCTTCGAAACACTTTGACCCCATCTACCTCATAATCAATTTCTTTTGGCTTAAAAGTCGGGAAGTTATATCCTACAATGCTCGCTAACAACTTGTTAAAGGACTTAAGAAATAAATAAACAATAGAAGGAAAAACGGTTTGATTATGAACAACCATTACGGAATGCCCCGTTCTAACCCATTCCTTCGTAAAATAATAGACAACGGGCGTTAAATCTTTTGGTAAATCGGAAGCAGGAAAATGAGAAGTTAATACAAGTATTTTCATTTTAAATTCCATATTTTAGGTAGAAACACCCGTAAATGATTCGTGAAATAATGAAAACATGCTATCACTAAACCATTATGCCTTCTTTCGTAAACAAAGAATTCTTCTGGGTTATTTCCTAAAGGCGAACGAAAAGCTTGCCAGCGTTTTTTAAATGTTTTTTCTGGGTTGCACCAGGTTGCCAAACTCTCATGGGTATCGCACTGCCCCAATATTCCTGGAGCTACTATATTTTCTATTCCTAATTTTTTCGCCCTTTTCCCGTAATCAAAATCGCCTAAAGCATGGTGAAAAACAGGGTCATTGGCCCCTACCTTTTCATATACATATTTTGGAATCAAGACAATATTCCCATTAAAATAGGCACAGGAAACTGCTTGGTCTTGAGGCATCACCAGTTGTCCATTTTGGGTTCTCCCGCCGTAGGTAATGGTTTTTGTATCCTTTAAAGAAGAGGTGCTCCCTACTATAATGGCCTTGTTTAATTTGCTTTCGGAAGTTTGTAGCAAAGTGGTTAAGGCCTGGGCATTTAAAATAGTATCATCATTTAGCCAAACATAAAAATCATATGACTTTGCTCGTGCTGCGCTCTCCCAAGCCAAAAGCATTCCCCTATTCCAAAATAAGTCTCCTTTACTAGTAATGATATGTACCATAGGGTATGATTCCGCTACGGCCTGAGCGGTACCATCCGTACAGCCGTCATCAACTAGATATACGTCTAGAACATATTCATCAGGAATGTCCTGAGCGAACAAGTTCTGTAATGCTTCAAGGGTTTTGGCTTTACGATTAAATACTGTAAGTAAAACAGCGATATTCTTCACTATATTTTTTTTTTAAGTTCCAAAGGGCTCCCTCTAAATAAGGACATCATTTTTTAACCTAGCAATAGACAGAATCAACTTCTACTATTTCCAAAAATACCTACTCTTTTTTCAAATAATTTATAACTCGGCGCGGCTCTAATAACCACCATTTGGACTTTATTATCTGCTTAATTCTATCCTCATTAAATCTATACTTAATTATTTTCGCAGGAATTCCTCCAACAATTGCAAAAGGAGGAACATCTTTAGTTACAACGGCTCCAGCCGCCACAATTGCACCCATCCCAATTTTTACTCCATCCATGATAATTGCACGAGCTCCAATCCAAACATCCGACTCAATTTTTATTGTCTTATATTCCTCAAAAATTAAGCTTTTTTCGACTAAGGAATACTTCAAAGGATTGTTTTTGTTATAGAATATGGGAGAAGTAGATAATAAGTCAATTGGATGTTGCCCTAAACCAATGTTAACATCATGAGCAATAGAACAATAATTTCCAATCTGAGCGTGCTGCACTAAGGTGTTTCTTGCTATATAGCTATAGTCACCTATTTGACTATGGTTGATGATACATCCACGAAAAATACGTGAATTTTTTCCGATTAGCGAATCTGAAGTAAATGTTGATTCCTTATCGATAGTAGCATCAGGAAATCTCTTTTTGTTCTCGATATCACGTGAATGCTTATTTAAAAAATCAATTAAACCCTTAACTGCACCAAATGGAATATATGTAATTCTTTTTATAAATCTCATAACTACCAGTAACATGAACCCTCAACCTCATTGGCGTTTTTGGGTTTATTCTTATTTGTTGGGCGCACCCAGTATTCATTCATTAACTCAGTATAAAAACCTTTAGTTAGACCCCATTGTTCTACACCATAAAATGGGTCTTCCCAACGATTACCTTTAATTCCAAATAACAATTGCAATGCGCCCCCTAAATGAATTGCATTTTTTCCTTGTCGCTTTACATGGGCCGCTAAAGGAAAACCATAAGCACCCGCGCCAATCAAACAGATATCATAATCCCGTTTATCAATTTCATCTTTCATCCATTGGAGGGCATGAAACCAATCGGTAAAACCGTTACTTTCGCCCCCTAAACTCTGAATAGCTGGTATAGTTTGCAATTCAAATTCCGGCAAGACCTCCGGATTCTCAAATAAAGTCTCTCGTTTTTGATATTGCTGCTCAATCAATTCTGCAAAAGGGTGAATGACTAATACTTTTTTTCCCTTTAAAAAACTGCTCCAAGGTTTACTGGACATATAAGGCTCTAGCAATATCAGCTTTACTTTTTTTACCCTACTTAGTTGTTCTTCAAAGTAAAATTCATCAGGAATCCAGCTTCCCAACACATTTACCTCTTGCATATCTCGTAGCATCAATTCGCAAAACTGTTGAATTTTGGCCTCTGTTGGCGGAAAAAAACCGCTCCAACGTTGCATTTGCTGCATCCGATTTTCTTCCCACCACCATGGTAGCGATTTGTTGCGTATATATTTTATCCAATTCTTATCCTCTCCCTTTATCCCCAAATAATTTATCATGACATTCATCTCTGTAGCTCCAAAACGTGCAATCATGGATGGCGTTTCTTTTTGTAACTCATCGTATATTATTCGGGAAGCAACATCAGCATCCTGTTCGCAATCCAATTGAACGATGGAATCCACGCCAAATACCTTACTATATAACTTCCTAAAAGCTTTAAGTCCAAAAATTACTTTCTTGTTCATAATGTGAAATATCAAAAAATAAAATCAAAAATTGAATATCCAAATAAGCTCTGAAGAGGCGGAAAAAACCCACCACGTCTTAACCCGTCAAAACTCATTAAAAAACGTACACCAAAAAAGAGCACAATGGCCCAAGCATAAAGGGTATTGAGTATTTTCTTATCCAACATAACATAGGGCAGCACAAAAGGCAATAGGTACATTCTGGAAATGTACAGGCGGGAAACCAAGCCTTCAGACGTACTTGCCAACATAACACACGTCACCATTAGCACCAGTAAAACATTGGTATAAAAATTAAATACTTTCTTTCTAGTCGTCCATATCATATACGAACAGATGGCTATCAATACCGCTGCGGTTACATATAATGGGCCCATATTGAACACCGTATCGTCTAGCGCACCTGTAGAATTTTTTTCCAAGCGCTTAAACCCATACGCTAAAAACCCAATGCCACTTACTAATTTCCCTATTAAAGGCAGCAACATAAACCCAACTGCCACACCTGCTATTGCATATAAGAACCGCTTTAAATTTCCGCCTTCCAGTTTATTATGAAGTGGTTTTATCAGAAAAAATATTAAATAAAGAAAACTAAAGGTGTGAATAAAACAGGCACTTAAGAACAAAAGCCATAGGTTCTTTTGTTGGGTAACCCTAACAGCAAAAACATACATTACTATACTTAGAGCAAAACATTGTCTGGTGATATTATTCAGGTTACTGATATATTCTGAGAAAAAAATAAGCAATGCCAATGAAGCCACTAGCGTAACCGGATCACTATTGGTTTTTTGCCAGAATATGAATATGGCATAGCTAGTGATTGCTATTGTCAGTACCGTAATACCATTAATAAAACTAAAATAGTCACCCGAGGTTAGGTAAAACCCTATATAATTTATAAAATTCCATACCGGTTCCTTAAACCCGAACACATAGGAAAAAAACGGCATAGTGCCTGCTTGTTCAAAAAGCCCCCAATAGGCCTCGTTATACCAATCTGACGGCTGCCCCGGTTTCCAGATACGTGTAGATTGTACCAAGCATGCATAGAGTGTTATGAGACCAAATAAAAGGGTATCCGTTAAGGTATCTTTCTTGTTATGGACCAATTTAACGAGTATAAAGGTGAGTATCCCCATAAGAGGATATACCGAAAAAATAATTACCCCAAAAAGAATAACAAACCTTAACAACCTATTGTATTTCTAGCACCCATTAATCCTTAATTACTCTCCCAAATATGGATAGCCGCGCATACGCCAACGTATCTTGGTCAAGTATATAAACAACACGCCCAACTGTTTGCGTTTTTTGTTGGCGTACCACTGAAACTCAAACGGACTGAATTTACCAAGAATATCCTTATCCAAATTTTTAAGGAGATAATCAATCATATCATATTCTCCCTTTCTAATAAAGTTCAAGATTTCATGTCTTAACTCATACCGTAAAAATACCGGATAGCTTTTGTTTTTGGACGTACTGTTTTTCCATTTCTCGTGAACATGATTATACCGATCTACAATATGCGAAATAACTTTGCTCGTGGAGGTTTGAGTAGCCTGACCGGGAACCATACCTACATATACGGTTAACGGAAACCCTACATATACCATGGGTGTTATTAGGGCCAAAGCAAAGAAACAAGCGTAATCTTCATTTCTTTTCATTCCTACAGGAAAACCACCTGACTCCAAAAACTCTGTTTTTCTTGCCACTGCCGCACTGGTATGTAAAAAGACATGAGGGTTTTCAAAAAAATCCCTAACAGCTATAGTATCCGTATATTTTTTAGCAAGTCTTGGTTCAATTTCATCATTGTTTCTTACCACACCTCCCGCACAAATCATACCCGCCTCCGGATATTGGGTAATGGCATGATTCACTTTCTCCAGATAATCAGGTTTCCATTCGTCATCCCCATCTAAAAAAGCAATATACTCAAACTTGCTTTCTTTAACTCCCTTATTTCTTGCTGCACTAACCCCTTGGTTTTCTTGCGTTATAATTCTTACTCGTGAATCCTTGGTAAACTGCCTTATAACGTCAACTCCATTATCCGTAGAGCCATCATTAACGATCACAACTTCAAAATCTACAAAACTTTGACCAATAACCGTTTCTAAAGTATTGACAATGGTATGCGCTTTATTATATAATGGAATGACTACAGAAATCATATTAATTCAAGCTAAGTCTTAAAAACTCCTGTCCTTTTGATTTTTCTCTTTCCATCAGTGCATCAACCTCGTGCCAATCTATCTCTTTATCTATGATTTCTTTTAATTTTTGCTCATCTTTCCCCATAACTATCCGCCCACTCAAACCTAGCGGATTTAATAACGATGCAATTCTTTGATTTTCATACGGAGTTATAACGATAAATGGTTTGTGCAATATTAACGAGAACACAACCGCATGAAAGGAACAACATATCATAAATTGACTGTAGTATACATATCTTAACCATTCTCTTGGAGCAACTATTGTGTTTTTAGCATTTTCTAATCGCACGCAAGTACCAGGATTCCTTAAATTTACCAAGTCCACACCTATATGTGTTGTCACGAAATTTACTGCTTGGCGCAATTTTTCATCAAATCTACTTGGCACCAAAATATATGAAGCAATGTATTTCTTTTTCCATTGTTCGTCATCAGATATGATAAATTTTAAATATTCATCTTTTGACAGCAAAAAAGTAGGGTCAGGAACATGATATATTTTTTTATGCTCGCTGAACAAAGATTGTATAAAATTTACCGCTTTGGTCTCCCTCAAACTAACTGAGTTAAACCTTTCAACCAAATCGTGAATTTCTTCATTCAAAAATTCAGGAACATCACACTGCCCCATACTGGCAGCGTATGAAATCTTCTTTATCTCTTTACCTCCAAAATCCAAGTAAAAAGCTCTGTTAATTGTATTTCGAGATGAAACATTCCAAATTTGGTCACTCCCAGCTATATATACATCACATTTTGGTGGATTGTTTTGAATTTCTTTCAAGGTGTAAAAAGTGCTCTCTCCCCTATTCAACAAATCTCCAAAATCCGCTCTTCTACGGAATTTTGCTTCATTATAAATATCCATCCACTTATTCCACATGACCAAAGGACTTTTAGCAATAAAGGAACGTATCGTCAACTTTCCTTCAGTTCTATAATCTATGAATTCAACGTGATGCCCTAAACTTTGTAAATACGTCTGTAATGCATAGGCTTGAAGCATTGCTCCATTATTTAATGCATCTTGAGTGGTCATTATTCCTATTTTCAACATAACTCGTATAATTTAATTTCTTTATAACAAACATCAATTGGCTTACCCAAACTATCCCACAAAATAAATACTAAACCATCCCCGTTTAACAAAGAATTTTTCTCTTGTACACTCAAGATTTCAGTACCATCGACAAAATATTGAAAACTTCCATGGTTAACGTGAATTTGAAAATCATAGTAACGGCCCAATTCCAAACTAATTTTAGCTGAACATATATCATTTACAAAACACCCATTGGAAACAACTTCAAAACTTAATAAGTTATTATCTTTCAAGTTAAATCGATATCTTTTTCCAATATCTTTATAATTGAAAGCGATTTGAAATTCAGAATTTTCTGTTTCCAATTTCGCCTGAAAGGATAAAACATAGGGCTTTTTCAAACTCCGGTTAAATTTTAGATATATCCAATCGTTTTTTCTATTCTCGCTAAAACATTTTATTTCATTTTTATAATATTGAACTTTATCATTTGCGCACTTATTATCAATAAAATATTTTGGATTTTTTCTTTTCATAAAATCTGGAGAAAACAAATCATTCCACATGAAGAAGCCAATGTTCTTTATGTAATTCCAAGTCTCGTCTTTATAGTTGAAAAATCCACCAGTATCTTGAACATCATATAGAATTTTAGTAGGCGTACTCGCAGTCGTTTTTTTACTACAACTAAAATTCTCTCTAATTCTTGAATCATTTTTTTTCTCGAGGAAGGGTTTTATCCTATAACCTATTGAATTTAATACTCTATTCATTTTTTTTCCTAAGTAAGTTGACTATACTATGTATTTTAGCTTTTTCTATTTCTGTAAGTCCAAAAAACCAAATACAAATAACTAAAAGTGTAATTGTAGTCGTTCCCGTGACCAATAGTCTTGTTACTCCCTCCTGTAATAACAAGACTAGTATCAATCCTGAAACTAAAGAAGGTATAACGGCTAAACTTTTAAAGACTACCTTTTCTATGTATTCCTTACGAGAAAGACCTATCAGGTGCTTAGAATAATATAAAACAACGCCAAATGTTCTAACTAATCTTTGCACAATAAAAGTTAGATAAATAAAGTAAGGCGGAAAATCATATTTGAAAAGTATAATTGAAGCCACCAATGGCATTAATAGCAATAGTGATACTGAAATTTGATATTTGGTTATATTTCCTGTTGCAGAAATAGCAGTCGGCAACGTTATGAACAACTGATCAATCAAGGATATTACTAAAATCAAGCGACAAAAGATAACCGTGTATTCCGGAACACTTTTTAACCAAAGTTTAAGAATCAGAGGGGTTTCTATAATTATTGGAATTGCAATTATGGCTAATAAAAAAAAAGAGATTTTACTCCCCACAAACAACGTTTTATGCATTGCATCGCGGTCATTCGCACCCTCACTTTTAACAATTACAGGGTTTAATGCTTTCATCATATTATTTGAAAAAACACTCACCTGTCCATTTATTTGCATTGCGACACCTTGTGCAGCATTTACTACTGTACCAAAAAACATGTTTAAAACTAGACCTTGTCCATAATAGGCAAGCATTGATACGGTTGTTCCCAAAAAACTCCAACCCGCAAAAGAAGTCATTTCTTTCATCAAACTCTTTTCAAAGTACTTTCTAGGCGCTATAACGCATTCTACATATTTTCTATGGCAGTACACTTGCATTATGGTACGACTAATAAAAGGGATTACCGCCATAAGAATACCGTACAGCACCAACTTATCTCCTACATAGTATACAATAATGAGCGCTACGGTTAATTTCAGCAACGATTCCAGGATGCCCACAATGGAGTAATACAACATGTTTTCATGTGCATTTAAGACCGCTTCATAAGGCACACTCATTACCGTAAAGGCCGTACTTAAAATTAAGGAACCATAAATGACCTTAGCAGCGAACACCCGATCAGGAGGAATGTTTAAAATGCCATTAAAAAAGAAGTAGCCCGCCACCAAAAGTATGAACACCAAGCCTATGGCAATCCCAAAATGCAGTACGGAACTAACATTAAAAATGTATTTCTGCTTTTCTTTATCGCCCTTACCCTCGTAAAAGGACATAAACCGTTGGGTAGCGCTAGACATGGCCGCATGTAAAAAGCCCAGCATGGCAATGGCACCTCCTACTAAGTTAAAAATACCAAAATCCGAAGCTCCTAAAGCGTTTAACACCAAACGGGTGGTATAGAGGGAGATAAACATGGTTATCGCCATCTTGGCATATAAAAATCCGGTATTTTTTATAACCCTATGGGCTGTAGACATATATTATGGTTGTTCCGTGTATCTTTTTTATCCCTAAATAAGATGGGAACTATTTTATATTAATTCTGTAAACACCTCCAGACCTAAACAAGGTGTCCTTATTTTTTATCGGTACGCGCTACCAAATGATAGGCAAAGACCCCACCATAATAGAAATAGCGTTTCCACATTCGTTTGGGTTCCTTTACAAAACGACCCAACCACTCCAAACCTAAGTTTTGCCAAACTTTGCCCGGCCGTTGTACCGTACCTGCATAAAAATCAAAGACGGCCCCAATGGAACAAACCACTCCTTTGTCTATGAGCGCCCCGTTCTGGTTCACCCATTTTTCCTGTTTGGGAGCGGTCATACCCACAAACACCACATCTGGTGAAAATTGGTTTATGGCATTTAGAATTTGGGCATTGTCCTCTGCGGTAAACTCCGGTTTATAGGGCGGCGAATAGGTTCCTACCGTTACCTTAGGATATTCTTCTGCAGCGCGCTTTTTAATCTTTTCCAAAACTGCTTCTGACGAACCCATATAAAAGCAGCGCCCTCCCGTTTGCTGCAAATGTTGCAACAGGAACTCATGAATATCCGCTCCCGCAATTTTCTGGATCCGTTCTTTTTTTAACCATTTGGTGGCCCATACGATACCTACCCCATCCGGCAGTAAGATATCAGAATCTTTTAAAGCTTTTTTAAAAGCCGCATCTTCATGGGCTATACAATACGAATATTGATTTATGGTGTTGACCATTAACTTAGGGGCAGACCAATCTACCGTTTCTAACTTTCCATTAAAAACAGGATACCCCAATACTTCTAAATTTCCTATCCCCATACGCTTTGGATTAATTGAACGTTCAACATGGTTACTTCTGCTTCTTTACATCTGCCGTTCCTTACTATACCGGGGGTTTTGAAAAGATTTGCAAACTTCTTTATGACCTACAAACCTTAGCATTAAAAACGGCTCCGCCGTTGCCTGTCACATTGGACACACACATAGCGCTTTACTTTTTTTACTTTTATGACCGCTAATCAATTGGGGTTCTATGACATCAATCCCACACTAACAGCGGCCTATCTTTACTCGATAATCGAGATTTAAAATGCTCCGACACTTGCGTCGAAATCAAAGTTGAATTTCCTTTTAATGCCTCATGGGCTCGCCCTGAGGTCGTTTACCTTTACACTACCTCTTTTAATCTGGCATTGACCACAATACCCATATCTTCCAACACCAAGGAAACCCTGGTTTTACCAATGTGGCGCACAACCGCTATCTGATCTTTTAAAAGACCTCTGCGAATTGTGGTACGATCGCCCGGTTGCAACTGGGAATACATTAACTCTTCTACAGCGTCATTGCTTACCCAATCCTTAAGCACCTCTATTTCTTCATTACGCACAATGGCCGGTTTGCCCAACCAAAACAAATAGCGCTCCACCCCATGTACCGAAAAGGCCATAGACCGATTTTTCTCGGTACTTTTAATAAACACGTACGATTTAATTAAGGGAGTCTCTACTGTTTTCTTGCGATCGCTCCAAAAGCGGACCTCCTTTACAATGGGGCAGTAGACCTGTATATCCATTTTTGTAAGACCCTCGGTTACCTTCTTTTCGTAACCTTGCCTAACTTTCAATACATACCATTGTTCCATATCAATACTTTTTTTCAATACTTGGCAAAAACATTGTTAGGGGGCTGCATAAGTACACAAAATATGTGGGAAAAACCACTTTTCAATATTAAAAAAAGGTATCTAACCGTTTGCCGTTCAATGCGTTTTAAGCTGTGGTTTTTTCATCGAAAAAACAGTTATGTTAATCGATAAAATACACCTCTTACTTGGCCAACCATTACAAAAAACAGGCACGAAACGGGTTAAAATATCCCTACACATAGCACCACTTATTCCAAAAAAACAAAACCGTAAATCGGTCAAATTCAGCAGCAAATCTAACACAAAAAAAGTCCTTAAAAGGGTATGCTACCTACTAAAACCAGAACCGGATTTTTTACGTTACAATTATGTTAAAATTGATTCCTATTTATTAAGAAATCACCAAAAAACCAGACACATAACTTCGTTTTTTTACCTGTATCGAAGTATTATTGCCTTATTTTTAATTAACATTTCGTTAACATTTTGGCCTGTTGAAAACAGACTCTTTTACTTAGCCTAAATTCCTACAATCCCATGACAGCCCATACCCACCACGCTTTTAAAGGCTTCCCACCTCCTCCAACCCTAACTCATTGATTGTAACCTTATAAAAACTGAAACGTAATCTCTAAAATCATAGTTTAAAGAAAACAAACCTCCAGAATCCGCTATAAGTAAGCTCACCCTGTTTACCGAAATACGCTATTAGATTTTAAGCCAACCAAACCCACCTTGCAGACTTTTTAGAAGAAAAAAGGCTTCCAATTTCTTGGAAGCCTTTTATATGCCTATTATTTATGTTAACCGCAGCGGTATAGATTGCAAACGTTTTCCCGTGAGCCTGCGTACGGCATTGGCGATTGCCGCACCTATGGGGCCCATTGGAGGTTCGCCCACCGCACCGGGTTTGTCCGTACCCTGAAGCAACACTACATCTATTTCTTTTGGAGCGTGTTTCATTAACGCCATTTCATACGGGCCATAGATGGTTGGGGTCAACGAACCATCTACCACTTTCATCTGTTCAAAAAGAACGGCACTCATCCCCATAATCACACAGCCTTCGCACTGCGCTTTTATCTGATCCGGATTTACGGCCAGACCGGGGTCCAATACTACCGTTACTTTGTGCACTTTAATACGATTATCCGTTACCGAAACCTCAACTACATGCGCACAGGGCGTACCCGCATCTACGGATGATGCAATACCCATGGCCCTATTATTTTTAACTTCTTCGGTATATCCTGATTTTTCGCCTGCGGTACGTATGACTTCCTTTAAACGTTTTCCGGCAGCATCGTCCTGAATATGTGCCAAGCGGAACTCTACGGCATTCGATTTAGCCTTAATTGCCATTTCGTCCATAAAGCTTTCAATGGCAAAAGTATTGGCCAACAACCCTAAACTGCGCCACCAACTTGTGGCAAAAGGCAAAGTTACATGCCAATATACCGAACGATGATTGGGCACTCCCGAATACTGTATAAACCCACCTCTAATCGCCCCAATATCCGCACCAATAACGGTAGGAACCATATTGGGTATCAATGCCGAATTATTGCCTACATCGCCACTCACAAAATGATGCTCCAAGCCGGTAAGCTTACCAGCATCATTTAAACGGCCCTTTAAAATATGATGGGTGGGCGGGCGAAACATATCATGCTGAAATTCTTCTTCCCGACTAAAAATATATTTTACGGGTTTGCCTACCGCTTTGGACATGACTGCCGCCTGTACCGCATGCGGCGTATGCAACCGTCTGCCAAAACCACCTCCCAAATACGTGGGGATTACATTTACCTGCTCCTCGTCCCAGCCCAAACGGCTGGACACTTCCTTACGGGTAATACCAATTACCTGGGTAGAGATCATAATGGTGGCTTTCTCCCCTTCCACCAGAGCCACTACCCCATTGGGTTCTATCTGGGCGTGCGCACCAATGGGGCTCCTAAATTCCATCTGCTCTACCGCATCGCCTTCAAGGGCTTCCCCTTCTTTCTGAATTATGGAAGATTTTCCGTTGCCTACGGTCATCATGGCCACAATGGCCTCCTGTTGTAAGTCTTCCGGGGCTTCCCAAACTACCGCAATGGCCTTCTTGGCATTTTCCGCTTGGATATAAGTTTCGGCTACGACACCCACAAAATCGTCCTCACTTACAATTTTTATAACGCCAGGCATTTTTTCGGCCTTATCCGTTGTAGCACTTACAAACTTGGCTCCAATTTTTGAAGGTCGTACCACAGCCCCGTATACCATATTGGGCATTATGGCATCTATCCCGAACATGGGCGCCCCATATACTTTATCCGCCAAATCTACTCTAGCCACGGGTTTCCCCACGAACTTATACGAACTTATATCCTTTAAAATGGGTGCATCCGGAACCGTCCAATCCGTTACACCTTCCGATATTTCCGTAAAGGACAGGCTTTTTCCGTTTTCTGAAACAACACCCTCCTTTACGGAAAGTTCAGAGACGGGAACGCCTAATTGCTTTGCTGCTTCTAACTTGATCATCTCGCGAAAGGTAGCTGCCAATTCCCGCAGCGGTTGCCACAGGCCGGAAATAGAGGTACTCCCTCCCGTGCTCACGCTATCTATATTACCCGTGGCCGTAGAGGCATGCACCACTTTGATATTTTCCATAGGTATTTCCAATTCATCCGCTGCCATTTGTGCCATACCGGTAAAGGTACCTTGGCCCATTTCTACTTTAGGCGAGTGTAGGGTGATGATATTATCCTTACCCAGTTCAAACCAGAGCATAGGGTTGTCCGTACTTCCCATATAGTCCAGGTCCATTTCATTTACCTTTTCCAACACGGCCCTTCTAATGGGATTCCGCAATATATAGGTCCCTACGGCTAGCACGCCCAAGGTTCCAAAGCCCCCACGGACCAAGAATTTTCGTCTGGATATTTTCTTTTTTGAAGAATCGTTAGCTGCCATTACTTTGCGTTAGTGGGTTCGTTCATTGGGATGATCTCTTGTTGTTTCTCCGCCGCCCTATGAATGGCTTTTCGCATTCTATAGTAGGTTCCACACCTACACACGTTGATAATGTTATCATCAATTTCCTCGTCCGTTGGATTGGAGATTTTGTTCAACAAAGCCGCCGTAGCCATCATAAACCCAGGTTGGCAATACCCGCACTGGGGCACCACTTCTTCTATCCAGGCCGTTTGTACGGGATGTGGATTTTCCGCATCTCCCAAACCTTCTATGGTAGTGATTTGTTTTCCCTCCGCAAATTTTACGGGATAGGAACAGGAACGTACAGCTTCTCCGTCTACATGTAGGGTACAGGCTCCACAAGCTGCCTTTCCGCAACCGAACTTAGTACCTTTTAAACCCAGCATATCGCGAATTACCCAAAGTAGGGGCGTAAGCTCATCAGCAAGCTCAACGCTACGCGATTCGCCATTGACAATCATTGAAATTTTCATGGTCAGTCTATTTTTTATTGGGATGGAATGGTATGGCCGTTTGAAAACCACTCTTCTACCGCACTGATAAATTCTTCTTTTGATACCGGTGGAAGTTCACGCGGCTCTCCTTTTACATTCGTGCCCGGCTCCCAGGCCCAAAGTACCAAATCATCTTCCGTTAAATGTTTTCTGATTTCCTCCGGGGAACGACCACCGTTACGCTCTGTATCCATCATGGATTTTGCGATTTCAAACCGATTTAAACCTTGCCACCGCATGGAGTGTGGTGCCAAAGACCAATGCGGTGCTCCCGGAGCGCCAGAATACGGATTGTTTTCAGATTGATGACAGGTAGCACATTTGGTAGCTTTAAAACCTTTATCATTTTCTCCCCTGGCCATATCAAAATGATGGGGGTGACTATCCTCTCCCTGTTTGGGAATATTATCGCTTGGGTGACAATTCAAACACCGTGGGTGTGTTAACACATCCATCATCTTATGAAAAGCCACGTCCGATACCGATTTGTTTTCATCTTTACCAACCGGTACAGGTTCATAATTGGTTTCCGCAGGTGTATACATCGAAGCCAACACCAAGCCCACCATCAATAAAAAGAGAAGGAATACGTATTTTTTTAAATTCATAGCTGAAGTAGGCCTAATTGCCTATAGCTATAAAGTTACTCATTAATTGTAGAAATCCTGAAGTCCTGTGCTATTGCGTTAGCATATCTACCAAAAAGACTACTTTGTTACCGTTACAGAGTCCGTTGCCACGAAAAAAGCTTCAATTTCCGGGGCAATGCCATAGTTTACTTGCAGCCCCTTATTTGTATCCTGTAACTCCTGAATCGCATTTTTAGAGATTCCGGTTTTATAGACATACAGGTTTTTTAGGTCTGTCATATTCTTAAAAACAACCAAGCTCTTATCCGTAATGTCGGTTTCGTACACTTTTAAAAGTTTGAGTTTTTTTAAGTTCGATAGTTTTTCCATCTCGGTATCGGAAACGGGCGTTTTATCGATTTCCAGCCATTCCAAATTCTGACATTTAGCTACCACCTCAATTTCTTGGGCACCCAGCGGAAGTCCGCTTAGGTCTAATTCCACAATATTGTTCGCGATGCGCTGCAACGCCAAGATAGGTTTTACATCATACTCCGGTGGCAAATACATATCTATGCTAAGTGCATTGGAATTGCTCGCCACGCGTTCTATAGTAAGATAATCGGAGGCAAGGTTCTGTAACGTACTATCGGCCACAAAAGGCAGTTCCGCCCATTTGGACATAGGGTCCGGTTCCATCAACCCCTTAACGAGGATGGCCAAAGGTTCACTTTTAGGCAACTGATCCAAACGCAAGGTATCCGAAGCCCCCAACGCTACCCAACGTTCCAAAATTTCAATTTCACTTGGTGTTAAGGGCGTTTTTCCTTCCGGTGGCATGTGTTCCTCATTTTCCACGGGCAAATGCAATCTACTGATCAATTCACTTTTAAGCGGGTCTCCCGGAACTAGCGTATTCCCGCTTTCACCGCCTTTCAACAATTCAGAAAAATTGGTCAAGAGCAACTCTCCCTTTTTCTTATTGGAGTTATGACAGGACACACATTTATCGTCTAAAATTGTGGCTACCACATCTGCATAAATTATTGGGTTCTCCGGAAGTTCCTTTTCTTTTTTTGAAGTTGGCAAGGCCAAAAATTCTTCGCCATGCGTAACCATTCCTCCATAATGACCGGTAAGTGCCACCAGAACCACCACAACCACTTGAAGGCCTTTTACATAGATTTTACTGTCCAGACCTTTATTGGCCAAAGCGTACCAGAGGGCTGCAATAAGGGCCACGGCCCCACCCATCCATTGGTGCCACAAGAGCAAATCTCCCTTTACCGGGGTTTCCTTACCCAAGAAAAAACCTAATATAGCGGTTACCAAAGCTGATAATACCCCAATTACCAAAAGTTCATGCGGCACCTTTTTTCCGGTCAAACCCAGAAAAACGGCAATTAGCAAAAGTACGATCGGAAAGTGAAGCACCAAGGGATGCCAACGCCCCAACCATGCCACCAAATTAGGCAATACGATACTGGAATCGAAAACCAAACAAAAAATAAGAAATACGGATAGGCCTAAAACACTATATTCTACCCAACGGCTTTTTAAAAAATTGGTCATTGATTATGCTAAAAGGTCATTGATTACATTTCCGGCTACATCGGTCAGTCTAAATCGGCGTCCTTGATATTTATAGGTCAATTGCTCATGATCTATTCCCATGGCATGCATTAAAGTGGCATGAAAATCGTTTACATGTACCGGGTTTTCAATAACATTGTATCCAAACTCATCGGTCTTACCATAATTGAGACCGGGTTTAATTCCTCCTCCGGCCATCCAAATGCTAAATGCCCTTGGGTGGTGATCCCTACCAAAGTTTTCCGGATTAAAATTACCCTGACAATAATTGGTCCTACCAAATTCACCGCCCCAAACTACCAAGGTATCCTCTAACATACCACGTTGTTTTAAATCCTGAACGAGTGCCGCCGATGCTTGATCAACGTCTTTTGCTTGGCCCGCCATAGCATTGGGCAGATTGCCGTGTTGGTCCCAACCTTGATGGTACAGTTGGATGAAGCGCACACCATTTTCCGCCAACCTACGTGCCTGCAACGCATTTGCCGCATAGGTTCCGGGCACCTGACAGTCTTCACCGTACAGTTTAACAATAGACTCCGGTTCTTTTGAAATATCCATAACATCCGGCACAGACATTTGCATACGGTACGCCATTTCATATTGGGCGATACGGGATTCTATTTCATCATCACCCGTTTCTACATGGTGCATTTTGTTCAACTGGGAAACCTCGTTCAACAAATGCCGTTTGTCCGATCTTGAAAGTCCGTCCGGGTCGTTCAGATACAGTACAGGGTCCTTTCCCGATCGCAACAGCACACCTTGATGCTTGGAATCCAAAAAGCCACTGGACCATAGTTTGGAGTACAACCCTTGACTATTTCCTTTTCCACGTGAAGTAAGCACTACAAAAGAAGGCAGGTTCTTGTTCTCACTGCCCAGCCCATAACTCATCCACGAACCCATACTGGGGCGCCCAGAAATCTGACTTCCCGTTTGAAAGAAGGTAATGGCCGGATCATGGTTAATGGCCTCCGTATGCATACTGCGCACCACGGTAATATCATCGGCAATTTTAGCAATATGCGGGAAATAATCACTGATCCATGTTCCACTTTGTCCATATTGCTTAAAATTGGTAGCCGCAGGCATCAACGGAAATTTATCTTGCCCCGAGGTCATTCCTGTTAACCGTTGTCCGTTTCGAATGGAATCCGGTAAATCCTCGCCCATACGTTTTCGCAACGTAGGTTTATAATCAAAACTTTCAAACTGAGAAGGTGCGCCCGCTTGAAAAAGATATATGACCCTCTTGGCCTTTGGAGCAAAATGCGGAATGCCCAATGGTTGGGTTACAGGTGGTGCCCCACCTCCTTTCAACAAATCGGGAATTAACAATGACCCTAGTGCCAACGAACCAATACCCACACTCAATTGTGAAAAAAAATGCCGTCTGTTTACTTTTAACGGATCCTCCTTTTTGTTTTTGTCTTCTTTCATGGCCTATTCTTTTGTAATGGTTTCGTCTAAATTGTAAATAACCTGTGCCGTAAGCATCAACGCCGCTGTTTTTACGGGACTGACCTGCAACTGCTCAAAATCGCCAACGGCAACTAATTTTTCGGCGCTTTCCACATCATCTTTATATTGCTCCAAAGCATTATGATAATAATTGTTCAATGTTAAGAGTTCTTCTTTTCGCGGGCTACGTACCAATATGCGTTTGAAAAGAGTAGCTACCAAATTGGGATTGTCCGGATCGGCTTCTATACTTCTTTGTGCCAACACCCTTGCCGCTTCCAACACCTGTACATCATTCTGGAGCACCAATGCCTGTAGGGGCGTATTTGTCTTTTGCCTACGTACTTCCGAAAAATCTCTTGTGGGTGCATCAAAGATGGTCATATTGGGTGGTGGTAACGTACGTTTCCAAAACGTGTACAACGAACGTCTATACAAATCCGCTCCTTGATCGGGAACATATTTTGTGAGGATACCACGGTTACCCCCGGCATTGGTTTCTTCCCATAGACCTGCAGGTTGATAGGGCTTTACGCTAGGGCCTCCCAACTCGCGATTAAGGAGTCCGCTTGTAGCAAGAATATAATCCCTGATCATTTCACCACTCATTCTAAAGCGCGGTGCACGGGCCAACAGTTTATTTTCCGGGTCCGCCTTTTTTAGCTCCGGGCGCATTTCCGATTTTTGCTGATATGTGGCCGAAAGCATTATTTTCTTCAGGAGGTATTTGATATCCCAGTTGTGCTCCATAAAATCTACCGCTAACCAGTCCAGTAATTGAGGGTGCGTAGGCAGGCTGCCCTGAACTCCAAAATCCTCGGAAGTCTCTACCAGCCCCTTACCGAACAACATGGCCCAAATACGATTTACATATACTCTTGCCGTGAGCGGATTGTTCTTGTCTACCAACCACTGCGCCAGCCCTAAACGGTTCTTGGGCAAGTCCTCCGAAAAGGCAAAAATGGCCTCAGGTGTTTTTGGCAATACCGAATCCGTAGGTTGATCATACTGACCTCTATCTAATATATAGGTAGTTCTAGGCGCCGAATCGTTCATGACCATTACATTAATAGTTGGCAGACTATCCATATGGATAAAAGACAATACGCCTTCCGTTTCCTCTTTAGAAATGGTCAGATAGGGAGCGTCTGCAAAATACCTTTGCTTTGCCGCAGGTGGCGCGGTCATTTGAAGTCCCTTTTCATTGACTTGATTGAAAAAAGCGAACATCTCAAAATAATTGGCCTGTGAAATGGCATCATATTTATGGTCATGACATTGTGCGCATTCTAGCGTAATACCCAAAACTCCTTTGCCAAGGGTGTTGGTACGATCCAGAACATAGTTAGTCCTATACTCTTCCTGAACAATGCCCCCTTCCTGTGTAATGGGGTGGTTACGGTTAAAGCCGGTTGCAAGAATTTGTTCTTTTGTAGCATTGGGCAACAGGTCACCCGCTAACTGCCAAGTTAGAAATTGGTCATACGGCAAGTTTTTATTGAACGCATGAATCACCCAATCGCGCCAGGGCCACATGGTGCGGTAACTATCATCTTGATACCCGTGGGAATCTGCATAACGGGCCACATCTAACCAAGACTGCGTCATACGTTCGCCATAGGCCGGAGAACTCAAAAATGTATCTATAATTTGCTCCACATCGTCATTGGTGGTAAGTTCTTCCAACTGTTCCAATTGAGGTGGGAGGCCGGTTAAATCCAAACTTATCCTGCGTATTAGAGTTTCTTTGGCCGCCTTTTCCGAAGGGCTCAATCCCTTTTCCTCCAGCTTCTCCAAAATAAAACCATCAATTTCATTTTGCGCCCACTGTGTATTTTCCGTTTGCGGGGCAGTCGTCTTTTTGGGTGAAATATAGGCCCAATGTTTTTCGAATTTAGCCCCTTGTTGAATCCATTTTTTTATGAGCTTTTTTTCATAGGAATTCAAGTCCAATTTTGAATCTGCCGGTGGCATGATAACATCTTTATCTTCAGAAATAATTGCCTGATAGGCGACACTTTTTCTTAGGTTTTTAGAGACCAAAGCATAATTACCTGGATTTTCGGGAAGTTCGGAAAATGCCCCTTCTTCCAAATCCAAACGCAGACCTGCCTTTCTTTTATTGGCATCCGGACCATGACAGGTATAGCAATTATCGGAAAGGATAGGTTTGATATGAAAATTGTAATCTACCGTTTCCGGCAATTTCATATCGGCATATTCATCGTTAGCAGAATCGAATATTCCCTTCTTATACAAAAAAAGAAAACCGATCAAACTGGCCAAAACTACCGCAACTATTATCTTATACTTCATTTTTTGGAATGGTACATTACACACTTAATGTTATTCCATAAAACTAGTAGTTAAAAGGTGTAGCTACAATTCTATCAGTTGTACTTTTTCGTCATTTATTATCATTTTTTGAATACATCGCCCCTATTTAAGCCATATCAACAAATACAACAAGGTTTGACTATGAATATGAAACCAAAATACAGTTTACGCTGAAAGTGTTCTTAAGGCCAGCCACGCCAATAATCCGCCCCCTAGTTCCAAAGCAGATTCATCAATATTAAAAGTAGGTGTATGCAGACCGGATGTAATGTTCTCTTGGGCATTTCCCACCCCTAGCATATAAAAACATGCGGGGTTGCGCTGAGTGTAGTATGCAAAATCTTCCGCTGCCATCCATTGGTCCAATTCCTCAACATTTTCTTCCCCTACATAGTCCTTTGCCTGGATTTTTAGGTTTTCGGTCAAGGTGGAGTCATTTTTTAAATGCGGGTACCCATGATTGATTTTCAGTTCGCAACTGCCCCCCATGGCTTCGGCCATTGTAGTGACCAATTTCTCCAGCTTTTCCAAGGCTGTTTTCCGCCAATCTTCATCCATAGTCCTAAAAGTACCTTCAATAGAAACTTCATTTGGAATAACGTTGATCGCACCATTGGCGATTACCTTACCGAATGAAAGTACGGACGGAATCTTAGGGTCCGCCACACGACTGACCAATTGCTGGGCGGCAACTATAATGTGAGAGGCGATCAGAACCGGATCAATAATTTTTTCAGGCATTGCCGCATGACCTCCTTTTCCTTTTACGGTTAAAAAGAGTTCGTCCATACTGGCCATGAACTTTCCGGAGCGAAAACCTACTTTCCCCACAGGAATATCTGGCCGTACGTGCTGCCCTATATGGGGAATACTGCCTAAAACGGTATATGCTTTTTCCTTGATCACGCTTATGGCCCCTCCCGGACTAAGCTCTTCCGCAGGCTGAAAAAGTAATTTTACACTTCCCTGAAAATCACCTTTCAGTTCCATTAAAATTTTAGCACAAAGTAAAAGGGAAGCACTATGGGCATCATGACCGCAGGCATGCATAACGCCATCTGTGGTGGAAGCGTAAGCTATTGTATTTTGCTCATGAATCGGTAGGGCATCAATATCCGCTCTAAGCAGCACCGTTTTTCCTTTTTCACGACCGTTAATGGTAGCCAACAAACCAGTTCCTGCAACCGATTCAATGTCCGTAATACCCAATGCCAGCAGTTGCTCCTTTAAAAAGGAACAGGTATTGTATTCTTGAAAAGAGAGTTCCGGATGTTGGTGCAAATGCCTACGGACCTCCACAAACTCCGGAGCGTATTTTGCCGCAAGACTCTTAATTTTTGCACGATTCTCCATAAAAAATATTTTAAAGCAGATTACCCACTTGAACCGAAATGCTTACTTCTTTGAAAAAAGTAAATCAAAATTAACGGTAACCTCATCCCCTACTACTATCTGGCCAAACATGGCCGTTGGGGGTTCCATACCGTAATCTTGCAGCACCAACTTCTTTTGACCTTTAATTTTAAGTCCTTCCGATGCCGTTTCCATAGTTACTGGAATCTCTACCGTTTTCTCCGTTCCGGCAATGTTTAAAGACCCCACTAAAGTAGATGTATCCTTTACCTCCTTAAGTTTAAAAATAACCTTGGGATGCGCCTCTTTTTTTAAGGCCTCATGCATTTTTTTGTCCATTGCCGCACCTCTTTCACTTTTAATATCGTCTACGGCAACCTCTAAATCAATTTCTTTGGGTGCAGTACCGTCATAAGTAAGGGTTGCGGACACCGAATTTGCGGCCACTTCCCATTCATGAACGGTAGAAGTCCCGTTTATGGTCAATGTACTGGTATCCGAAAGCGTATATTCATCCTGAGCCCGACCTACAAAGGTAAAAGCCACTAGAAGTACTAATAGAAATGTATTTTTCATGGTATTTAAATTGGCCAAAACATTAATGGCATTTTATAATCAATTTTCTATTCATCCAAAACGGTCTGCCAGAACTTCTTTTGTTCTTCCTCGGTAGGTTGAACTTTTGGACTTACCAATCTAAAACCTACATAGTTGGAATCTGTAAACCACCAAAAACTCTTTGGAATCTGTGGATCGCGCTTCTGCTGTTTTAAGCTTGAAGCCGTTCTGGCCGATGAACGTAATTTATCCGCATCATCATCCCAAGAACCACCCCTATACGAGCGTGGGTGTATTACTGTTGGAGTCACCCAAGGATTCTTCTTGTCCGTTGTGGCATAGGCATCTGCCTTGTATTCATCCAACGTCCATTCCGCCGCATTCCCGTGCATATCATACAAGCCCCAAGGATTTGGTTTTTTGGACCCCACCTTGGCATATTTACTTTCCGAATTCTTGTAGTATACCGCATACTCGTCTATCTGAGCTACATCATCCCCAAAACTATAAGCACTTTGTGTACCTGCCTTAGCAGCGTATTCCCATTCGGCCTCCGTGGGCAATCGGTAAAATTTTCCGGTAACGGCACTTAGCCATTTGCAATATACCAATGCCGAATATGCGGACATGCTTACCGCAGGAAACCCGTCTTTACCCATACCATACGATGGATCCTCATACGGCGGACTGGGACGTGTAATGGCATCAATTTTAATTACACGGTCATCATCCAATTTTACAAAAAGTTCTTTGTTCTGTTTGAAGAAAAGTTCAAACAAGTCCCATGTCAATTCATGCTTCGCCATATAAAAAGCGTCTAGCTCTACCTCCTTTTGAGGACCTTCATCGGCCTTTCTGTTCGCTTCCGATTCCGGACTACCCATGGTAAAGGTTCCACTAGGAATCAACACCATATCAAAACTCTTATCGGTTTCGGGAACGGTTTCGGTATAACCGTTAGAAGCCTCTACGGGTACTTTTTCCATTACTTTTTCTTCCGTTTTTTCCACCGCGGTTTCCTGGGTGGCCGTAACGGCTTGTGTAGATTTACAAGATTGTAGGACCGCCCCTATGAGACAGGCAGACAAGGTAATTTTGGTTAACTGAATTTTCATTGGTAAAATGGTTTTGCTAAAAATAGTTTTTTTTATCTACAATGGTCAAGCTCTACCCATTTTAAACCTTACCAACCCCAACCTCTTAACAACAGCTGTACTATTTGTTTAAAAACTAGCAAACACAATGCTCCACACCCCTTGCTATTGCCCTACAACTACCCAAAATAGCCTATATTTGTGCGAACGCTATAAATTATAAAAATGAAAAAACTACTATGCATAGCAGTGACCCTATTTGTTTCGGCAGGGGTTTTCGCACAAAAGGAAAACACAAAAGAATTAGAGAAGTTTACGGAGCTTAAAGTATATGACCGCATCGTGGTAAGCTTGGTAAAAAGTAACGAGAACAAACTTGTTATTACAGGAGACGATAAGGATGAAGTAAACATCTCCAACAAAAATGGACTCCTAAAAATAAAAATGGAGTTCGATAATTTTTTAGATGGGAACGAAGCCAAGGCCACTTTATACTATACAGAAGAGCTTGCCCTATTAGATGCCAACGAAAATGCAAAAATACGTTCGGACGAGACCATTAAAGGCGACCGCGTAGAAATCAAAACCCAAGAAGGTGGTAAAATAGATTTAAAAATAAACATCAAAGACCTCTACACTAAATCTATCTCAGGAGGGGAAGTTACCCTTACCGGTTCTGCGGACAAACAAGAGGTTATGGTGAATACGGGAGGAAAGACGTATAACAAACAACTAGACACCAATGAGACTACCGTAGTAGTCAATGCCGGAGGAAGGGCAGATGTAAAAGCTACCGATAAAGTAACGGCCAAAGTACGTGCCGGCGGTTCTATCTACATCTATGGCAATCCTAAAAGTATTGAAAAGGATAAAGTTTTTGGCGGTAAGATCAAAGAAATGGATTAGGGCTACTGCTCTATATCCACTGCTTCAAAAGCTACGAGTTCATTATCTTGAAATTGCGGGGTTACCTCAATAGGGTTGCAACATACCTCGCAATCTTCCACATAGGTTTGTTTTGAAACCGAGGGGTCCATTAGCATGGAAATTTCTTCCCAACAATAGGGGCATTGAAAAAAGTGTTCGTACATATAGACCTTTTTAAAGTTGCACCTGTTTTTTACTTTTGGACGATCGATAGATGGCATTTACTAAAGCGACCGATTTCCGCGCCTCTGCACCATCCACCATAGGTTTCCGGTTTTCCCTGATAGCGTTTACCATATCCTGAAGAACCACTTTATGATTGTGATGCCCAATGGCCGTAGGGTCTGTCGCGCCGCTTCCCTGTTCTTTTGAAGTTAATTCCGGAGCATCTTCTCCTTTTACATTCCATGCAATGATTTTCCCGCCTTCCATAATAATGCTTCCTTTCTCACCATATACCTCAACGCGTTCCGGGTAGCCTGGAAAAAGGGCCGTACCTGCCGTAATCGTTCCCATGGCCCCATTCTCATAATTTACCAATACCGCACCAACATCTTCCCCTTCTATTTCATGTACTCTAGTTTGTACATTGGCAAAGACCGAAACTGCAGGCCCCATAAGGTTCTGCAATAAATCTACGGTATGAATACCTTGGTTGATAAAAGCGGCGCCACCATCTAATTTCTTGGTTCCTCTCCACTTGCTATTGGCGTAATACGCCTGTGAACGGTACCAGTTGATACTGGCATTGCCCATAAGCAATTTTCCAAGCTTACCGGACTTTATCGCATTTTCTACCTGTTTGTAATCCGTGCTACATCTGTTTTGAAGTACACAGCCCAAAAGTACCTTTCGCTCTTCGCATAGGGCAATCAACCCATCTATTTTTTCAGTAGTTACCTCAAGGGGCTTTTCACTTAGGATATGTTTGCCCGCCTTAGCGGCAGCTTCTATTGCTATACTATGTTTTCCACTTTCATTACAAACACAGACCAAATCTATTTCTGGGTGCTGTACGAAAGTATTAAGGTCACTATAGATGGGCAATCCAAAATCAGCTTTCAGCTGCTCTACCCTATCCGCAGATTTTGTACAAAGCCCTACTATCCGGACGCCTTCCAGCTCCGAAAGACATTTTACATAGGTATGTACGATTGAACCCGTGCCAATAATTCCAACGCCAATATGAGACATATGATAGTTCTATTTTTGTAAAACTATACTACGAAGAAATTATTTGAAAGGCAAAGAATCCGTGCATTTACGGATGCCTTTTCAGTACGGTTTTAGACGATACGATTAAAATTCAACGTTAAGAAGTTGCCCGGTAAGCTGAAGCAATTGAAGTTCCGCAAGCTTGGCATCATACTTGGCCAAGTTCTTATTGGTCTGCGCATTCAAAAGGTTAATTTGCGCCTGCCGGAACTCTATGGACGTAATCCTCCCCAATTGAAACTGCTCTTTTGAACGTTCAAAATTATTTTGGTTGGTAATTACATTCTGTTCCTGAATCTGATAAATGGTCAATCGGTTTTCGTAGCTCGCCAGAGCATTAAGAATATCACGATCCACTTCTAATGTTACTTGCTCTTGCAACAACTCTTGGTTTTCATAGGCAATTTTGGAATTCTGCACCAAGGTAGTTGTTCTTCCGCCATCAAAAAGGTTCCAAGTAAGACTGGCCCCTAAGCCCAATGTAAGGCTGGTTCTGTTGCTCCCGGGAATAATTTGGCCCGGCAAAAAGGAATTGGGTGCACTTTGGTTCAAATTCCAACCGTACGAGCCCGTAAGCCCAATAGTAGGAAGGTAACCGGAACGATTCACCTTAATATCATACGCATTAATGGCCAAATTACGCTCGGCCTGCAGTATGGTTACGTTGTTCTGCTTGGCCTCGCCTATGAGCTCATCCAATTGCAATCTGGGCACAAAACGAACAATAGTATCCACTTGAAAATCCTCGGTCAAGCTTTGATTGACAATAACATTCAAATCCCTTTTAACATTGGCCAATTGCTGTTTGGTGTTCAATAGGTTAATACTATCATTGGTAACATCTACCTGAGCATTTAGAATGTCCAGTTTGGTATTCTGGCCGTATTCAAAAGCGTACTCCGCCCGTGTAATACGGTCCGTAGAAATTTCCAAAGCCTGTTTCAGCACATTTTCGTTCTCCGTAAGCCTAGCTACTTCAAAATAAATACTAAACAACTGCAACAAGGTATTCTCTATGGTCTCCCTAGCTTGTAATTCCGTAAGTTGATACTGCTCTTTTAGTCTTTTGTAATTGTAGAGCCTTCCTAAACCATCAAACAACGTATAGTTCAAGTTCAATCCGCCATTGAAGGATTGCGATTCCGCATGGTTTATTTCCAGATCAGGTCTGGGCTCGCCGGAGCTTTCAAATTGTCCCGGATATTCCGTATTGCTATTTAAATCATTGTAATTGGCGCCTGCCGTACCCGTAAGACTCGGTAAATAGCCAGAATTGAGTATACCCTGATTGTTATCGGCAATTTCTACTTGATTACCCGCTACCTTAATTCCAAAGTTGTTTTCCAATGTTAAGCGTACCGCTTCTTCTTTGGATAAACGCTTCTCTTGAGCTGTAACTCCTAGGCTGATAAAAAGAAAAATTAAGGGGACTATAACTTGTTTGATCATTCCTATTCTGGTTTCTTAATATTGCTGTTAGATGAGGCACTATTGCTTACTTCCGAACCTTTCATTACATCATGGGAAGTTCCGTTTAACGGCAGCCTAGGCTGCTCCGCCATATGTGCTTCTTCCTTCTGCTCCTTTATAGCACGTTCTACCTCTTCCTTAGTGATATCATCACCGGTTTTCAACCATTTTGTAGTTACTTTAATACGGTTACTGAACGCTAAGAACAGCGGCAATAATAACAAGGTCAGAACAGTGGCAAAAGCAATACCATAGGCAATGGATATAGCCATGGGCTTTAAAAACTGGGCTTGCCTACTACGCTCCAACAAAAGCGGAGCTAGACCTGCAATAGTAGTTATCGACGTCAAAAATATAGCCCTAAAACGTGAGCGGCCCGCCTCAAAAATGGCATCGTCAAATTTCATTCCACCACGCAAATTGCCATTAAACTTACTTATGAGTACCAAACCATCATTCACCATAATGCCTATTAAGGCGATAATACCCAATAACGATAGAATATTGACCGGAAAGTCATGAATCCAATGCCCCCATGCTACTGCAGTTAAACTAAACGGTACCAGCAAAATAAGTAACAACGGCTGACTGAAACTTCTAAACGTAAACGCTATAGTGATGTATATTAACAATAAAACCGATAGACCCACCACAGTTATGGAATCGGACATTTTTTTGGCCTCCCTGTTCTGACCTTCGTACGATGCCGTTACCGTTGGATATCTGGACTGTATTTCCGGCATTACGGTGGTACGGATTTCGTTCATGATATCCGTGGCACTTGTTGTTTTTTCATTTTTAATGTCCGCCGAAACCTGAATTTCCCGTTGTCCTTCCAAGTGGTTTATGGCCACATCTCCCCTTTCAATGATATAGGTTGCTATTTCCTTTAACGGAACTTTATTTCCGTTTGGAGTGGTGATTCGCATTTCATCCAAATCCGTAATGGAAGAGCGGTTCTCCCTATCGTAACGTACCCAAACCTTAATTTCATCTTGCCCTCTTTGAAAACGTTGCGCTTGAGAGCCAAAAAAGCCCGCACGCACCTGATTCATTACCGTACGTAGGTCAAGCCCCAATAAATACGCATTCTCTTTTAGCTCAAGTCTTATTTCCTTAATACCTGCAGGGTCATTATCCGCAACATCTTTTAGTAGGGCATTATTTTCCAGCACGGCCTTTAGCTCTTTTTTGGCAGCCTTTAGTTCGGTGATATTATTCCCCAAAAGCGAAACCGATACCGGATTACCGCCAAAGTTTCCTCCTGAGCCATAAATAAGGCTTTCAACCCCTAATACAGGCCCCATTAACTCTTGCAATCTATTGGTTACCATATCCGAACTAATGGCATCCGGACGTTCCTCACCTGGTAAAAGGTTAATATCCAAAGAAGCGGCAGAGGTACCCGGACCAATTCTCTTAATTGTATTTTCAAAAAGGACTTTATCCGTTCCCTTTAAGTACTTCTCAGTTAGCTCCTGGTTTACAATTTTAGACTTCTCCTCTATCAAAGAAATAATAGAATCCGTGATTTTTTCATTGGTTCCGTTGGGCATCAATAAATCTACGGAAACCCTGTCACTGGCAACTCTCGGAAAAAAGGCCGTTCTAACGATTCCGCCACCCACAGACCCCAATGTAAGTATCAAAGCCATAACAAAGAAAGCGAACATCAGTACTTTATAGCGCAGACCAAAACGTAAAGCAGGGCTGTAAATCTTATCGCGCATCCAAACCATGAAACGGTCTCCCATTTCATTAATGACCCTTAATTTGGCAAAAGCTCTCCCTATTGCCGTTTTTGGTTTCTTTTCTATGACCGTAAGTGCTTTTGAATGGGCCAAATGCGCAGGAAGAATTATTAGGGCCTCTACCAAGGAGACTACCAAGGTGAGGATTACGATTACGGATACCTCACTAAAGAATTCACCTATTCTACCATCTAAAAACAGGAAGATGGAAAAGGCCAATATGGTAGTGATAATTGCCGAAATAATGGGCGGTATTACCTCCATGGTACCATCAATAGCGGCTTGTATTGGACTTTTTCCTTTTTCGTAATGCTGATAAATGTTTTCCGCAATCACGATTCCGTCATCTACCAGAATACCGATTACGATAATCATACCAAAAAGCGATAACACGTTAATGGTAACATCAAAATATCCTGCAAATACGAACATTCCCAAAAAGGAGATAGGTAGACCGAATGCCACCCAAAAAGCCAAACGTGTATTTAAGAACAACGAGAGGAATATGAGTACCAAGATCATACCCACAATAGCATTCTCCGTCAACAACTCCGTACGTTGGTTCAAGGTAATACTACGATCACTGACCACGCTTAACTTTATGTTGTTGTGCTTTTGGTTAAAGTCCTCTATATATTCCTTTACCTTTTCGGCAGAACCCAAAAGGTCTTCTGTATTGGTACTCGTGATGGAAGCACTAACGGAAAGGTTCCCATCAAAATAAGAAGCATTGGGCGATTCTTCAAAACGGTCACGAATGATGGCCACATCTTTTAACCGCACCGCACTACCCGAAGCATCCGCACGGATAATCATATTAGACAGCTCATCTCCGTAATAAGACCTATTGTTGGCCCTGATCAAATATTCTTCGGAGTCGGTTTTAATATTACCTCCAGTAACCAAAATATTGGCATTGGCCACCGCCTGAGATACTTCATTAAAAGATATATTATAAGCCAATAAACTATTTTCGTTTACGGCTATCTCTATTTCTTCCAATGGATAACCACTCATCTCTATTTGAGAAATGCCATCTATGGTACGCAGCTCGTTCTCTACCTGTCTCCCTACTTGTTTTAAAGTAGCCAATGGAATCTGTTCCCCACTTATGGCAAACGTTATGGTCTCTCTAACGGCTTCTAGTTTGGAGACAATTAAAGGCTCCATTCCGGTAGGAAAAGAGGGCACCCTATCTACGGCATTCTTTACCTCCAAAAGCATGAAATCTATATCGCGCCCTTTTTCGATTTCCACATTAATAACCCCACTGTTCTCCCTTGCGGTGGAGGTAACCCGGTCTACACCTTCAAGACCTTTTAAGTTATCTTCTATCTTAAGAACAATACCCTCTTCTACCTCTTGCGGTGAAGCGCCGGGATAGGTTATGTTTATTGATATATTCTTAGAATCCGAAAGCGGGAAATAGCTAGATTTTAACGAAAGAGCGCCGGCAATACCAAACACCATAAACGCCAGTACAAAGACATCTACGGCAACGTGATACTTTATGAAATAAGAGATTATGTTTCTCATTAGTCTTTGGTTTTTGTGTTACTCTCGTCAAAAACCTTAACTAGCATACCGGCATAAGCTCCTACTACCGGTTTTGAAACAATGGTTAATCCATCAGGTACATTTTTTAGGACTACCTTTCTATCGGAAAAATATACCGGCTTAACATCAACCACATCTAAAATGGTGTCCCGTACCACAAAAATTTGGTCATTTTCAAGTAAAAGCCCCCTGTCTATTTCAATTGCGTTTTCCTCTTGTCTGGCATCTAGATTGGCCTCCAAGTACATTCCTTCCCTAAGATTTTCGTCTTTAACATCTATATAGGCCCTTATGGTCTGTGATGCCAAATCTACACTCCCGTTAATACGGGCAACTTTTCCTGTATACGTTTTAGTTCCATTAAGATTGATAAGCTCTACGCTTTCGCCCACTTTTAAAAGATCACTATAGTCCTTGCCAATGGCGACCTCCAACTCATACACGTCTGTATTAATGAATTCTCCCAATTTTTGACCAGATCTTACCAAAGTTCCCTCTGTAACCAAAGCCTCGGTTAGGATACCGCTAAACGGAGCCGAAATTCTATACTTAGAAAGACGTTGCTCCAAATTCTTTACATTATAGTAGTTGGTAAGAATACCACGACCGGAAATAAAATATTTCTCCTTTTCATCTGTCATTTCGGGCAAAGCAGGAGTCGTGTTCCCCATATTAAAATCGCTGAGGTATTTTTGCCACTTAGGGAATATCTCAGGATAATCCAACCTTAAATCCGGCATTATGGAAGTAATTAGATTGTAAAGGTTGCTTTTTGCCGATTGTACACTTGCCGCATATTCCGCAGCATCTATACGGATAATGGTTTCGCCGGCCCGGTAGGTCTGTCCCGCTTTAAAAAGCTTGTTCCCTTTTCTAAACACTCCCTGCACCTCTGAGTAGAGTTCTACCCTTTGTTTAGCACTTAAATTACCATTTGCAGGAATTACTATGGGGATACTTCCGTTTTTAACCGTGTCTACAAAGACGGTCTTAATTACTTTTTCAGGTTTTGGTCTAGGAGTTCTTTTACTGTTTACAATTGATACTGCTGCGTAAACCGAAACAATAATCAGCAAAACACCTAGTACGGTCAAGAGGATCTTTCGTGTATTCATAAGTTAGTTGGGCTATATAACCAGATGGTTGGACTACAAAGCTATCTAATAGTTTAAGTGAGCTTTGTTAAATGTATCTTAAATGTATTTTTTTTGAAATACCCGAAAAAAAAGGGACGCATAACTGCGTCCCTTTAACCAAACTAACTAATAAATTATGGAAATCTATTTTCTATTCTTCGTCTTCAAACTTTGTATCGGCCATTCTAGTTCTGCCGTACTCAACATTTTTGAAATCGATTTTATCATCTTCCTTATCATAATCAAAAACCAAGAACTGCTTTTCATCCATTGAATGAAGGCTCTTGAACGAATCAAATTTGTTGTTCTGAAGCTGTAACACCTCTAAGCTAGCCAATTGACCAAACTCTTCCGGAAGCTCTCCTCCCAATTGGTTATTGGCCAAAACAAGTTCCTTAAGCTTTGTAAGTCCGCCTATTTCCGAAGGAATACTTCCTTCCAACGTATTTTCAAAAAGACCCAAACTTTCCAATTGGGCCAATCCGCCAACAGATTTAGGTATATTTCCTTTTAGACTATTACTGGACAAGTTTAAAATTTTCAGGTTTTTTATTTCCCCAATACTCTCAGGAATGCTTCCGGTTATAAAGTTGTTGAAAGCCGTAAGCTCCATTAAACTTCTCATTCTACCCAATTCTAAAGGAAGTTCTCCTTTAATACGGTTCATTTCTATCTTTAGCACACGTAGTCTCGTAAGTTGTGCAATCTCTTTAGGAAGCTCTCCTGTAATGCCGTTAAACGCCAAGTTTAAAGATTCCAGTTTTTCCAAGTCACCAATACTGCTTGGGATAACCCCTTGAAGATTGTTATTAAAAAGATTGATTTCTACAACGTGGTTGTTTCTGACCGTTACACCCTGCCATGTAGAGATTTCTGCATCCAAGTTCCATTTTCTTTGCCATTCATCACCCTTCATTGCGTTGTACAACTCAATGAGCGATTCTTTTTCTTTCTTCGGAACGTCGGCCATAACCGTATGCACCGTAATGCACAAAAGCACTAAGTAACTTAATAGACTTTTCATACGAATACTATTTTTTTTGGTTGACAGTAAGGTTGGGCGCAATTCAAAGCGAATTACCCTACAAAAATAAGCCTTAATGTGGATGAAAAACAAAAATTATCGTTCAACGGCCCTATAATGTTGTGAAAGCCAGATATTTTGTTGTGAGCACTTTTTTCAAATGGTCATTTACGCCAAATCCTAGTAATTTTCTAGCTCCAAGGTAATTTCTTCCCACTTGGTCATCATTTGTTCCAACTGCTTTTTCTTCTTTTGATAACCATCAAAAAAATTGGGAACAGCAATAGTCTTGTCGTAATCCATTAACAATTTATGGTCTATCTCTGCTATCTCCTTTTCCAGTCTTGCAATGTCCGACTCCACTGAGCTAAGTCGGTTTTTAAGTGATTTTATTTTTTTCTGTTCCTTAAAGTCGGTTGCACTAGATTTTGGCGTGTCGCTTTTTTTTTGAACGTCCTGTTTTTTTTCTATCGCCCTAAAATCTTCAACCTTACGCTGATCCAGATAGTAATCTATATCGCCTAAATACTCTTTAATTTTCTTGTCCTTAAACTCATACACCTTGTTGGTCAGCCCTTGTAGAAAATCCCTATCGTGAGAAACAAGAACCAGGGTTCCGTCAAAATTCTGCAAGGCCTGTTTTAAGACGTTCTTAGATTGAATATCCAAGTGGTTGGTAGGTTCATCCATTACCAACACGTTAAAAGGCTGCAAAAGCATCTTGGCCAAGGCCAAACGGTTTCGTTCACCACCGGAAAGTACTTTTACGTATTTTTCCACCTCATCTCCCTTGAACAAAAATGAGCCCAGAATATCTCTTACCTTACTTCTGTTCTTTTCGTTGGCCGCATCTATCATGGTATCCAATATGGTTTTGTTACCATCTAAGTATTCGGCCTGGTTTTGGGCAAAATATCCAATTTGTACGTTATGCCCCAACTTTAATTTGCCTTCATAGTCCAAATCACCCACCATTATCTTGGCCAATGTAGATTTTCCCTGACCGTTCTGACCCACAAAAGCCGTTTTACTATCGCGCTCCAAAAGTAGATTTATACCAGAAAGTACATCTTTTTCCCCGTAGCTTTTAGAAAGTTCCTCTATTTCCGCAATAACCTTACCCGGAGTTATGGAGACCGGAAAACGGAGGTTCATTACGGCATTATCATCCTGATCTACTTCAATACGCTCCATTTTATCCAATTTCTTGATCAACGACTGTGCCATTGAAGCCTTGGAACTTTTGGCTCGGAACTTCTCGATCAAGCGTTCTGCTTGCTGAATTTCCTTTTCCTGATTCTTTAGGGCGTTCATCTGCTGTTCTTTTATTTCTCCTCTAAGCAAAAGAAACTGGGAATAGGGCTTTCCGTAGTCATAAATACGGCCCAAGGAGATTTCTATGGTACGGTTGGTAACGTTATCCAAAAACATTTTATCGTGAGAAACGATAACAACAGCACCCGCGTACCCTTTCAAAAAATGCTCCAACCAGATAATAGACTCAATATCCAAGTGGTTGGTGGGCTCATCCAGAAGTAACACATCATTGCTCTGGAGCAAGAGTTTTGCCAATTCTATTCGCATTCTCCATCCGCCGGAAAACGTGTCGGTTTTCTTATCAAAATCCTCTCGTTTAAAACCAAGGCCCAGTAGTATTTTTTCGGTTTCACCTTGGTAATTATACCCCCCTAATATTTCATAGCGATGGGTAAGATCGCTCAAGTCTACCATAAGTTGATGATAGATTTCACTCTCATAATCCGTTCGCTCTGCTAATTGGTGGTTAATTTCATCCAACTTAAGCTCTAATGCCTTTATTTCTTCAAAAGCCTGATAGGACTCTTCCAAAACGGTACGCCCCAAAACAAAATCTATATCCTGACGAAGAAAACCAATCTTAATATTTTTCTCCATGGCGATAGTACCCGAATCAATAGGCATATCTTTGGACAACATTTTTAAAAGTGTTGATTTACCCGCTCCGTTCTTACCGATCAGACCCACACGATCACCACCATTTAAACGAAAGGATATTTCCTCAAAAAGATATTCTCCGCCAAAAGAAACGGAAAGGTTATGGATATTCAACATACTTTAAAAATTCTAGATTCAGACAGGCATCATGCCCATAAGGTGGTTTAATTATTTTTGAAAAAACATTACTATTTGTAATGATAGTTACATTGAAAGAAAAGCCAAAGTTGTACTTTTATTCAAAGTTTTGCAAATGTTAAAAAAAGGAAACAAACTATACAGCATTTTAACAGGAAGTTGTCCCAAATGCCACGAAGAGAGCATGTATGAGGATAAAAACCCGTATCATCTGGGCAAAATCTTTGATATGCACGAACGTTGCTCTACCTGTGGCACCAAGTACAAGATTGAACCTTCTTTCTTTTATGGCGCCATGTATGTTAGTTATGCCGTTGGAATTGCTTTTGCCGTAGCAGCATTTGTCATCAGCTTTTTGTTCATTGGTGCAACTTTGACCACTTCATTTATTGCCATTGTTGCCACCATGATAATTTTCATGCCACTAATTATTAGATTGTCCCGAAACATTTGGATCAATTTCTTTATCCACTTTGATTCTGAAGCAGGCAGAAAATTCAGGAAAAAGACTGCTGAAAGTATTTCTGAGTAAAACGTGCAATGTCCAATTCCGAATCTAACTCCTGACCGTCTTCTGCGAACATGTACAGTTGTTTTGCAGCAGACGGACCTATAAGAACCCCCCTTGAGCCAAATCCGTTAAGGATATGCAAGCTTTTAAACTTAGGGTGCCTACCTACCAGCGGTTTTCTATCTACCACGGTTGGTCTTACCCCAGCTACTTGGTCTACCACTTTAAAATCGCACTTTAGCACCGTTCTTAATTTAGCCAATAGTCCTTCTCTGGCACTTTCTGTTGGCAGATTGGTTTTGTCATGGCGTTCGTAATTAGCACCTACCCTATAGATATTATTCCCTTGGGGAATAATGAACACCGAAGACTTTATGGCTTTATCCTCTTTTAGATCGTGAGCTTCAATAAATACGTACTCCCCTTTGGAACCTTGCAAAGGCAAATAATTAAAAAACGGATTTTCCTTTAACCCAAAACCTTCTGCAAACACAATTTTTCGGGCAGAAAGAGCGTCGTATTCTACTCTATCATCGGTATACTGCAAACGGTTGTAATCAAAGGTTTCTTCAATCACTAAGTCTTTCTCTTGAAGGTATTTCTTGTACGAGGAGACTAATTTTTCTGTATCTATTCTTCCTGTATGGCGTACTTCCCCATAACCGAACGGAGCATCTACATGAACATTGGTATTTGCGTGAACAGATGTATTCAAAAACCTATCCAATCCTTTTTTATCGGAAGCTTCAAACCACAGGTTTTGTTCTTCAACAGAATGAAACCTTCTGTATACCGGCAGCTCATAATTTAACTTAACTCCTAACTTGCGTTCCAAATGCGCATAAAAAGCCGATGCCGTTTTCATCTGTTCCTCTGCCTGCCACGCCAACGTAAACCGTTTTAGAATAACGGGGTTATATAGGCCTCCGGCCACTACCGAAGAGGTCTGGGAACTATCTGCAATTACCCTAAAGGTTTTGTTATTCTTCTCTAGCTGCTCACAGAATGAAATACCTGCTAGGCCAAGCCCTACAATTAAATAATCTATCATACGCCAAAGGTAGAAAATTGGCAATCAAAAAAAGCGCCCCGACAAAAACTGTCAGGGCGCTCAATACTATTTGAATTGGAATATTCTTGGCTCTAGTAAGCCCACATATCTTGCTCTCTATCTCTAATGACCTCTTGGATTCTACCTGCTTCCAACAACTGGAACAGAGCATTATCTGTAATGTAATCATTTACTTTACGGTCACCATGAACATTGTCTTCTCTATAAATTACACCATTAAACCTTCTTGCGTTCAACAACATATCAAAAGAGATAGGTTGCGCAGAGTTTCTTTGGTTAAAGACTTTGGCCTCGTGCAAGATGTTTCGTGCATCTGGATACCATACCCAGAATAACTCAACCTTTGCATCACTTGGATCCATAGAGTCATCGTCTATAAAGTTAACGTCAGGAGCTACCGGGGCAATACCTAACAAACGATACTTTAATTCGCCTTGGCGCTTATCAAAATACCACATTCCTTTTATACGGTATTCCTCAATATCGGCCGCAGTTAGGTTTCTTCTCATCACATACTCAGGAGAAAGTTCTTCACCTGCATTGATCTGTTCGTAACCATAATCAGTAGTATCTACTTTTTGCAACGTACTTTGAAGGTCGCTAAATTTACGCTTATCCGTAAAATAAGAATCTGCATAAACATCTTTTAGCTTACCGTTCTTGATATTTTTCAAAAGAACATCATATAATGATCTTCTATCGTTTCCTATATCAATGGTATCTGTAGGATAATATAAAGGGAAATTTACCCTTTCATCAAGATCAATAACTTCCCAAACCGTCTTAGACCAAAGAATGTCACGATCATCTACATACCCATACTCAAGGGGAGCATCATTGTCCAAAGCTTTTTGAGCTTCGGTCTTAATGCCTATTTCCTCAGGCTTTTTGGCGTTCAAGATGTTCGCCTGGGCCATCATGGAAACTGGCAACAATGTTACTGCACCAATTACTAAAGCATTTTTCCAATTCATGTTTGTAAAATTTTAAATTACCGAGCGATCAAAAGACCGCCCGGTTTTACTAGTTTTTATTAGTTTGTGATCTCCACTACAACCGGAGATACCTTCTTCAATTTATAACTCTTGTTATTTGTAATGTAAGCTTGGATATCAAATATCTGAACAGCATCACCTCTTTTAGCTCTTTTAAGGGCAGATTTGGCGTTAGCGTTCAATTTGCTTCCGTTAACACTTACGGTAGGCTGACCTGGAACTTTGAACTTAAATCCGCTTACAGCAAGGTTCAAGTCAAAATCAAAATCTTCCAACATTGCTCCTATAGTTGCAATTTCCATGTTAGCTCTAGGCATTTTAGCACTACCTGTTTGCTTACTTACAGAACCTGCAGGTCTTGGAATATCCTTAATTCTGAATTTGTTACTAAAAGGACCTACTTTCGTACCATCACTTGTAGTACCAGATGCGGTAATTGTAACTTCACGACCTTTACCAGGAGTCATTGTGTAACTGCTTCCTTGGCGTCTCGTCAGACCAGTTGCATTTGCATTAACCTTGTTATCTGCTATTCCCGGTATGGTAATCGACATTGGATTAGCCACACCACGGTAAACAACGTTCATCTTATCTGCAGCAATCAAAGCAGCATTAGGCTTATTTATAGTTGCAAAAGTGTTTTTTACTGGTACAGGAACTTCCTCACCATCTTGCTTAAAGTACAATGTACCTTCCACTGTATGATCTCCAGGAGAACCAGCTCCAATTAACATCTTAACACCACCAGCCTCTAGTTTATAGTCAGTACCTTCAGAAAGTTTTCTTCCGTCTAACGTTAACTCAGCTTTTACAGGAGTAGAAGAGTTATCAGTTTTACTGATGATAATCTTACCGTCATACTTCTCACCGGAGTAAAAAGCAGATTTGCTAGCCTGTAATGATGTTGCAAAATTCTTAAGCGATACTTGGCTTGTTAACTCACCTTCTAACATTCTTTTAAGAGCGTCTTCTTCTGTAGCTTTAACATCTGCCTGAAGAGCAGTAATCTTGGCCAAAGAAGCTACTAAAGGATATCCTTCGTAGTGGTAGTTGATCCAATCTTGCTTAGAACCGTCTCTTTTAGTTTCTTTACCGTTCTCATCTCCAGTCTGGAAGCGAGCGTTTACAGATTCTTTCAAATCTTTTGGTACGATAGCCGATACTTGTGTACGGTAGTCATTAATTCTACTCATGAATTCCTTTCCACCTTCCGATAGATTATCTCCTTGAAAGAATTTTTGATCCAAGAAATCAGAATTATCCATTCTTGCATAGTCCTTAGCATCTTCTAAACCTTCTGTCATGCCTTGCTTAAGGCCTTCTAGATAGTCATAATACTCCTGTGACATCTGCTTGATTTTCTTTGCATCTTTATAAAGCTTTCCGTATTTCTCAGAATCTTCGGAAGCTTTAGTCTCTAGACCACTCAAGAAAGCTAGGTTACTTTCTGTAGTCTTCGCGTTAGAAGCTTCCATCTTTTCGTTCATAATACCGAAAGCTGCAAGTACTTCTTTACTCATGTTTAACGCCAGCATAGCGATGAAGATCAAATACATAAGATTGATCATCTTCTGACGTGGTGTTGCTTTTCCTCCTGCCATGTTTTTTTAATTAGATTTGATTAATTATTTGATTTGGGGTTAACTAATCTCTAATTAGTTTCTGTTCATAGCGGTTAACATACCACCGTATACTCCGTTCAATGAAGAAAGGTTAGTTGCCAAAGATTCCATTTGGTCTTTAAGAGCAGATGCATTCTGTACAACTTCTTCATTAACTGAAGCTTGTTTGCTAGCACTCTCTAATTGTACTTTGTATAAGCTGTTCAACGACTCCATTTGAGCGGCAGCCTGAACCATTTCATCAGAATACTTTCTTGTAGACTCCATAGCGTCAACAGTTGGGGCAATACCCTTAGCTGCACCTTCAAAGTTACGGATGCTAGTTCCAAGGCTTTCCATTAGGTTAGCGTCAACTCCTGCTTCTTTCAATAATTCGTCTAATTTACCAGATAACGAAGCTTCTGCTTCTTTGATTTCTTGAGCTTCGTTGCTTCTTGCAACTCCTGTTGAAGCACCACCGGCCAATTCTGGGTATACTAAAGACCAATCGTATTCATCATCTACTGGTTCAAATGCACTGATCGCAAAAATAAGTGCTTCTGTAATAAGACCTATTGCTAAAAGAAGACCACCTGTTAAAGGTCCGAACTCCCAGTGAAGAATCTTGAACAACGCACCGATAATTACTACAGATGCTCCAAGGCCGTAGGCCATGTTGAATAATTTCTTTGTTGATTTTGACTGTGCCATAATTTAAGGTTTAATTTGAAAATTAATGTTAATAAAAGATTTGGTTTACTGTTTGATTTGTTTATCGTCTTCCTCTATGGCTAGAAGAATCAGATGGTGTATTTGTATTTGTGTATTTGAAAATAACTATAATCCTAATATTACTTTTTTATTGTGTTGAATCTTCTTCACCCATATAATCCTGTACGGTTCTAAAGCCGATGTAACTACGAGCAGAATCTGCATACTCATAATCTCTGGTGCTTACCTGTAGGAAATAAGCAACATCTTTCCAAGAACCTCCACGAATTACTTTTCTTGCATTTGCCCCATCGCCACCGTTAGGGTTCATTGTAGAAACAAATTCGTAAGAATTAGGGTCATAGCTAGAATTGGTCCATTCAGACACGTTACCGGCCATGTTGTAAAGATTAAAATCGTTTGGCTCATATGATTTTGCTTCTACAGTGTATAAAGCTGCATCTGCGGCATAATCACCTCTTTGCGGTTTAAAGTTTGCCATAAAGCAACCTGTATCACTAATTACGTAAGGTCCGCCCCATGGGTAAGTTCCTCCTTCAATACCACCTCTGGCAGCATATTCCCATTCAGCTTCAGTAGGTAACCTGAATTGGTTTACAAATTGCTTGCCTTTACTTTTCTGATCATCATTCTTAAACTTGGTTCTCCAGTTACAGAAAGCTCTTGCCTGTGCCCAAGAAACACCAACTACAGGGTATTCACTATATGCGTCGTGCCAGAAATAATCATTATGCATTGGTTCGTTATACGAATATTCAAAATCACGGATCCAAACGGTAGTGTCAGGATAGATTTCAAGTTCTTCTTGACGGATAAAATCTTTTCTGCTTCCGGTTCTAGAACGAGCTGCAGCTTCAATATCCATCCAGCTATACTTGTACTTCAATTTTGTAACATCAATAGTACGCTGACCGTTATAAGACTCCTCTTCAGGAATATACAAAGAATCCATTACCTCTGTATAATACTCATCTGGATACTCAGAGATATCCCAAATAAGGTCTTGGTCCTTGTTCAAGGCACGGCCTTCAAAACCAGTTTCGCCCATACCGGCATAATTATCCAGCATGTACTTGTCATAAGCAGATAGTTTAGTGGTATCTGCGTCTTTAAACGCATACTCACCAATACCTTCATCCTCAGGCCCTAGACCCAATTCATCTGCCAATACGGCTAAACGTGTTCTGGTAATGGAATCCTGTACCCATTCTACAAACTGGCGATACTCGCTATTCGTAATCTCGGTGTCATCCATATAGAACGATCTGACCGTTACAGTCTTTGTTGGTGCGTTCAGAACTTTAGCCTGGTCCTCTTCGGATTTACCCATGATATAAGAACCTCGTGGAATGAGCTCCATCCCATAAGGTTTCTCAGGATACCACTTCTTTCCTTGGGCCCCGACTAGCTCTCCCTTTGTCTTTGATCCGCAACTGCTGAGCAAAAAAACAAACGCTATAGATGATAACAATAGCTTTTTCATACTTTAGGTTAAATTTCGATTCTGGTTATAAACTGCAAATACTATGATTTAATTCTACACTCTAAAACTGTGATTTCATCAAATTATTGTATCAATGGCAATTATACTATATTTTTTTTCAACTCAATTAAAACCTTTTTTATAGGCCTTGAACCACCGTTCAGGAATGTTTTGGTCGCACGCTTCCAAATAGTCCTTTTTAGTGCATGGTAATAACGCCGATGAATTTGATTTAGTATGCGGCGTTAGTATAGATGGAACCTCTACCCACCACCTATTAGTAAGGTGGCTCTTGTGAAAGGTAAGTTCTTCGGTATCTGTAGGAACTATATACTTTGTAAAGTTTTCGCTACTTTCAAAAGGCGATTCGTTTATTCTAAAGTTATAACCCTCGATGAAATACCAAATTATCTGGGCCATTAACTGACAGGATTGATTGGTGTTTTCCATTTCATAGACCCCAAAAATACTTACTTTGTCACTAATTCCCGAATATCTGGCTATGGCACAAATCTCTCTTCCCGTAAACCCGTTTGGCGAAAAATCATCGGATAATCCTATTTCACTGGCCCTAACCGCACGGGCATCCATACTAATCATATGTGCGTTACGCAGTACAGGTTCTGCTAAGGAAATATCCGAACCCAGCTCTCCCAAACGGTAAGCATCAAAGAAAAGACGCTCCATTAAATCTATTTCTTCCTGTGCATTAAAGTAACTCTGATATCCTATATTGGAGAAATTAAAGAGATTATTGGGCTTATCCGTAATAATCTTGCTCATATAGGAATGCGATGAAATAAGCTCATCATCCATACCAAAATCAAACCTGCTATCTACCGCGACCAAGTTTACCAAGTCTACAATACCATCAAAAGACCGGTACGCAGGATAGGTTATATCTTGTGTAGCACCTATTATTATGGGCACTATCTTTTTCTCCAAAAGTGCGGAAAGTGTATTCTTTACAACAAAATAGGTATCCTCAACTGTTGCTCCTTCTTCAATATTGCCCATATCCGCCAATGTTGAGTTCCAATTACCCAACAACAACTTGTACAACTGAATCCGTATAGCGGCAATATCTAGTTTTTCGGTTTTCTTTTCAAAGGCGTTTCTGGACTCCCTAACCCCAATAATAGCGATTGAAACATTTTCTAGGTCCGGAAGACCATCTCTTTTAGTATGTATTCTAGTATGCTTTCCCAGAGATTGGGCAGCAAACAGTTCGCAGTGGGCCATTACTTTGTCTTCTACTGGAACCAGAAAATCAAATGCCATTTATTTTGAAAGATTATATGTGTTTAAATTATAGAGACGCACGTTATGCGTCTCTTTATCTATCTTTACTACAATTGGCCAATAACCAATACCACTATACTCAAACCTATTACTTTTTTGCTTTAGGTTTGGCTTTGGGCTTGGCCTTTGCCTTTGTTTTCTTCTTTGGTGTTTTTTGCTCAATAAGTTTTTGGGCCTCTTCCAATGATATTTTGGTAGCGTCTACCGTTTTGGCCAACTCCACCTTTATTTTACCCTTTATAATATTGTGCCTACCCCACCTTGCTTTCTCTATTCGGATTCCTTCTTCTGTCCAATTTTGGACCACCTTATCTATCTCTTTCTGTTTTTTAGTCTCGATCAATTCAACAAGGTCTGCCTCAGAAAGATTATCAAAATCGTATTTTTTATTAACGTTGATGAACATACCGTCCCACTTAATAAACGGTCCAAATCTACCGGTTCCTTTGGTTACCTCTTTATCTTCATAGTGATAAATAGGGGCATCGGCCTTTTGTTTTTCTTTTATCAACTCTACCGCACGTGCAAAATCGACATCAAAGGCGCTTTCTCCTTTTTCCAACGAAACAAACTTTTTACCAAAACGCACATAAGGACCAAAACGCCCTACGTTTGCCTCTACTTCCTCCCCTTCGTAAACCCCTAATTTTCTAGGAAGTTTAAAAAGCTCCATAGCCTCCTCATAGGTAATTGTGGTTAAGGACTGATCCGGCAAAAGGCTCGCAAACTTTGGCTTTTCCTCATCATCTACAGTACCCATTTGCACCATAGGCCCAAAACGGCCTAAACGTACAGAAACCTGACGCCCTGTTTTTGGGTCCTCTCCCAAAATACGTTCGCCACTGGCACGGTCTGCATTCTCCTGAACGTCCAATACATTAGGGTGAAAGTCTTTATAGAAGTCTTTCATGACCTTCTGCCAATCTTCATCACCCTCGGCTATCTCATCAAAATCTTCCTCTACTTTAGCTGTAAAGTTATAATCTAGAATGGTTGCAAAATGACTTACCAAGAAATCGTTTACAATCATACCTATATCCGTAGGAACAAGCTTTCCTTTGTCCGAACCTACCATTTCCGATAGTTTCTTCTCCTGAACGGCACCAGCCTCTAACAATAATTGTACATAGTGTCTTTCCGTGCCTTCTACGGTTCCTTTTTCTACATATCCCCTATTCTGAATGGTAGATATAGTTGGTGCGTAGGTTGACGGTCTTCCTATTCCCAGTTCTTCCAATTTCTTAACCAAAGATGCTTCCGTAAAACGGTATGGCGGTCTTGAAAAGCGTTCGGTTGCGGTAATGTAATTGTTTTTTAAGGATTCCCCTACTTTCATGGCAGGAAGCATTCCTTCCTGTTCTTCGGCTACATCCTCTTCATCAAGCCCTTCCATATATACTTTAAGGAAACCATCAAACTTTATTACCTCTCCATTGGCCGTAAATTGCTCTGAATGGGTACTTGCCTGAATTTTTACATTGGTACGTTCCAATTGCGCATCACTCATTTGCGATGCAATGGTACGTTTCCAGATCAACTCGTACAATTTAGACTGGTCACGCTCCAATGACGGAGACTGGTTGGTTATATCCGTAGGCCTAATGGCTTCGTGAGCTTCTTGTGCCCCTTTGGATTTTCCTTTAAAGTTACGAACCGTACTATATTTTTCGCCATAATTATCTATAATGGCATCTTTTGCTGCCGATATGGCCTCACCGGAAAGATTAACACTATCCGTTCTCATGTAGGTAATAAGTCCCGCTTCATATAAACGTTGCGCCACTTGCATGGTCCTACCTACTGAAAAATATAGCTTTCTTGAAGCTTCCTGTTGTAATGTTGAAGTTGTAAAAGGTGCCGAAGGCGATTTTTTAGCCGGCTTCTTATCTAAATTACCAACCGAAAAATCCGCTCCTATATTTTCGTTCAAAAATACCTGAGCTTCTTCCTTTGAAGGGAACGTCTTGTTCAATTTTGCCGTGAACACACTACCTTCTAGCGTTTTGAATTCTGCCGATATCCTAAAAGAAGCTTCTGCGGTAAAGGCTTCAATATCTCTTTCTCGCTCAACAATAAGCCGAACGGCTACAGATTGAACCCTACCTGCCGAAAGCCCTGGCTTAATTTTTTTCCATAAAACAGGAGAAAGCTCATAACCCACCAAACGGTCTAAAACCCGTCTTGCCTGTTGGGCATTAACCAAGTTATAGTTTATTTCACGCGGATTTTCAATCGCTTTTTGAATGGCCGCCTTGGTAATGGAGTTAAAAACTATACGCTTGGTCTTATCCTTATCCAACCCTAAAGTTTCCGCTAAATGCCAAGAAATAGCCTCTCCCTCCCGGTCTTCATCACTCGCTAGCCATATAGTTTCTGCTTTTTTGGCAAGATCACCCAGTTTTTTAACTAGCGCTTTCTTATCCTTATCCACTATATATTTTGGCGCAAAATCATTCTCTACATCTACACCCAGTTCCTTGGAAGGCAAATCGGCAATGTGCCCAAAACTGGACTCTACCTTAAAATCCTTTCCTAAAAACTTTTCTATCGTTTTTGCCTTCGCGGGTGACTCTACTATTACTAAATTCTTAGCCATTCATGGTTTGTTTGATAAAACAAAAGTAATTGATTTTTTTAATTAGCTGTCATACCATATATATAAGGTATAAAAAAACACCCCTATTTTCAGGGGTGTTTTCATTTCTTAAAAATTATTTTACTTTAAGCTGAAGGTACTTAACAACCGTAGGTCATTGTTTAAGTACTTGTATTGATAGAGTACTTTGTCGCCTATCATGAGCAAAGAATCTTCCAAAGGAATAACATCATAAGTAACAACATCCTTAAAATGACTTATTAACTTCAAATCATTAACATTGGTCTTATCATATACCTTTAAACCGGAAGCACCATCGCAAACAAACAGGTTGTTTCCTTTAAAACCAATACCGTAAGGACCGTCCAAAGGATAAAACTTTTCCAACTCTGGACTGGCCAAATTGGACACGTTAACGATATATAGTCCGCTTTCCGTATTGCCACAAGAGTTTTCCCCACGAAGGGTTACAAAAGCATAATCACCATCTACAACTACCGGATCACAGGCTGTGCCATGAACAAACTCCGATATAAATTCTGGCTTATCCGGTGATGATATATCATATATATACATGCCTTGTGTACCTCCTATGAACAAAATATCTCCCTGGTTATATATGGTCTCAATTGTACCATTTACGTATACATCTTCCAAAACCTTAGGGCTATCCAAGTTGGAAATATCAAAAACACTAATGCTTGACCATTCTACCGCATACAGATAATCATCTACAATTTTAAACCGAGCCAATGACCCGCCTTGCCCCGTACCACCAGTTCTTGGAGTTATCTCCGACACTGCATCGTTCAAAGCAAAATCTATAGTGGGATCTCCACCAACACCGTATTTATCCCTAAGCTCATCTTCCGAAAGGCGTTGCGTCTTTACTTCCCAACCCACTATGGCCTCTTTGGAAGCATCAAAACCCTCATAATCATAAAAATCCGCCTCCGGCCAATCCACATCAAAACCAACGGTACACCAAAATTGCTGGTAAATAGCACCCTCTATGCGCTGCACCATTTTAATATCATTGATATTAGATATATCCATAATAACCAAATCCCCATAGCTATCCGCATACAAACGATCGTCCTTTATGGAGATATCATAATTACCTTCGAGCTTTATAAATGAAATAGCACTGGGACTTGATGGATTACTGTTATCCAAAACATGAAAGCCTCTATGCACATCGTTAACGAAAACATAATCTTGGTATGCATAAATTTTACCGGACTCTATCATTGGAACAGGTTCCGTAACATCTACGGCTTCTTCCTTAAATTCAGAGAGATTCGCAATCAAAGGTGTTGCAACATGGTACTCCTTACCCGCAACATCATCTTTATCATCACTACAGGAAACTAAAGTAACAATAGCAGTTAGCAATATAAAACACAGGTTCTTCTTCATAGTTTGGTCTTTATGTTTATTGAGGCAACCTTTACACCCTATACCTTAATAAGATACACAACAATAGAATCCGTTGCGTATGGGCAGAGAGATTTTTAAATTTCCCAATTACCTTACAATCCCATAATGATCACAAAAACAACTAGGAGCAGACCAAGGACCCACAATACGTTATTTGCACTATTAGCTCTGGCTATAGAATTCAGGAAAACAGATGAACTACTATCTAGGGAGTTGTAAAATAATATTAAATTTTACTGTCAATTTGTCACAAACCTGTTTTAAGCCCTATATTTGCTGCCCGTTATATTAGAAAGGCAACAATAGATATGGAGAAAATTATAGACGAATCGCTTCAGGGTTCCGCCCTGGCACTTGGCAAGAAAAATTCCAACAGCAAAAAACTTTATATAGAAAGTTATGGTTGCCAGATGAATTTTTCGGACAGTGAAATCGTCGCGTCCATTTTAGCCAATGAAGGTTTTAACACCACCCAAAACCTTACCGAAGCAGATTTAGTATTGGTAAATACTTGCTCCATTCGTGAGAAAGCGGAACTTACTGTTCGTAAGCGTCTGGAAAAGTTTAACGCCATTAAAAGAGACCGCCCCCATATGAAGGTGGGTGTACTTGGTTGTATGGCCGAACGTTTAAAACATCAATTTTTAGAGGAGGAAAAAATAGTGGACATGGTCGTGGGACCGGATGCCTACAAAGACCTACCCAATCTGATACAAGAAATAGAAGAGGGCCGTAATGCCGTAAACGTTATTCTTTCCAAAGACGAAACTTACGGAGATATTTCCCCCGTGCGGTTGAACACCAATGGAGTAACGGCTTACGTATCCATCACCAGAGGTTGCGATAATATGTGCACTTTCTGCGTAGTTCCTTTTACTAGAGGTCGTGAACGTAGCCGCGACCCACAATCTATCATAGACGAAGTAAACGACCTATGGAACAGAGGCTTTAAAGAGATTACCCTTTTAGGTCAAAATGTTGATAGTTACCTATGGTATGGTGGCGGATTGAAAAAAGATTTTAGCAAAGCCTCGGATATGGAAAAGGCCACTGCGGTGAACTTTTCACAATTGTTGGAAAAAGCGGCATTGGCCCAACCCAAAATGCGTATTCGGTTTTCTACTTCCAATCCACAGGACATGACCTTAGATGTTATCCACACCATGGCCAAATACAAGAACATCTGTAATTCCATTCACCTTCCGGTACAAAGTGGCAGTGATCGCATATTAAAAGAAATGAACCGTTTGCATACCCGCGAGGAGTATTTTGAACTTATTGATAATATTCGCCAAATTATTCCCGATTGTTCCATTTCACAGGATATGATCATTGGTTTCCCAACCGAAACCGAAGATGACCATAAAGACACCTTATCTTTAATGGAGTATGTAAAGTATGATTTTGGTTATATGTTCTCCTATTCTGAAAGACCCGGAACTTTGGCCGAACGAAAAATGGAGGATGACGTTCCCGAAGAAACAAAGAAGCGAAGACTATCCGAAGTTATCGCTCTTCAAAGAGAACACTGCCAAGAGCGCACACAAAGACACTTGGGTAAGGTTCAGGAAATTTTAATTGAAGGCACTTCAAAAAAATCGGACGAGCATTTCATGGGACGCAACTCACAAAATACCGTTGCCGTCTTCCCAAGAGAGCATTATAAAATCGGTGAGTTTGTTATGGTACGAATGGATGACTGTACTTCTGCCACCTTAATCGGTGAAGCCGTAGGATACTCAGACAACAACTAGAAACCAACACCCCCGAAGCACAAAGAACCATGGAAAACGTACAAGCCATAAAACAACGATTTGAGATAATTGGCAATGACCCAAAACTCAACCGTGCTATAGAAAAAGCCATACAAGTAGCCCCTACGGATATTTCTGTCCTTGTAACAGGTGAAAGCGGTGTGGGTAAAGAGGCCATTCCTAAAATAATCCATTCCCTATCCCATAGAAAACATGCCAAATATATTGCCGTAAACTGTGGAGCCATTCCAGAAGGCACTATAGATAGTGAGCTTTTTGGTCATGAAAAGGGCGCTTTTACCGGAGCCACACAAACCCGAAGCGGTTATTTTGAAGTTGCTGATGGCGGAACCATTTTTTTGGATGAAGTAGGAGAATTACCCCTTACCACCCAGGTTAGATTATTAAGGGTTCTTGAAAACGGTGAATTTCTAAAAGTGGGGTCATCCCAAGTACAAAAGACCAATGTGCGCATTGTAGCGGCAACAAACGTAAACATGTTCGATGCCATTAAAAAAGAAAAATTTAGGGAAGACCTTTATTATAGGTTAAGTACAGTAGAAATTAATATTCCACCGCTACGGGAAAGACAAGGAGACATACATTTACTCTTTAGAAAATTTGCTTCGGATTTTGGACAGAAGTACAAGATGCCTACTATTCGTCTAGATGATGATGCGGTAGACCTTTTGTTAAAATACAGATGGCCTGGTAACATTCGTCAATTACGGAACATTGCCGAACAAGTTTCCGTCCTTGAAGAAAGTAGAAGTGTATCTTGGTCTACCCTAAACGGTTACCTTCCAAATTCCAACAATACTAATTTACCTGCCGTCATTGGTCAAAAAAAGGCAGAAAGCGATTTCAGTAATGAAAGGGAGATTCTTTACAAGGTTCTTTTTGACATGAAAAGCGACCTAAACGATTTAAAGAAACTCACCTTGGAGTTAATGAAGAACAATGATGGTGAAAAAGTTCAAGAAGAGAACGAAGGCCTGATCAGAAAAATTTATGGCGACCATGACGAAGCGGTAGAAGAAGAGGAGCGTACGCCATTAGAAGTGTTACACCTTCCCGAACCACGGATAGAAAAGCCCGTTAGCAAACCTACCGTAGAGGACAAGTACCATTTTGCCGAAGAAATTCAAGAAGAAGAAACCTTATCTTTACAGGAAAAGGAAGTAGAACTCATAAAAAAATCCTTGGAACGCAACCGTGGTAAAAGAAAAGCCGCAGCAGCAGAACTAGGAATATCGGAGCGAACACTTTACCGTAAAATAAAACAGTACGATTTATAACAGACCTAGAACACTACATTAGTGTTTTATGCCGTAACAACTTTAATATACATAGTACTTTGAAAAAGAATTTATACTTAGCCTTCAGCCTCATTCTGATCCTTTCGCTTAATGGATGTGGTGTTTACAATTTTACAGGAGGTAATGTAGGTACCGCCACTACATTTACGGTACCTAGGTTTCAAAATTACGCTACCCAAAACCCTGGTTCTACTTTTGAACCCGGACTGGAAAGAGATTTTACCTTGGCGCTCCAAGATCGTATTTTAAACCAAACCAGTCTTGACTTGACCTCCTCAAACGGCGATTTGTTGTATGAAGGCGAAATAGTTGAGTTCCGCATATCTCCAATGAGTGCAACAGCACAACAAACTGCGGCACAGAACCGGTTGTCCATGGCGGTTAAAGTCCGCTTTTACAATAAAACAAAGGAAGATGCAGATTTTGACCAGCGCTTTTCATTTTTCTATGATTACCCCGCAAACTCACAGCTGTCCGCCGTAAAGACCGAAGCCTTGGAAGTTATTTTTGAACGGATAACCCAAGATATATTCAACGCTTCCTTGGCAGATTGGTAAATGGTTTTCTAACTTATAGGTCCAAAAGAACAAGAATACGCAGTATTACCCGTAACCCAACACAATGAACGTACAAGATTTTACATACCTTTTACAGCACCCGGACAAAGTGGTATCTCCACTTCAGACCAAACAACTGGAAGAGGTTTTGGAAGATTACCCGTACTTTCAGGCCGCACGCGCATTACAACTAAAGGGGCTAAAAAACCTAAACAGTTTTAAATACAACAATGCACTAAAAATAACCGCCGCATATACTACGGATCGCGATGTTCTTTTTGACTTTATTACTTCTGAGGAATTTTTACAGAATACCATTGCCGATAAAATTTCGGGCAAAGCCACAACACTAGTTGAAACTGAAATTATTTCGGAGGAAATAGAGACCGCCAAAAACGAAAGCAGCCCAGTAGAAATTCCTATTCCGCTAACATCCGCAGATGCTGACAAATTATTGGACCCAAAACTCTTTCAATCTAAAGACCCTAAGATTGATGAAGAAATAGCGGAAGCCAAAAGAAAAGCTTCGGAAAAATTAGAATTGGGAGAACCCCTACCCTTTACCAAAAGGGAAAAATACTCGTTCGCAGAATGGCTTCAGCTTACCACCTTTACATCTGTTAAAAGAGAAGAGCAAAACACAGCTGCAGAAAAAACTATTAAAGAAGAACCTGAACCTATTGCATTTCCCTTAGAAGAGGAAATCCTTAAAAGGAAAAAGTTTGACCTTATTGACAAGTTCATTGCAGAAAACCCAAAAATAAAACCCAACAAAGACGTTCAAAAGATTGCTATAGAAAGCTCTGTTACGCTTGACAAAAAGGAACTGATGACCGAAACCTTGGCAAAGGTTTACCTAGAGCAAAAAAAGTATAAAAAGGCCATTCAATCTTATAAAATTTTAAGTTTGAAATATCCGGAAAAAAGTGGTTTCTTTGCAGACCGAATTAAAGCGGTAGAAAAATTACAACAAGAAAATAAGTAAGGCATTATGAGTACGTTCACCATTTTTTTAATCCTTATTATTATAGTTTGCTTTTTGCTAATACTAGTCATCATGGTTCAAAACCCTAAAGGTGGTGGGTTGTCATCTTCTTTTGGTGGCGGTGGCAGTCAAATTGTTGGCGGTGTAAAAAAGACAGGAGATTTCTTGGACAAAAGTACTTGGACCTTATCCATTTTACTTGTTGTTCTTATCCTAGCCTCTAACGTTGCCCTTAAAGGAAACTTTAGTGACACAGACTCAAAATTACTGAATGGAGACGGCATTGAGACCGTTGTTCCAGAAACAGTACCGGAAGCTTTACCGGAACAGGTTCCTGAACCAGCAAGTTCTCCTGCCGATAGTTTATAAAATAACTTACATTCATACACAAAAATGCCAGCTTAGTGACAAGCTGGCATTTTTGGTTTAACAATGTGTCAGTTTTCCCGTAATGGCATAATTTCTGCCTAGTACCACCTGAGAATATAATTTTTCAAACTAAAAACTAAAAATATGGCAAAAGTGAACATTAAACCATTGGCGGATAGGGTTCTTATTGAACCTATGGCTGCCGAAACCAAAACAGCATCAGGTATCTACATTCCAGATACTGCCAAAGAAAAACCTCAACAAGGTAAAATAGTTGCCGTTGGACCTGGTACCAAAGACGAGCAAGTAACAGTTAAAGTTGGTGATACTGTTTTATATGGTAAATACGCAGGCACTGAGCTTAAGCTTGAAGGCGTTGATTACCTTATGATGCGTGAAAGTGACGTTTTAGCAATCATATAGTTTCTTTCACATTCCATTAACCACTGGAATTTTCAAGGAAGTACATAAGATAAATTCAAAAGACTCTCACTTTGGTGAGAAAAACTAATACTAATATTTATTATGGCAAAAGATATAAAGTTTGACATTGATGCACGCGACGGCCTTAGAAGAGGCGTTGATGCATTGGCAGATGCAGTTAAAGTAACATTAGGTCCTAAAGGTAGAAACGTAATCATCAGCAAATCCTTTGGTGCTCCACAGGTAACCAAGGATGGTGTTACGGTAGCAAAAGAAATTGAGTTGGCAGACCCTCTAGAAAACATGGGTGCCCAGATGGTTAAAGAAGTTGCTTCTAAAACCAATGACCTTGCGGGAGACGGTACTACTACAGCTACAGTTTTGGCTCAAGCTATTGTTAAAGAAGGCTTGAAAAACGTTGCTGCCGGCGCAAACCCAATGGATTTGAAGAGAGGTATTGACAAAGCAGTTGAAGCTATTGTTGAAAACTTGGCCAAGCAATCTAAAAAGGTTGGTGATTCTTCAGAAAAAATAAAGCAAGTGGCTTCTATTTCTGCCAACAATGACGAAACTATTGGTGACTTGATCGCCCAGGCTTTTGGAAAAGTTGGTAAAGAAGGTGTAATTACCGTTGAAGAAGCAAAAGGTACCGACACATACGTAGATGTTGTTGAAGGTATGCAATTTGACAGAGGTTACCTTTCTCCATACTTTGTTACGGATTCAGAAAAAATGGTTTCTGACCTAGAAAACCCTTACATCTTATTATTTGATAAGAAGATTTCTTCTATGAAGGATTTACTTCCTGTATTGGAGCCAGTTGCCCAATCCGGAAAACCTTTATTGATCATTGCAGAAGATGTTGATGGTGAAGCATTGGCTACTTTGGTAGTAAACAAATTAAGAGGTTCTTTAAAAATTGCAGCTGTTAAAGCTCCAGGTTTTGGTGACCGTAGAAAAGCAATGTTAGAAGACATCGCTATCCTAACAGGTGGTACGGTTATTTCTGAAGAAAGAGGTTTCTCTTTGGACAATACTACACTAGACATGTTGGGTACTTGTGAAAAAGTACAGATAGACAAAGACAATACAACTATCGTAAACGGTGGCGGTGTTGCAAAAGATATCAAGACTAGAGTAAACCAGATCAAATCTCAAATTGAGACCACTACATCTGATTACGATAAAGAAAAACTTCAAGAGCGCTTGGCCAAGTTGGCCGGTGGTGTTGCCGTGCTTTACGTAGGTGCTGCATCAGAAGTTGAAATGAAAGAAAAGAAAGACCGTGTAGATGACGCCTTACATGCAACAAGAGCTGCTGTAGAAGAAGGTATCGTTGCCGGTGGTGGTGTTGCCTTGGTTAGAGCTAAAGCAGTTCTTTCTAAAGTTGCTACAGAAAATGAGGACGAAGCTACAGGTCTACAGATTGTTGCCCGTGCCATTGAAGCACCGTTAAGAACTATCGTTTCTAACGCAGGTGGTGAAGGTTCAGTTGTAATTGCTAAAATCCTTGAAGGTAAAGGAGATTACGGTTACGATGCTAAATCCGAGAAATATGTTGAAATGACAAAAGCCGGTATTATCGATCCTAAGAAAGTAACTCGTGTTGCATTGGAGAATGCTGCATCTGTTGCCGGTATGATCTTAACTACCGAGTGTGCATTGACCGATATTAAAGAAGATGCTCCTGCTGCACCACCAATGGGTGGAGGCGGAATGCCAGGCATGATGTAGTGGCGAGCCGCCACAGGCAATTTTTAGCTTGTTTGCGGACGACATATATTATAATTAAAGCTGCTCTTGAAACTTCAAGAGCAGCTTTTTTTTAATGCACTTATACCAACAAAAAAACCACCTTCTTTATTTACAGAAGGTGGTTTTCATGTCCGAACGGTAAGCGCCTATTCCAGGCCGTAACCTAACTACTTCTTACGAGGAGCAGCTTTCGGAGCAGCCTTTTTACCAGCTTTCGCTGCTAACGGCTTAGCAGATGATTTACCTGCATTTTTTGCTTGTGCCATGATTTTCGTGTGTTAAATAAAACTAATCTAAGGTAGATCAGTTTTTGATCCATGATATTTTCATTGGGAAAAAATTAACTAAAATTTTTTAGCCACTTTAACCTTGCCCCCACACTTTTAACACCCTAGCCATTAGACACTTAAATATTAATGATCAGCACCATCATCTGAATTATCGTCCCTATACCTACAACATGGGTGCACACTTTCGTAAGCTTCCTCTGTAGCTTTCAATTCTTTGGTATCGTGGCCTACTGCTACAATAGCAGTCTTTATTTTCATGGGGTCTGTTTTACGCTCATCCATAATAACCGCCAATTGATGCGTTGGTATATCCCACGAGGCATACTTTACCCCTTTTACATTAAGTGCCGCTTCCTCTATCCGTTCTTTGCACATGGCACATTTTCCATTAACGTCAAAGGTCATTTTCTTATTCTTTTCCTGAGCAAAGGTCACTAGAGTAAATAGGGCCATCGCCATTGATAAAACTGTAGTTTTCATTTGTATATGTATTAATTAGTAGTGTTATTAAATTTTAATTCTAAAACCTCCATAAAACATACGTCCCATAATAGGCGCATATATAATAGTAGTATCAAAGTTGGGGCCAAAAGGGTCGTCAGCCCCTAAAACCGGATTATCTTGTTGTACTCCGGATAAGTTCTCTCCCCCTACATATATTTCAAACGTATTAGAGAACACTTTTGTTATCTGTGCATTCATATGATTATAGGGCGATGATGTAGCCGCCAGTTGATATGCTACTGGATTTGAACTCGTATCCGGCAATCGTTTTTTTCCAACGCTGTGCAGAGTATAGTCAAACTTCCACTTGGAACCATTTTCCTTTGCTTTTGTCTCATAACCAACATTGCCAAAGAATATATCTTGGGCCTGTAACGGCTTCTGAAGACTTCCGCTTTGATAATCGGTTTTTACGTCATAATTTTTATACGCAACCCGCAAATCCAAACGAGGCAAAGGTTCATAATTCACTTCAACCTGAAAACTCTTTGCCTTACTATCTCCTTCCAGATTATAAAATAAGACTTCTTGCGAACTTTCCCAATCTACTACAACCTGATTTTCAAAATCGGTAATGTAATAGTCTACCGAGATATCTCCTTTTCCATTCAGAAAATTAAACCCTTGCAAAAAACTTACCCCATAATTCCATGCATCCTCGGGATCAAGACCGTATACTTCTCCGCTAGAGTTTAAGATTTTTATCTCACGTGCCGAAGCAAAAAGCTGTTGGTTCTCCGCAAAAATATTGGCTGCGCGCTTACCCCTACCAAAAGAACCTCGTAAACTTCCCTTTTCCCAAGGTGTATATCGCATGTGGAATCTTGGGGTAACGAACGTACCCAACCTATTGTGGTTGTCTACACGAACACCGGCAGTAAGACTTACCTTTTCCAAATTCTCATAACTATATTCAAAAAAAGCACCTACCGAACGGTCTTCCCTAGAATAATCAGTAGCGGTTACCATTTCATCATAACCGTCATAAGCAAAGGTCAATCCTGTTTTAAACTTGTTGCGTGTATCTCCTATGATAGAGTTGAAAAGCAAATTGGTGTAGATGCTCTCATGGTTAATATCATAAGTTCTAAAACCAAAATACGAATCCTGTTTGTGTAAACTATAAGCCGTTTGAAAACCGAAACTCTGAAATGGCAACTCCGGAAAAACGTAACCCAGTTTTAAAGAAGTATCAAAACGGCGGGTGTTAATTTCACTCCCCCATACTTCGGCCTCATTCTGCAATCCGTTTGCTCCATCCACCCTATCCGTATCAGGGTTAAAATCTACCTCTCCAACTTGCTTTTCATCATTTAAAAATCGGACGTTAAAAAAGCTTACCCAACCCTTCTCCGCATCTTGGTACTGCCAGCGGTTCATTACGTTGATTTGGTCTGCCAGGGGAGCATCAAGAAACCCATCTCCATTATCATCTTCTTTTTGGGTTCTTTTATTTCCGTGGATATAAAGTCCAGTGCTCCATTTTTCGGACAACTTTTTATTAAAATGGGTATTCAACTCATACCGGCCGTTCTCATTACCATATCCATTTATAAAAATAGAACTATCTGTTAAAGGTTTAACCAATTCCGTATTTATTTGACCTGAAATACTCTCATAGCCGTTTACCACGCTACCCGCACCTTTTGTAATCTGAATACTCTCGATCCATGTTCCTGGCGTAAAAGTGAGTCCGTACGCCTGTGAAGCACCGCGCACCATTGGAATATTTTCTTGGGTAATCATTAAATACGGGCTGGTAAGCCCCAACATCTCAATTTGTTTTGTTCCCGTTAACCCATCGGATAGGTTTACATCTATTGCGGGATTGGTCTCAAAACTTTCAGCCAAATTGCAACAGGCCGCCTTTAACAACTCCGCACTATTTACGGTTACCGTATTTTGTGGGCTAAAGTAGGTTTTTTGAATATGGTCCCGTTCCTGTTGCACCACCACTTCTTCCAGCTCATTGGAGGGCTTTAAACCGTGACGTACAGTTTTAGGGGCATTTACCAATAGGGTATCGGACTCATAGCCCACATAACTAATGATCAGCTTATTGTATTTCTTTTTATAAGGAATGGAGAATTTTCCATCTATATCCGTTACTACTCCTATTTGGGAATCCATCCAATATACATTGGCCCCCGCAAGTCCTAACGGATTACTATTGCCTGCTTCCACCACTGTTCCATCTACCTTTTCTTGAGAAAAAGAGAGCCAAGGCAATAACAAGGAAAGTGTTATTATTAATTTATTCATCTATTTAATTGAATTTTCTATTGTCAATTTGTTTGTTTTATTCGCAGTCCCCTATTGGAACAACCCAATAAAATTAGACCCATAGCCTAAAGAGAAGCTACCTTACCACATGAGATGTTCCGATTAAACCAACCGAAACCATACTACACGGTACAGCACAAAAAATTGAAGAAAATCAAATTAAAAAGACAGCATCAAGTAATTGAATATCCTTGATTATTTTGGGAGGATTGTAATGACCGTACGGAACATGTTTAGCCTCTACTGGCTCAAAAAGAGCCCCATAAGAATAAACGAATGCAACCAAAACCATTTGCTGGTCAAGGTTAAAATCGTTAAAAGAAGGTTTTACATCGTTTTGCCCTTCCATAGCGATCAACTCACTATTACAGCATGACATTTTATCTACGGTAGAACCTATATTCTCATCCAAAGACATTGCCATGCCACAATCCTGGGCATCCGAGAAAAATGCAACATCCACAAGATGCCCCATACAATAGTGCTTTTCTACTTTAAAGGAAGTAGTAGAAACCAACAGCACCAACGCCATGAAGCAAGCAAAATAAGAATGTAACTTTCGGTTCATTAAGGCAAATTTATGAAATAAACTGCCATTCTTATTTTTAACCCTGGTCTTTAACTAAAAAATTAGAGTTTCCCCTAATTCATGATTAAATGAATTTAAAATTGACATTTAGGGCAATAAAATAGAATTAGATCGTTGTAGAGGTACTAATTATAACGGATAATACTTACAGTACATCCGATTCACTAACCGTTTTCAATTTAAAATTTTAGTAATGAAGAAGAATATTAGATCAGTAGTAAAATCTGGATTTGCAATATTTGCATTAGCCTTTATGGCATCTAGCTGTAGTAGCGATGAAGGTTCTGTTTTTGACACTCCCACAGATCAGGAACAAGAAAATCCTGACGGATCAAACACAGCCACATTAATAATCAATGAAAATGATAGCTCCAATGACGTTTTAGTTGCTGAAGCGTCCGGTGAAGTAGGCGCAACCGTTCCTGGACGTATTATTTATACTTCCGTAAACAACCAAAAAAGATTGTACATCACCCAAAACATATCAGGAAGTGGAGATATGCCTTTTAATAACTTCAATATAGAAGGTAAGGACCTTAAAAAAGCATTAAAAGGTGATGGTTCTGTTGACTTAGATGGAGATACCCAAAAAGCTATTGACTTTACTTTTGAACTTCCGGTTCCTGATATTGACAATGGAGAAATAGTATACAAATTCTGGACTACGACCGGAAAGGGAGATTTTAGGGATGCCACTAAAAGAAAAGCATTGGGCGTAGGTACAATTACCGTTACAGTTGGTAATGGCACAAACGCTGCCGCCGAGGTAAGATCTTTTACAGATGTAAAATTATTTGCACCAGATGAATTTGGCAAGACCGAAACATTTTTTTCCCTTCTGAACGGCACCGAGTACAGAATAGATAGCGGCCCTGAATTTAGAGCGTTTTGGGATTTTGGATATTACTACGGGGCTTCTGGTGATTCTGCAAATGACAAAGCTTCCTTTGCCTCTACTGCAACCTATAATGATGTATTTCCTTTTGACGTTAAAGGTCTTGAAGCTGATGATACCGAGGAAAATGCCGCAACAGAAACCTTAAACCACATGTATTTTGACCTATCATCTACTACAACAGCTGAGTTTGATGCAATTGTCTTAGCGGGTGAACTAAATTTCATAAACGAAACCACCTTTGAATCAAGAACAAATCTTGCTGTTGGCGAGGTAATTGAGTTTGTGGACGAATATGGTAAAAAAGGTCTTATTAAAATTACAGATATAAAGGCCGGCTATGGCATTACGGACTACATTGTCTTTGACGTGAAAGTACAACCATAAAATATTTTAAAATATTGAAAAGAGGGTGTCGTTAATTCGGCACCCTTTTTTTGTTTACAAAAGCTTATTTTTGCACAAAAAATTAGCATGTTCAACACATTACGCACCCAAGCGTCTTCCATACTACACTCTACCGAAACAACCGTAGAAAACAGACTGCAAAACCTTTGCGAGCTTCTTAAAGATACCGTTCCCCATTATGATTGGGTAGGGTTCTATTTTAAAAACGGCAATAAGGAAGAATTAAAATTAGGCCCTTATGCAGGCGCACCTACCGATCATACAATTATACCTTTTGGCAAGGGTATTTGTGGCCAAGTTGCAGTATCCAATCAAAATTTTGTTGTACCGGACGTTAAGGCTCAGGATAATTATATTGCCTGCAGTATTACGGTAAAGGCAGAAATTGTGGTTCCACTATTTATTAATGGTGAAAACGTTGGTCAAATAGATATAGATTCCAATACCCCTGATCCGTTTACGGAAGAAGACGAACGCTTTTTAGAGTTTATAAATACCGAAGTGGCCAAAATATACATCCCATAACCCATACCTAAAAGCACTTTTTTAATATATCAATGCCGTTTATCGATGCCACCCCGTGTTATTTGACACGAATCAGTTTAAAACTTTAGCTGTTTTGTTGATAACCTCGGCTATTTTTTCTTTCAAAAAAAGTACTTTTGCGTGTCTTTTTAACTTAGTAACAACATCCTATTAAAATGAGCATCAAAAAAGCTTCTTCTGCACTTATTTCCGTATTCCATAAAGATGGACTAGAACCTATCATTAAAAAATTCCAAGAATTAGGAATTACAATCTACTCCACCGGAGGAACCGAGAAGTTCATAAAAGACCTAGGTGTTGATGTTGTGCCCGTAGAGGACGTAACCAGCTACCCTTCTATATTAGGAGGAAGAGTTAAAACTTTACACCCTAAAGTTTTTGGAGGCATCCTTAACAGACAGGACAATGAAAGTGATGTTGCCCAGTTAGAAGAATTTGAAATTCCACAATTGGATATCGTTATCGTAGATCTTTATCCTTTTGAAAAAACCGTAGCCAGCGGTGCTCCGGAACAAGATATTATTGAAAAGATCGATATAGGCGGTATTTCTCTTATACGTGCCGCTGCCAAGAACTTCAAAGATGTGCTTTGTGTTTCTTCTATGGAAGACTACGCAGATTTCTTAAACATTATCACAGAAGGTAACGGAAGTACAAGCCTAGAGGACCGCAAGCGTTTTGCTTCAAAAGCTTTCAACGTTTCTTCTCACTATGATACAGCTATTTTCAACTACTTTAATAAAGAACAACAAGAAGCTACGCTTAAAATAAGCGAAGAAAAGGGCCAAGTTTTGCGTTATGGGGAAAACCCACACCAAAAAGGGTTCTTCTTTGGTGATTTTGAGGCCATGTTCAACAAACTACACGGCAAAGAATTATCGTACAACAACCTTTTAGATGTTGATGCAGCAGTTAATCTAATGAACGAATTCAAGAACGATGCGCCAACTTTTGCCATATTAAAGCACAATAACGCTTGTGGCCTTGCACAACGCGAGACCATTCACCAAGCCTATGTAGATGCCTTGGCCGGTGATCCCGTTTCTGCTTTTGGAGGTATTTTAATCAGTAATGTTGAAATTGACAAACCTACGGCAGAAGAAATTCACGGCTTGTTCTGCGAGGTAGTTATAGCGCCAAGCTATTCTCAAGAAGCACTTGACATACTAAAAGGTAAAAAGAACCGCATTATTCTTGTTCAGAATGATGTGGCGTTGCCAGATACTTTGGTCAGAACTTGTCTTAACGGATATTTAGTTCAAGACAAAGACCATAGAACGGATGCCATAGAAGATTTACAGTACGTAACCAACACTAAACCATCGGAACAGGATTTGGAAGATTTAATTTTTGCTTCCAAATTATGTAAGCATACCAAGTCCAACACAATTGTCTTGGCTAAAAACAAACAATTATGCGCTAGCGGAACAGGGCAAACCTCTCGTGTAGACGCTCTAAATCAAGCAATTCATAAGGCTAAATCGTTTAATTTTGACCTTGAAGGAGCCGTAATGGCGAGCGATGCGTTCTTTCCTTTCCCAGATTGTGTAGAGATAGCCAATAAAAGTGGTATATCTAGCGTTATACAGCCGGGCGGGTCTATAAAAGACCAATTGAGTATTGATTACTGTAATGAAAACAACGTATCTATGGTTATGACGGGCACCCGTCATTTCAAGCATTAATTTCATTACTTTTGTCGATGAAACACACCCCTATCAAGCTAGTAACATAACCAAACAAGATTACAAATGGGATTTTTTGATTTCTTGACTGAGGAAATCGCCATCGATTTAGGTACGGCGAACACCCTTATCATTCACATGGACAAGGTAGTTGTGGACAGCCCGTCCATCGTTGCTCGTGACCGTATTTCAGGCAAGATAATTGCCGTAGGTAAAGAGGCGAACATGATGCAGGGCAAGACCCACGAAAACATTAAAACAATACGCCCATTAAAAGATGGGGTTATTGCAGATTTTGATGCATCGGAAAAGATGATCAATATGTTCATCAAGAATATCCCTGCTTTAAAAAAGAAATGGTTTCCACCTGCACTTCGTATGGTCATCTGTATTCCTTCCGGTATTACAGAAGTGGAAATGCGTGCGGTAAAAGAATCTGCAGAACGTGTAAACGGTAAAGAAGTTTACTTAATCCATGAGCCAATGGCAGCGGCTATAGGTATTGGGCTGGACATTATGCAGCCAAAGGGAAACATGATCGTAGATATAGGGGGCGGTACTACAGAAATTGCCGTTATAGCCCTTGGAGGAATCGTTTGCGATAAATCCGTTAAGATTGCAGGTGATGTTTTCACTAACGATATTATTTATTACATGCGTACGCAGCACAACCTTTATGTGGGTGAGGCTACTGCAGAGAATATAAAAATAGAAATAGGTTCGGCTACCGAAGATTTACAGACACCTCCGGACGAAAAATCGGTACAAGGTCGTGATCTATTGACAGGAAAGCCTAAGCAGGTCCAAATTTCATATCGTGAAATTGCGAAAGCATTGGACAAATCCATTCTACGTGTGGAAGATGCCGTAATGGAAACACTTTCCCAGACTCCACCGGAACTGGCCGCGGATATTTACAACACCGGTATTTATTTAGCTGGTGGTGGTTCTATGTTACGTGGATTGGACAGAAGACTATCACAAAAGACAGACCTACCTGTATATATCGCAGAAGACCCGTTACGTGCCGTAGTTAGGGGTACAGGTATAGCACTTAAAAACTTAGAGCGCTACAAGAGTATCCTTATCAAATAAAACCTAAAGATTTCGGGGCGATTTCAAAAGGGTTTAAATTTTATTTCCATTCGGAATTGCTTCGCAGGTTTCACCAAATCCATTAGTGAATGCAACAGATCATCAACTTTATCATACGATATAAGAATTTCCTTCTTTATGTCTTATTGATGATTGTTTCTTTGGGCTTTACGATACAGTCTCACTCGTATCACCAATCCCGTTTTTTCAACTCGTCCAACTGGATTACAGGCAATATCCTAGAAACCTCAAATGATGTTTCTACCTATTTTGGCCTGGATAAGGAAAACGAGAAGCTAATGCAGGAGAACGAGTACCTGCGCAAGCTGCTCTTCAACAAAAAGGAAATAGACTCCACCATCTTAGATTCGGTACAACTAACATATACTATTACTACGGGTAAAGTCATTAAGAACAGTTTCGCGGACCCCCGCAACTACGTTACCATAAATAAAGGCAAAAAGGATAGTGTTAAGCCGGATATGGGTGTAATTACCAGCAAAGGTATTTTGGGCATTGTAGAAAACACCTCGAATAATTTTGCCACGGTACAGTCTATTTTAAACGAAAAATCCAACATAAACGCCAAAATAAAGAATACCGACCATTTTGGCTCTTTGGTATGGGATACAAAAAGATACAATGTGGTGCAGTTGGTAGATATACCTAGATTGGTGCCACTTACCATTGGAGATACTATTGTAACCGGAGGAATGAGTAGTATTTTTCCAGAAAACATACCTATTGGAACCATTAGAAAATTTGACCTAAATACTTCTAAAAGTTTTTACAACATAGATGTAGCCCTATTTAACGATATGACCAACATCAAGAACGTCTACATCATAGATAATTCTTACCGCGAAGAAATTTTAGAACTAGAAAAACAAACGGAGACCAATGGTCAGTAACTACTACTTCTTAAACGTCATTCGTTTTATACTACTAGTACTGGTACAAGTGCTTGTGTTCAATAGGCTCAACTTCTTTGGGTTTATAAACCCTATGGTCTACATTCTGTTTCTTTACTGGTACCCCATAAAAGAAAACAGGGCGGCATTTATAGGTCTTGGCTTTTTACTAGGCATTGCAATAGATTTCTTTTCGGATACGATGGCCATACACGCAGCATCTACCATTACAATAGCCTATATGAGACCCGCAATTATGCGATTTGTTTTTGGTGTTAATTTTGAATTTCAAAGTTTTAAATTAAGTAACACCACTAGGGTACAACAAATTACGTATTTGGCGTTATTAATTATAGTACATCACTTTGTTTTCTTTACTCTGGAAATTTTTAGTTTGGCTAATTTCCTATTAATTTTGAAAAAAGTATTGGCTACGGGCACCGCAACTCTTATTCTTTGCTTATTATTTGGTTCACTGTTTAGTGTTCGCAAAGAGTAAATAAGCGTAAAAAATTATAAACCTCTTTAATCAAAAATTTCATCTAAGATGAAAAAGCTGTTATTATCATCCATTATCGTAATTATTGGTATTACGTTTCTCGGCAGGCTTTCCTATCTGCAGATATTCAGCTTTTCCCCTGATCAAGTTTTAGAAGACCCCGCAATAAAACGGGTATATGATTATCCTGAGCGCGGTTATATTTACGATAGAAATGGGGAGCTTTTAGTAGGTAACGATCCAGCTTATGATGTCATGGTCATACCTCGTGAGGTTCGTGAGCTAGACACATTGGAACTTTGTGGACTCCTAAAAATAGATAAAGAAAAATTTAAAAAGGAACTACGCAAAGCTACCATTTATTCGCCGCGACTTCCTTCAGTTTTTGTTCCTCAACTCTCCAAAGAAGATTACGCAAAACTTCAGGAGAAAATGCGCCACTATGCCGGTTTCTACATCCAAAAACGTTCGCTACGTTATTATGATACCAATAGTGCCGCAAACGTATTGGGTTACATTAGTGAAGTAAACGAACGTGATTTGGCAAAAAACCCCTATTACGTACAGGGTGAACTTACCGGCCGTACAGGTGTAGAAAAAGTATATGAAGATATTTTAAGAGGAAGAAAAGGCGTACAATACATTCAAAAAGATAGGTTCAACAGAGATATTGGACCCTACAAAAATGGAACCTTGGACACCCTACCGGAACAAGGTTTTGAAATAAATATTACTATAGACAAGCATCTTCAAGAGTATGGAGAGCGCCTTATGCACGGAAAATGGGGCGGTATTGTCGCCATTGAACCGTCTTCCGGAGAAATATTGTCCATGATTTCAGGGCCTACCTATGACCCATCTCTTTTGGTAGGGAGAAAAAGGTCCGCAAATTACAGCAAACTACACTACGATTCAATCTCCAAACCAACGTTTGACAGATCTATTTCATTTGAAAAAAGTCCAGGTTCTCCATTCAAGGCCATTAATGCTTTAATTGCATTGCAAGAAGGAGCCATTACACCATCTACTACATTTACTTGTCACCACGGCTTTTTTATCGGCAGAAGTAAAAAGGGCTGTCACTGTGGTGGCGGCGTAAGAACGTTGAACAACGGAATCTACAAATCATGCAACGCTTATTTTGTAGGTGCCTATAAAAAATTATTTGAACAATTCCCATCCAATAGCGACGCTATGGATGCCTGGGAGAAGCATGTTAGAAGTTTTGGACTAGGGTCTTATCTAGGCTCCGACCTTTACACGGGAAGGCCTGGTAGTGTTCCCAGTACCGCCCTGTACAATAAATGGTATGGAGAAGGAGACAAAAGATGGTCTGCCACTACCACCTACTCCAATGCCATTGGACAAGGAGAGGTAAACGTTACACCAATACAGTTGGCCAACATGACCGCTGCTATAGCCAACAGAGGCTTTTTCTATACGCCCCATGTTCTTAAAAAAATAGACGGCAAAGAAATAAGTATTCCAGATTTTGTAGAGCCAAAGCACACTACTATTGATAAGCGACATTTTGAACCTGTAATTCAAGGTATGGCAGACGTTTATCACAAAGGAACGGCACAATACATACAAATACCGGATATTGAAATTGCAGGAAAGACTGGTACCGTAGAGAATTTTATAAAAATAGATAGCGTCAAGACCCAATTAACGGACAACTCGGTTTTTGTGGCCTTTGCCCCAGTAGAAAACCCCAAAATTGCCATAGCCGTATACATTCAAAACGGATACTACGGATCTAGGTACGCCGGACATATTGCCTCTTTGATGATTGAAAAATACCTTAAAGGCGAAATCACCAGAAAAGACCTGGAAAAAAGAATGCTAGAGCGAACTTTGGAAAGTGAATACGCTAAACCATATAGTGGCAAAGAATTTAAAATAAACGAATACGATTGGAGCAAGCATTCTATAAAGTACCAAGAACAAGCAACCCAATCAGAACAATAGCATATGGCCGGTAAAAGTGTCCTTAAACGTATTGATTGGCTTTCTGTTCTATTTTACGTACTACTTCTGACCATAGGTTGGGTAAACATTTATTCAAGTACTTTTTCGGAAAGTGATTCTTCCATATTTGATTTTGGAACATTACATGGCAAGCAACTTTTCTTTATACTTACCAGTTTTGCATCTATTGTAATCCTCCTTGCTCTTGAGGCCAACTTCTATGAACGGTTCTCCAGTGTACTCTATATCATATCAATGGTACTACTACTGGGCTTATTTGTCTTTGGGAAAACCATAGCAGGAGCTACCTCATGGTATGATTTGGGCTTTTTTAACCTTCAGCCATCCGAGCTGGCAAAAGTAGCAACAGCCTTGGCCTTGGCCAAATACTTAAGTGATATACAGACCGATATAAAACGAAATAAAGATCAGCTCTACGCCTTCTTGATTATTTTAATTCCGGCTATATTGATTATACCTCAACCTGACCCGGGTAGTGCACTAGTCTTTTTCTCTTTAAGTTTTGTGATTTTCAGGGAAGGCCTACCTATCTACTATCTAGGGATTGCCTTTTTTGCCATCCTTATTTTCGTAACAACCTTAATGTTCGGTACCATTTGGATTACCATAGGCATTGCTTTGATCTTGATACTTTTCTTCCTATTAAAAAAGAAAAAATTTAAAGTTCCAATAATACCTACCGCAATAGCTGTTGTTGTAACCATTCTGTTTTCCCTTTCCGTTGATTTTGTTTTTAACAACGTTTTTGAGCAACGCCACCGTGACCGGTTCAGTCTTTGGTTACGTCTTGAAAAGGACCCTGCCAAACTGGAACACATTAGAAAAACCATTGGCTACAACACGTATCAATCTGAAAAAGCCATTGAATCCGGCGGTTTTTTTGGCAAAGGCTTTTTAGAAGGAACACGAACCAAAGGTGATTTTGTACCTGAACAGCATACAGATTATATTTTTAGTACCGTTGGTGAAGAATGGGGTTTCCTGGGAACGGCAACAGTGGTACTTCTCTTTACTTTTTTATTATTACGACTTGTTTATCTTTCAGAAAGACAGAAAACCGGTTTTGCCCGAATGTATGGTTATGGGGTAATTTCTATTCTACTCATACATTATTTTATAAATATTGGTATGGTAATAGGTGTACTTCCAACAATTGGTATTCCCCTACCCTTCTTTAGTTATGGTGGATCAGGGCTATTGTTTTTTACGGCCCTCCTATTTATTTTCTTAAAGTTAGATGCCAACCGCCTTAAGGAAGGTATTTAGAATATAGCAACGATAAAGAAGAATAGCACATCTTAGAATTTAAACTTCCAACTGCTAGTATCTACCGTACTTTCTACTTTAACCTGAAGTTGTTTAGGAAGCTTTTCAAAAAAATCGACACCTGTTCGTTTTTCTACCTCATCAACAGAAACACTAAATTGTTTTAAAGGTTTCGTGCTCTGCTTTCCTTCCATCAAAAAAGCTAGCACCTTTAGGTTCTCCCCAGCTCCACGAGATATAATTTTGTAATAATATTTAGGCACATCCACATCTTCATCCCCTATCTCTTCCAAGCCTTTTTCCAAAACTCCAGCCGTAACCACAAAAATCTCTCCGTATTGTTTGGCCCACATTCGCACTTGCATCTCCAGTTCATTCCATACTCCCGCGTTAAATTCGCGATTTTGAGGACTAATATTACTCGTGTAAAATGTTTCATTATAGGCCTGCTTGGAGAATCTTCTATCTCCCGCCGGGCATAAATGCCCTCTATCATAACCGGAACCCTTATAATTTCTCCAATCTGCAGATTTTGTTCTTACCTTGGGATCCTCAATAAAATAAGGTCGTTTACGGTCATCATAGGTCAAATGTTCTTTCTTTAATGTGTACGCCACCCATTCCGCTTGCTCATAAGGTTCATTATACGATAGTGTATAATGACTGTGCTCAACCACATCTCCTGTTGTTGAACTGGGCATAAGGGTACCGGCTATGGTGGTTTTTGGTCCATTTTCGGTTTGCTGCGAATAGGTATTCGGTGTATAAAAATTTTCGAATAACCAAAAAGCACCTATACAAACCAACATTAGAACAGAGTAGATGAGCTTATTCTTTTGAGTCTTATTCATTCTTCAAATGTACTATAAAATCAATAGGTGTTGAACTAGCTTAAATGTAAGTAAACGCTAAAAAATTCGACAAATAAGCACATTTCATACAATGCAATGTATTTATTTTGTATTATCTAATTCAATGAACAATTAGTTTAAAAGAAAGGAAAACTATGCTTACATGGAAAGATGTAATCAATTTTAGCGTTAAAGGGAATCCTCAGCCGGACAGAAGAGTAGAGAAGACCGAGGCAGAATGGCATGAACTCCTTACCCCGGAACAATTCAGGATTACCCGAATGAAGGGCACTGAACGGGCACACACCGGTGCACTTTGTAGTGCGCATGATGCAGGCAAATACAACTGCATCTGTTGCAATGCACCGCTGTTCGATTCTACCATTAAATTCGAATCGGGTACAGGTTGGCCCAGTTTTACTCAGCCTATAAAAGAAAATGCTATTAAATATGAGAAGGATTCCTCATTTGGTATGGTACGCGTAGAGGTCATGTGCAATACTTGTGATGCACATCTAGGACACATTTTCCCCGACGGGCCCGAACCTAGCGGATTACGCTACTGTATTAATTCAGAATCTATGCAATTACAAAAAGAAAGTCTTAAAAATGAGCAATAAAAATCTAGAAATAGCCACACTTGGCGGCGGATGCTTTTGGTGTATAGAAGCTGTCCTGCAAGAATTAAAAGGAGTTGCGAAACTAGTATCTGGTTACACGGGCGGTACCGCTCCCGGAAAACCAACATATAAAGAAGTCTGCTCAGGCCTTACAGGTCATGCAGAGGCGGTTCAGGTTACTTTTGACCCTTCGGTAATTTCATATCAAGATTTACTGATTGTGTTCATGACCAGTCATGACCCTACTTCACTTAATCGCCAAGGGGGAGATGTTGGAACACAATACCGTTCCGTAATTTATTACCATAACGATACGCAAAAGGAAGTTGCCGAAACCGTAATTAAAGAGTTGGCATCTTATTTTGAAGACCCTATTGTTACAGAGTTGAGTCCGCTATCCGTATTTCACGATGCCGAAGACTATCATCAAGATTATTACCGTAATAACACCACACAGGGTTATTGTAGCGCAGTAATTACACCGAAACTGGCAAAACTAAGACAAATGCATGCCGATAAGTTAAAACAGCCGCTAACTAGCTCGTAACCAATTTAGCGCAGCTAATCTACAGGAAACCGTAATTGGTCTTTCAAATTAAAAAAAATGGGTTTTAAGAAAGTAATTTTACCTCACAATCTTAAAACCCATTTCTATGAAAACCACACAACTTTACTACCGTATTGCCCTTTCTTTATTTTCATTGGCCATCGTATATGCCGTAGCCAACTCCTTTTTTAATTACGAAGCCGTAGTTATGAAATTTGAAGATTTAGGCTACCCTCCTTATTTAATATTTGCATTGGGAACGGCTCAATTACTAGGTCTTTCCGTTCTTATTTTTAATAAAAGCTCTTGGATAAGAGAATGGGCCTATGCCGGCTTTTTCTTAAATCTTGCATTTGGTATAATAGCACATCTAATGGTAAAAGATGGAAATGGCGCCCCGGCCGTATTCTGTATTATTGCCCTTTACGTAACATTCGTACAAAATAAAAAACTTAATGAGCAGGCTACATCTGCAACTGAAGACACACATACTAAACCTACGCTAAAAACTGTAGCATGATTTGGGCGCTACAGCTTTATTTATTGCGACTTAAAAGACCTGCTAAACAGCAGGTCTTTTTATTTTAGTGCCACCGCAAGTCCTAATCATATTTTACGACTAAACTTATAGACATTAATTACTATAATTACTATGGAAAAGATAGCTTTAGGTGGTGGTTGCCATTGGTGTACGGAAGCAGTATTTCAGTCTTTAAAGGATGTTGACAAAGTTGAACAAGGTTTTGTATCATCTACGGGGATACATACTAGTTTCTCCGAAGCAGTCGTGGTTCGCTTTAACCCTAGTGTCATTACTTTAAAAGACTTAGTAGAAATACATCTGCACACCCACAAAAGCACATCTAACCATAGCATGCGTTCCAAATATAGGTCTGCTATCTATACGTTTTCTGACCGGCAGTTGCACGAAGCGAATGCCATCTTAAACGAACTGCAAGTAGATTTTAAGGATAGACTCATTACGAACGTACTTCCTTTCGATTCCTTTAAACCCTCTACGGTTGCATTTCAAAATTACTACTACCGCAACCCTGAGAAACCGTTTTGTCAAAATTATATAAACCCAAAAATTAAACTGCTCTTTAAGAAGTTCAGTATACACGCAAAGGCAAATTCAATTGCGAACCTCTAAATAAAAAAGCCCTGACACAAATGCATCAGGGCTTATTCTATATAAGTATATTTTTTCTATCCTTTTACTGCGGCCAGTTTGCCGTGTTCAATTTTATTGTTCTTTAAATCTTCAAGTACATTTACAGCTTCCTCTACATAAACATCCTTAGCCAAAGCTTTATGCCATCTGTCACGTTTTTCACGTAACACAGAATCTTTGACGAACAACTCTTCTTCATACTTTAAGGAAGCAAAAGTCAACTTAGAATCATATTCATTGATTGCCTTAAAGTAATCGGACTTTTTCTTGTGTTCCTTCTCGTCTGCACGATAAGCATCATAGTTCAAAGAAATCTCCATCTCATCACTTTCGGACTTCAACCATTTAGCGTTTTCCTCAATTAGCTTGATCTGTGGATTATTTGCCATTCTCTTAGTACTGTTGGCAATGGTCTGATCGTAATCAATATACCCTTCCCAAGGCTTGTAATCCGCCGGAGAAATTTTATCCCATTTTAAAGGATTGGCTTGATCTCTCTCACCAAGATCTATATAGCTGTACTTGTCCGGAACCACAACATCACTCTTAACACCTTCCAATTGGGTAGAACCACCGTTAATACGGTAGAACTTCTGGGTGGTTAACTTAATAGCTCCTAGATCTCCGTGATCGTTACTTCTAACTATGTTGTCCAAAGGAATTACGTTCTGTACGGTTCCTTTTCCAAAGGTCTGTTTGCTACCAATAACAATAGCCCTTTTATAGTCTTGCATAGCTGCCGCCAAAATTTCCGAGGCGGAAGCGGATAGTTCGTTTACAAGTATAACAAGTGGGCCGTCCCATTGAATACGCTCATCTTTATCATCATACACATCCTTACCTTTTCCTGAAGAACGCACCTGAACAATTGGGCCATCTTTAATAAAAAGACCGGCCATTTCAACAACGGTCTTTAACGATCCTCCACCGTTATCCCTTAGATCTATGATAAGACCTTCGGCACCTTCTTCTTTTAAACGCTCTACCTCCTTAGCTACATCGGTAGCTGCATTTCTTTCGGTATAATCATCAAAATCTACATAGAATTTAGGTAAATCTATTATTCCAAACTTTTCATCGCTCTTAATAATACTTGCCGATTTGGCGAAAGACTCTTCCAGCTCAACCACATCTCTAGTAAGCTCTACAGTATCCAAAGACCCATCTATCTTACGCACGGTAAGTTCAACTATGGTACCTTTTGGGCCTTTTATCAGTTTAATGGCATCATCCAAACGCATACCTACAATATTGATAGGCTCTTCTCCTTCTTGACCTACTTTTATGATTTGGTCTCCAACTTCCAATCGGGCATCACGCCATACCGGACCACCGGAAATGATATCTACAATCTTAGCACCCTCTGGTTTTTTCTGCAAACGTGCGCCAATACCTTCAAATTTACCGGACATGCTCGTATCAAACTTATCTTTTTCATCCGGAGCAAAATAGTACGTATGCGGGTCAAATTCGTCTACAATAGTGTTTATATATTGAACGAACCAATCCTTACGTTCCAAATCATTTACAAAATCAAAAAATTCATCCAGTGTTTTTTTGGTAGAAACCCTAGCTGCCTTTTCAGCATCTTTAGGTGTCATTGGCTTAGCACTCGCACCTTCTTTTTCCTCAACGACATCTCCTCTTTCAACGCCTTTCATTTTAGAGTCATACGTTCCTAGAGTTGCATATTTAAGTTGTTGCCTCCAACGTTCCTTCAATTCTTTTTTAGAAGTAGCGAAACTCATTTTCTCGTAATCGATATTTATGGTTTCGTTTTTATTGTAATCAAAAGGCTTCTCAAGCACCTCTTTATAGATAACCTTTGCTTCCTCCATACGTTGTACCAATCTATCATACACTAGATTGAAAAATGTGATATCCGTACTTTTGATTTGATCGTCCAACTGAAACTTGTACTGCTCAAATTCTTTGACGTCCTCTTCCAAAAAATATCTTTTGGTCGGATCCAAAACATCAATAAAATCCTCAAAAACACTTACCGAAAAATCGTCATCAATATTCTTGGGTTCATAATGTCCCTTTTCCAATACATAAGTAATAAGGTCTAAAAGCAGTTTATCTTTATCGTCAGTTTCAAAAGATTTGTTGGTAAAACTGCACGAAGCAACAGATATAAGCATTACCAAAAGAGAATAGGCAAGATTCCTTTTCATATATTTTTTTTTCGAAATTTTTTAAAATAACCAATCTTGGGGAAGATTGAGATTTTCACACTTAAAAGTAATGAATTCCCTAAGATACTGAAAAAACCATGCCACCTTTAGAGGGGATACACTAATTTTTTGTTAAACGAACTTAGGTCGTTGTGTTCTGTAAACGTATTTTTGCCCTATAAAGTATTCAGCATGAAAAAACCTTTGATCTTAGTAACTAACGATGACGGAATTACAGCTCCAGGTATACGTGCTTTGATTAAGTATATGAAAGAACTTGGCGATGTTGTAGTAGTTGCTCCAAACGGACCGCAATCTGGCCAAGGACACGCAATTACCATAGACAATACGCTGTATGCCAATAAAATTGTGGTAGACAAAAAAAATGGTGCCCCTATTGAATACAGTTGCAGCGGTACACCTGCAGATTGTGTAAAAATGGCTCTTCAGGAATTATTGGACCGTAAACCGGATATTTGTGTTAGCGGTATCAACCACGGATCCAACTCGTCTATAAACGTTATATATTCGGGTACCATGAGCGCTGCTATTGAGGCCGGCATAGAGGGCATACCTGCCATAGGTTTTTCTTTATGCGATTACTCGTGGCATGCAGATTTTAAGCAAGCAGGGCATATCATCAAAAAAATAGTTAGCGAATCCTTGGCCAATGGCATTCCAAAAGGCGTAGTACTGAACGTTAATATTCCTAAGGCCCAAAAAGAGGATATCAAAGGAATAAAAGTTTGCAGACAGGCACGTGCCAACTGGAAAGAGAAATTTGACAAACGCACCAGCCCAGGTGGAAAGGATTATTACTGGCTAACCGGTGAATTTGAACTATTGGACAAAGGCGAAGACACGGATGAATGGGCCTTGGCCAACAATTACGTATCCGTTGTACCTACCCAATTTGACCTTACGGCCCATCATGCAATCCAGCAACTGAATGGTTGGCAATTTGAGTAACTAAAATTCGTTTCTTAAAGAAATATAACTTTACAGTACCAAACAGGATTGAATGAACTTAAAAATTATGAACGTTAAAAAAGAGCTTGCCATAGGATTTTTAGTAGGTATAATTGCCAATACCATTGGCACTTTGCTCTATATCTTATTATTTTCGGACTTTGGTATTGCCGAAACTTTTGAAGCAGCTATAGAACAAGGTCATATTGGCAGTCTTTTGGCCTTGGGAGCTATTCTTAACCTTATCGCTTTTTTTGGCTTTTTAAGAATCCGTAGAGACAACAGGGCTAAAGGTGTTCTTATTGCTACACTTTTAACCGCATTGGCCATTTTGTACTATAAAATCTTTTAGCCGTAAATTAACGGTAAAGAACATACGAATTTTGCCCTAACCGAGTTCTCCTTTTAAAAGGGCAAGGTATAAACTGTATTAATTTGTAATGAAGTATTATATAATAGCAGGCGAAGCGTCTGGAGACCTCCACGGCTCCAACCTTATGAAAGCCCTAATCACCAAAGACCCAGATGCCAATATTCGCTTTTGGGGAGGTGACCTTATGCAACAGGCAGGAGGAACTTTGATAAAACATTACAAAGAAATGGCCTTTATGGGCTTTCTGGAAGTCCTTATGAATTTAGGTACAATTGCCAAAGCTATTAAATTCTGTAAGACGGATATTCAACAGTTTCAGCCAGATGTTATTGTTTTTATTGATTACTCCGGCTTTAATCTCCGTATTGCCAAATGGGCCAAAGAACAAGGATTTAGAACAAATTACTATATATCTCCGCAAATATGGGCCTCAAGGGAAGGACGTATAAAAGACATCAAAAGAGATATTGATGCCATGCATGTTATTCTTCCTTTTGAAAAAGAGTTCTACGAAAAGAAACACAATTACCCAGTAAATTTTGTGGGGCATCCACTTATTGATGCCATTGAAAATAGAATTCCGGTTGATGAGCTGCAATTCCGCCAGCAGCATAAATTAGATTCAAAAAAACCGATTATAGCGCTACTTCCGGGTAGTAGAAAGCAAGAAGTACAGAAGATGCTAACGGTAATGTTATCCGTTATCAAAGATTTTTCGGCCTATCAATTTGTAATTGCAGGAGCACCTAGCCTTGACCATGATTTTTACGGGCCCTTTCTGAAAAATCCCAACGTTAATTTTGTAACCAACAAAACCTATGACCTTTTAAGTATTGCCCATGCAGCCTTGGTTACCAGTGGAACGGCTACATTGGAGACCGCTATTTTTAAGGTGCCCCAAGTGGTTTGTTATAAGGCGAATTGGCTTTCGTACCAGATTGCCAAACGAATTATTACCCTTGAATATATATCGCTTGTGAACCTTATTATGAAAAAAGAGGTGGTAAAAGAACTTATTCAAAACGATTTGACCACCAAAAACATAAAGGCCGAATTAAATAAAATACTTGATGGACCTGCACGTGAGGCCCAAATTGAAGCCTACAACCAACTTGAAAAAAAATTGGGCGGTAGAGGAGCAAGTGTTAATGCCGCTACCCTTATTATAGAAAATGTTTAATTTTGGTATAAGTCCATCTAGAAACGTATCCATTTACATGCTTCGCAAACTCCTATATATTCTAATTATCTTCCTTGTTGCCAGTTGTGGGGCCTCAAAAAAGAAAACGGCTCAAAACCAACCAAGAAGAGTAACGGTTGCAGCCAAGCCCATGGATGCACCAAAAAGAGAAAAGAAACCTAGCAGGAACGTAACGGTAGCCAAGCGTTCAAAAGCTGATGATGTTATAGATTCAGCATTAAAATTTTCAGGGGTTCGTTACAAATTTGGCGGAACGACCAAAAAAGGAATGGACTGTTCCGGATTACTTTATGTTGCCTTTGGCGAAAATGATGTAAAGCTACCACGCACCTCTTACCATATGGCCGAAGAGGGGAAAAATATTCGCGTGCGCGATGTTGAAAAAGGCGATTTACTTTTCTTTAAAACAAGTAAACGCAGCAAACGTATCAACCATGTAGGCATGGTTGTTTCCGTAGAAGGCGATGAAATTAAGTTTGTACATTCTTCCTCATCTAGAGGTGTCATAGTTTCTTCCTTACGCGAAGGATATTGGAACAGTGCCTTTATAAAAGCAACCCGAATCCTGTAAATGAAATTGCTCCGCTTCATACCCATAAAACTGACACTCGTTGTAATTTTGGGTATTGTGGCAGGAAACTATCTAAACCTAGATGTACGCTTTCCCCTATTTGCTTGCATTATTCTACTAGTTCTATTGGGTTTTTTACGTTTCAAGGATAAAAAGAAAGAATCCCTTAGTTTTGGATACTTAGCCATTTTAACCACATGTTGTATTGGTCTATTCGCTGCCGGGTTGTCACAACCAAAAAATCAAATGAACCACTACCTTAATACAGATTTTTCCGGAAACCATATTTGGCACATTAAAATTTCGGAGGCACTAAAACCTAGCTCCTATTCGGAGAGATATATTGGCAAGGTGCAAGCGCTGGACCAAAATTATGCAGAGGGAAAAGTCTTGCTCAGTTTTTCGAATGATTCTATGCTCAAAAAACTTCAGGTTGATGATGAGATTGTACTATTTAGCTCCATAGATGAAGTAAAAGCGCCATTAAATCCACATCAATTTAATTATAAGAATTATTTGAAGGATTTGGGTATATTCCATCAATTCAGATTAACAAGCTGCCAGTTTATTACTCTTGACTCTCCTTCCACCACTATTTACGGCATGGCAGCCAATGCCCGTACCCATATCATTTCTCAACTTAAAAAAGCCGATTTCGGCCAAGAGGAACTGAGCATAATTCAGGCATTGCTTCTAGGGCAGCGCAACGACATATCCGAAGAAACTTATACCGATTATAAAAACGCAGGAGCTGTTCATATTTTGGCTGTTTCAGGCTTACACATAGGGATTCTATTATGGATTTTACTATTTTTTCTAAAACCTTTGGAACGCCTGCCTAGAGGCAAAACTTTAAAACTGGTCTTAACCGTGCTTTTGCTTTGGGGCTTTGCCTTCCTTTCTGGTTTATCTGCATCCGTAGTGCGGTCCGTTACCATGTTTTCCTTTGTAGCCTATAACATGTATTTAAACCGTCCGAACAACACCTTTAACATACTGGCTTTATCCATTTTCTTTATTCTATTGGCCATCAACCCAAACCTTCTTTTTCAAATGGGTTTTCAAATGAGTTATGCTGCCGTTTTGGCTATTGTTTGGCTCTACCCGCTTTTTCAAAAATTGTGGTTTCCAAAGTACAAGCTCGTGAGGAAGATATGGCAGCTCTTGTCCGTTAGTATTGCGGCACAGTTGGGAGTATTGCCCATAAGCCTGTTTTACTTTCATCAATTTCCGGGTCTGTTCTTTATTAGCAACCTACTCATTGTTCCCGCATTGGGAATTATCCTTGGGATGGGAATTTTAGTTATTTTCTTGGCACTAATTGGCCAATTATGGGGTGAACTGGTAGTCATCTATAATACCCTAATCGGCTGGATGAACCAAATTATACACTGGGTTGCCCAACAGGAAACCTTTATCTTTAAAAATATCTCTTTTGATGGTGTTCAAATGGTATTGGCCTACACCATACTTTTTAGCTGCGTAATTTTACTTACCCGTCCTAACTTTAAAAAAGCGATTGCACTCGCAACGTTTATTGTGGGGTTTCAACTATGGACGATTTATACGGATTACGAAACTGCCCGCAAGAACATTTTATTTACTGGACATCAAACCAAAAATACGGTAGTAGTACACCAAAACGGACACCATACAATTGCTGCAACTCGTGACACCCTTAGCGTAGGGAACATGCTAAATGATTATAGTGTAGCGGAACGAACAACAAATACAACCTACTCCACCGTTAAGAACAGTTACAAGTGGGGAAACAAGAATGTTTTAATTATTGATAGTCTAGGTGTTTACCCCACAAGGGAAACCTCCGTAGATTACCTTATTCTTACCCAATCGCCTAAGCTAAATCTCGAAAGGGTCATTTCATCCATACAGCCAAAAAATATAATAGTAGACGGCAGCAACTATACTTCTTATGTAAATAGATGGAAAGAAACCTGCCTAAAACAAAAACTCCCTTTTCACGCTACAGGCGAAAAGGGAGCTTATTATTTTGATTAACGTAATTAAACGTGTTTCTCTATTTCAAAATCTTCCTGTCCTCCTGAAATTCTAGTTTCTCCGTCTTCCGCACCATGGGCCAATCGCTTTAATGGTTTTAACATGGCGATAACCAAAAGCCCAATTAGAGACCAAATAACGGCTATACCTGTAAAGATTTCAAATTCACCCAGTGATTGTGACGCCTGCCCTATTAGACCTGCCACTTTGTTCCCAAGGCCTGTTGCCGCCCAATACAATCCCATGATAATGGAGGCATATTTAAGCGGTGCCAATTTAGTTATGTAAGATAACGATACCGGAGACGCACAAAGCTCACCAATAGTATGAAGTAAATAAGCTAATATCAACCAATACATAGCGGAAGAACCGTTGGCCTCATATTGCAAGGATGCTGCACTCATAAACCCGAAACCAAGGGCCATAACTATTAGACCTACGGCTATTTTAAAAATTGACGAAGACTCTTTGCCGGCCTTACGCCATTTTAACCAAAAGGCACCCACCACAGTAGCCAAAGTGATAATGAAGAATGAATTCACCGACTGAAAAACCGATGCTGGAATTTCAAACAGACCAAAGAAATTACGATCCGTTTTTTGCATGGCATATAAGTTCATTAGTCCACCTGCTTGTTCAAAGGCCGCCCAGAATAAAATAATCAATAGAAACGAAATTAAGAGAACCTTTATCCTATCCTTCTCTATACTCGTTAAAGGTCTGTCCAAAATTTCACGATCAGCGGCATTGTTCCTGCTAATTAGGTTACCAACGTGCGTCAAATATTTCTGTCCCCAAATATAAACGGCCTGCCCCATGAACATACCTATAGCGGCCAAACCAAAGCCGTAGTGCCAGTTTATGTTCTCCCCAACATAACCACATAAAATTGGAGCAAGGAAACCACCTATGTTAATACCCATATAAAAGATATAAAAGCCTAGATCGCGTCTTTCGTCCTTAGGCTTGTAGAGTCCGCCAACCATTGAGGATATGTTGGGTTTAAGACAGCCCACCCCTAAGATTATAAAAAAGCACCCTAAATAAAACGAAGTCTCGGAATTCATTGCCAAAATAGCATGTCCTAAACACAGAAGTATTCCCCCGAGCATAACGGTCTTTTTTTGCCCTAAGAACCTGTCCGCAATCCATCCACCGGGAATTGAAGAAACATACACCAACATGGTATACCACCCATAAAGAGCAAGTGCCTCATCATTACTCCAGCCAAAACCTGCATTGCTAGAAGTAGTCTCTGCTACCAGAAACAAGGTAAAAAGAGCTCTCATCCCATAGTATGAAAACCGCTCCCACATTTCAGTAAAGAATAGAATATATAAACCTACCGGATGCCCGAACAGTTCCTTTTCATGCGGTGCCTTTTCTACTATTGCCATAAATATGTTATTTGTTTAATTGGATTTGTATCAAAACTAGTTCAAGATGCGATTAAATTACGCTTTAAAACGTTTCATACCTCTTGAGTCTGTAAACTTCTGTTGTTGGTCTGGGTTTCTAATTTTCAGGGTTCAACAAATTTTCCTGTAAAAAATTAGTCATTTTATTGAATAAGTGCACTCTGGTATTTCCTCCATAAATGCCGTGGTTCTTATCTGGGTAAATAGCCCAATCAAATTGTTTATTGGCCTGCACCAGTGCTTCTATCATGCGCATTGAGTTCTGCACATGTACATTGTCATCACCGGAACCATGAACCAACAGGTAATTCCCTTTTAACATTTCTGGATAGTTCAAAGGAGAGTTTTCATCATAACCGGCCGGATTTTCCTCCGGAGTACGTAAAAAACGTTCTGTGTAAATGGTATCGTAAAAGCGCCATGTAGTTACCGGAGCAACTGCAATGGCCGTTTCAAAAACATCATTTCCTTTTAAAATGCAGTTGGTAGACATATGGCCTCCAAAACTCCATCCCCAAATTCCGGTTCTATTTTCGTCTATATACGGCAACTTGCTCAATTCTTTAGCAGCTGCAATCTGGTCTTCGGTTTCATATTTTACAAGATTTAGATAGGTAGACTTTTTAAAATCCGCACCCTTAAAGCCCGTTCCCCTACCGTCTACACAAGCAACCACATAACCTTGTGATACCAATTGCTGATGCCACAAATCCCTAGCATCCAACCAACGGTTTACCACGCTCTGTGAACCTGGACCACTATATTGGTACATTAACAACGGGTATTTTTTTGCTGGATCAAAATCTTTAGGCTTCACCATATACATATTTAGCTCATTGCCATTAATGGTAATGGTAGAGAATTCCTTTTCGCTAATTTCGTATCCTTTCAACTTTTCAACTAAAGCATTGTTATTTTTTATCTCCTTTACCTTTTTCCCGTTTAAAGCTTTGTGCAGCATATAAACAGGCGGTGTACTTGCATTGGAATAGGTGTGTATAAAATAAGTGAAATCTGCACTAAAATCGGCATCATTGGAGCCTTCCTGTGCTACCAAAGCCTTTTTGTTCTTTCCGTTGCTTTCAATACTGTATACACCACGGTTAATTGAGCCATTTTCAGTAGATTGGTAATACACCTTATCCTCATTCTGATCATAACCGTAGTATTGGGTCACCTCCCATGGCCCCTTGGTTATTTGGTTTACAAGATTACCATCCTGATCATGAAGATAGATATGGTTGTAGCCGTCTTTTTCGCTTGTCCAGATAAAACTATCATCCGACAAAAACGTTAGATTATCCGTAATATCTATATACGCTTTGTCCTTTTCCTCTAAAAGTACGGTAGCCGCATTATTTTTAGCATCTACGGAATACAATTTTAAATGGTTCTGGTGCCTATTGAGCACCTGCACACTTAAATAATTAGAGTTGTTCATCCATTTGATACGTGGAATGTAATATGCATCCCCTAAATCTACCGAGGCTGTGGTTTTAGCCTTTATATCATATAAATGCAAACTTACCTTGGCATTTGCCTCGCCGGCCTTAGGATATTTGAATGTTTCCTGAGTAGGATATAAATCCGTTCCAAAAACATCCATAGAAAATTCGGGCACATCCGTTTCATCAAAACGCAAAAACGCAATTTTAGTGGCATTGCTATTCCAATCAAAAGCCCTGACAAAAGCAAACTCCTCTTCGTAAACCCAATCCGTTACACCATTAATGACTGAATTTTTCTGACCATCTGTCGTAAGCTGTTCCGAAGTTCCGGAAGCCAAATCAAATAAGTAGAGGTTGTTTTTGGCCACGTAGGCGACCTTTGTTCCGTCCGGAGCCAGCTTTGGCTCTTGGATTTTTGTATCTGAAACTTTGGTTAGTTTTTTGGTCTTTAAATCATACACATAAAAGATGCCCAGTGTTGAATGTCTATAGATGGATTCTAATTCTGTTGCCAATAACAACTGAGACTCATCATCACTGAATTGGTAGGAGCTAAAACCTTCTATTTCCTGTAAATTATCAGAACTAACAATGGTTTCTACCTTTTTCTGCGTAGCGTAATCAAACTTATCAATGGTTGTAGTCCCATCTGCATCCCAATTCAACAGGGTATATTGCTTACCGTTTTTCATGGACCTTAAGGCATCCAACCTTTCAATTGAGAACTCACCTCCGTATACTGCCTCTACTGTAACTTGTTTCTTTTGCGCATAAGAAATCGCCAAAAAGGCGAATACAAAAGAGACACTCAAAACTATTTTTCGCATAGAATGTTATAAAAAAGATTAAATCGCCCAAGTTTAGTGATAATTTTACAAAGAATTAAACTTTAAATCATAAAAATCCCTTGTTTTATCGAGGTTAATCGCAATCATAGGTATAAACCATTATCATTATCTTTACCCACCGAAACCAAATGTTATGACCAAGCCCATAGAGGGATTCTCAAAACTGACCAAAGAGCAAAAGATAGATTGGCTAACGGCCTCTTATACGGCCGATCCAAAGGCAGCAAAAAGCCTACTCAAAAGGTACTGGAACACAGCCGAAGACGTGCAACAACTGCATGACGAGTTTATAGAAAACACGGTTACCAATTACTATCTTCCGTTTGGAATTGCCCCAAATTTTTTAATCAACGATAAACTTTATGCCATTCCCATGGCCATTGAAGAAAGCTCCGTAGTTGCGGCAGCAAGTAAAGCGGCAAAGTTCTGGCTAGAAAAAGGCGGGTTTAAAACCCAAGTTTTAGGTACCGAAAAAATAGGTCAAGTACATTTCATATACCAAGGCAACAAAGAACACCTTATCTCTTTCTTTGCACATATAAAACCAAAGCTACTTTCCGAAGCCTCCTCCATCACCAAGAACATGGAAAAACGAGGTGGCGGCATCAATAGCATTGAACTGAGGGATAAAACTAATGCCCTGGACAACTATTACCAATTGCATTGCACGTTTGAGACGCTTGATGCTATGGGCGCAAATTTCATAAATTCCTGTCTAGAACAATTTGCTAAAACTTTTAAGGAAGAGGCGAGTTCGTTTTCTCTTTTTACCGAAAAAGAAAAGGCTATTGAAATTGTAATGAGCATCCTGTCCAATTATGTTCCTAATTGCTTAGTTAAAGCCGAGGTAACCTGCCCAGTTACAGAATTGAAGATAGGAAACAGCGAAGCATCTCTTCAATTTGCAAAAAAAATAGTACAAGCGGTAAACATAGCCAAAGTAGAACCCCATAGGGCCGTTACCCACAATAAGGGTATTATGAACGGTATAGATGCCGTTGTACTGGCCACAGGAAATGATTTTAGGGCTGTAGAAGCTGGTATTCATGCCTACGCAGCCAAAGATGGTTCTTACACCAGTCTCACCCATGCCTCCATTGAGAATGACACCTTTAAATTTTGGATCGAGATTCCTATGGCTTTAGGGACTATAGGCGGACTCACTAGTTTACATCCTCTTGTAAAATTAGCCATGGAGATATTAGGTAAACCGTCCGCTAAAGAATTAATGCAGATTGTTGCTGTTGCCGGTTTGGCACAAAACTTTGCCGCAGTACGCTCTCTAGTCACCACAGGTATCCAAGAAGGGCACATGAAGATGCACCTATTGAATATCTTGAACCAATTGGGAGCCACCGAAGAAGAAAAGAAAGCATTGACCATTTATTTTAAGAAACATCCGGCCACCCACAATGCCGTAGTAGAAGCGTTTGAAAAGCTCAGGAACACCAAATGATAAAAGAGTACTACAGTAACGGAAAACTACTCTTAACGGGAGAATATGCCATATTAGACGGCGCATTAGGTCTTGCTATACCTACTAAATATGGACAAACGCTAAAAATAACCCCTACCCAAAGCCAACAATTAATTTGGAAAAGCCTGGACAACGAAGGAAAAGCTTGGTTCAAAACTTCGGTTGATATAGGTGAATTAGCAACTGATAAAAAAGAAGTTACAAACGAAACCGTAGAAACGGTACTTTTAAATTTACTAAAAGAGGCAAAAAAATTAAACCCTAACTTCTTATCCAAAACTACAGGGCTAGAAGTTGAAACTAAATTGGATTTTCCAAGGGATTGGGGTTTAGGGTCATCATCAACCCTTATAAATAACATTGCGCAATGGGCAGAGGTAGATGCTTTTCAACTCTTGTGGAATGCTTTTTCCGGAAGTGGGTATGATATTGCTTGTGCCCAGAATAACAGTCCTATCCTCTATCAGGTTAAGGAAAAAATTCCAACAATAAAACCGGTTGCTTTCAATCCTAAATTCAAAAAACAACTTTTCTTTGTTCACCTAGACAAAAAACAAAATAGTAGGGAAGGGATTGCCCAATATCGAAAAATGGAGTTTGACCATATCAAACTCACCGAAAGTATTACCCGATTAACCTTAGAAATAACGGAAAGTAAAGATTTGGAAACTTTTGGGAATCTACTGGAACGCCATGAAAACCTTTTATCCCGAATATTACAGACCAAGACCATAAAACAACAACTTTTTCCTGACTACTTGGGGACTATAAAGAGTTTAGGCGCTTGGGGCGGCGATTTTATTCTTGCCATTGGCAATAAAGACACTCCAGATTATTTTATAAAAAAGGGCTACCGTACGGTAATTCCCTACGATAAAATGGTGCTATAAAAAAAGAGCCTTTCAATATTGAAAGGCTCTTTTTTTATATCGTTAGACCACTACCTAGTAGAAAGCAGCTCTTTTGTCCTCAATCTCCGAGGCATCTTTTAACGCATCATATACTGCAGTATTAACTCGTGCTTCACGTGAAGTTTTTACGGAAGTAGCGTACATACTATAGTTATCCAGTTTTGGCGCTTCGGTCTTCTTGGTAACCGTTAACTTATAAACTCCGGTGTTACCTTCTATAAGCTCAGAAGTAGCACCTTCTTTCATTGCGAAAGCAGTACCTACAACAGCAGGTTCAGACCCGGCTCCAGGAATTGTTGGAGACTTAACAGTTAACGCAGATGCCGTTGAGGCGCTTACGTTATTATCTTTTGCCAAATCTTCAATTGATTTTCCTTTGTTCGCTGCTATAATTTGTGCCGCTTTACGTTCTTTTCTAAGTTTAGGAAGAACTATAGCAGAGGCATCCTCTACAGACATAAGGCCTTCTTTGTATGCCTTTGTTACTTGAGCAACAGCATAACCACCGGTTAAATCAAAACGCTTGATATCCCCAATATTGGTCTCTTCCTGAAAAGCCCACTGTACAATATTTCTTTGTGCACCAAGACCTGGTAAGTTTTCATCTGTAGCCTTTATCTTGTTTACCGGGCGAACCAAGTATTCATTTTCTTTGGCTAAATCTGAGAATGCCTTGTTGGATTCAATAGACTCCATTTCAAATTTAGTAGCATCCGTAAACAATTTGTTAGTTGTATCCTCAGAAGGTTCTATCTCACGAGCCAAGGTAGCTATTTGAACAATATCCTCTTTATCATCTATTTTAATAACATGGAAACCAAAATCAGTTTCAACCATACCAATAGTGCCTACTTTATTTCCAAAAGCAAAATCATTAAAAGCAGGTACCATCCTACCCTCTTGGAAATATCCTAAATCACCTCCGTTTGGTGCAGAAGGACCGTCTGAATTATCACGCGCCAACTCTACAAACTTGGCATCTTTCTTTTTAGCCTCTCTTAACAAACGTTTTGCTTCGGCCTCAGCCTCTTCTTTGGTTCTTGTTACTTCAGGATTGGCACGTTGTGCACCTTCGTAAGCAATAAGAATATGGCTTGCCTTTACAGAACCTCCCGGCTTTCTGGCCACCATTTTAGAAACTTTAAAGAAATCGCCATCTCTATAAGGGCCAAACATTTCTCCAACCTGCAAAGTCATTAGCGTATCTGCAAACTTAGCAGGAAGCTGCTTCTTAGATTTGTAAATAGTATCAAATTTTATATCTGAATTACGATCTAAAAATGCAGCTAAATCCGTTGTATTCCTGAAACCAGCTACAGTATCGTTTTTATCCGTTTGAGCATTATACTCAACTGTATCGTCCATCAATTTTGTAATGGCATCCTTTACTGCAGTCTCATCTGCGGCAGAAGGCTTCTCCTGAAAGTATACAAACTGAATATCCCTAGCTGGTTCTTGTTTGAAATCTTCCTTATGATTATTGATGTAAGTCTGAATCTCACTTTTAGAAACAGAAATAGTACTATCGGGAATAGAAGTGAACGGAATACGTACATACTTAACATCCACCTTATCATTAGCCAGTTTGTAATCAAGCTCACCTTCTTTTAAAGTGGCACCAACTCCGGCCTTGATCAAGTTAAAATACGTTTGCTGTTTAGCGCTTTGAACAATTGCTTGTTCATCTTGCAACCAAAGATTGTACTGCTCCGGATTGTTCAACTTAAGCTCAGCAATAAAATTTCTGAATTTGTTCTGGTCAAAAACACCACTTTCATTCTGGAATTGTGGGCTCTGAGCATATGACGGAATAGTTCCAATGTAGTTTAGAATTTGATCTTGCTCAATATCAACCCCTAAATCCTGAAACTGCTGTCCTAAGATGGCATTACGCACCTCTTGGTCAAACACTTGGTTTACGGTCTGCATTGTAGAAGCGTTGGCTGAACGTCTAGAAGCAATATCTACCTTTTGGCGAAATTCATCTATTGAAATTTCCTCTCCATTAATTTCGGCTATACTAGAGCCTACTTTACCACTAACATCTCCGTTGACAAATACACCGGATATTACAAATGCGAAAAGGGCCAAGCCTATAATCAGTATTAGAACGGTTGTCCGTTTTCTTATATTCTCTAAAATTGCCATTAATTAGGGTTTTGTTTAATCAGTTTGCGAAATTACCATTTTTCCTTCAATTTATAAAGGATTGAAAAACTATTCTTTATCAAGGATTTGTAAGAACACTAAATCAATTTTTGTGTTCGATACTTCAATTATTTTGAACATGAAATTTTCTATTTGGATTTCTGAATTTTGCTCGGGAATTTCACCTGTTTCGCTCACAATTAATCCGCCAAGTGTCTCATACTCTTCACTTTTAGGAAGTTCCAATTTATAGACTTCATTTATATAGTCAACCTCTAACCGGGCCGAAAACTTAAACGTATTATCCTCTAATTGTTCTTCAATTAGATCGGTAGTGTCATGCTCATCTTCAATTTCACCAAAGAGTTCCTCAACAATATCCTCTACGGTCATGATTCCTGAAGTACCTCCGTACTCATCCAGAACCACTGCAATACTCTTTCGTTTTTTAGTCAACACATTAAGAATATCCTGAATAAGCATGGTTTCGGGCACAAACTCAACCGGCAAAAGAATACTCTTTATGGTTTTTGGCTTTTTAAATAGCTCATACGAATGCACATAACCTATAATATTATCTATAGTATCTTTATAGACCAAGATTTTAGAATAGCCTGTTTCCGTAAAAAGTTTTGCCAGGTTTTTTGGTGTCTCATGAAGTTCAACCGCCATGATTTCTGTACGGGGCACCATTACTTCGCGCGCTTTTAAGGCGGCAAATTCCAAGGCATTCTGGAAAATTTGAATCTCGGAATCTACTTCGTCCTCCTCTTCTACGGTTTCCATCTGCTCCGTAATATAATCCCCAAGTTCTATTTTACTAAAAGCCAATTGCACGTCATCTCCATCTGTTTTGAAGAACGCTTTTAAAATAGCATCGGACACCCAAATTACAAAATCGGAAATCACCGAAAAGATAATATAAAAAAGATAGGCCGGTATGGCCAAAAATTTGAGCAAGGTATTGGAGTAAATCTGAAAGAGTACTTTTGGCAAAAACTCCGCGGTAAAGAGGATAACCAACGTAGATATGACCGTTTGGGTTACCAGACTAAAATCTCCCAACACTAAATTGAGAAACTCGCTTTGGGACGGCACCATACTTTGAAACCACCCCATGAGCAGGTCGCCCATGAACAACCCATAAATAACCAAGGCAATATTATTGCCAATAAGCATAGTTGCAATAAACTTAGATGGCTTTTTGGTTAGGCGCGTTAACACCTTGGCCAAAAGACCTTCCTGCTTCTTTTCTATTTCAATGTGAATCTTATTGGCGGAAATGAACGCTATCTCCATACCTGAAAAAAAGGCCGAAAACAGCAGTGATAAAACAATAATCAAAATGGCAGCTTCCACAGCTTATTGTTGGTTATCTTGTTTGCGTTGTTCAAACTTTTTCCTGTAATTTCTTCTGAACAGAAACATTCCTATTGAAACCGCAGCGAAGAACATGAATAAATAAGTGCCTTCCCTATCCGTATTCCAATCCGTAAAAATTCTATACAACGAGAAAAAAGCTACTGCCAAATATAAATATTCGGTATATCTTAAAATCTTAATCATCCGATTCTTCTTTAATAGTCATTAAGCCATATGTTTTATGGGCGTTGAAGAAACTTAAGTCTTTATTAAAATCCATTCCTTCACCATCCATGATAGTTCCATCCTCGGGATTTGTAAACTTAAAACTCTCTTGGGTAAAAATCCAATTATCATCCTGATCCCAAAACAATTGTGGGGTTTCCAATTTCTTGCCGTCATGGCTTTCTATAACAACATTCCCTTGTAAATCTATTACATTTGTGGCAGAATAAATAATTCCGTAATCGGCTTTAATAATACTCTTCTCCCCTGCTTCATTAAAATAATCTACCAACAAACCTTTTGGAAAGGTACGGTACGGAAATTCCTGATTGTTGTAATCCTCGTTTAAGGGACTTGTTAGAACCGCAATTACACGGGTTGAAGTAGAATCTTCACTCTCAAGCATTTCCTTGGCCTCTGTATACGTGGCCGTAAAATTTTCGGTAATACCCATAGGATACACCAAAGGTGCTTTCTCCTGACCGGACCTTTTGTAGTTATCCTGACAAGAAAAAAAAACTATTGCAATGGTAAGAACCATGGCAATAGTTTTAAGATTATATCCATAAGATGAAATCATCTTTCTATAAGTTCGGTACTTTTATGCTACCACCAACCCAACAACTGAAAGATACGGTTTTACCGGCCATACCAGAGTTGAAGATATCTGTTTTAGAAGGTGCTTTTGCAGCATAACTAGCAGCAGACTGATTAGCCGCTCCTTTTACCGCTGGATCTACACGACCAGCTTGACGGGCCATATCCGCAGCCTTCCAGTAAATAGCTCTTTTCTCAAACGGAGTACTACCACAATCGTTAGCACTTGTTGCGTAAAGGCTAGCTATTAACAAATATGCTTTACCGTTGGCTTTATTAGCATTGATAGCCATTTGAGCATACTTTCTAGCTGTAGACTTGCTACCTTTTCTTTTGTTGATTACCGCTACTTTATAAGCGATATCAGATTTTTTATAAGGATCGGTCTCCAAAGTCATAGCCTTATCAAAATCTGCAAGGGCTCCTTTAGAATCTCCATTTTTCATTTTTAATGTACCACCATATACATAAGCACTAGCCGATGGATCTAAAGCCAATTGAGCTTCAAACAACTTTTGGAACAAAGGATCATCCGTACATTCTTTGTTGAACATTCTTCCTACCGCTCTTTTTACCCATGTAACATCTCCTTTTTTCTCTTCAAAACTCTTTTCGTATAAAGGAATAAGGTTATCACAATCTGCCAAAGCACCAAGCTTAGAATCTACACTACCGGCAATTTTACCATAAGATTCCGAGTTAGTAGTCGCAATTTTCAAGCTCCTTTTCTCTTTAGAAGTAATAGTTCCCGTAGAATCTTTAGGAAGTAACTTGGTAATTACACCGGTAAGTTTTTTGTTCTCTTCCTCTATTTTATCGTTTACGTTATCGTAAACATCAAAAACCTCTTGCAAGTCTTTTTTACCATCTTTGTGCAAGTCTACCAAACTTGAAAAGTACAAGTACAAGGCTTTTGGATTCTTAAAGTTTTTAGGATCTTTCTCAAAAGCTTCCCCTAACAACTTGTACAACTCATCATCAGAAGCCATTTTGTTATCGTACAAAAACAAAGCTTTATCAATACCTACTACACCTGGAGAATATTTTGCTGGAAAGTACTTGGCACTGTTATCGTACAAAGCCAACATATCCTTTACGTACCCATCTTTTTCAGCACCAGATGACTTTTCTATTTTATCGGCCAATATTTTCTCGCCGTAAATAAAGTTAGCACGGTTAATATCAGGGCAATTATCATAGACCATTTTCCAAGGAGTATAAGCCGCCTCATAATTTTTCACCTTTGCATGCTCAACATATATAGATAGGTTGGTCATACATTCTTGATTTTGAGCCTGGGCATTACTTACTCCCATAAACCCTAAAAGCATAATCGCCGTGAAGTAAAGTTTTGTTTTCATTTTTAAATTTTTACTTGTTTTTCAAATTACAAATTGCCAGTCAAATTCATGGTTAGTGCCCAGAGTTATTATGGCTCATTTTTTATGTTCTAATTTTTGGAGGGGTAATGTACTAATTTTTCACCAAGAGGTCTAAAGTAAATTTAGAAAATGCCATTTTGAGATTTTTTTTGCGAATTTACCCAATCATTCTCTAATTAACCCAATAAACCCTAATGAAATCTCAAGCATTTTACAATCTTAGTTTATCTTTCTCTTTCTAAACCATTGATCGTTTAAAGACAATCCTAGGTTGACTTTAAAATAACTCTCCTCAATTAGATCTGCTGCGGTAGTTCCTCTTTTTCCATATTCAAAACCTAAGTTAAGATTGGAAAGATTGTTACCCAACGGTAAACCCAAACCAAAAGTTATGCCAAAATCATTTATATCTTTTTCATTAACATACATTCCGGTCTTCTCAAGACGTACACCAGCCCTGTAAGTAACCCTTTTTAAATAGCTTCCAAAAGAATTTCTTTCCGGAGTATAAAAACCTCCCAATGCAAATGTGCTGGCGTCTTTGTATACTAAATTATCTATCTCCAAAAAGGCGTTGGAAAAATCAGTTAGCTTCTGAAAGCTATATTCCAGCCCCAAAAACCATTGCATATTTTTTCCGTAACCCAAGCCCAATGTAGTTGTGGTAGGTATGGTTACCCCAGTTTCTTTTAAGCCTTGAGAGTACAGATCAACTTCATTTACGAAACTTTCCGAGGACGGGCTTCCAATAAAAGAACCTATTCTCTGCGTATTTCTGGCCGAAAGATTGGCCTGTGTATTTATGCGTACCGATGTATACAAGGTGTGTTCATCATCTATTGCCGGTGTATAGCTAAGAGCATAATTCAAATCTACCCCGTTGATCCTAGAAACCCGCTCATCTTTTGAACCCAACAAAACACCTTCCGTGCTTTGCACTTTAAGGGTTTCTATTCTCCCAAAATTATAGTTCAGGGTTACACCAAAACTGAAATCCTTTGCAAATTCATAACCAACGGATACATAAGCCTTGTTAACACCGCCTTCACCGGAGTACTGATTTATTTCTTGAGACCCTTCTGCCCCGACCAAATCTTCAAAATTATAACCTACCGAAGAATAAGGCACGATACCAAAACCAACTCCCAAGCCTTTTTTAATACTTAACCCAATAGACAAGTAATCTAAATTGGTAACCGCCGTACTCTGCTGTTCGGTAAAGCTTTTTAAAGTAGTCTGTTTGTACGATAGCCCCGCAGTATAAGTGGTTATACCAAAATCATCCCTTCCTTGAATACCCAATTTACTATACGCGGCAGGGTTTCTAAGGTTAACATGAATACTATCGGCATACATACCTATGCCACCCATCATCTGGTTTTCTACGGTAGAACCGCTTCTTAACTCTCCTAAACCAAAATATGAATATGGGGAAACCGAACCATCTTGAGCGTACATGCCTGTTGTAAAAAGGCAAATTATGGCAAAACCTATTTTTCTGATCATTAGCGTTTGTTGTATTCCAACAGATAATTTAATCCCTTAAGGAGAAATTTGGAGTCCGCAAATATGGTATTTTTTAACCGTTTAGACAAAAATAGCATGTCACCGCCTGTTAAAATAACTGTTAAATCTGCAAAACGAGATTTGTATTGGTCTATTACACCGTCTATTTCTTGGCAAATACCGTTTACTACACCACTGTGAATACTGGTTTCGGTAGAGTTTCCAATGTAATCTATAAATTCTTTTGGCTTCAATAGCGGCAATTTTGAAGTTTGTTCGTGCAATGCCTTATATCTCATGTGCAACCCTGGGGAAATGGCCCCTCCCAAATACTCTCCGTAATCGTTCACCATGTCATAGGTAACGCATGTACCGGCGTCTATGACCAGACTGTTCCCTTTTGGATTATGATAAAATGCCGCAGTTGCCAGCGCTATACGATCAACACCCAAGGATTGTGGAGTGGCGTATGAATTCTTAAAAGGGGTTTTACTGGACGGTGTTAGTTCATGAACTTCGCAAAAAACGGTAAGCACTGACATGACTTTTCGGTCCAAATTTCCAACAGAAGCTATTATTCCACGTTTTATTTTAGGATAATGGTCACAAATTTCCTTTAGTTCCCGAGCTACATTTTCAACCTCGGAATTTTGCCGAAATATGAGGGTATCTCCCTCATACACGGCTAGTTTCACACAAGTATTACCGGCATCTATTACTAAGTTCATAGATACAAAGATCAAAAAATGTTACCTAACATTCATCTTTTTTTCAAAATTTGTTTGCATATCGCAAATTTGAAATTATATTTGCACCCCGCAAACGGGAATGGTGCCTTAGCTCAGTTGGTAGAGCAATGGACTGAAAATCCATGTGTCCCTGGTTCGATTCCTGGAGGCACCACAAAAAATCCTTACTTCGGTAAGGATTTTTTTGTTTTTGGACTTATCTTGCAAAAAACTACTGTTTTGACTGTAATAGATACCAACACCCCTCTAGAGGAACTACAGAATTATCTACTATCCAAAGAGTGGTTAGACCCCTCAGAAAAAATCATTTCCGTAGAAAAGCCCGGAGACGGCAACATGAACGTGGTACTGCGCATCACAACCGATCAACGTTCGTTTATCTTAAAGCAATCACGGCCCTACGTACAGAAATACCAACAGATCAAAGCACCTCTAGATCGTATTTTTGTAGAAAAAAAATTCTATCAAGCCGTTAGGGACAATGCCGTTCATGCCCACGTACCCAATATCATTGGTTTTGATTCTAACGAGCATTTATTACTGCTTGAAGATTTAGGTCATTGCGAGGATATGGTCTACATATACCAAAAACAGGCTATCTCAAACAGACAGTTAGACCGTCTTATTTTTATTCTAGGGCTCATTCACAGAAAAAAGGTATCCAGTGATTTTCCACAGAACCTAGAAATGCGCCAACTGAACCATCAACATATTTTTGAACTTCCATTTTTAGAGGATAACGGATTTCCATTGGACGATATACAACCTGGACTCCAAGAGCTTTCGCTTCAATACAAGAAAGACAAGAAAATAAAAAAGGTTGTAAAAAAGGTGGGGAAGAAATATCTATCACCCGGCACCACACTTCTTCATGGCGATTATTATCCAGGAAGCTGGATGACCGAATCTGAGAATCTGTACATTATAGACCCGGAATTTGGTTTTGTAGGTTTCCCCGAATTTGATTTAGGTGTCATGGCCGCACATATTATCATGGCCACTGGCAAAAAGGGCTATCTAAAACGTATTCATGCCGCCTATGATGGAGAGGCCGATCTGGAGTTAATGTCCCAAGTGGCCGGTATAGAGATTATTAGAAGGTTAATAGGGCTGGCACAATTGCCCCTAGAACGCAGTTTAAAAGAAAAAGGCAAGCTTCTGAAAAAAGCACGCAAACTCATTTTGTCTCCATGAAAAGACTTCTACTTTGGACGCTAACAGTCTTATTCATTGGCTGCAAAGAAAAAACATCTCCATTAGAAATCCCCGCTCCAATTGGCCAATCTTATATCTTGGACACTCTAGACCTTTCAGAAAAAACCTATTACGACAAAGTTTTAGGTGCTTTGGTTGGATCTGCTATTGGCGATGCCATGGGTGCTTCTACCGAAATGTGGTCTCGAAAAGACATTCAACTTAAATACGGCTACATTACGACCCTCACTCCCGCCGTACGACAACAATCACCAGAAGGCACGTGGGACCATAATTTAATTGCCGGCGCCACAACGGACGATACACGTTGGAAATATGCCATGGTCAAGTACCTATCGCTAAACAAAGAAAACCTTAGTGCTACTAATTTTGCCAATTTTATAACGGACTATTATGCATCGCTTACAAAGACCATTAGTGACAATGGTGCCGTACCGGAAACCGATTTCTTGGATACCCAGATTGAAAAAATAGACTGGATCAAGGAATGGGCACGTGTAAGCATGGCCTATCAAAAAGATACCGAAGCCTACCTAAAAGCCATGAACCGTTTTTACGGTGGTGAAATGTCTTGTGCCGGGCAACTGTATACTCCAATGTTCGGGCTTATAAGCAATAATCCTGAAGATGCTTACAATCTTGCCTATGAACATACTTTGTTTGACTTGGGGTATGCCAAGGACATATCCGCTTTGGTTTCAGCAATGACACATATGGCACTCCGGACCACCAATATGGATTCCATAATCAACACCGCCACCTTTATAGACCCGCTAGGCTACCAAGATAGCAGACTAGTAGGCCGTATTTCATATAACATGGCAGATGCTTCCGTAAAAAAAGTCCTAGCCATAAAACAACTTGTATTAGCCGATACCTTAACCGCAAAAGACAGCATTCTCTTTAAAATACCTGAGGGATTTAATGGGCTCCAAAAGGAATGGACCCGCCAAGAACTGGCCTATCAATTTTTGGAGGAAAATGAAAAGGCTATTCCCTTTCACTCTGGAGAAATCTGGCAAATTTTGATTACCGCTTTACAATATGGCGAAGGCGATTTTGAAAAAACCCTTCAATTTATAGTGAACTATGGCCGGGACAATGACACCGTTGCCGCAGTAGCCGGGATGATTCTGGGTGCCAAAGAAGGTTACTCCAACCTACCCGTAACCCTACGTACCCAAGCCCTTAAAGTTAACAAAGAAAATATGGGCATAGACCTTGAGGCCTTGGCGCTTGAAATGGTAGAGAAAAAGCACATTAACTTCCCCAACCCTTAGTTTTTAGTTAACAAAACCCGTTCTTTTTAGTGGTATATTTGTAATTGCACCACAAGCATTACTTTCATGAAAACATGGCTAAGCACTATACTCTTTCTTTGGGCTGTTTCGATTTCCTTTTCCCAAAGTAAAATCGATAAAACCCTAAAAAAGCTTAATACAGGATCCGTAGACTACATTCATGTTGAACAACTTGAAAACGCCACAAACCCCATTTTTATTGATGCTCGAGAGAAGACTGAATACGAAGTAAGCCACTTAAAAGATGCCATTTGGGTGGGATATGATACGTTTCAGTTGGACTCCGTTACTTCACATCTACAAAATAAAAACAAGGAAATAGTCGTTTACTGTTCCATTGGGGTACGATCGGAAGATATTGGGGAAAAGTTGAAAAAAGCGGGGTATACCAATGTAAAAAATCTATATGGAGGCATTTTTGAATGGAAAAACAAAGGCTATCCGGTTTATGATTCTATTGGAAACCCCACCGAAAATGTCCACGCCTTTAACAAACATTGGGGCAAACTACTAAATGCAGGAGAGAAAGTTTACGACAAATAAAACGTCTAATGGGTTCTAGAAATTTCAACACATTACAAACCATTAAAATCTTTCGCATTTGAGTATTATATCGCCCCAAGAAAAACAAAAAGACGCCGCTACGGTAAACTATACCAATATAGCATCAAAAAACCTTCTGCTCATTTTTACGAGAAACCCGCAATTGGGCAAATGTAAAACTAGATTGGCAGCTACGGTCGGAAATGAAACAGCTTTGGACATTTACAAGTTTTTACTGAACCACACGGTAAACATTACCAAAGACTTAAATGCCGCAAAACAAGTTTGGTATTCCGAAGAAATTTGGGCAGATGATATTTGGAGCCCTAGTATATTTGACAAAAGATTGCAGCAAGGCAATGATTTGGGCATTCGTATGGCCAAGGCCTTTCAAGATGGTTTTGCTTCAGGCTTTGAACGTATTATCATCATAGGAAGCGATATGTACGACCTTAATCAAAATGATATACAGAATGCTTTTTCCCAGTTAAAGAAAAACGATTTTGTAGTTGGGCCTGCCGAAGATGGTGGCTATTACCTTCTAGGAATGAATTCCTTTAAACCAGAGCTTTTCTCCAATAAAGATTGGGGCAAGGAAACCGTTTTAGCCAGCACCTTGGAAAACCTTAAAAACGAAAAATATCATATTTTAGAAGCACGTAACGATGTGGACGTTTATGAAGATATTAAAGACATAAATGCCTTTAAGCCCTATTTAAAACATATTAAAACATGATACAAAAACAATTAAACGAATCTGTTGCCTATTTACAGAGCAAAGGATTTGACAATCCGGAAATTGGTATTGTACTGGGCACCGGCCTTGGTAAATTGGCCGATCAAATAGAAGACCCTATTGAGGCGCATTACAACCATATTCCTTTCTTTCCCCTGGCCACCGTAGAATTTCACTCCGGAAAGCTTATTTACGGTACCCTGGAAGGGAAAAAGGCAGTGGTCATGCAAGGGCGATTTCACTTGTATGAAGGGTATGACTTTTTAGATATTACCTACCCCATTCGTGTTATGCACCAACTGGGTATTAAAAAATTATTTATTTCCAATGCTGCAGGAGCCATCAATCTGGACTATAAAGAAGGCGACTTAATGCTTATTGAGGATCATATTAACCTTCAAGGCGGATCTCCTTTGGCATTTAAAGGTGTTGGGAAGTTTGGTGACCGTTTTACGGACATGTCCGAGCCCTATGACATACCAATGCGCCAAACCCTGACTAAAATCGCGGAGAAAGAAGATATAACACTTCATAAGGGCGTATATGTTTCGGTGGTGGGACCACAACTGGAGACCAAGGCAGAATACCGGATGCTTAAAATTATTGGCGCAGATGCCGTGGGCATGAGTACAGTGCCCGAAGTTATTGTTGCCAACCATTTGAACCTGCCCATTATTGCCGTTTCTGTTATTACGGATGAGTGCAACCCAGACAATCTTAAACCCGCGGACATACAACGTATCCTTAAAACGGCCGAAGCGGCAGAGCCCAAAATGGTAAAGCTATTCAGGGAGCTGATAAAAACCCTATAGACTATACTTCTAGGTTGAAAAAAGAAACCAATAAGCTCCTATATGTAAGTTTTTGCATCTAGGAGCTACTTATTGAGAAACCTTAGAAGCATGCAATTTAAACTAATGGCTAAAATGGCAGTGTTATCAATTTTCTCCTTTGCTGGACTTTTTTCTTTTTTTGGAGGGAGAGAAATGCCTCAACACCATTTTTCCGGTAACGAGCAGAGCAAAACTTTAGACCACTCCGCTTGGAACACCCTTTTAAAGAAACATGTAGATCTTACGGGAAATGTAGACTATAAAGCTTTTAAGACAGACCAAGCCACATTAACCGCTTATCTAGATTATCTGGCGGATTCGGTTCCTTCCGAAAATTGGACCAAAGAAGAGGGGCTGGCTTATTACATCAACCTTTATAATGCCGCTACGGTACAGTTAATTCTGAACAACTACCCTACCAAAAGCATAAAAGACATAAAAGACCCGTGGGGAAAAGAATGGGTGAAAATTGGTGATGAAAGTTATTCTCTTGGCGATATTGAGCATAAAATACTTCGTAAAATGGATGAGCCCAGAATTCACTTTGCCATTAACTGCGCTTCTTTCTCATGTCCAAAATTGCTTAACGAGGCCTATACAGCCCAAAAACTTGAGAACCAACTTCAGCAGGCGTCAAAAGACTTTGTAAACGACCCTACAAGAAATATCATCTCAAAAGAAAAGCTACAGCTTTCCAACATCTTTAAGTGGTACAAAAAAGATTTTACCGAAAACGGGAACCTTATCGACTATATCAAAAACTATAGCCATACAGACATAGACCAAAAAGCCAACATAAAATACCTTACCTACGATTGGAGTTTAAATGAAAAAAAATAGACTTCAAATAAGCATTATTATTCCGGTATTGAACGAAGCTCATGGCATTGTCCAAATGCTCAATCACCTAACCGAAAATAGCTCCTCTAACAACATCAAAGAAATATTGATAGTAGACGGGGGAAGCACGGACACTACCGTTGCCCTCGCAGAGCGTAATGGCGCTAGAGTTATAACCTCCGCAAAAGGAAGGGCCAAACAATTAAATTATGGTGCCAAACACGCTTATGGAGACATACTTTACTTTTTACACGCCGATACTTTCCCCCCAAAGGATTTTGATGTTTCAATACTAAATGCCATAGCGGATGGTTACAAAACGGGTTGTTTTCAAATGAAGTTTGACAGTGACAGTAAATTCTTGAACTTCTTTGCCTGGTTTACCCGTGTTAACCACAAATTATGCAGAGGTGGAGACCAATCTTTATTCATCACAAAATCCCTTTTCACCAATTCGGGTGGGTTTAATGAGGCGTATGTAGTCTATGAGGACAATGAATTTATAGGCCGCTTATACAAAAGCGCATTCTTTAAAGTTTTGCCTCGCCACGTAAAGACCTCAGCAAGAAGATACGAAGAAAGAGGCATGCTCAGGCTACAGTATCATTTTGGAATGATGCATTTAAAAAACTACTTGGGTGCCGGACCAGAGCAACTGTACGACTATTACAAAAGAAAAATTTCGATTTAGCGGATAGGGCCTATTTCCCCTAACTCATGATCTAGAAGAATTCCTTCACTTATCCATTTGGCCAAAGCCTGACGGTTTTCAGGATCCAATATACGCCTCTGATCTTTCTTGTTTCTAATGTTCCCCACCTCTATAAAAGTCATTGCCGGGTGCGTCTTCTTTACTAAATACAAAGAAGTCCGGTCTTGAAAAGTTCCCGAATAAGTGCGGTTAGGCTGATATTTTTTATATTTTTTCTGAAAAGTCTTATGGATACTTTCCGCCAGTTTTTTACCGTTCTTGCTCTTTTCATGATGGTAGAAAAACACGTCTATATTCTGCCCTACGCTACGGCTGTCTATATGGGTAACTATAAGGCGTTGGTATTTACCCCTATTTTGTCTATATAAATCGTTTACGATATTTACCCGTTGTTTTAAACGGGCCACTTGGTTCAAAGGAATGGTTTTGTTAGGGTAGGCCACTTCATCATGATCTATTTCTAGAACACGTTCATCCCTAATCCCATCGTTTTCATCCCTAATAATAATATAAACAGTAGCCCCATGGGACAATAGTTCTTTGGCCAAACGCAACGTTATGTCATACGCATACTCATCTTCAGCAATAGATTTACCACCATAAGTTGCCATTGCTCCAGGGTCCGGCCCACCATGGCCAGAAACCAAATAATAGACTGCTCCCTTCAACTTCTCGGTCTTAGGCAGTACCGTTTCATGGTCTTTACCAAAGATGGCGTAATTCTTACCTTCTATTTTTTTAATTTCCTTGGTCTTTCTTTGAATGGAATCTACAACATCAACCGTATCCAAGTCCGCAGAAGGTATTTTGTAAGTTCTACCCGCATACAAATGAACACTGTCCCTAAGGTTTTCAATATTCATTGAGATAAAATCATCATAATGATCATATGGGTTTACCCCTTGTTTTCTTAATAAGGAAAGTATACCATCGCCTTTTTCGGCAACAACCGTCTGTATCGTATCCTGAGCGAAAGACGACATTGTAAAACCTGCGGCAACCAGAAATACCGCTACTTTTAAGCGAGAAGAAAAACTATAAACCATTAAACAAACTGTATCAAAAAACCAAAATGTATCTATTTCACCAAGAAAGTGGTTCTTTCTCTAAAAATCAAAAACAATGCCTAAAATTATTGGAATGCGGTACAAAATTAAAGAACCAAGGGATAAAACAAGAAGGCTTTAAAGAATTTAGTTAACCATTTCTTCAACAGTACACCTTTTCTTCTCTTTTTAGGTAAGTTGACTTTGACGATAACTTTTAGGGGACTGACCTATGTGCCTTTTGAAATACTTTACAAAATAAGAAGCATCCTCAAACCCCAAACGAAACGCTATTTCATTAATCTGCAATGTAGTAAACCGCACCAGTCTTTTGGCCTCCAATATAGTTCTTTCGGCAATGACTTGAGATGGCGACCTCCCTACTACCGCATTTGTTAAAGTAGCTAATGTTTTGGACGAAATATTTAAAATACGGGCATATTCAACCACTGAAAGTCCCTCTTTAAAATTAGCCTCCACCAACTCCTTAAAATCGAAAAACTGCCGTTCATAAAGACTGTTAAGCTGTATGGGATTTTGAGCGTCCTCTTGGTGAAAACGTTCTAGCTGTATCAAAAAAGCCTTCAGCAAAAAACGGATACTGTCTTCGTAACCAAAACGATTTCGCTCCTTTAATTCAGTTTTAATAAGAGAAATATAGGTTGAAGCCAGGGTTACGGTATCGCCCTCAATAGTATAGCAAGGTTTTTCCAACATATGGAATATGTTGAATTTAAGAAACATGTCCACATCTGTATGCTTAAAAAAACTTTCATTAAAATGAATAAGCCAACCTTGAACTTCTTCATTTTCATCAAATGCATGTACTTGGTCCTTAGTTACAAAGAGCAGGGTATTCTTTTTAATGGCATACCGCTTAAAATCTACCACATGCGTGCCTCCTTCATTAAAAAACCAGATAATCTGATAATAGCTATGGGAATGGGGTATAGCGGCCAAATCGCCACTTTTTTTCCTATATGTATTTAAATCGTACAACTCAAATTGAAGCTTACGCGGATGCATTTTATGCAGATGGTACTGTTCAATTTTTGTTTTCGAACGTTGCATTGATTGGGGTTGGTAGTGGTTTACGAATCCTTGGTCGCAAAAGAAACAGAACACTAACGACTACCCCATAATTTTTTGTGCCGCGTTAATGCCACTAATAATGGCACCATCCATATAGCCACCGTGAACAAGGGAAGTCTCCGCACCTGAAAACCAAAGTTTTCCGTTCAAATAGCTTTTGGTAAAAACAGGGTTCCCGTAAGACGGACTCATATAAATAGACTTTATAGTCTCGCAAGAAGTATGTCTATCTTTAGACCAATCTTTTTCTTCATAAGTAAGGTAATTCAAAACTTCGGCCCCTAAGTATTTAGATAAGTAGTCTAGAATCCGTTGTTTTCTATTTTCTTCGGAAGTATCTCTTAGCCCTTCATTTACAAAGCCCATTAGGGCAAAATGTGAATTCTCCGCATCATTGTGATCGTACAATTCCGTAACGGCACCCACTTGACCAATAACCATCCCTGAAAAATTCTTGTTTCGCCAAAATGGCTCTTTAAATGTCAACCCCACTTTTATGGCATTGCTCATCCAGGTATGGGTCTTATCCATTACAGCTCCAACCTCAACAGGTAATTCAGGAGAAAAGGAAATACGGGTAGCTATTTTAGGCGGAATGGTAACAATAACCTTCTCTCCATAAAATACTCCTTTGTTGGTTTCTACCCGTACTCCGTCTTCTGTTTCTGAAATGCTTAAAACATTAGTATTGGTCTGTATTTTGTCTAACACAGGTTTAGCTAATGCCTGAATCAAAGCTTGCGAATTTCCCTTAATACGATAGGCAGCTGGGGTGTTCGGGTCATTCTCAAAATAATGTTCGGGTGCCATGGTGCTATAGACCAATACGCTCTTCCCTTTATTATATTGATGGTACTTTTCTATACCCAGCTCATTTAAAAGCTCAATTACCGCTTCATGATGTGTCTGGAACCAAGTAGCACCAAAATCAATCCCGTTTTGGGTTAAAATGCGCCCCCCAATACGATCTCGTGATTCTAACACTCTAAAACCACTTACACCCTTGCCGAATAATTTATAAGCCGATGTTAGACCTGAGAGCCCCGCTCCTATTATGATATATTTAGAAAAATTCTCTTTCAAACTTACTTCATTAAATGTGTTCCGTGCACCACTGCAGCTCCTGCTCTTAATGCCGCGGAAACCATAGTAACTTCTGCCAACTCTTCTTCCGTAGCACCTGCCGCTATTGCCGCATCCTTATGTATTTCAAGACAATAAGGACATTGTGTTGTCAAAGCTACAGCAACTGCCATCAACTCTTTATACTTTTTTGGTATGGCACCTTCTGCTAGAGCAGCTTGATCAAAAGCCCAAAAAGCCTTCATTGCCTTTTCTGATCCTTTCCCTAGAGCTTTTAACTTCTCTAGATTCTTCATGTCGTACATAACTTTACGTATTTTAAAAATAGAAGAGGGTGAAGCAATTCGTATGTTTCCTTTGAGACAACAAACCGTTTCCATCATCCATCAATGGTTAACAAACTTAGTTTCTTCCAGACATTACACCGCCATCCGTGTCCCAAATAGCTCCCGTTACCCACGAAGCCTTATCAGAAAGTAAAAAAGAGATGGTATTGGCTACATCTTCCGGTTTTCCGTATCGCCCAATAGGATGAAAACCGTGGAAACCTTGCAAAGCTTCGTGCGCTTCTTCCTGCCCTCCAAAAACACTGTCATAAACAGGAGTTTGAACCACTGCTGGAGAAACGGCATTCACTCGGATCTTAGAATCTGCCAACTCCATGGCCAAATGTTGCGTTAAGGAATGTAAACCTGCTTTCTGCATAGAATATGCCGTTGAAGGCGTAGCTTTCACTGCCTGCTTAGCCCACATAGAGCCTACATTTACAATAGACCCACCACCTGTGGCTGCCATCTTTCTAGCTACATTCTGTGTAATGAAATAGAACCCTCTGTTCAAATCCATATATGAATTGTAGTCTGCCACAGTGTGATCCAAAAATGGTTTTGGTCTAAAAATACCCGAAGCGTTCACTAGGTAATCTAAATTATCCCAACCGCTTATTTCTGCATTTAAACTGTCCAATTCGGTTGCATTGGTAATATCTACTTTATGGGTCGTTAAATCTCCCGTAGCTTCTTCTTTAAAAGCCGCTAGTTTTTCCGGATTTGTTCCAACAACGTGTACCTCTACACCATCACTTAACAGCTTTTGTGCCGTTGCTTTCCCAATTCCGCTACTACCTCCAATTATTAATGCTCTTTTCATAGTATTTATTTTTAGATTTTTCTTTGGAACAAAGGTATTTAGGTTCTCTGGTCAAGAACGGCACATTCCGGAGAATCCATGGTAATTTTCGGAAACATATGCCCTACCTTTCCCTATTTAAAATATCTTTATACATATGAGCGGAAACACTTACAAGCCTAGGATACTGGACCACATTGTCTACACTGTACGGGATTTGGACTCGGCAATCATCACCTTGAAAAATAAGCTAGGCGTTACCGCTATTTTTGGAGGATACCATAGCACCCAAGGCACTAAAAATGCCTTGATCAATTTAGACAATGGTACGTATTTAGAACTATTGGCTGCAGATGATAACAACAAAAGTATACCTCCTCCAAGATGGATGGGCGTAGATATGCTTACAAAGGACCAAATTACCCGTTGGGCCATTAAATCCGACCAGCTTGAAAAAGACGCCAGTTTATTAAAGGATTACCATAGCAAAATGGGGTATATAAAAGCCGGAAGTAGGAATACAGCAGACGGGACGTTATTAAAATGGCAACTAATTTTACCCCTTGCCACACCAGAAATTGAGTTAATTCCGTTTATGGTAGATTGGAGTCAAACAGAAACACACCCCCATGATGCTTTGCCCAATATGGGGTGTAAGTTAATTGAACTGTATGGTACACACCCAAACCCCGACCTACTCAGCAATACGCTCAAAACCTTAAATGTAAATTTACGGATCGAGCCCAATGAAAACATGAGTTTAAAAGCCATTATACAAAGCCCAAAGGGAATAGTAGAAATTTAATACCGCATATGAAAATCACCTCTTATCTTATTGTTGCATCAGTTTTAATGGGATTCTTTTCGTGCAAGTCCAAGGAAAAAGAAAAAAAAGAAGAATCTGTTGTAAAAACCAGCTACTCCACTGACCCCTCTACCCAAAGGGAAGAACCTGACGAGGCCGAGATTTTAGTGCTAGAAGCGATAATTGCCCATGGGGGCAATGCCTACAACATAGCTCATTATGGCTTTACCTTTCGGAACAAAGAATACACTTTTAAGAATGATGGCAACAAATACACCTATACCGCATCAGTAGGAGACACCATAGACTTTCTTGAAAACGGGAAATTAGTGCGTAGCGTAAACGGCCAGCCGGTGTCACTTTCCCCAAAGGACAATGACAAGTATAAAGAAGCTTTAAATTCAGTGATCTATTTTGCCACCCTTCCCCATAAATTAAGTGACAAGGCGGTAAATAAAACCTACAAGGAGGAGATAAAAATTAACGGCGAGGATTACAAAGCCGTTCAGGTAACTTTTGACCAAAAGGGAGGTGGTACTGATTATGACGATGTCTTTATGTATTGGATCAACAAAAATTCAAAAACCGTAGATTACCTAGCCTACAAATATGCAACGAACGGTGGTGGTGTTAGGTTTAGAAGCGCCTACAATAGTAGAACAGTAGATGGTATCATATTTCAAGACTACATCAACTACAAGGCAGCTGTTGGCACCCCATTAACCGAATTGCCTGTTTTATATGAGAAAGGAAAATTAGAAGAACTTTCAAAAATAGAAACGGAGAACGTTGTAAATTTAGCCCAATAAAACAGAAAACATGGCTGTTCTTGAAGTTATAAAAATGGGCAACCCTTTACTTAGGAAGGTGTCCCAAGCGGTGGAACCAAAAGAAATAACCTCTCCCGATTTTCAAAAATTTTTAGCAGACCTTGTAGAAACCATGCGTGCGGAAAGTGGCGCCGGTATTGCCGCAATCCAGGTTGGAGTTCTCAAAAGGGTCTTTGCTATGGAAATGAAGAAGAACGATCGTTACCCGGACAAAGGTTCTTTTTCACTTACCACAGTGATAAACCCGGAGATCGAACCTCTTTCTTCGGAAGAAGTAGAAGGGTGGGAAGGATGCTTGTCCATACCCGGAATACGTGGCAGATTAAAGCGCTACAAGAAAGTAAAATTGAGCGGATACGATTCCAACGGTGAGAAGTTTGAAAGGGTTCTAGATGATTTCTCCGCCATAGTAGCCCAACATGAATTGGACCACCTTAACGGCATCTTATTAATTGACCGTATGCCCAACATGAAAACTTTAACCTTTCAAGAAGAGTACGACAAGTATTGGAATGTTTGATCAGAAGTACTGACCAATCCCAAAAACAAGTCCTCTAGAAGCATCCTTGGTAATACCATACCCATAGTCAATTCTAAAAATGGCATTGAAGATGCGCTTATGCATGAACCTAAGGCCCACTCCTGGATAAATACGGATGTTACGTTTATGGGAAAAATCACTAAAACTACCCCCAGGATTACGCCACGACCCACCATCAACAAAAACATTGCTCTGTAGCACAAACCAATTTTCTTCTATGAGGGTATGACGGTATTCCGTATTAAAAACAATAGCACCGGTTCCCCGGTCTATGGTATTACCAACACCCCGTATGTTTAAATTATTGTCTACCGTAAAGGGCGCAAAAGGCGTATTTACATTACTTGCCAATCCTAAACGGAGCCGGTTGGCCCAATTGCCCTTTTCACCAACACGCTTAAAGTAAACAAAATCGTTAAACCCAATTAAAAACTCGGGCAAACTGGAATCTTCACTCCCTACATATTGAAAATTCAAGGTGCTTCTAAATCCATCTAAAAAATAGAAATAGTACTTTATGTTTTCGTAATTGTAAATGAGTTTAAAAAGATGTTTATCTACCCTTAAAGCCCTGGGTACGCTATTGCTGGTTGCCCCGGACAGGTACTTGTAATCTTCTGTAAAAAGACTTCCCCCAAATTCTATTCGATTTTTAAAATTGAATTCGTGTAAGCCCATTACCTCAAAACCGCGATTGTTATACCTATAATCTGCGGTTGTTCCATCAAAAAAAACGGGTTCCTGAGTTGTAAAATCGTTATAACTTAAAGATAAACCAGTAGTTCTACTGAACAGATGCGGAGCCCGAACGGCCACTCCATACGAATTAAAAACATCGTATTGATAAAAGCCTCCAAGGGTTATTCCCCTTCCCAAAAAGTTGAATTCCTGTAGACCTACCCTAAAGGCAAAAGCATCATTGGAGGATGAAAAAAGGTTGGCAAAAGGAATTAACGTAAAATTCTCCTCTACATTATAAACCACTTTATATCCTGTATTGCCTTCAGTGGATGGAAAAACATTATAATAAGCATGGGATATTAACGGAAGCCGTCTTAGTCTGGAAATGTCCTCGTCCAAAAGAAGAGAATCCAACTCCATACCGGACTTTAGGGTAACCAAACTTTTTAAGTACGCTACTTTTGTTCGTTTAGCCCCTTCAACCTGAACACTTACCACCGTTCCTTCTTGCGCCAGAGAGAACCATCCATTTAATACAATTATAAAGAACAGAAGTATTCTTATAGTCATTCTTTTATATAATCAGACTGCTAACGCAATTATATCCTTTCTTAGCTACATCCCAAATCATGGGCAATAGCCGTAGATCAAAACTCTATTTCCGAAAAAAGGTTCACCCAATTATCTTCACTCACTGCCATTAAAGTAAAAGTATAATCAGCTTCTGCTTTCAAGGCCGGTGGGGTATCATTTGTAATATTCAAAACTACATTGTCCAGGTCATAGTATTGAAAATTGTTTTCGAAGGTATACGTACCGGACAGCAAATTGCCGGCATCATCCGATACAACTTGAAAATAAATTTTGGAGTCCGTATACTTCCCATCCTCCCAAGTAAACAAACGTTTTCCGGTTTCCAGGGAACCTACCTTTATATTTTTAGAAACATACTCTGTTGGCTTGGAAAGTTGTTTTAACCTAATGGGGTTGGACAGATGTATTTTTCCATCTTCTTCAAAGCTGACAATCACCCATCGTTCTTCTGCAACCGCAACTTCAAACTTTTTTAAATAGCCGTTAAAGACATCAAACGCAGGGATTTCCAATCGGTAATATTGGTCATAATCGGTTTTTGAGATAGAAGTATCTTCCGTTTCGTAGTATCTAATGTTGGTAACACCTTCCCTTGGATAAAAGAATACACTTACCAAATCATCATTTTCATTACTGGCTGCGCAGGCAATAACGTTATCAACAACCGGTGTCTTGTTGTTTAGGGCATCCTGCAATGTTGCATCTTGATTTTCTAAATCGGATGAGCAACCTACGGCTACCATCACTAGAATAAAAAAAATGACTGAACGCATATCAATATTTTTTATATACCTCTTTAATTATTTCTTGTGCCGGTTTATTCTGCGGTGTAAATCTATTGTCTTTCTCCCCTCCGGATTTCTTATGGTCTATAAACCACTTCCAAACATATCCTCCGGCAAACCATTCTTCGTTCCAAAATTCCTCAAAGATGGCTTTTTTAGCATTTACTTGGGCCACTAAGTTTACTTCATCTTCATTTTTATCTACCAACCACGGTTTATGGGCGGTGTAATCCATACTTCTATACCCAAATTCCGTAAACAAAACAGGATGATCCACTTTCTCAGAAAGTGCTGCAATATCAGTTTTCCACCGTTTCCATCCTTCTCGCAACGCCTCTACGGACGGTGTTTTTTCTTCCGACAGCGGAAAATACGCATCAATTCCTATATAATCCAAATCTTTCCAAAAAGGAACTCTGGAATATTCGTCCCAGTTGGCCGCATAAGTAAGTTTACCATCGTAAACAGCCCTGATCTTACCAATTAGTTCATGCCAATATTCCGGTCTATTGGTTACGAATTTTTCAAGCTCGGTACCAATACAAAAGATTTCAGATTGGGTTTCTTGGGCCATTTTAGCATTGGCCAAGATAAATTTATCATAAGCCACCTCTAGCTTTTTCCAATCTTCTTCGGAATTCATGTGTAAGGTGCCCGTAAATTCGCCACGCCAAATCCAAATCTGCGGTTTAACCATGGTCTTGATGCCATTTTTATGAAGCATGTCTATATATTGCTTTGCTCCCTTGTTGGTTTCTCCAAACCACTGGCGTTCCGTATTGAAGACAATTTCTGGAGAGGCCACATCTCTAATAAAGCCAAAAGGCATAATAGCCGCATGGTTGGCATAAACCTCCTTTACATCATCTATATGTTCTTGCAGAACTTGGTTTCTAGAGGCCACAAAGCTAACTCCGTTAATCTTTTTCTTGACTTGACTAGAGCAAGAGAACTGAAGTAGACATAAAAAAAGGAGTCCTAATCTACGCATGTATCGTTATTAAGACCCCTAAAATACAGTATTTATGATTACCTCTTAGAAAATGGCCCTCAAACCTAAATTAAAGGTTTGCCCGAGCCCCGTATTACTCCCTCTTACGAAGTTTGTATATAAGGCTTCAAGATTAAGCGCATTTGTTAACTGATACTTGGCCCCTCCTCCTAAAGCGGTAAAGTCTTGAGCAAAATCGTTACCCAAATCCAAACGTTGCGAATGCTGCGCCAGCGCCAAAACTGTAAATTTAGAACTAGGGAAATAACTTAAAAATATGCCCGGTGTAATGTTCAAGCTATTGTTGGCAAAGCTATCCTCCTTATCACCAAAACTCAGTTCGGAATTCAATTCGCTGAACAACTGCCATTTATTGCCTGGAAAAGTATAGTCATAAAAAAATCGGTTTTGCCAGATATATCCATTTTGATCCAAGAATACACCGTTTTCGGTTTCATTGTCTACCAAGGGTATAAAGAAAGAACTCTGAATGGAAAAATTACTAATAGACCTAAAAGGCACGAATTTTACCGATGGAGCTATTGAAGTTAGACCAGAACGCGCTGTGTTATCCTCTCCATCAAACTTAAAAACATCCAGAGCGCCTCTATCTCCTATTACATTGGAACGGAATTCAAAAATAGCACCCACATTCCAACGCTTGTTTTCACCAACTCCGGTATACGCCTCTAGAGTAGAAGTAAAAAATGTTTGTCTGGGCTCCTTGCCATCACTAAATGTACTTTTGGTTTGGGTATAGAGGTTATTGAACCATTTTAAGTCTATTTGCCCCTTACCAATTAATTTGGACGGTGTATACTGTTGAATATTACTTTGAACCGTTTGTTCCTGATCATTTGTTTCTTCTTGCGAAAATCCGATGGCAGTAGCCAAAAGAAGTCCTGAAAGAAAAAGATTTCTTTGTATTGTTTTCATAAGTTTATGTTTAAAATTTAAGGCTGCTTATTATTTTGTTTCGTTCAAGGTCCAGTCATATGGGTAATATGAAACCTTGGTTTTTTCCGGTAGTTGTTCAGACTTATACTTGTTGATAAAGTCTACTAGGCTCTGTCCATTTTGAGTGAAGTCTCCCTTATACCATTCAAAAATCTGAGAAATTTTTACTTTGTTCTTATTTAATTGGATAAACTTAGGATCGTTCAATGCCAATTTGGTCTGCTTTTCAAGTTGTGCCTCTAAAGTACTTGGCTTATACGCTTTGCTAATTATAGGAGGACATCCTAAACCGCCACATACCAATACAAAATGAAAACGTGGTTCTGCAGGGAATTTTGCCCGTAACAATTTGTTCTCAATATCATTAAGAGTAGTTTTCTTTCCTCCTATTTCATATTTTTTTCCATCAAAAAAACCACCAACGTCCATGGGCGATTTTAACGGATAGCTATCAACTATTCCTTTAATAACCAATAAATTGTAACCATTGATCCAAAACGCCTGATACTCTTTGGCATTTGCCTGTGCGACCGTGATTTTTTTTGCGGCCTCAAGCAATTCGTTTAAATCTGCGGGGTTTTCCTTAATTGCTTTATAATGAACTCGGCCGTTCGTAACATTAGTTTTGAAAAAGGCATCTGCCTTGCTAAAAAATTCATCAGTACTTTGTCCGAAAGTGGCTGATATTGTGGCTAAAGAAAATACCAAAGCCAAGATTGAATATTTCATAATTTGATAGTTTTTGTTGTTATTCTTGTCGCATAGGTCGAGACAATTTTAACATCCATACAAAAAAAATGATTTTTTTAAGAGTTTTGTAAAAAATTAAAAATCAAGGCCCTACAAGTTCGGTTTGCCTCCCAAAACCTTACAAACACCTCAAAAATTTAAAACGTTTCTAAATTAGATAAGGCGATTAAGGTGTTACCTTTAAAAACGACAGAACCCGCAACAACCGAATTAAATTATGGAGCATATCGTCATTATTGGTAACGGAATTTCAGGTGTAACCGCTGCAAGGCACATTAGAAAATTATCCGATAAAAAAATTACCATCGTATCGGCCGAGACCGATTATTTCTTTTCTCGTACTGCCCTAATGTATGTATACATGGGCCACATGAAGTTTGAACATACACAACCTTACGAAAATTGGTTCTGGAAGAAAAACCGAATAGAATTGGTAAAAGGTTTTGTTACCAACGTAGACCATGAAAGAAAAACATTGGTATTAGCTGAAGGCAAGGAACTAACTTATGATAAGTTGATTATCGCCACCGGCTCAAAACCTAACAAATTTGGTTGGCCGGGTCAAGATTTAGATGGGGTTCAGGGCTTATACTCAAAACAAGATCTGGACATGATCGAAGCTAACGCCCCAAACAACAAAGTCTGCAATCGCGCGGTTATCGTGGGTGGTGGCCTCATTGGAATAGAACTTGCAGAAATGCTACGTTCACGTAAAATTCCGGTTACCTTTCTAGTACGCGAAAACAGTTTCTGGAACGGGGTTTTGCCCAGCGGCGAATCTCAAATGATAAACGAGCATATTCTAGACCATCATATTGATTTAAAACTGGAGACCAATCTAGTTGAAATTATAGCAGATGAAAATGGAAGGGCCAAAGCCATTACTACGGACAAAGGCGAAACTATAGAATGTAATGTGGTAGGCTTAACAGCTGGTGTTTCCCCTAACATAGATTTCCTTAAGGATTCGGGCATTGAGCTTGGTAGAGGCGTCAAGGTAAACCGTCTTCTGGAAACCAATATAAAAGACATTTATGCCATAGGTGATTGCGCTGAGCAGCATGAAGGCATTGGCAACAGGAGACCTATAGAAGCGGTTTGGTATACCGGCCGTATGATGGGAGAAACCTTAGCCCAGACCATTTGTGGCAACCCAAGATCATATAATCCTGGTCATTGGTTCAACTCCGCCAAATTCCTAGACATAGAATACCAAACCTACGGTTGGGTTTTTAGTGAAAAAATCAAAAAAGAATATGAAAGCCACTTTCATTGGCGCCACGCAAAAGAAAACATCTGCATTACGGTAGCCTACCACAAAGACACCAATACGTTTTTGGGCATCAACACCTTTGGCATTCGTATGCGGCATGAGATATTTAACCGCTGGCTAACCGAGGAACGGGACGTAGATTATGTGATGCAATACCTTAAGGATGCCAATTTTGACCCGGAATTCTATTCGCACTACGAAGAACAAATTATTTCAAAATACAACTCGGTTATGCACACCAGCTTATCCGTTAAGAAAAAAAGTTGGAAACGAATTTTTAGTAAAGCTTAACCAAATACAAAATGAAAGCAATAAAAAATATAGGACTGGTCATCTTCTTAATAGGACTGGCCACTTTTACGGTGATACCAGTTATAGGTACTTATCAATTAGACCAAAACACGTTTGAAGAAATAATCAAGGAGAAAAACATTAAAAGTGATGCTTTTATCCAAACTATTAACCAAAACGTAGTAGGCAAAGAATTCAATGGTATGCTGAGTCTATCCCCGGCCATTACCACGGCTTTGGAAAACGCCAACGCACAGCACAAAAAAAATAAAGAATACAAAAAAGTAATCTATACCAGTGGCCACGATATGGCCGCCTTGATCGGGAAGAAATCCGGCACTGGTTTTATAGCTCAAAACAAAGGCCTTATGTGGTTCTTTACCTTTGGCCTGGGTATTATTGGAGCATTAATGTTCATTCTGCCCAATGTTATCCTATTAGGTAAAAAAGGCATCAAAAATGATGGTGTTTACCATGAGAGCTCTACAAACAAGGGGTGGATTGCTTGGATGGTGTTCATATTCCTGGTTTCCTTTTATTTGGTCTTATACTTTAGTCCTGAATATGCCGTAAACTGGACCTTTTTAGTTGACCCAATAAGCGAAAGTCTTAGTGGCAACCCTGCTGGTCATTGGTTTGTATATGGTTTTATGTATTGTGTAGTAATGACCGTTATGGCCGTACGTATGTACATTAAATACCGTCATAATGTATACCAAATGGTGCGTACAACATCTGTACTGTTCTTCCAGATAGTGTTTGCTTTCTTAATTCCTGAAATAATGGTACGCTTACAAATGCCATACTATGATTTTAAGAACGCATTTCCTTTGGACTATGATTTCTTTTTTCAGTGGAATTTAAAATCATTACTTAATAGTGGCGGCATAGGATTGTTCATTCTCGTATGGGGTGTTGTCCTTACCTTGGTTATTGTGCCGGTTATGGTTTATTTCTTTGGAAAGAGATGGTATTGTTCTTGGGTATGTGGTTGTGGAGGTTTGGCCGAAACGTTAGGTGACCCTTACCGCCAACACTCAAGCAAATCATTATTCTCTTGGAAAGTAGAACGTTGGTTAATACATGGGGTCCTATTGTTTGCCGTGGTCATGACAGGCATGACCTTGTATAGTTTCTTTGCCGAATCCGGTACCGTATTGGGCATTAAGACCCAAAGCGTCCAAAATACTTATAGTTTGTTAATTGGTGCTGTTTTTGCAGGCGTTATCGGAACTGGGTTCTATCCTATTTTTGGTAACCGCGTATGGTGTAGGTTTGGGTGCCCATTGGCTGCTTACCTTGGTTTTGTGCAACGTTTTAAATCCCGCTTTAGAATTACTACCAACGGTGGCCAGTGTATTTCCTGTGGAAATTGTTCTACCTATTGTGAGCAAGGTATTGATGTACGTGCGTATGCCCAAAAAGGAGAAAATATTGTACGCTCTAGTTGTGTGGGCTGTGGTATTTGTTCCGCAGTTTGCCCACGTGGAGTGCTGAAATTGGAGAATGGACCCGAAGAAGGCCGTATCAACCCTACCGAAGTATTATTGGGTAATGATGTTGATTTAATGGAATTGGTAAACAAAAAATAATAGAAACACCCCTTGTTCCTGTTAGTTTCCCGTTCATAAACCGACTATAATTAAACAATTTTAAAAAATGTTTCCTAAACTATTTCTTATGGCCGCTCTTGTTTTATTTGGACTACAGTCCAAAGGAGATGCGGTATACCATAAAGAATACTATCAAACAGGAAACATTAAAGAAGAAGGTTGGTTAATAAACGGTGAAAAAACGGATTTTTGGAAGTTTTACCACAACAACGGAAAACTAGCAGAGCAAGGGCTCTACAAAAACAATCAACGCACATCCTACTGGCATTTTTATGATAGTTATGGCAAACCTCTACAAGAGGGCCACTATACAAACGGAAAAAAATCCAATTGGTGGCTTTTCTATGATTCTATGGGAAAAGTGAACCACAAATGCCAGTTAATTAATGGTAAGAAAAATGGATATTGTCTTAAATACATCAATGAGAAGTTGACCTCGGCTGAAAAATACCAAAACGGTAAAAAAATTAAGGAATGGTTTAGTTTTAGTAGTTTTAGGCGCGAAAACAACTTATCCGACCTTAAATAACTTTCTCAGGCCTTTATTAAAAGGGCCTTCTTTTTAGATTTATGACACAATGAGCCCAATACTTTCAACACCTTTCGCTAATGCCACAACCAGACATTAAAGTCATTATTCCTGCATATAACGAAGCAGATTCTATAGCTTCGGTGATTGGTGACATCCCAAAATCGGTATCTGAAATAATTGTCGTAAACAATAATTCCACAGATAAAACAGTAGAAAATGCAACTAAGGCGGGAGCTACTGTATTGACCGAGAGCCAAATGGGGTATGGCTACGCTTGTTTGAAGGGTATGGACTATGTTGCCAAACAATCCAAAGCACCTGATATTATCGTATTTGTTGACGGAGATTATTCAGACTATCCAGAAGAACTTGATAAGCTTGTAACTCCAATACTGAATAAAGATGTAGATTTTGTAATTGGTGCGCGCGTAAAACGACTAAGAGAAGAAGGCAGCATGACCCCACAACAAATTTTTGGGAACTGGCTGGCCACTTTTTTAATGAAATTGTTCTTTGGCGCAACATTTACAGACCTAGGTCCGTTTAGGGCTATAGCTTATGATAAGTTATTAGCGCTCAACATGGAAGACAAAACTTACGGGTGGACGGTAGAGATGCAATTAAAGGCTTTAAAGAAAAAGTTGGCATATACCGAAATACCAGTACGTTACAAAAAAAGAATTGGCGTGTCAAAAGTTTCCGGTACCGTAAAAGGTAGTATATTTGCGGGCATAAAAATATTAGGTTGGATTTTTAAATACAGCATAAAATAATATGGGTTTACTTATTGCTTACATTATTATCGCAATCTATAGTGTAGCTCTGCTATTGATATTCTTCTACAGCTTGGCGCAACTTAACCTCTTGGTAAATTACCTAGGATACAAAAGGCGCAACCAAATTGCCCCAAAATTCAATCTTCTTGACCCAAAGGAGATTCCCTATGTTACTATACAGCTGCCTGTCTATAACGAGGAGTACGTTATGGAACGGTTGCTAGAGAACATTGCAAAAATAGAATACCCTAAAAGTAAACTTGAAATTCAGGTGCTTGATGATTCTACGGACGATTCTGTAAACGATACCGCAGAACGGGTAAGGGCCTTGCAGGAAACAGGTCTTGACATTCAACATATACGCCGCGAAAATCGCCAGGGTTTTAAAGCGGGAGCATTAAAAGAAGGACTGGAAATTGCAAAAGGTGAGTTTATCGCCATTTTTGATGCAGATTTTATGCCATCCGGCGATTGGTTAAAAAAGACAGTTATTTACTTTAAAGATCCGGAAATTGGCGTGGTACAGACACGTTGGGGCCACATTAACCGTGAGTACTCTACCCTAACCCGTATACAGGCCTTTGCCTTGGATGCCCATTTTACTTTGGAACAGGTAGGCCGAAACGCAAAAGGACACTTTATAAACTTTAACGGTACTGCCGGAATATGGCGTAAAGAATGCATTATAGACGCAGGAAACTGGGAAGGGGATACGCTTACCGAAGACCTTGACCTTAGCTACCGTGCCCAATTAAAGAACTGGAAATTCAAATATCTTGAAGATGTTGAGACACCAGCTGAACTTCCTGTAGTTATCAGCGCCGCTCGTTCACAACAATTTAGATGGAACAAAGGGGGTGCAGAAAACTTTAGAAAAACGGTTTTTAACGTAGTTACGGCCAAGAACATTTCGTTCAAGACCAAATTTCATGGGGTAATGCATTTACTGAACAGTTCTATGTTTCTGTGTGTTTTCTTGGTTTCGTTACTGAGTATACCGGCCATGTACATAAAAGCCATATACCCGCAGCTTGATATTGTTTTTACCCTATTGAGTTTCTTTGTACTGAGCACTATTATTCTTTTTGTTTGTTATTGGTTTACCTATAAGAGTATCCAAGGAAGCAGTTTTGACAATTTTGTAGATTATATAAAATTGTTCTTTACTTTCTTTTCTGTAGCATTAGGCTTCTCCTTACACAATTCAATTGCTGTTCTTGAAGGGCATATGGGAAAAAGAAGCGAATTTGTACGTACCCCAAAATTCAACTTGAATAACCTTACGGATTCTTGGAAAGGTAATAAGTACCTTACCAAGAAATTATCTCCAAACATGATTCTTGAAGCTGTTCTAATGGTGTATTTCCTTTTCGGAATGTATAGCGCCATTCCCTTGAACGATTTTGGACTTTTCCCTTTTCATTTTATGCTTTTTATAGGTTTTGGATTTGTTTTCACCAAGTCTTTAACTTCACGTGCATAACGCGAAGAATCTATTCTTGCAAAAAGACCACATGTCATTTAATTTTCTTATTTTTTCGATGATAGGAACAAACCGTTAAATGTCTAACCGACTTACCACATACTGGAAATTACACAAGGTGCCCATAGTATTGGCTCTTTTGAGTGCCATTCTATATTATACCTTCGCTTTTCAGTTAGTGCGAACGGACTTCATTAGACTGCTTACACTTTTTGCCGCTTCCTTTTTTATCTGTTATAAACTCATACAGTTTGAAAAGTGGAACTTTAAATTCCTTCTTGTAGTTGGTATTCTTTTTCGGTTGATTTTCTTAACAACGGAACCTAATCTCTCTCAAGACTACTATCGTTTTATATGGGACGGTCACTTGGTGGGCAATTTTATTAACCCCTACTTAAAAGTTCCCAATGAATTAATTACCCAAAGTGATTTGGTAATACCCAATGCCCAAACTCTTTATGACAGTATGGGTAGTTTAAGCGCAAAACACTTTAGCAATTACCCACCGTTAAACCAATTATTATTTGCCATTGCTTCCATTTTGGGCGGCAAAAGTATCATGGGTTCCGTGCTGGTTCTTAAGACCATGATTATCTTATCGGATATTGGTATTTTTTACTTTGGCAGAAAATTGCTAAAACATCTTAACCGCTCTCCTCACCTTATTTTTTGGTATTTTCTTAATCCTTTAGTAATTATTGAACTTACGGGAAATCTTCATTTTGAAGGGGTCATGCTTTTCTTTTTCGTATGGGCCCTGTATTTGTTATCTATTAAAAAATGGGCCTTGGCGGCTATTCCTTATGCCATGTCTATCTGCGTAAAGTTGGTACCGCTATTATTCCTTCCCCTATTCTTAAAACATCTAGGGTTTAAAAAAAGTATAAGTTTCTACGCCATAATTGGTGTTACGTGCCTTTTCTTGATTACTCCCTTTTACGCCTCAGAATTTATAGCCAACTACTCTAAAACCGTAGGTCTATGGTTTTCTAATTTTGAATTCAACGCCGGTTTATACAATGCCATAAAATACATTGCCGTTCAATTTGACGGAAAACCTTGGGAGCTTATAAAAACATACGGTAAAATAACTCCGGTAATTACTATTCTATCCGTATTGTTCTTTACTTTCTTTAGGAACAACCAACAAGTATCCGTACTTATTACTTCAATGTTGGCCGTACTTACCCTGTACTATTTTATGTCCGCCACGGTACATCCTTGGTACATTATTTTCTTGGTAGTTCTTGGGGTTTTCACCCATTATAAATATGCCGTACTTTGGTCCGCAACGGTAATTCTAAGCTATTACGCCTACTCAAAAGTAGATTTTAAAGAAAACGTTGGTTTAATTGCCGTTGAGTATATTTCCGTATATGTATTTTTGATTTACGAAATTTTTAACTCAAAACAACAATTTGTTATTTTTCGTAAAAATTAACCTCACACCTTTATACTTTCGGCATAATCTTGTACATTTGACCTTCCATGAAAGGACAAAGACACATATCTAAAACTTTGAGCAACCTTGCTCCAGTTCGCCCGTTTTCTCGTCGCCGTCGCCCGTAAGGGTGTTTCATATTTCATGGAAATAGGTGAGTCCATTTCCGCACAACGACCAACAATTCATTTTTTTTTACAGTTTAAATCCTTTTGGCAATGAAACTAATTATTGCTAACAAGTCACATGTTAAATACGCCCAGATCATTAGCGATACCATTACGGAATCTGCTAAGGTAAGAGGCACAGGCATAGCCAAGCGTACACCGGAATACATTCAGAAACGTTTGGAAAACGGCAATGCCGTTATTGCCCTAGACGGAGACAAGTTTGCTGGCTTCTGTTATATAGAAGTTTGGGGACACGAAAAATTCGTGGCCAACTCAGGCCTAATTGTTCATCCTGATTATAGAAATCAAGGATTGGCCAAAAAAATTAAAAAAAGAATTTTCGAGCTTTCGAGAGAGAAATTTCCGGATGCCAAAATATTTGGTATTACCACGGGCTTGGCCGTAATGAAAATGAATTACGAACTTGGTTACAAACCGGTTACATTTTCTGAACTAACGGACGACCCCGAATTTTGGAAAGGCTGCCAGACCTGCAAGAACTTTGATATTCTTACCCGCACAGAACGTAAAATGTGCCTTTGCACAGGTATGCTGTATGATGCGACCGTCAAAGAAAAAAAGGTGGAAAAAGAACAAGTAAACAGCAAAGCCTTCCAAAGACTTAAAAGCATTAAAGAATCGCTTTTCCTAAAAAAGAAAACAAACGAATAACCATAACAGGCCAATGGATCATCTGATTATGGCCCAGACAATACAGTTTTAAAATGAAAAAATTAGTTTTAGCATACAGCGGCGGATTAGACACTTCCTACTGCGCTAAATACCTATCAAAAGACAAAGGTTTTGACGTACATGCAGTAAGTGTAAATACAGGTGGTTTCTCTAAAGAGGAGATTGCTTCCATAGAAGAAAAAGCACTACAATTGGGGGCCAGTTCCTATACCTCTATTGATGCCGTTCAGACATTTTATGACAAAGTAGTTAAGTACCTCATCTTTGGTAATGTTCTAAAAAATAACACCTACCCTCTTTCTGTAAGTGCGGAACGAATTGTACAGGCAATAGAAATCGTAAACTACGCTAAAAAAATAGGCGCCAATTATATTGCCCACGGTAGCACCGGGGCAGGTAATGACCAAGTTAGGTTTGATATGATTTTCCAAATCGTTGCCCCTGAAATTGAAATAATCACTCCAATTAGGGATAACAAATTAGCCAGGGAGGCCGAAATTGAATACCTAAAACAGAATGGTGTAGATTATCCTTGGGAAAAGGCCAAATACTCTATAAACAGAGGCCTTTGGGGTACTTCCGTGGGTGGTGAAGAAACATTAACATCACAAAGAGCTTTACCGGATAGCGCATACCCAAGTCAATTGCAGGAAAAGGAACCTACAGATGTAAAACTAACCTTTGAAAAAGGAGAATTAGTAGCTATTGATGGTGCCAAGGACGGTCCTGTTGCAAATATAGAAAAGCTGGAGGCCATGGCTTCTAAATATGCTATAGGGAGAGATATTCATGTAGGTGATACCATTATTGGTACAAAAGGTAGGGTTGGTTTTGAAGCTGCGGCTGCATTGATCATAATAAAAGCACACCATTTACTGGAAAAACATACGCTTACCAAATGGCAACAGTTCCAAAAGGAGCAACAAGGTAATTTCTATGGTATGCTATTGCACGAAGGCAACTATTTGGATGCTGTAATGAGAAACATAGAAGCCTTCTTGACCGATACCCAAAAAACGGTTTCAGGTGATGTTTTCATCAGCCTATATCCTTTCCAGTTTAGACTGAACGGAATTTCGTCTCAACATGATTTAATGACCGATGCTTTTGGAAGCTACGGTGAAGTAAACAAAGGGTGGTCTGCAGATGATGCCAAAGGGTTTATTAAAATACTTTCCAATTCAGGAAAAATATATAACCACGTAAACCAGAAAAATGATTAAAGTAGGTATTATTGGTGGTTCTGGTTACACGGGCGGGGAACTCATTAGAATTCTTTTGCACCATCCTGAAGCTGAAATAGATTTTGTCTACAGCACCACCAGAGCAGGAAAAAAAATTACCACGGCACACGCCGATTTGTTGGGCACGACCGATATGGAATTTACCGGTACCATCAATCCTAATGTAGCCGTTGTATTCCTATGTTTGGGCCATGGTAATTCTTCCAAATTTTTACAGGAAAACGAGTTTTCAAAAGACACCAAAATAATTGATCTGAGCAACGATTTCAGATTACAGGCCGATGCTGTTTTTGAAGGAAGAAAATTTGTTTACGGACTTCCCGAACTCAAAAAAGAAGAGATAAAAAAGGCTGACTATATTGCCAACCCAGGCTGTTTTGCTACCGCCATACAATTGGGTCTTTTGCCTTTGGCAAAAGCCAACAAATTAAGGCAGGCCGTTCATATCAATGCAGTTACAGGTAGTACAGGCGCGGGTGTAAGTCCATCTGCCACCTCTCATTTTAGCTGGAGAAACAATAACGTGAGCTGGTACAAACCTTTCACCCATCAACATTTAGGCGAAATAAACGAAAGCCTAAAGTCATTGCAAGCGAATTCAGGTGAACTATTTTTTCTGCCTAACCGCGGCAACTTTACCCGTGGCATTCTTGCCACTGCGTATACAGAATATGACGGTACTCTAGAGGAAGCTATTGACCTGTACAAGGATTTTTATGCAGATGCTCAGTTCACGCAAGTTGCCGAAGAGCCCATCCATCTAAAACAGATCGTAAACACCAATCAGTGTCATATCCATTTGCATAAGCATAAAAACACATTGCTTATCACTTCGGCCATAGACAATTTGCTCAAAGGTGCCTCAGGCCAAGCGGTTCAGAACATGAACTTAATTTTTGGCTTTGAAGAAGGTACGGGCCTTAACTTAAAAGCCGGCGTTTTTTAACGATTAATAGAAAACTATTTCCGTAATGCGGTTCTACCGAACAGTAACGGAAACAACCAAAAAATTAAAAATGAAAATAGCCATTATAGGAGCAGGAAATTTAGGACTTTCCATTGCTAAGGGAATTTTAAATTCCAACGGTGCTACAACCATGTACCTGACCAAAAGAAATACTGCTGAAATTGAGGAATATGCCAACTACGGCAATGTTACCATTACCTCGGACAATAGAGAAGCGGTTGAAAATTCGGATATCCTTATTTTGGCCGTGCAGCCCGCTCAATTGGAAAAAATTTTGGAAAGCACCAAAGACCTACTTACGGAAAAACACGTGGTCATCTCTACTATAACCGGTTTTAGTATTGCTAAAATGGAGGATATTCTTGGTGAGGACTGCAATATCATAAGAAGTATGCCCAACACGGCTATTTCGGTAGGGCAATCCATGACCTGTATCTGTAGCAATGAAAAGGGCAAAAAGAAGATTGAATTGGCTAAGGCTATTTTCAATCGCATGGGACATTCCATGGAAATTCCTGAAACCCAAATGCAGGCCGCAACGGTAATCTGCGCTAGCGGTATTGCCTTTTGGATGCGTTTGATCCGCGCCACTACCCAAGGTGCCATTCAGTTAGGTTTTGATGCCAAGGAAGCACAGGAATTGGCCATGCATACTTGTAGCGGAGCAGCCAGCCTGTTAATTGAATCCGGAAGTCACCCGGAAGCGGAGATTGACCGGGTTACCACACCCCAAGGTTGCACCATTCAAGGTCTAAATGAAATGGAGCACCAAGGTCTTAGCTCTTCCCTTATTCAGGGGATAGTAGCATCCTATGAAAAAATCAGTAGAATTAAAGAGAACCAGTTGTAAAGGGCGGCCTCTCTAATAAAATACAAGAAGCTATGATCAGCTCAACAGTAAAAGTTATGAATTTATTTGATGTTTACCCATTATACGATGTAACCCCGGTTTCTGCAAAGGGGATAGTAGTAACCGATGATAAAGGAACGGAATACCTTGATTTCTACGGAGGTCATGCCGTAATCTCCATTGGCCACTCTCATCCACATTACGTAAAACGTCTTACGGACCAGCTAAATAAAATAGGGTTTTACAGCAACTCGGTAAAGAACCCTTTGCAAGAAGAACTGGCAACTAAATTAGGGGAGCTTTCGGGCTGTGAAAATTATAATCTTTTTTTATGTAATTCCGGTGCAGAGGCCAATGAAAATGCGCTAAAACTAGCTTCTTTCCATACTGAAAAATCTAGGGTTATCGCATTTACCAACGGTTTTCACGGTCGTACCTCCGCAGCCGTTGCCGCTACGGACAATCCAAAAATAAACGCTCCTATCAATTTACAGCAGAAGGTTACTTTTCTTCCGTTGAACGACTTGGAAGCATTTCAAAATGAAATAGAAAAGGGAGATGTATGTGCGGTAATTATAGAGACCATTCAAGGTGTTGGTGGTTTGGACGAACCTACTACGGAATTTTATCAGCAAATCGCTTCACTTACCAAAGCTAACGGATCGGTATTGATTGCTGACGAAGTGCAATGTGGTTTTGGCAGAAGCGGAAAATTCTTCGCTTTTCAGCATCATAACATACAACCGGATATTATTTCGGTGGCCAAAGGTATGGGTAACGGTTTTCCTGTAGGTGGTATATTGATTCATGAAGACATTAAAGCTTCTTATGGTTTACTGGGTACCACCTTTGGTGGAAACCATTTGGCTTCCGTAGCCACACTAGCGGTTTTAGAAGTTTTAGAAGAAGAAAAACTTATAGAAAACGCGGCGGACTTAGAAGGTTATTTTAAAACCTTGGCCGCAGAAATACCTCAAATTAAAAAAGTAAAAGGTAGAGGTCTTATGTTAGGTCTTGAGTTTGATTTTGAAGTAGCCGATTTAAGGAAGAGGTTAATCCATAACCAACAATTATTTACAGGAGGTGCCAAGGACAAGTATGTTTTAAGAGTCCTTCCTGCCTTGAATATTACCAAAGCGCATTTAGATACTTTTTTCACCGCCTTAAAAGCAGAATTGTAATGAGCTTATTACTGGACATAAAACAACGTAACGCCTTACTTTCTGATATGGCCCAACTTTTGGACAAAGAAAGGACCGCGATTTTAGCTGCCAATAAAATTGATATGGACGGCTATACGGGCGACGATATTGCCATGCGCGACCGCCTTAAAGTAGACCAAAGTAAAATAGACGGTATGATTTTGAGCCTGCAACAACTAGCGGCGCAAGAGGACCCTCTAGGTGTGGAACGCTTTAGTTTTGAGCACGAGAACGGTATGCAGGTAAGCAATAAGACAGCTCCTTTTGGAACGATTCTTATTATTTATGAATCCAGACCCGATGTTACTATCGAAGCTGCTGGAATCGCATTTAAATCAGGGAACAAGATTTTATTGAAAGGTGGAAAAGAATCGCTTAACAGCAATCTGCTATTGGTAGATTTATGGCACAAGGCGCTAGAAGCTAATGAGGCCGATGCGGATTGGGTTACCTATCTGCAATTCAACCGAACGGAAACACAGGCTTTCCTAGAAAAACCTACCCAAAAGGTAGATCTTATTGTACCTAGAGGTGGCGAAAGGCTAATCGCTTTTGTAAAACAGCATGCCACCTGCCCTGTTATTGTTAGTGGTCGTGGAAATAATTTTGTGTTCGTAGATAAGGAAGCTGATTTGGAAATGGCCATTGATATCATAATCAATGCCAAAACCACCAAAATATCGGCATGTAATGCGTTGGACAAAGTACTTATATCATCAAATCTAGTGCGTAAACAACAACTATTAAGTCACCTTATCCAAGAGCTTAAAAAAAGTAATGTGGAAATTTTGGTCAACGAGCCTTTTTCCGGTATGGAAGGCACTACGACCATAGAAGACGAACAGGTTTGGTACGAAGAATTCTTGGATTATAAGATTGTCATTGCCCAGTCTTCGGATATTGAAGAAGCCATTAAAACCATAAACACTTATGGTGGTGGGCATTCAGCATCCATTATTACCGCAAATAACGAAACCGCGGAATATTTTATGAACAACGTAGATACGGCAGCAGTCTACCACAATGCTTCTACCCGTTTTACGGATGGAGGACAATTTGGCCTAGGCGGCGAGCTAGCGATCAGCACCGATAAATTGCACCAAAGAGGACCTATTGGCCTTCAGCATTTGGTGACCAATAAGTGGTATGTAAAAGGAACCGGGCAAATTAGAGGGTAAATTTCAACTCCCCTTTATCTCCCAACAGATGAAAAAGAATACCTGATGAAAAAAAGGATTTTATTAAAAATAGGCTCTAACACCCTTACCAAGGAAACCAATCAGATTTCCCGAGGAAAAATAGAGGACATAGGTAGGCAGATAGCATTGCTTAAGGACGATTATGAGTTTGTCATTGTAAGTTCCGGAGCCATTGCTGCAGCAAAGCAGTTCGTGAAATTGGAGCACAACGGAGAGGAAATCAACGTAAAACAAGCATTGGCCGCTATTGGCCAACCCCATTTAATGCGTATGTTCCAAGAGAGCTTTAGGGAATTAGGGATTTTTGCCGCACAGTGTCTTTTATCGTATTCAGATTTTGAGAACCCAAAATCAAAAGCCAATATCAAGAATACTATAGACATTTTGGTAAGCAATAATTTTATTCCTGTCATTAATGAGAATGACACGGTTGCGGCAGATGAGATTCAGTTTGGCGATAATGATAAACTGGCCGCATTAACGGCTGCCTTGCTTAAAGCGGACCTTTTAATGATTGCCACCAATACGGATGGGATATATACCAAAACTTCCATAGAAAACGGAAAACCGGACACCATTGCAGAAGTATTGGGCATTGATAGTCTGCAACAAGAAATAAGCTCGCACAAATCATCGCACGGTACCGGAGGAATGCAATCCAAAGTGGAAGCGGCTACCATTGCCCAAAAGGCCGGTATTGAAACTTGGATCGTAAACGGACTTAACGACAGTTTTATAACCGATGCTTTTGAGGGGACGGGCAAGCATACCAAAATAAAGACAAAAGACGGTCACTTTTTAGCGGACCATTGATGTAGATAACATCCACAGAAAAAATAGAATAGCAAGAGAAAAGAACACAAATGAAACATTACCTTTCTTTACAAGACATAGATTCGTTGGAAAACTGGGTGAAAGAGGCCCGAAATTTAAAAGAAGCCCCAAGGAAACACAAGAGCTTAGGTTCGGACAAAACTATTGGGTTGTTATTCTTCAACAACAGTCTCCGTACTCGCTTGAGCACCCAAAAAGCAGCTATGAACCTTGGAATGGAGGTAATTGTCATGAATTTTGGAAGTGAAGGGTGGGCTTTGGAATATGCCGATGGCACGGTTATGGACCAAGGTACTTCGGAACACATTAAAGAAGCGGCACAAGTTATATCACAGTACTGTGATATTGTTGCCATTAGAGCCTTCGCTGGATTGCAGGACAAAGAAGAAGATGAGGCCGAAAAGGTTTTGAACGGATTTAAAAAATACGCTAGCGTACCCATTGTAAATATGGAAAGTTCAGTAGGCCACCCGTTACAGGCTTTGGCCGATGCTATTACCTTGGCCGAACAAAACACTAAAACAAGACCTAAGGTGGTGCTTTCTTGGGCACCTCACCCAAAGGCATTACCTCATGCCGTAGCCAATTCATTTGTAGAAATGATGCATTTGCAAGATGCCGATTTTGTAATTACACATCCGGAAGGCTACGAATTGAACCCAGAAGTCACCAAAGGAGCAACTATTGAGTACGACCAAAACAAAGCTTGCGAAAATGCCGACTTCATTTACGTAAAAAACTGGAGCAGTTACAACGATTACGGCAAAGTCTTAAACCAAGATAAAAGCTGGACCATGACCCCGGAAAAAGTGGGTAACGCTAAATTTATGCACTGTCTACCGGTACGTAGAAACATAGTAGTTGCGGATGCTGTCCTAGATGGCGACCAATCTTTGGTCATAGAACAGGCCAACAACAGAACTTACGCCGCACAAATTGTATTGAAGAAAATATTGGAACAGTAAACCCATGAAGTTATCTATTATAAAAATAGGCGGTAACGTCATTGAAAACAAAGAAGAACTCTCTAAATTCCTAAAGGCTTTTTCCGAATTGGAAGGCCCAAAAATATTGGTTCATGGCGGTGGCAAACTGGCCACCCAATTGGGCAAAAGATTAGGTATAGAATCCAAACTCATAGGCGGACGCCGTATTACAGATGAAAAAAGCCTTGAGCTGATTACCATGGTCTATGGCGGACTCGTCAATAAAAATATCGTAGCGGAGCTACAATCCTTAAATTGTAATGCCATTGGACTTAGCGGTGCGGACGGAGATACCATTCAAGCTCATAAAAGACCTGTAAAGGACATTGATTATGGTTTTGCCGGAGATGTTGATGGTGTCAACGCAACGGTTGTTACAAAGCTTCTAGAAGCAGGTCTCACTCCCGTTTTCTGTGCGATGACGCATGACGGTAAGGGACAATTGCTGAACACTAACGCAGATACCATAGCTTCCGAGTTGGCCATTGGCATGAGCTCTAATTACGAAACCACACTTTATTACTGTTTTGAGAAAAAGGGTGTCCTTATGGATGTAGCCGATGAGGAATCCGTAGTTAAGCATATTGATACCGAATCCTACAAAACCCTGCTGGAGCAGAAAATTATAGCAGATGGCATGCTCCCAAAAATGGAAAATTGCTTTCACGCCCTTAAACAAAACGTACATCAGGTACGCATTGGAGACATAGGCATGTTAGACCCTAAATCCACTTTATTCACGACACTTACGCTATAAAAATGGAACAAGCAGCATTAACGCAAAAGGCAATAGACTTATTAAAGGAACTGATTTCGATTCAATCGTTTTCATCCGAAGAGGATAAAACTGCGGACGCCATTGAAAACTGGTTCAAAGCTTTTGACATTCCTTTTAAACGTCACTTAAACAATGTGTACGCGGTAAACAAACACTATGATGAAAGCAAGCCTACCTTGCTTCTAAATTCGCATCATGATACGGTAAAACCGAATTCGGCTTATACCAAAGACCCTTTTAACCCACACATCGAAGACGGAAAACTTTATGGTTTGGGCAGTAACGATGCGGGTGGCGCTTTGGTTTCCCTTATTGCAACGTTCACCCACTATTATGCGGAGGAAAACCTAAATCATAATATTCTAATGGTAGCTTCCATGGAAGAAGAAAGTTCAGGCCCTAACAGCCTACGCGGACTACTACCACACCTGCCAAAGATTGATGTTGCCATTGTAGGCGAACCTACTTTGTTGGATTTGGCCATAGCTGAAAAAGGATTGGTCGTTTTTGATGCGGTCATAAAAGGCACTCCATCACATGCCGCACACCCCAACGATAACAACTCCATTTACAACACTATTGAAGTATTGGAGTGGTTCAAAAACTATAAGTTCGATAAGGTTTCAGAAGCCTTAGGCCCCGTAAAATTAACTGTTACACAAATTAACGGAGGCTCACAACATAACGTGGTTCCTGCACAGGTAGACTTGGTTATAGATGTGCGTGTAAACGACAAATACACCAACGGAGAAATTGCTGAAATTCTAAAGAAAGAAGCACCTTGTGAATTAAAGGAGCGCTCATTAAAATTGAATTCTTCGGCTATTGATAAAAATCATCCATTAGTGCAATCGGGAATTGCATTGGGGAGAAAAACCTACGGCTCCCCTACACTCTCGGACCAAGCCGCATTAACCTGTCAGTCCCTAAAATTAGGACCTGGAGACAGCACACGATCACATTCGGCAGATGAATACATCTACGTCAAAGAAATAGAAGACGGAATAGATTTGTACATTAATTTATTGAAAGGATTTATAAAATAGCTATTAGTACAAAGTACTGAGTATTGAGATTAATCTTGATACTCAGTACTCCATACTAACTACTTAATACTAAAAAAAATGAAACTCTGGGACAAAGGTTTTAGCACCGATAAAAAAATAGACCATTTCACTGTTGGAAACGACCGTGAGCTTGATTTACACTTGGCGAAATACGACGTTATCGCTTCGCAGGCACATGCCAAAATGCTGGGTAAAATAGGACTGTTCACCAATGAGGAAACCACGGACTTGGTAAAAGAATTGGATGCCATTGCCGAAACCATTGAAAAAGGCGAGTTCGTAATTGAAAATTCGTTTGAGGACATGCACTCAAAAATAGAATATGTACTCACTGAAAAATTAGGCGACACCGGTAAAAAAATACACACTGCACGGTCTAGAAACGATCAAGTTTTGGTGGCCATGCACCTATACCTGAAAAACGAACTTTCAGAAATAAAATCAGGCACCAAGGAGTTGTTTGATTTGCTTTTGGAACTTGCAGAAAAGCACAAAGACGTTTTGCTTCCGGGATATACTCACTTACAGATTGCAATGCCATCTTCTTTTGGGCTGTGGTTATCCGCCTATGCAGAAAGTCTTATAGATGATTTATATTTTGTGGATGCCGCTTATAAGGTAGCAGACCAAAATCCTTTAGGAAGTGCAGCCGGTTATGGAAGCTCCTTCCCAATAGACCGAAGTTTTACGACTAAAGAAATGGATTTCGAGACATTAAAATATAACGTTGTTGCCGCTCAAATGGGCCGTGGCAAAGTGGAGAAAGCCACTGCTTTTGGAATGGCAAATATTGCCGCTACCTTATCAAAACTGGCCATGGACATCTGTTTATACATGAGTCAGAATTTCAACTTTCTGTCCTTTCCAGATGAGTTGACCACCGGTAGTAGTATTATGCCACACAAGAAAAACCCTGATGTTTTTGAGCTGGTTCGAGGTAAATGTAACAAGCTACAAAGTATACCCAATCAGTTGACTTTGGTTATCAACAACCTACCGAGCGGATACCACCGTGATCTGCAATTGGTAAAGGAAATTATTGTTCCCGCCATTCAGGACATGAAGGCGTGTATTGAGATTCTTACTTTCAGCCTTAAAGAAATGCAGGTGAACAAGGGCATTTTGGAAGACCCGAAATACGATTATCTCTTTAGTGTAGACACATTGAACGAATTGGTACAAAGCGGGTTACCCTTTAGAGATGCCTACAAAAAAATGGGGCAAGAAATTCAAGAAGGCACCTTTAAGCCAAAGCGAGATATTCATCATACGCATGAAGGTAGCTTAGGTAATTTATGTTTGAAGGAGATTAAAGAGAAGATGGACAAGATTTCTTAAATTGCTAGGCATATTATAGAACCAGGCTTCATGAAAACGCAAATACAGTACCTCCATTTTTGTCTCTTTATTTTAATCATGGTGATAGGGCCAAGTATAAACGCCCAAGACACCTACCAAAGAAACACTTCTGCAGATGTACAGGCTTACGTTTTTGGGCTTACTTTAAATGATGCATCCAATAGCATAAAAGGAGAAGCTGAAATTACTGTTGATTTTAAAAACGAAGTGAATCCGTTTGCATTGGACCTCATCGCCAAAGGAGATACCTATGGCATGCAAGTGACCCATGTTTTTGAAGGAGACACAGAAGCTATCTATAGCTACGAGCAAAACAAAATAAACATAACGCCATCTGCATCCAAAGAAAAAACAAGAACTTATAAAGTGGTTTATGAAGGCATTCCTGAGAGAGGCCTTGTCATTGACACCACTAAATTTGGGCAACGTTCTTTTTTTGGTGACAACTGGCCCAATTTGGCACGGCACTGGCTTCCATCGGTAGACCACCCATCGGACAAAGCTACTATTGAATTTAGGATTACCGCTCCCGACCATTATGATGTAGTGGCCACTGGCGAAAAAATAGAAGAAAGCAATTTAGGCAACGGATTAAAATTGACTACCTACAAAGAACCCGCTCCCGTTGCCATGAAAGTAGTAACCATTGGGGTTACGAAATTTGCAAGCAAACTGTTGGACGAGGTGTATGACATTTCCGTTTCGGCATGGGTCTATCCAGAAAATCGGTTGGACGGATTCTCGGACTATGGTGTAGCTACCAAAGTACTGAAATATTTTATTGATAATATTGGTCCGTATTCCTACGCCAAATTGGCCAACATGCAGGCCAAGACCCAATGGGGAGGTCTTGAAAATGCAGGCGCTATTGCTTATTTTGAAAATTCCGTAACCGGAAAAAACGAAGTGGAAGGACTTATCGCCCATGAAATAGCCCACCAATGGTTTGGTAATTCTGCCAGTGAAAACGATTGGAACCATGTTTGGCTCAGCGAAGGTTTCGCTACCTATTTCGCAATCCTTTATCAAGAAAGCGTGTATGGTAATGACAAGCGAAAAGAGGAATTAGAACTTGACCGTAAGCAAATCATTGAGTATTATAAAAAGAACCCATCACCCATTGTAGACCCTTCCATTACTGACCCAATGAAGGTTTTAAGCACAAACACCTACCAAAAAGGGGGTTGGGTATTGAATATGTTGCGCCATAAGTTAGGCGATGAGATTTTTTGGAAAGGCATTAAGGCTTATTACAAGGCTTTTCGGAATTCCAATGCAATGACTGTCGATTTTCGGAAAATAATGGAACAGGCTTCAGGGGAAGACCTTGAGTCGTTCTTTCAGCAGTGGCTGTTTATAAAGGGTTATCCAGAACTTAAATGGGATTGGAACTACAATAAGAAGAATCTACAAATTAATCTTACTCAAGTTCAAAAGCATCATATTTTTAAATTTCCCATTGAAATAGGTCTTGTTAAAGACGGGGAAATTGTCATCTACAAAATGAATATGGAAAACGCCAGAAAAAACTTGACCATAAAACTAGACTACCAACCGGATGATGTTGTTCTAGACCCGGAATCTTGGTTGCTGTTTGAAGAGAAAAGCAACTAAATATACCCACCACCACTCTACGCTTTAACTTCCTTCCCTCTTGAACATAATACTAGGGAGGTGGATTTATCTTACAATAATCTTTTGTTTTTTTAGAACTATTTACTCCTCTAAAAATCAATGTTGTAGTCATATTTCCCCTATTCAAATATGTCTCACACTTATAGTTTTAACAAACTCACCTTGTAAATTATAGTATTCACAACAAAAATTCTTCGACAGAATACCATTCTTATACTTTTAAATACCAATTAACCAATACCCAACCATTTTTAACCTACTACCCCACATGAAAAGAATTTTCATTCCCCTAATTTCCCTTTGTATATTTTCTTGCAGTACTGATTTGGAAGAAGATACCCTGGATGCAATTAATGAAACTACCAAAACAACATCCGAAAATGAGGAAGAGACCGAAGAAACAACCTCGGAAAACACAAATTCAATTCCTGTTTTTGAAGCAGCCAACTATTCAATAAATGAGCACTCATTAGCTGCCAGTTCTATTGGTTTTGTAACTGCTACCGATAATGACCAAGATGAAATAACTTACTCCATAGAGTCTAGTGCCGATCTTGTAATTGATGAAGTTACCGGTGAAATCATAATGGGTCCGCTGCTTAAACTAGACTTTGAAACAAAGGATTCCTACACGTTTATGGTCTCTGCATTTGACGGTAAAACTATAGTTGACAAGAGTTATGACCTAGCAATTAACAATGTAGACGAAGTTACACTTCTGACGGACGAACAAAAGGAAGTTGTTGCTTACACCCAACATTTAACCTATTGGAAAGGAGATAGTAACATTCCTCTAGACTTTAACCAAAAATGGGCAAACTCTATGAAATTGTATCTCACCGGAACCATTTCAGAACAATATGAGACTACTACGGAAAGCGTCTTAAAACAGTACAATGCATTATTCTCTTCTGGAGATTTCAACATATCGTTAGTTCAAAATTCCGAAGATGCCAATGCAATTTTATTTTACGGCAGTAAAGAAGAGGTAGAAGGGGTTTGGCCTGATATGTACGATGAAATTAAAGATGGGAATTACCATGGTTTTGCTATGAGCCCGTCCGAAAATTCTGTTTTGGTCTCCACCCGAATATGGATATCAAACCCGGCCGAAGCACTTTTAAAACATGAGCTGGGGCATGCACTAGGTTTTGGACATTCTAATAAATGTGAAGACGAAGGAAGCTTTTTGTGCTCTCAAATTAGTACAGAAAATGATTTCCTAGAAGTAGAAAAAGATATTATTCGTTTTATCTACAGTTCTAAAATTACCGCTGGTCTTACCGAAGAAGAAATAGAAGCAATTCTGGCTGATATTATTCTAAATGAGGAATAGTCCATAGGATATAGTCTCCATCATTTTATCTAACCTGTACGCGAATACTACCCCAAACCAACCAGAAATGACTAAAAACCTACTGCCCATTCTGCTATTTTTATTTTTTAGCGCTAGCACAGTTGCCCAATCATTTACCTCTATTTGGAATACCAATAACACAGAAACAGGTTCTTCTGCTAACAACCAAATAACCATACCTACCAACCCCGCATACACTACTTACAATTATGATGTAGATTGGGGAGATGGTTCTACGGATACTGGGGTAACAGGTAATATAACTCACGACTATGCCGCACCAGGCACCTATACAATTGAAATAAGTGGCACTTTCCCATCTATCTATTTTAATGATGACCGGGCTAATGATAAACTAAAAATCATTGAAATATTGGCTTGGGGTGATATTCAATGGCAGACTATGGAAAATGCTTTTTTTGGGTGTGCAAATATGAATTTTGATTTAATCGATTCACCAGATTTGACCCAAGTAACTTCATTTAAAAATATGTTTAGAGGAGGAACTTCATTCAATGGAATTGTGAATGAATGGGATATAAGTACGATTACTGATCTTTCTGGAACTTTTGCAAATTGTAACACCTTTAATAGACCTTTAGATTTATGGGATACAAGTAACGTTACAGATATGTCTGAAACTTTTACTAGTGCAGGTCAATATAATGAGCCATTAGATAATTGGAATACTGGTGCTGTAACTAACATGTCCGCAATGTTTAGTAGTGCTGGTAATTTTAACCAAAATATCAACAATTGGAATGTTGCTCAGGTAACAAACATGTCTGCTATGTTTAGATATACTAATAGGTTCAATTTCCCATTAAATAATTGGATTGTAAGCAACGTAACAGATATGTCGTCCATGTTTGATGGTTCTGCTTTTAACCACCCTATTGGTAATTGGAATGTAGCTAGTGTAACAAATATGTCTGGAATGTTTAGACATGCCGTTTACAATCACCCTTTAGCTAGTTGGGATGTATCTTCTGTTCTAGATTTCTCAGAAATGTTTCAAAGACATAGAACTTTTAATCACCCCTTAAACAATTGGAATGTTACTAATGCTACCAATATGTCTAGCATGTTTGATGGTTGGTATTGGGATCAAGTTTACAACCACCCTTTAGATAATTGGAACGTAAGTAATGTTTCCGATATGAGTTATATGTTTAGAGATAACTCTGGTTTTAACCAAGATATAAGTGGATGGAATGTTAGCAATGTAACTAATATGGCAGGTATGTTTTCGCTAACAGATGTATTTAATCAAGATATAAGTGGGTGGAACGTTAGCAGTGTCACGAACATGTCCACAATGTTTCAACAGGCACAGGTGTTCAATCAACCCCTAAATAATTGGAATATAAGTAATGTAAATAATGTTTCATCAATGTTTGATAGGGCTTCAAGTTTCAATCAACCATTAAATTTATGGAACCTCAGCAATGTTACTAGTTTCCAAAACATGTTTAACCGTGCAAGTTCTTTTAATCAAGATATAACGGGCTGGAATACATCTATTATTACCGATATGTCCGGTATGTTCACTTCTGCCATTACTTTCAACCAAAACTTGGGTATTTGGGATATTTCTTCTGTGACCAATATGACAAATATGTTGTCAAATAGTGGAATATCGCAGGAAAATTATGATAATACATTAATTGGTTGGGCTGGTCAAACTGTAAATACTGGAGTAAATTTAGGCGCATCAAACCTACAATATTGCGATGCCTTAAGCCAAAGACAAAGTTTAATAGATGATGATGGCTGGACAATCTCCGGAGATGCGGTCAACTGTTCGTATGTACTTTGTACCGATATTACGATGCCGCATGCAAGTGATACAGCTACACCTGCAAATAGCGATATCCGGTGGGATCCTGCACCAAATGCCACAGGGTATAAAGTTACCTTAGAAATTGAACGTGGTGGGGTTCGTAGTTATGCTACTATTGGTGGAAATACCGCTAACAATTATGATGTAGGAAATACCGTAGGTTTAGACTTTACCAATGAATTTATGGCTAATGACACCGTATATGTTACCGTAGTACCTTATAATGGTGAAGGGGATGCCGTAGGATGCCAAGAAATTAGTTTTACTGTAGTTGAAAGTTGGGTTAACAGAACCGATGTTTTTAAGATCACTATTGATACTAGAAATTTAGATACCAGTTCTTCTGCGGCAAATCAATATAGAATAGAACTAAATGATGGCTATCCTGACTATTTAACATACGACTTTAATATTGATTGGGGAGATGGGCAGTATGATAATAATGTTACAAATGATATAACACATTCTTATTTAAACCCTGGAATTTATACAATAGCAATCATTGGAGATTTCCCTGCATTTTACCACAGTTCCAGCAATAGAGATAATAAAAAACTTATTTCAATGGACCAATGGGGAGACCAGGTTTGGGGATCTATGCAAAGTACGTTCTATTACTGCCAAAATATGGAATACAACGCAACGGATATTCCTAATCTTACACAAGTTGAAAGCATGCAAAATATGTTTGGTGCTTGTTTTTTGTTTAACGGTAACATTAATGATTGGGATGTTAGTAATGTTACTAATATGAGTGGTGTTTTCTTAGCAGCTCAAGCTTTTAATCAACCATTAAATAAGTGGGATATAAGTAATGTAACAACTATATCTACAATGTTTCTTGGTGCGGATGCCTTTGACCAACCACTTGACAATTGGAATACCAGTAATGTAACGGATATGTCCAGAACTTTTGAACAGACCGAATTATTCAATCAGAACATTAATAATTGGGATGTTAGTAATGTAACCGATATGTCTAGTATGTTCGAAAGAGCACTGCTTTTTAATCAACCACTAGATAATTGGGATGTCAGTAATGTAACCGATATGTCTAAAATGTTCGATGGTTTTGTATATGACATTCCATTTAATCAGCCTTTAGACAATTGGGACGTTAGTAGCGTAACCAACATGACAATGATGTTTAGGAGAGCAATAGACTTTAATCAAAATATTAATGGTTGGAATGTTACTAACGTAACAAACATGGCTTTAATGTTTAACAATACAGATGCCTTTAATCAACCTTTAAATAATTGGAATGTATCATCTGTAACAGATATGAATTCTATGTTCAACGGAGCAGATAATTTTAATCAAAATATTAATGGTTGGAATGTTACCAATGTAACTAATATGTCCTCCATGTTTAACAATGCTTCAAGTTTTGACCAACCACTAAACAGTTGGGACGTAAATTCCGTGGTAAACATGTCTAGTATGTTTCGTGGTGCATCAGTATTTAACCAACCCTTAGATAGCTGGGATGTAAGTGCAGTAGCAAATATGACTTCTATGTTTGAAGATGCTGTACTATTCAACCAACCTATAAGTACATGGAACGTTAGTTCTGTAACCCTTATGGAATCTATGTTTGAAGATGCCGAAGTTTTTAATCAAGATTTAAATAATTGGAACACTGCAGTAGTAACCAATTTTGAAGCGATGTTTAAAAACGCTCTAGCATTTAATGAACCGCTATCTAATTGGAATACTGGTGAAGCATTAACCATGCAAGAAATGTTTATGGGAGCTTCTACCTTTAACCAAAACATTGACCCTTGGGATGTTTCCTTTGTAACCACTATGGAAGCCATGTTCAATGGAGCAACATCATATAACCAAACCATGAACTCTTGGAACGTAGCTTCTGTAGCTACTATGGAAGATATGTTTAAAGATGCAATAGCCTTTAATGAAAATATTGGTGATTGGAATGTTCGTGGTGTTACTACTATGGAAGAAATGTTCAGCGGCGCAACCATCTTTAACCAAGACCTAAATAACTGGCGTATTTCTGGAGTAGAGAACATGGATTATATGTTCAGAAATGCATCGGCATACAACCAACCTATGGATTTATGGAATCCAGGTTTAGTAACAATGCATGCTATGTTTGATAATGCCATTGCTTTAAACCAAAGTTTGGCAGAATGGGATGTTAGTAATGTTACCAATATGAGTGACATGCTAGACCATACTGCTCTGGTTAGAGAAAACTACGACAACACTTTAATTGCTTGGTCAGAGCAAAACCTAACTCCTGGTATTACACTTGGTGCAGAAGATTTACCTTATTGTGATGCACAGGAAGAAAGACAAGCTATGATCGATAATTTTGGTTGGACATTTAACCAAGATGTTCGCGATTGTCCCATACCAGATTGTACCCTATTAACCTCTCCGCTTAATGGCGATACAGATGTACCGGTAAATACAAATATTACGTGGGAACACGCTTTATACGCAGAAGGATACCGTTTAACAGTAGGCACAAGCTCAGGAGGCAACGATATTGTAAATAATGCCACTATAACTAATGAAACCTCATACGAGTTTGCATCCGATTTCAATACTGGAGATGTAGTCTACGTAACCTTAATTCCTTTTAATACAGAAGGAGATGCTGTTGGTCCATGTACCGAAGAAAGTTTTACTATATCAAGTAATCCGGCAACCATACCAGATTGTACTACTTTAATTGAGCCTTTAGATGGAGTAACTGATGTTGCTGTAACCACAGACCTAAGTTGGAACCCTATTTCCAACGCAGATGGCTATAAAATAACAGTAGGAAACTCAGCAGGGGCAAACGACATTCTAAATTCGGAAGATGTTGGTAATATTACCACTTACGAATTTGCAACAGACTTGCCTGAAGACAGTGATATTTTCGTGACTATTATTCCTTACAACGATGAGGGCGATGCCACAAGTTGTACCGAAGAAAGTTTCCATACGGAAATAATTCCTGTACCACCGGTTTGTACAAATTTAACAACTCCATTGAATGGTGCAACTGACGTACCTATTGATACGCAATTAAGTTGGACAGCGGTATCTAACGCTACTGGATATTTAGTAGTTGTTGGAACTACTTCTGGTGGAATTGAAGTAGTAAACAATATTGACGTTGGTAATTTTACCACGTATGATATTCCTGGAGATTTACAAGAAGCTAGGATGCATTACGTAACTATTATTCCGTATAATGCAGAAGGTGATGCAACAGGTTGTATAGAAGAAACCTTTACTACAGGAGATTCTACGAGTCCTCCGTCATGCACAAGTTTATCTGCGCCAATACATGGAGCAACGGCGGTTGCCCCTGATACCAATTTAACATGGGCCGAAATAACTTCTGCTACGGGGTACAAATTATCCGTAGGTACATCTTCAGGCAGTTCTGATATTTATTCTGGCGATGTTGGCGATGTTTTAATTCACGATCTTGCTGCTGATTTACCCGAGAGCACAACAATTTATGTAAGTGTTACTCCGTACAATGATAATGGCGACGCCATGAGCTGTACAGAAGAAAGTTTTACTACCGATGGTGTGCCGCTTTGTACAACATTATTAACGCCTGCAAACGGAGCAACAAATATTGCGGTAGACTCTAATATTGAATGGAACCCTAGTGGCAACACTAATGGCTATAAATTAACGGTAACTGCTAGCAGTAGTACTGCCAATAATTTAACAGATGTTGATATCATATCAGGTACTACACACACTTTTGCAAATGACTTTGAAAGAGGTGAAACTGTTACTGTCACTATTACGCCATACAACGATACTGGTGATGCTATTGGATGCACCTCGGAGAGCTTTACTATTGTTCCTCCTCCAATACCAACGTGTACTACTTTAATAACACCAACGGCAGGAGCTGTTGATATTGCCCCAAGCACCAATTTAGAATGGAATGCAAGCACAGATGCAGACGGTTATAAACTTACCGTTATGGCAAGTAATAGCACGTTAAACAATATAACAAATGTTGATATAACTTCGGGTACCACATATATTTTCGCTAATGATTTTGAACAAGGAGAAACTGTTACCGTAACCATTATACCATATAACTCCGTTGGGGATGCTATTGGGTGTACTTCGGAAAGTTTTACAATAAAATCTGTGCCTACTTGCACAGCTCTAAGTTCACCCACAAATGGTTCTATAGATATTGCACTAGATTCTGATATTACCTGGAATACTGTAACAGATGCTACGGGTTATAAAGTATCTGTAACCGGCAGTAGCAGCACCGCAAACAACCTAACAGATTTTGATACTACAACTACAACCTATGATTTTACCAATAATTTTGAACAAGGTGAAACCGTTACGGTTACCATTACCCCATATAACGAAGTGGGAGATGCTATTGGGTGTACTTCTGAAAGCTTTATTATTGAGGCCGTACCGCCATGCACCTATTTAACCACCCCTACAAATGGCACCATTGATGTAGCTGTTGACACAAATTTGGAATGGCAACCTATTACCGAAGCAAATGGATACAAGTTAACCGTATTAGCAAGTAGCAGTACGGGTAATAACGTAACCGATTTAGTTTTATCAACCGGAACATCCTATAGTTTTCCAAATAATTTTGAACAAGGCGAAACGGTTACAGTTACCATTGTTCCTTACAATAATGTTGGAGACGCCATTGGGTGTACTTCGGAGAGTTTCACTATAAAGACCATACCCATGTGTACCAACTTGGTATCTCCTGTAAATGGAGATATCATACAAACTACAAGCGAAATTAGTTGGAATCCAGTTATAGACGCTGATGGTTATAGATTAACTATTGATGGTAGCAATAGTACCGCAAATGACATTTCCAATTATGACACAACAGATACCACTTATGTTCTTCCAAATGATTTTGATGAAGGGGAAAATGTTACGGTTACCATTACTCCGTACAATGAAGTAGGTGATGCGATGGGATGTACCTCGGAAAGTTTTGTAATACGGCCAATACCTTCTTGCACCAATTTAACAGTTCCTCTAAACGATGCAACTGATGTTTCTGTCATCACAGATATTTCATGGAATACAAGTTCAGATGCCGATGGTTATCGAATTTCAGTAGGTACATATCTAAACGGTACCGATATTGTAAACAATGAAGACGTAGCTTCTTTAACCAGCTATACCTTTGCTGAAAATTTACCTTCCGAAAGTTTAATTTATGTTACCATTACCCCATACAACACTTCCGGAAGCGCTATTGATTGTACAACAGAAAGTTTTGAAACGGAAATAATAGCTCCGGGATGTACTCAATTGTCCAGTCCGTTCAATGGAGAAAACAATGTACCGTTAGAAAGTAGCATTTCATGGAACGCAATAGATAAAACAGAAGGTTATCGCTTATCAATCGGAACAACTCCAGGTGGAACTGAAATCCTGAACAATCAAGATTTAGGTAATACTACAACATATACACACACAGAGGAGTTACCTCTTGATACACAAATTTATATAAATATTGTTCCATACAATAATGCAGGTGACGCGTTACAATGTGAAGAACAGTCTTTTACTACGGTTATACCGGAAGATGACACCAAATATGGCTTCTCACCGGATGGAGATGGAATAAATGAATATTGGCATATAGATAATATTGAGTACTACCCAGAAAACGTGGTAATGATTTACAACAGATGGGGAGATGCCGTTTTTCAAATAAACAACTACGACAATAACTCCAATGTTTTCCGTGGTGAGGCCAATTTAAAGACCAAAATGGGTGCAGGAAAATTACCGGCAGGAACTTATTTCTTCCACATTCAGATTGAAGGCGAAACTATTCTTAAAAAAACTACAGGGTACGTAGTAATCAAGCGTTAATCCAATGAAACTAAACCAAAAAATTGGCACGCTGGCACTAGGTGTTCTGCTGTCTCTTACCTCCTATAATTCTGTGTTTGGGCAACAAACACCAACATTTACAGAGTACAATTACAATCCGTTTATATTAAATTCCGCTTATGCGGGTTTAACCCAAAACACAGAAATTTCATTAAGCAATTCGGGATTTTTTAATCAGATAGAGGGTAGCCCTAAAAGCTTCTCTTTGAGTGGTCATGGATCTTTGAACCGGAATAAGATTGGTCTAGGCGCCGGTCTCATAAGAGATCAGATAGGAGTAACTACTTCCACAAATTTCTTTGCATCCTATTCCTATAAAATATTCTTTGACTTTAAAAGTAACAGACCTTATTGGCAACTTTATGATGCAGGGGTATTATCCTTTGGGATTACCGCAGGTCTTCAACAATACCAAGACAACTTAACCCAACTAGGCATAGTAGGCGACCCAAATTTTGCACAGGACATCAATGCTACCATACCAACAATTGGTTTGGGATTTTTATTTAATCACGCTTCGTTTTATGTAGGATTTTCAACGCCAAATATCTTAGGGGATGCGTTAGCTTCAGACGATTCATTAAAATTAAATAGTCCTTATTATGGATATTTTGGGTATCGCTTTTTCAACAATCGTTTTCAAGATTTAATGATAAAGCCCAACGTTCTCATAAAGCATGAGAATGGTGCCGCATTACAGGCGGATTTAAATGTTGCTGTGAGTTTTAGAAACAAATTTGAATTAGGTACGGGATATAGGACCAATAATTCTTTAAACTTTTTAGCAGGCATTTATTTATTTGATAATGTACGGGCCATATATAACTACAATTTGGCTACTAATGATTCTTCGCTAGGGAATACCCACGGAATTATTTTGAGCTATCAATTTGGGGATGGTTATGCATTAGACTAAATTTCAACTATGTCCATAAAAAAAATAATTATTGGGTCCCTCCTTTTTGGTGCAGCTATAATAGTGAGCTCTTTTTACTTGGTTTTTAGGACAAAAACAGAGGATTTATCCAATAAATTCCCTTATAACACAATCATCAATAAAACCTTAGTAACCAAACATGAATGCTATATAACCATACACCAGCATTCTTTAGAAAACCCGTATATCTTAGACTTAACTAACACTAATTTTTACGAGACCAACAAACCCATTTATAAACTGCCCATTGGGGCTTCATTAAATATTGAAAAAACAAAAGCATTTACAACACCCGTTAGTGGCTCAACACATTCTATTGTATTGGGAAGCGTTTATATTCCCGAACTAAAAGAGACTGTAAAATTTGAATTTTTCTGGGGAGAGAACCCTACTTATGGCCTTTATGACCATAACGATAATTACTACATTTACGCACTTGCTCCATGGCAAGAAAAAGCACTACCCTATAAATATTTTTGGGATGGCCGTAAAGAACCCCACGATTGGGAAGAATGGAACTTGTTATCCAATTAAGCGAGAGTTGCAGAAAAGACAAAACCGATACGAATATCGGTCTTAAGGCTTGCTGTTGTTTACTTAAACAAATAAACTATGATACAAAGATGTAACTTTCGCACGTTTCAAAAGTTACCTTAATCTTACTTTATGGTTATCAAATTCAACCTATCTCTGGCGATAAATTATTTGATCATACCCAAATTAACCACCTCTTGCTCCGTTAGGTAACGCCAGTGTCCTCTAGGCAAGTCTTTTTTGGTAAGTCCCGCATAAACTACGCGGTCCAATTTTACGATTTCGTACCCTAGAGTCTCAAAAATACGTTGTACAATGTTGGTACGGGTACTGAAGATTTCCATACCTATTTGGTTCTTGGGCGCTTTATCTACAAAACTAATATCCTGTACCTTAATTACCTTTTCATCAACAAGTATTCCTTCCTGAATCTTTTTTAAATCGGCACTACGTAAAGGCTTATTGAGTTCAACATGAAATATCTTTCGCAATCCGTTTTTAGGACTGTTCAAACGTTTGGTCAACTCGCCGTCATTTGTAAAAAGTAAGAGCCCTGTGGTATCCTTACTTAGCTTACCTACAGGCAGAAGCTCCGTTTTGGTAGCTTTGGAAATTAAACCTAGAGCGGTACGCCTACCGTGCTCATTTCGTGCAGCGGTCGTAAAATCTTTGGGTTTATTAAGCAGTACGTACTCTTTCTTAATGGGGTTCAGCAAACGTCCATCAAACTTAACCTCATCCGTAAGTTTTACTTTATACCCCATTTCAACCACGGGCTTTCCGTTTACGGTTACACTACCCGCTGAAATATAAATATCCGCTTCTCTACGTGAACACACTCCTGAGTTGGCTACATATTTGTTCAAGCGGATAACGTTAGGGTCCGATGGTTTTTTTGGTTCTTGTTCCGTTTTTTTCCGTATTGGTGCATTACCACGCGCATAACTCTTCTTGCGGAAAGTACCACCTTGTCTTCCCGAAGCTCTCTTATCATTGTTGGAATCTGATCTGCCCATATCTAAAATTTATGCAAAGGTAGCTTTAATCTTTGAACTCTACGGTAGATTGACGCTCTCTATTTACGCTAAGCTTCGTAATATCAGGTCTTGAGTAGTGCCCAACCGGGTCAAAATTCTGGCGTTCTTCATAAACCCTGTTAAAATCAAGGTCATGATACAACAGCCCTTCCCTATCCAAAACAGGCTCAAGCAACCATTCCCCATCAGGACCTGCAATACAAGAACCTCCATTGGCCATGACCTCGGGTGCCTTTTTCAATATTTCTTGCAAATGTGGTGTAGTTTCAGGAAAATCGGATCTTTTCATCAATGAGGATACAGATATTACAAAACTGCGTGATTCCCGCGCTATAAAACGGGTTATATCTTTTGTATTATGGTCACTACCCGGCCAAACGGCAATATGTAAATTCTCGCCCTGTCCGTAAAGGGCCGTACGCGGTAAAGGCATCCAATTCTCCCAACAATTAAGTCCGCCAACGGTAAATTGTTTAAGCGGGTGTACTTGTAGTCCGTTACCATCTCCGGGAGCCCATGTTAATCGTTCGTCATAGGTGGGTTGTAATTTACGGTGAACGGATTTGATTTCGCCCGCGGCATCAATATAAACCAAAGAGCAATAGAGACTATGACCTCCCCTGTTTTGGGCTCTTTCAATAATGCCCAAATACACCGCAATCTTATGTTCCTTTGCCAAAAGACACACAGAATCCAACTCACCTAGTTCAATTTGCACAGAATTTCGTGCATAGTGCGCATGTAATTCTTTATTCACTTTGGTATCCCAAGCGGCTCCATCCGTTAAGGCCAACCAAAAAGGATAACCGGGCAAAAGGGCCTCGCCAAAAACTACAAGTTCCGCTTTTTCGTTTGCAGCTTCCCGAAGAGTGGCCTCAATTTTCTTTAGTGTCGTTGCTTTGTCCAACCAAACTGGTGAAATCTGGGCCAGAGCCACTCTCAATCTATTTTCCATTATAAAATTCGATTTAATACTAGGTCTACATCAATCAAGAGAATACTAAAAACTCCTACTATGATAATAAGCTTAAGGATGTTATGCAGCCAAACATAGTCTTTCTTAGATTTTGATTTTACCAATAAAACTAAGAATAACAATAAAAGTAGCACGCAGGCCATAAAATAGTAATGCATATACCCTACATCAAACTTTAGTATTAACAAAAGTGAAGGAACCAAGGTTAGCAAAATCAATACAGAAATAAGAGTTTTAGAAACCTTACCGCCATACAAAATAGGAATGGTCTTATAGTTCTGGGCCAAATCTCCTTTTATATTTTCCAAGTCTTTGATCATCTCTCTTGCCAAAATCAATAAAAACAAAAACATGGCATGCACAAAAATTACGTTTTCAAAATTTTTGTAATACACAAAGACGGCGAAAAAGGGAGCTATGGCCAAGGTAGCGGAGACAAAGTTGCCCACAAAAGGCATTTTTTTTAATTTATGTGAGTAAAACCATATCCCGAAAATATAGGCCGAAAAGAAAAATACCGCCTTAAACGATACATAACTTGCCGCTATAACCGCCAAAAAATTAAGGATAAAATAAGTGGTTAACTTAAACTGTTGGCCAACAAACCGATCGATCATACTCTTTCTGGGTTTGTTGATCAAATCTTTCTCCGCATCGTAAAAATTATTGATAATATAACCGCTGGCGACTACCAAGGCCGAAGCTATTACGATAATAAAAAGGTTTAGATCAAAGACAACTTCCCGCACAGGTAGTTGATGTGCCAAAATATAGATAGACGCCAAGTACTGCGCTAAAACAATCATGAGAATATTGTATCCGCGAACAACAGAAAACAGACTGAATACCTTTAATAGTAAAAGCCTATTTTTTCTACTGAGCATGTATTGTGATTTTAGAAGTTGTAAACCACTTCCAAATTGTAGCCCTTCAATGCTTTTTTAGCTTTATCCAAATCTTCGGCAAAACCTAGAATGTAGCCACCACCACCGGAACCACAAAGTTTTAGATAATAGTCATTGCTCTCAATACCTTTTTTCCATAGGTCATGAAACTTTGCCGGTATCATAGGCTTAAAATTATCAAGCACCACGTGAGACAATTGTTTTAGGTTGCCAAAAAGCGATTTTACATTTCCGCTTACAAAATCTTCCACACAAGCATCTGTGTGTTTGATAAACTGGTCTTTAAGCATGTTACGGAAGCCCTCTTGTTTCATTTTCTCCATGAAAATTTGAATCATGGGAGCCGTTTCGCCCGTTGAGCCGCTATCCAACAAAAACACTGCCCCTTTTCCTTCCGGATTTTGGGTAGGTATGCTGGCAGATTCTATATTATCCTGAGAATTGATAAGAATAGGAATACTCAAATAACTGTTCAAAGGATCTAGACCAGAAGATTTTCCGTGGAAAAAAGATTCCATTTTTCCGAAAATTGCCTTTAACCTAAGTAATTTCTCTCTGGTAAGGTTTTCAAGAACCGTAATCTTATCCTGTGCGTATTTATCATAAATAGCAGCAACAAGTGCGCCGCTACTGCCTACACCATATCCTTGCGGGATGGAACTATCAAAATACATACCCCCTTCAACATCCGCTTTTAAAGAAACAAAATCAAAGGAAACTAAATCAGGACTATTTTTATGAATCATCTCTAAGTAACCTACATATTCACGAAGACTAGCATTAGATTCCTTAGCCGTTTCAGACGGGTTTTCATCCGTCTTTAAAGCTCCCTTAAAAAAATTGTAGGGAATGGAAAGTCCTTTGGAATCTTTAATAATCCCATATTCTCCAAAGAGAAGTATTTTCGAATAAAATAATGGTCCTTTCATTATATAGTTGGTTAGCTACGGTGCAAAAATACAAAATATACTTTTGATGATTCTACAATTCTGCCCCACTACACGATTAACGTTATAATTTTATCTGTTAAAACACATAAACCCCGGCATACTTAGTCCGGTTTAAAGCAAAAACCTTACCCATCTGCAGCCAATTCATGTTATGCACCTACTTAAAGATACGCTATATGTACGTTTTATGATACATAATGGATCAAAACAACATATTTTTCTTGAAGCTTGAACGGCCTAACTTCTATTAAATTATGAAGTTCTTAGTTTATTTTTTGAGCGCCGTTTCCTACAAAGTCATGAATAAATTGTCCGTTTTGGCAATACACCGCTAACTCATCCTCAATAAATTCTTGCACTTGCGCTTTCTCATCTTCAGGATAGAGTACATGAACATTGGCCCCGGCATCCAAAGTGAAGCAGACATGGGTTTTAGAATCCTCGCGGAATGCCCATATTTTATTAATAATTTCAAGTGTATTGGGCTTCATGAGGATGAAATAAGGTTGACTTGTCATCATCATAGCATGAAGCGTTAGGGCTTCGCTTTCAACAATAGAAATAAACCCGTTTAAATCACCTTCGGCTAAAACCGTTTCTAGCTTTAAAAGGTTTTCATGGGCCTGATGAAACCGTTGTTCCGCAAAAGGATGCCCGTGCATTAGGTCATGCCCTACCGTACTGCTCACCTGTTTTTGGCCTTTGTCTACCAATAAAATGGTATCGCAATAATTTTGAAAAACAGAATGTACTTTATGTGGATATTCAACTCCGTACAAGTTGGAACTTCCCTCAATTTTGGCATGTACGCCCCATTGCACTAAACTACCTTTTATACTCCGCGCGGCACTCCCTGAACCTAATCTTGCCAAAAAAGATGCCTTTTGATTAAAATAATCCTGAGTCATTTCAGGGTTTAAATTGCGCTCTATCTCCATTAGACAAAGTGCCAATGCGCTCATACCTGACGCCGATGAAGCTATACCACTACTATGCGGAAAGGAATTAGAGGTTTCTATCTTAAACTGATACTCCTTTAAAAACGGAAGATACTGATATACCCGCTCAAAAAAAGTACTGATTTTCGGTTTGAAATTTTCCTCTACTTTTCCATCCAAAGCAACATCAAAGAAAAAGCTATTACTTGGCTCGTTTAATCTCTCATAAGTTACCGTTGTTACCGTAGCACATTCGTTTAAAGTAAAACTAATGGAAGGATTAGCTGGAATCTGGTTTTCCTTCTTCCCCCAATATTTTACCAAAGCAATATTACTTGGTGATTTATAGGTGGTTTTTCCGGATAAAACGGACTTTGTATAAGGAGAGGGAATAAATTCTTTCTCGGTCATCGCGAAATATTTTGTGCAAAGATAGTTTTTACCAAGATTGTGATAACCATCAATGGAATAAATCACTATTTTAGGGGTAAACGCTTTATATTTTGAAAAAGAAAGCCCTCTACATTATATGCGCCGTAAGTATTTGCCTTGCTATTGGGTTCCTATCTAGTTTTGCTACCCAAAGCTCCGTAAACGACTGGTTTACCACCCTAAATAAACCTAGCTTTAATCCGCCTAACTGGGTGTTTGCGCCCGTATGGACCGTTCTTTACATTATGATGGGCGTAGCCGCCGGTATTGTTTGGGCAAAGGGTCTTTACCATTTATGGGTACAGACCGCACTTTACCATTTTGGATTTCAATTGCTCTTAAATGCGGCATGGAGTATTGTTTTCTTTGGCCTTAAAGAACCGCTCTTGGCACTATTGGTAATTATCACTTTGCTTATTGTACTTGCCATTACCATAAAATGGTTTAAAGTGGTAAGCAAACCTGCCGCTTGGTTATTGGTGCCCTATCTGCTTTGGGTATGTTTTGCAACCGTTCTGAACTACAAACTTTGGGAACTGAACTAACTACCGTTTCAAGAAGACATTTCAAGTAGCTTTACCATGGTGTTATAATTTCGGGTAGTGGCTTCAACCTTTAACTTTCTCTCTACAAGATTGTTGTTCAATTTTGCTTTTCCGTATCCTGTTTTACACCATAAATACACACAATAACACGTTATCGCAAACTCCTCTTGGGCATAGGTTTCTGTACTAAAAGCATCAACAAGTCCTTGCTCGGGCAGATTTTTCAACAAAACAAAATACACTTGTTTCTGGGCAATGGCATCCAAATCCGTATAAGGATTACTATTGAAAATATCCTGAAAGTCGCTTCTTGATTTTACCAGAACAGGCACATCAAAACCAAAAGTTCTTTTAATGTTTTCAGCAATTGAAACTTCTAAAGTAGCAGTGCTTACTTCCTCACTTTCAAAAACCACATTACCACTTTGTATATAGGTTTTTACATTTAAAAAACCCATTTCAGTTAACATAGACCTCAACGCTGCCATAGGTACTTTCTTCTGCCCGCTTACGTTTACTCCCCTTAACAAAGCAATATAAACACTCATTTAAAAACTGTTAACTACGGCCTGTGCGGCAATATACCCGCCCGTCCAAGCATTTTGGAAATTAAAACCTCCCGTAATAGCATCTACATTAATGACCTCGCCAGCAAAATACATACCGGGCAGCTTTTTACTCTCATACGTCTTGAAATTCACTTCTTTTAAATCGATACCGCCTGCAGTGACAAACTCTTCCTTAAAGGTACTTTTTCCATCAATTTTAAGCTCGCATTCTACAAGTTGATGCGCTAATTTCTCCAATTGATTTTTGGTAACATCGGCCCATTTATCCGTCTCATCAATACCGGAAGCCCGTACCAGATTGGTCCACAACCTACGGGGAACTTCAAGTGCCTTGGTTCTTAAAACGGTTTTTTTGGCCTCTACCTCCTTAATTTCCAAAAACAGTCCCATGAGTCCCTCAAAGTTATAATCCGGAAGCCAATTTACCCGTATCTTAAATTTGTAGTGCATGTCATTCAATAAACGTGCACCCCATGCCGATAGTTTTAAAATTGCCGGTCCGCTTAAACCCCAATGCGTAATAAGAAGTGGCCCATCCGAAGTTAAAATGGGCAGTTTGGATTTTTTGCTTTTTAATCGTGTGGTAACTTTTGAGTTGTACACTTGATTTTGGAATATCTCTACCTGTGCCAATGTACTTACCCCGGGAATACCAGCAATACGCTGGTCTTTGCAATTAAACGTAAACAGAGAGGGCACCGCAGGCACAATTGTATGGCCCATATTTTCTAGAAGCTTCCAAACTTTAGGATTACTTCCTGTTGCCACTACAAGTTTTTCACACTCATAACTATGTTTAATAGTGGTTATTTTAAACCCTTCTATATCCTCCTTTTTTTCAATTTTGGAAACCGCGCTGTGTTTTAAAATTTTAACACCCAAACGGTTTGTTTCGTTCAAAAAACAATCGATAATGGTCTGGGAAGAATCCGATTCCGGGAACATGCGCCCGTCCGATTCTATTTTGAGGGTTATTCCCCTTTCTTCAAAAAAAGCTATGGTATCACCGCTACAATAGGTATGAAAAGGGCCTATAAGTTCTTTTTCTCCCCTTGGATAGTTTTTGGTCAACTCCCTTGGGTCAAATTCTGCATGGGTTACGTTACAACGTCCTCCACCGGAAACCTTTACTTTTCCCAAGACATCCTTGCCCCGTTCTAAAATTGCAATTTTAAGATGTGGTTTTGCCTCCGCAATATGAATAGCCGTATAAAACCCTGCGGCACCTCCGCCAATAACGATAACATCAAACATTAATAAATACGTTCTGGATAATTGGTAATAATACCATCAACGCCAAAGCGTTTCATTTGTAGAATATCTTGTGGCTCGTTTACCGTCCAAGGATAAATCTTAAAACCGGCCTCTTTTATCTTTATGTTATTCTCTGCGGTAAGTTTCTTAAAGCTAGGATTAATAGCTTCAGCATTCAATTCACGGCCAACCTCCAGTGCGTCCAGTGGGTTACCTTCAATTAAAACAGCAATTCTTACTTCTTTATTTGCCTTTCGCATATCCCGCAACTCATCCCACTCAAAGCTGGAAATAATAAAATCGTTCAGTTGCCATTTACCCGATTTTACTTCGGCTCCCATCATTCTATTCACATCAACGGCCGTATTCCTTCCTTTTAGTTCAATATTCAATTGGGTCTTTCCGGCCATAACATCCAGAACCTCTTGTAGCATGGGTATTTTATGCCCGCCCTCTACGGTTAAAGCTTTTAGCTCGTTAAGGGTATACTTTTCTATTTCACCTTTTCCATCGGTTAAGCGCTCTACCGTATCATCATGAAAGACCACAATTTCACCGCTCTTTATTTTAAAAACGTCAATCTCCAACATATCCACACCCATCTCCATGGCTTTCTCAATAGAAGCTATGGTATTTTCGGTTTCATGGCCCATGGCTCCGCGGTGCCCAATAACTAATGGTTTCTTGTTTTCCATACAACTTGATAGAACTAGTGCACAAAAGATAGTCAGAATTGACAACTTATTCATGATATACTATTTTACAGTGAAAATAAAAGATTCCAGAGGATTAATATCTATGCGTACTTGGGCGGAACCGTTTTGCACTTTTAAGGTTTTCTCCACTCCGTAAAGTACATCAGTAATGATATGTTCCCCATCTGGCAATTGCCATTCACAAACAATATTTTCTGGAAGTTTTAATTCAAAACCAAACCAGTCATTGGCATCAAAGTTTGAAATGACTATAAGCTTTTCACTATTGGACCAACGTACATATGAAAGTACGTGATGGTTGTAATATACCGTATGGTCTTTATTGTAAAAGTGAATGTCTTGATATGCCCCCATTAGGGCACTACTATTAACGGTAAAAGACAATAAACGCTGATAAAAATCCCGTAACTCAGCCTCTTCTTTGGAGAGCTGGCCTCCGTCAAACTTTTTATTGTTCACCCATCTTTGATGGTGCGGCACTCCTATATAGTCAAAAATTGAAGTCCGTGTAGGGCTTCCAAATCCAGCATTTTCCGCAGCAGGCTCGCCTACCTCTTGTCCAAAATAAATCATTACCGGAGCGGTGGTCATAGTGGCCGAAACCACCATTGCAGGTTTTCCTTTGTTTGCATCACCGGCAAAATCTGGAGAAGCAATACGCTGCTCATCATGGTTTTCCAAGAAATGCAATAAGTGATGTTCAATATCTTGCGTACCGTTCTTTATAACAGGAACGTGATCCGTCCAACCATGGCCTTGCATAATTCCTTTTAGGGAATCGTACATTTCTACCTTATCATAGAGGTAATCCATTTTCCCTCTAAAAATATAATTTCTGTATTCGTGGGGGTTATAGACTTCGGCCATTAAAAAGGCATCCGGATTTTTCATTTTAATATTGGAATTCATGTAACTCCAAAACTCCACGGGTACCATTTCGGCCATATCATAACGGAAACCGTCTACGCCCATTTCTATCCAGTATAGTGCAATGTCCTTAAACTTTTTCCAAGAATCCGGAACAGACCTTTCTTCCCAAAACTCAAAATGGGCCTTATAGTCCTTCCCACCAAAATCATCTGGTAAAACATCAAAATCATAATGACCATCCGGTCTTACCCCATAATTTATTTTTACGGTCTCGTACCAATCACTAAAGTCCGGTTGCGCCAAACGCGAACCATTGCCCGTCCATTTTGCCGGGTTTTCATAAAACTTATGGTCTACCCCTTCATGGTTTTCCCCGCCCAATGGCAAATACCCATCACGCCATTCTGGTACTTGAAAAGGAGTATTGGGAATATAATAAAAGTTATTGTCCCGATGATATTCTACCGATGTATCGTCTGACGCTCCAAAAGGCTCCTTACCCTCAGGAGTTGAACCGCCTTTATACTTCCGTGCCACATGGTTGGGAACGATGTCAATAATTACCTTTAGACCTTCTTTATGTGTACGGCCGATCAAATTCTTGAACTCTTTCAGCCTATTTTCCGGATTTTTTGCCAAATCGGGATTTACATTGTAATAATCCTTTACGGCATACGGCGATCCTGCTCTTCCTTTTACTACATCCGGATCGTCATTAGATATTCCATATGCCGTATAATCATTAATTACGGCATGGTGGGGCACTCCTGTATACCATATGTGGGTTACACCCAGGTTTTTAATTTCCTGCAAGGCCTTTTTTGAAAAATCCGAAAACTTCCCTACCCCGTTCTCTTCAATGGTTCCCCACGGCTTATTAGTTGTATTGGTATTACCGAACAACCTAGTAAACACATGATATACAACCTTCTTTTTATTCCGCCCCATGCTTTAAACTACTTTCACTTGATTAGGGGTTAGCACTACACGTTCTCCGTTCAAGCGGATAGACATATCTTCCTGACCGTTAAGCAGAAACTCGGTACCACCATTTTTCACAGTTACTTTAAGAATTCTATTTCTAAAGTTGATTTTAAACGAATAGGCCTGCCATTGCTCTGGTATCTTGGGCTCAAAAGAAAGCTTATCGTCTACCACCCTCATTCCTCCAAAGCCTTCTACAATACTCATCCAAGTACCGGCCATAGAGGTAATGTGCAAGCCCTCTTCCACTTCTTTATTATAATCGTCCAAATCTAATCTGGAAGTTCTCAAATAGAATGTGTAGGCCTGCTCCATACGATTTAATTTTGCAGCCTGAATGCTATGTACGCATGGCGATAAAGAGGATTCATGTACCGTAAAAGGCTCATAAAAATCAAAATGCTTTTCCAATTCCTTCTCCGAAAAATGGTCTTCAAAGAAATAAAAGCCCTGGAGAACATCGGCCTGTTTAATATAGGGCGAACGTAAAATGCGGTCCCAACTCCATTTTTGATTGATAGGTCTTTGTGTTTTGGGCAGCTCACTAACCGTAATCAGCTCTTTGTCCAAAAATCCGTCCTGTTGCAAGAAAACACCTTTTTCCTCGGAATACGGAAAATACATATTATCCGCTACCTTTTGCCATTGTCCTACTTCATTGTCCGTAAGTTTGACCTTGCCGATTACCCTTTGGTAATCCTCATTATAACCGTCTTCAACCTGTTGTAACTGCTTTATGGTATAGTCAATACACCATTTGGCCAGATAGTTCGTATACCAGTTATTGTTTACATTATTCTCATATTCGTTGGGTCCCGTAACCCCCAAAATAACATATTTGTTCTTGGCCAAAGAAAAGCTGGCTCGTTGGTGCCAGAAACGGGCAATACCAATAAGTACCTCTAACCCCATTTCCGGGATATAAGAGTAGTCTCCCGTAAAGCGGTAATAGTTATAAATGGCAAAGGCTATAGCCCCGTTACGGTGTATTTCCTCAAAAGTGATTTCCCATTCATTATGACATTCCTCACCGTTCATGGTAACCATTGGATAAAGGGCCGCTCCATTTGAAAAACCTAATTTCTGAGCGTTCTCAATAGCTTTTTCAAGGTGATTGTATCTGTATTTCAATAAACTACGAGCCACGTTTTGATCTTTGGTAGCCATGTAAAAAGGAATACAATACGCTTCCGTATCCCAATAGGTACTTCCGCCGTACTTTTCTCCCGTAAACCCCTTAGGTCCAATATTTAAACGTGAATCCTTGCCCAAATAGGTTTGGTTCAACTGAAAAATATTGAACCGGATGCCTTGTTGCGCTTTTACATCGCCATCTATAGTGATATCGCTCATCTCCCATATTTTGGCCCAGGCTTGCTTTTGTCTATCCAACAACGCTTCAAACCCTAGATCAAAACCTTTGAGCAAAGCTTTTTTAGAAGCTTCCCTTAATGCAGATACATTATGATTACGAGAAACTACATATCCTCCTAACTTATGGAGCGCTAAAGTATCTCCTTGTTTAGCAGTTTGTACATATTCGTGGCCAACACGCAGTTCGGAAATCTGTTCCACTGGATGATGTTCTTGAGCCTCCCCATTAAGGAACAACCTGCTTTCCATAAACGTGCAGGTCTCAAAATGCGTTTTCATAGTATGCGCTTCTATAAAAGCCTGCTTGCCTTCTGAAGTCACCGAAGTAGTGTTCCAAAACTTATCGTCCCAATTGGAATCTTCATTTGTAATACCGCTATCTAGATAAGGAACAAACTTAATTTCCGCATCGCCATTTTCGGGTGTTATTTCATATTTAATAGCCCCAACCTCGTCTAAATCCAAAGACAGGAAACGTGTTACTTTAACGGAAACCTTATCATCATTAGGCAGAACGGCCGTAAAAACACGACGGTACCAGCCTTCTTTCATATTTAGTTCCCTACTGAAATTATCTACTTTTTTGCTGGTATTTAAATCTAAAGGTTCTCCGTTTATAAAAACCTCTATTCCGATCCAATTAGGTGCGTTCAGAACTTTGGCAAAATACTCTGGATATCCATTTTTCCACCAGCCAACGCGGGTTTTATCCGGATAATAGACCCCAGCTATATAACTCCCTTGAAAAGTATCTCCCGAATACGGCTCTTCAAAATTGGCCCGTTGCCCCATAGCTCCGTTACCAATACTGAAAATACTTTCTGATGATTTGACCAATTCTTTATCAAAACCTTCTTCAATAATTGACCAAGGGTCCGCTTTTATATACTCTTGCATTTCGTTTAAATTTAGGGGTGAAAAAATGGGCTTATGCCTTGGCCGACATTAAGCTTTCCAGAAAATCTAGGCTCATCTCCGTAAAGTCGTTGAAATTATAATTCGCTTCGGAGAGAACCTGGGCGTCTCCAATACCAATACTTACCATATTTGCATTGTTCGCCGCTTGTATACCTGCCACTGCATCCTCAAAAACAAGACATTTTTCCGGTGCAACGCCTAACTTACGGGCCGCAATCAAGAAAACCTCTGGGTCAGGTTTTGCTTTGGTTACGTCATTGCCGTCTACAATGGCATCAAAATAAGACAAAAGATTTACTTTTTCCAAAATGGGCCGTGCGTTTTTACTTGCCGAGCCAAGGGCAATAGGAATATTCCTTTCCTTTAAAAAATTTAAGACCTTAGGCACATCCGGTAGAACTTCGGACGCATCCATTTTTTCTATGTATTCTAGATAGTCTTCATTCTTCTCAACCATCCAAGTATCAAATTGTTCTTGGGTGGCCGTAATGCCTCCAATATCCAAAAGGATTTCCAAACACCTTTTACGGCTTACGCCTTTAAATAATTCATTCTGCTCTTTTGTGAATTCAAAACCCAATTCATTGGCCAGTTTCTTCCAAGCTAAGTAATGATACTTTGCGGTGTCTACAATTACGCCGTCTAGGTCAAATATAAATGCGGATGTGCTCATATAGTTTCAACGTATTAGATTATAATAATAGGCAACTCCTTAAAAAATTAATCCAGCAGTATTGGACCAACATCTATTTATTTATAGTAGAGCCTCTTTCTAGAAGAGTTGCCTCTATAACTTCTGTTTTATAGACTTCCTCTTCATCAAAACCAATTTCGTTCTCAAGCTTTTCAATTAACATCTCAGCCGCCCTTTCTCCCATTTTCTCTCCGTGTTGGGCAACAGTTGTTAATGTTGGAGAGGAGTAGCGGGACAAAAGTCCGTCCGTAAAGCCAATTACCGAAACATCTTCTGGAATCTTAAGCCCCTTCTTTTGAGCTGCGCCCATAAACAGTACTGCAAAAATTTCATTAACACACAACACCCCATCAAAACTTTCATTTTCAACAAAGTTCTCTATATAGGACTCTTCTATTCCTTTAAAAGGCAAAACTAAGGTTAACTTTTCATCATAGGCTATGTTATGGTCCAGAAGAGCCCTTTTATAACCTTCTGCCCTCTTTTCGCTAACGTTAAAATAACTTTCAGTAGTGACCAGTGCTATTTTCTTCTTTCCTTCGGCCAACATTTTCACAGTCGCATCGTAAGCAATCTGTTCATCGTTCATCACTACTTTATCGCACTTAATTTCATCAATGACACGATCAAAAAGAACCAACGGAAAACCCTGTTCCATTACTTCTTTTAAGTGGCTAAAGTCATTCTTCTGCTGAGTTTCCGCAGAAACGGACATAATAAAGCCGTCTATACTACCATTGGCAAGAAGTTCCATGTTGAACACTTCCTTTTCGTACGATTCATCAGACACACATACAACCACGTTATAGCCATGTTCATTAGCACACTTCTCAATACCTCTAAAAACCGTAGTGAAAAAATGATGTACTATATCTGGAATAACAACACCTATATTCTTTGTCTTTCTGTTTTTAAGGCTTAAGGCTATAGTATTGGGCCTGTAATTATACAATTTTGCAAAGGCCTTTACCTTTTGCTTAGTGTCAGCACTTATCTCATCGCTATCTTTTAGCGCTTTTGAAACCGTAGAGATAGATACCTCTAATTCTTTAGCAATTTGTTTTAAAGTAATCTTTCGTTTCAAATCTTATAACTTTTGGATAGTGAAAATAAACTATAAAATGAGTAAATGAGAACCTTCTCATTTTTTTTAACAACCTCAGGTGTTTAACAGGTAATTTTAGCACTTTTTTAATTAAAAAGAAAAACTGTATATTTGAAATAGATATCAATTCCCCGATTTCAACCTTCACTTATTATTTATTTGATATTTATTCGATATTATAATTATTATAATCGAATTATATAAAAGTTATTAACACGAAACCGTTTTCGTAGTTTTCGCAAGCGCCCGTTCGTGTGTTTTAAGGCCAATTTTATATACATTTAACATTATTTTATAATTAAACTCAACTTAAAACATCTCATTTATGAAGATCATGCTACTAAAAAACCTGATTATGGTTGCGGCTTTTTTAAGCTTTGGCATAGCACAGGCACAAGATGTATCAGGAACTGTTTCCGATGCAAGCGGTCCTTTGCCGGGAGCAAGTATTGTCATTAAAGGTACAACTACTGGCGCACAAACGGACTTTGACGGAAATTATGCATTGAGCAACGTTCCCGAAGACGCCACATTGGTATTCAGCTACATTGGCTTTGCCTCTCAGGAAATACCGGTAAATGGCCAATCTACTATTAACGTAACATTGCAAGAAGATGCCCAAGCTTTGGACGAAGTAGTAATAATTGGTTATGGCTCTACTACCGTAAAGGATGCTACGGGCTCTGTAGCCTCCGTTACTTCCGAAGACTTTAACAAAGGTGTGATTTCCTCACCTGAACAGTTAATACAAGGTAAGACGGCCGGTGTTCAAATTTCCCAAGGAAGTGGAGAACCCGGATCCGGAGTCTCTATCCGTATTAGAGGAACATCGTCCGTACGATCAAACAACAATCCTTTGTTTGTTGTAGATGGTGTACCATTACCTTCTGGAGATACTTCTTCAGAAGGAACTAATATTGGTGTAGGCTCTAGTTCCGCTAGAAATCCTCTAAGCTTCTTAAACCCTAATGATATTGAAAGCATGAGTGTTTTGAAAGATGCTTCCGCTACCGCAATTTATGGTTCAAGAGGTGCCAATGGTGTTGTAATCATAACCACAAAGAGTGGTAGAGGTGGTGCTGAAGGAGGAACATGGGAGTTCTCTTCGGACTTAAGTTTTTCAGAACCTGCAGAAGAATATGATTTACTTAACAGACGTCAATTTCTATCTGCCGTAGATGCTTTTGGAGGATCTGCCACAGATTTTGGCAACGATACTGATTGGCAAGGTTTGGTAACACGTAATTCTGCCTCTACCAATAACAACTTGGCTTATTCACGTAATTACGGCTCAGGTAACGTAAGAGCTACCTTTAATTACGGGAAACAATTTGGTGTTATAAAAAAATCTTCTCAAGAACGTATCACTGGTCGTTTAAATATTTCTCAAAGATTTTTAGAAGACAAATTAAAGCTTGATTTTCAAGGTACAATCTCACGTGTAAATGATGAGGCACCGCCATTAAGCGGTAGTGCAGGTTCTACAGGAGACCTTTTAGGGTCGGCTTACTCAGCTAACCCAACTTGGCCCGCTAGTGCAACCTTTAATCCTGGAGACAGGATTAATCCTCTAAACTTATTGAACAACTGGCAAAGTTTAAATAACACTAACCGTTATTTAGCAAATTTCTCTGCAGCATATGACATAACCCCTGAGTTGACAGCGAAAGCTACCCTAGGCTATGACAAGGCAGATGCAACACGCGAAGCTTCATTAAGTTCTAATTCGTTTAACGTTTCTAGAGGCGCAGCTGGTAATGGCCGTGGTGCTTTAAACGACCTCACCAATGAGAATAGACTCTTTGAACTTACATTGAACTACAAGAAAGAATTTTCTAATTCAACCCTAGATGTACTGGGTGGTTTTTCTTATCAAGATTTTAATGTTAGAGGAAGAAATATAGAAGGCTGGGGATATGCTACGTCCGACCTTAATTCAATGGCCAGAGACTTATCAAATGCTTCTGACATTTTAGAATCTAGAATTTCCGGTTCTTACCAACAATACGGGTATGCAAGTAATATTGCAGATGGTATTTTTGTAAACAGATTGTTTCCAACAACGGAGACTGACTTTTTAGGTGACGCATCTATTCCTGTTAGTTCAATTTTTGCTGATACATTTGATAACACAGATGAACTGCAATCTTATTTTGCAAGAGTTAATTACACCATAGCTAACAAATATTTATTTACAGCTACAGTAAGAGCAGATGGCTCTTCTAAATTTGGAGACAACAACCAATATGGTATTTTCCCTTCAGGAGCTTTTGCTTGGAAAATTAATGAGGAAGATTTTATTGGAGATGCAGTGTCTACATTAAAACTTAGGTTAAACTATGGTATTACAGGAAACCAGGACGGTCTTGGTTATGGACGTTTTGTAAGAAGAGAAAGATACTCTGACGGAAGCATTAATGATGCTGGAGAAATCAACATACCAGGTATTACAACAGTTGAATTTGCAAATCCGGATTTGAAATGGGAAGAAACCACTCAATATGGTGTAGGTCTTGACTTTGGTTTTGCCAATGATAGATTAAACGGAAGTATTGACTTTTACCGAAAAGAGACCAAAGACCTTCTTTTAAATATTGAAGCGGCACAACCATCCCCACAACCAACATTCTTTCAAAACTTAGATGCTTTAGTTCTTAACCAAGGGGTAGAATTTGCATTGAACTATGATTTTGTACAAACCGAGGATTTTAACTGGTCCGCTGGGTTCAATGTTGCTTACAACAAGAATGAAATACAAGATTTTGATGGTGAAATTGCCGCAGGAACGATACGTGGTGCAGGTCTTTCAAATGCATTTTCTCAACGCTTAGCTTCAGGACAACCTTTATTTTCTTTCTACTTACGGGAATTCGTTGGTTTTGACGAAAACGGAAACCCTGTTCACGAAGGTGGAAACGACAACCAAAAATTTGTCGGCAAAAGCGCTTTACCTGATATTACTGGAGGTTTTTCAACCAGTTTAAATTACAAAAACTGGGATGCTTCTCTATACTTCAACGGTCAGTTTGGCAACTACATTTACAACAACACGGCTAATGCCTTCTTTACCGGTGGTGCTATAGGCAGTGGAAACAATGTAACTCAAGATGTTGTTGCGCTTGCTGGAGAAGAAGGACGTTTTGCAGAAGCTTCGGTTTCAACAAGATTCTTAGAAAAAGGTGATTTTGTAAGACTTCAAAATGCCTCTATAGGTTACAATGTGCCTCTTTCAGGAGAAGGTTGTTTTGACTCTATGAGACTAAGCCTAAACGCACAAAACCTATTTGTAATTACTGACTACAGTGGTCTTGACCCAGAAGTTAGCGTAAGCCCTGCAGGTGATGACCTTCTAAACGGCTTGCCAATAGCCGGTATTGACTATAGTTCTTTTCCACGACCTAGAACTTTGACCGTTGGAATCAATGTAACTTTTTAAAAAAATTGATATGAAAATAAATATACAAATAACCACGATGTTATTTTCGGTATTGACGATGGCTCTAGCGGTCTCTTGTACCGATCTTGAAATAGAAGAGACAGATTCTTTAATAAGCGAAGATTCTGGGTCAACAGGATTTACAGGCTTAAGTGATCCAGAGTCTTCACTTAGCGATCTTTACAATAAAGTTGGAGGAGATTTCCAGGGCCAAGAAAATATGTATGCACTTTCTGAAGTGGCTACAGATGAACTCTTGGTTCCCACTAGAGGAACCGACTGGGGTGACAACGGTATTTGGAGACAATTGCACACACATACTTGGACTACTTCCCACCTATTTGTGAAAAACTCATGGAACAATTTGAATCAAAACATTTTTAGAGCTACAGAAATCATTGAAAGCAATCCATCAGCATCAGTTGTTGCAGAAGCAAAGTTTCTTCGTGCGTTCAACATGTTTTTTGTTGTAGATCTTTTTGGCTCTGTTCCTTTTAGAGGTGTAGACGAAGGACCAGATGTTAATCCAATGGTTATGAGCCGAACAGAAGCTTTTGATTTTATTGTGACAGATATACTTGATGCCTTGCCTAACTTACCGTCAGTAACACCAGGTGTTGACAATACAGGGAAAGCAACACAAGAAGCGGCTAACTTTTTATTGGCCAAACTTTATTTAAACGCTGCTGTTTATAAAGGTACAGGCACTTTTGATGCTGCCGATATGCAAAAAGTCATAGATGCTGTAGACGCAATTGAAGCAAAAGGTTTTGCCATACAAGAAGGTTATTTTCAAATTTTTGAACCTACGGACGATACCGAAACTATTTGGCATTTAAATAGTGAGATTGGAGGAAGAATATGGAATACGCTTCATTACAACCAAAATTCACCTGACAACGAAGGTGGTGGATGGAACGGATTTACTACTCTTTCTGATTTCTATAATAGTTTTGAAGGAGCTGAAAATACCAACTACGTAGGCGATGGTCAGGAAGAACGAAGAGGTTTTGTTCCTGATGCCACAACAGCAAACAATCAGAACTTAGGTATTGGTTACGGCTTTTTAATTGGTCAACAGTATAATGAAGATGGCACCCCACTTACCAATCGCCAAGGTGCACCTTTGAGTTTCACCAAAGAAATTCCTGCCCTAGTAGGTAATACTGAAGTAGAAGGTGTACGAGTAATTAAATATCACCCATTTGACCCTACTGATGAAGAAAACCAAAATAACTCATTCAGAAGACATCAAATTATGTTCCGTTATGCAGATGCTCATTTGATGAGAGCGGAAGCTATGATGCGTATGGGAGATGATGTTACGGCAATAGTGAACGAACTAAGACAAAAAAGAACTGATACTCCTGACTTAACATCTGTAAGTGAAGAAGAACTACTTGCTGAAAGAGGAAGAGAATTATTTATAGAGTACTGGAGAAGAAATGATTTAGTTAGATTTGGACAATTCACTTCTCCTTGGAGCCTTAAGGAAGTTAGTGGAGATGAAAATACAAATCTCTATCCTATACCGGAGACTGCAATTCTATCTAATCCAAATCTAGTACAAAATCCAGGGTACTAAAAATTATAATTTAAGTGTTTAAAAAGGCCTTGACAAAGAAGTCAAGGCCTTTTTTTGTTCTCTTTTTTCACTCACAAACTGAATCACTTTCAAATAACTTATACCCTACAACCATATTTTGCTTTAAATTTTAACATAATCAAATTATGGACATAATCCAAATAAAAGGAAATATTCCATAAATTAGCTATTCCACTTTTATAAGGATAGCTATGCAAATTTTTCGTCCACAACTTAACCCTTATACATTCTCACAAACCATTGGATCGGCTTCAATTGGGTATAAAAAAACTATAAAGACTCATAATATATGTATCTAAACTGCCATACATATTATAGCCTTAGGTACGGTACCATCAAAACTGACAAACTTCTAAGTTTAGCCGCCCAAAACGGCTGTAAGACTTTAGCGTTAACGGATGTTAATAATACCTCTGCCTGTCTTGATTTTGTCCGTTTAGCCCCTAAATATGGTATAAGACCTATCCTAGGAGTTGATTTTAGAAATGGTGCCAGTCAGCAATTTATCCTCCTTGCAAAAAACAATAAAGGTTATAAAAACATCAACTCTTATCTGTCCTCTTTTTTACACCAACCTGGTCTAGCCATACCTGAAAGACCTATTGAAATTGAAAACAGCTATATAATCTATCCTTTTGAAAAGGCAAGAAATTATAAGCTAAAGCAAAATGAGTATTTAGGTATTTCCTTAAAACAATTAAATGGCTTAAAGTTTTCAAAACAGAGCATTAACAAAGACCGTTTGGTACTACTCCATACCGTGTCTTTTCAAAGTAAAAGGGGATTTAATACCCATCGTCTATTAAGGGCCATTGACAATAATACTTTATTGAGCAAGTTGCCTGTACATGAACAAGGCCAAGAAACAGATCAATTTTTATCCGAAGATAAAATCAAACTTATTCACATTGATTTTCCGGAGATACTAGAAAACACATTACAATTACTAAATAATTGTAACATTAAATTTAATTTCTCCGAAACCAAACCAAAGAACCAGCGTGCATACTCTAACAATGAGGAGTTGGATTTTCGATTCCTTCAAAAATTAGCCCAACAAGGTATTCCATATCGTTATAAAAATGCAGCTCCGCAGATTTATACCCGTATAGACAAAGAATTGGCCATCATTAAGGAAAAAGGATTTGTTTCCTATTTTCTGATCAATTGGAAAATCTTAAAATACGCACGAAGCAAAGGGTATTTCTATGTGGGCCGTGGTAGTGGGGCCAATAGTATTATAGCATACCTTTTACGCATAACCGATGTAGACCCAATAGAGCTTGACCTTTATTTTGAACGCTTTATAAATATACATCGTAGAAATCCACCTGATTTTGACATTGATTTCTCTTGGTCCGATAGGGATGATATTACTCAATTTATGTTCAAACAATTTAAGAACACTTCTCTTATAACCGTTTATAACACCTTTAAATTCAAGGCGTCCGTACGTGAACTGGGAAAAGTTTTTGGGTTACCAAAGTCCGAAATAGATATACTTACCAAAGGAAAATTCAATTTTAACCAACTGGATAATTTATCTCAACTGGTTTTAAAATACAGTCAATATATACAAGGCTTCCCTAATTACTTAGGTATTCATGCCGGAGGCGTTTTAATTTCCGAAGAACCCATTCATAGCTATTGCGCCACATTTATGCCTCCCAAAGGTTTTGCCACCGCACAAATAGACATGGTAGCGGCAGAAGATATTAGATTATACAAGTTTGATATTTTGAGTCAGCGTGGCCTGGGAAAAATAAAAGATGCCGTTGAAATTGTAAGAAAGAACCATCCCCTTCAAAAGCCCATAGATATTCATAATATTAAACGGTTTAAAGAGGACAAGCGCATTAAATACCTTTTAAAAAACGCCAAGGCCATAGGATGCTTTTATGTAGAATCTCCCGCCATGCGGATGCTTTTAAAAAAGCTGCAGGTAGATGATTATTTGGGCTTGGTGGCTGCTAGTTCCGTTATTAGGCCCGGTGTGGCAAAATCAGGAATGATGCGTGAATACATTTTACGTTACCGAAATCCTGAACGAAGAAAAGATGCTCATCCTGTGCTATTGAATATCATGCCCGAAACTTTTGGGGTCATGGTCTACCAAGAAGATGTTATTAAAGTAGCACACTATTTTGGGAGACTGAAACTTCATGAAGCAGATACACTACGCCGTGGCATGTCCGGTAAATTCCGGTCGCGAGATGAATTCTTAAAAGTAAAACAACAATTTTTTGACAACTGTAAGGCCGATGAAAAGCCTGATGCCGTTACAAGTGATATATGGCGCCAAATTGAAAGCTTTGCCGGGTATGCTTTTGCCAAAGGACATTCTGCTTCATATGCCGTAGAAAGTTACCAGAGCCTGTTCTTAAAGGCGTACTACCCTCTAGAATATATGGTGGCAACGCTTAACAATGGCGGCGGGTTCTATAGCCGGGAGCTTTACGTTCATGAAGCAAAAATGCACGGAGGTATCGTCCAAGCTCCATGCATCAACCAAAGTGAGTATCTGACCACTATTATGGGCAATACCATCTATCTTGGTTTTAGCTTTCTAAGAAGTTTGGAAACCCAAACTATAGAAAAAATATGCACAAACAGAGCCCGCTATGGCCCTTTCAAAAGCTTGGACAATTTTGTTGATAGAGTTCCTGTTTCAGTAGAGCAAATTGCCATACTTATTAAAATTAATGCATTCCGTTTTACCGGAAAAAACAAAAGAGAACTTCTCTGGGCCGCCTATTTACAAACGAGCAAAACCCCAAAGGAAGAGCATGTTCCTACCCTTTTTCAACCTAAAAAAATATCCTACAAAACCCCTGAGCTAAAAAGTTCAGAATTAGAAAATGCATTTGATGAATATGAGCTGTTGGGATTTCCTTTATGCAACCCTTTCGATTTGCTGGCAAATCCTAAAGAAAACACCTTAAAAGCAAACCAATTACTTCATTATAAAAATCGGGTAGTTACAATTGAAGGTTATTTAGTAACTACAAAAAACACTTCAACTTCAAACGGAAAATCAATGCATTTTGGAACTTTTCTAGATAGGAACGGTGATTTTATAGATACCGTTCACTTTCCTCCCATAGCCGCAAAATTCCCTTTTAGGGGAAAAGGTATTTATTCTATAACCGGTAAAATAACCGAAGAATTTGAATGTATTACTATTGAGGTTATCAGCATGTACCACCAAGCAATCATTGAAGACCCCAGATATTCCGAAAACCCTAAAACCAGTGCCGTATAATGCCAGAGGAAAGAGCTATAGTACATATGGATCTTGATACATTCTTTGTATCGTGCGAACGCTTGTTGGACAGTCGCCTGAATAAAAAACCTATTTTAATAGGTGGTGTCTCTGACCGAGGCGTAGTAGCTTCATGCAGTTATGAAGCGCGGAAGTTTGGCATACATTCGGCCATGCCTATGCGTATGGCCAAGCAATTATGTCCGGAAGCTATAGTTTTAAGGGGCAATGCAGCCACCTATAGTAAATTTTCCAATTTGGTTACAGATGTGATCAAGGACAGCGTTCCCCTTTATGAAAAAAGCTCGGTAGACGAATTCTATATAGATTTAACGGGAATGGACAGATTCTTTGGGTGCCACCAAATAGCTATTGAACTTAGGGAAAAAATCATGAACGAGACAGGGCTACCCATCTCCTTTGGATTATCTATAAACAAGACCGTTTCCAAAATTGCAACGGGAGAAGCCAAACCCAACAACCAGATTAGAATTTTTAAAGGCACCGAAAAGCCTTTTTTGGCCCCATTATCCGTTAGAAAAATACCCATGGTTGGTGAAGTTACCTATAAATCGTTATGTGATTTGGGAATTAAAAAAATAGTAACCGTTCAAGAAATGCCAATGCAATTAATGCATAAGGTATTGGGGAAAAACGGGTTGTCTATTTGGAAAAAAGCCAACGGTATAGACAACAGTCCCGTGATTCAATACCACGAGCGAAAATCCATTTCTACGGAACGAACCTTTGACAAGGATACAACGGACATTAAAAAGCTTAAGAGTATTATTATTGCAATGACCGAAAATCTAGCTTACCAATTACGAAGAGGCCATAAATTAACCGCTTGCGTTACTTTTAAAATTAGGTATTCGGATTTTCAGACCTATACCCAACAACAGCGAATACCATATAGTTCTTTGGACAGCAGCATCTTGCCCGTAGTTTTAAACCTCTTTGAGAAACTGTATAATAGACGTCTGCTGGTACGCTTGATCGGGGTTAGGTTTAGTCATTTGGTAGAAGGGGGACATCAAATTAATCTGTTCGAAGACAATGAAAAGCAAATACGTCTAAGCTTGGCCATAGACAAAATGCGTGAACGGTACGGAGACCGTTCCGTTATTAGTGCCGCTGGTATGGAAGCTAAAAGTATTAGCCGATGGAACCCGTTTTCAGGAGAACCGCCTCCCCTTTTGCCCAACAGAAGAAGGTAATAGTGTATCCTGAAAAGAAAAAACCTTGCACAGAAGTAATCCTTACAAGGCCTTAAATTATATAAGCCGTTCTTTATTTTGCAAAATAGACATACAGTGCCACTACGATAAAGCAGATTGCAATACCCACCTGCTTCACATATTTGTAAGGCTCAATAGAGACTTGTTTGGTATACTCCAATTCAAATGGTTTTTCGTTAGGATATATTTTACCTATAACCAACATAATAGCCGCATTCAACACGAACAAAATAGCCATAACGTGAATAAAGTGTGGATAAGCTTCCGCTTTCACCAATGCCAATGCATCAACATCTGTTATACCGGCCGCAGCGGCCTCTCCCAATGCCCCATCAACAAACATGGGCTGTAAATAAAATTGACTGAAACAGTATAATACAACACCGGCAATAATACCGATTTTTGCCGCTATGGCAGGAACCCTTTTTGTAAGATACCCTACTACGATTATCGTAAATATTGGAATCGTATAGATACCGTTCAACTCCTGTAAGTAGGCAAAAAGACTACCTGCATTAGATATCAACGGCGCAATAAGCATAGCGCCTATTGCCAAAATAACACCAAAAATCTTACCGTATTTCACTACCGTTTGCTCTGTAGCTTCCGGATTAATATGTTGCTTATAAACATCAAGTCCAAAAAGAGTAACAGAACTATTCAATACACTATTAAACGAGCTCAAAATTGCTCCAAAAAGTACAGCTACAAAAAAGCCGACCAAATATTTAGGCAATACGGCATTTACCAATGCTGGGTACGCTTGATCAGGCATTTCCAATCCACCTTGAAAATAATGGAAAGCAATAATACCGGGAAGTACTACGATTAATGGTCCTAAAATTTTAATAAAAGAAGCTAACAGCAATCCCTTTTGACCTTCGGCCAGGTTTTTCGCTCCCAAAGCTCTTTGTATAATTTGTTGGTTTGTACCCCAGTAGAACAAGTTAATAAGCATCATACCCGTAAACAAAGTTGAAAATGGCACACTGTTGGTTACTTCTCCTGTTGAATCAAACTTCTCAGGATTTGCTTGATAAAGGACATCCAAACCTTCAAATACACTTCCATCACCAATAGCCATCAGTCCAAAAACAGGGATTAAAAGTCCGCCAATCAAAAGTCCAACCGCGTTAATCGTATCGGAAACAGCAACTGCCTTTAGACCCCCAAAAACAGCATAAATAGAACCAATAATACCAATACCCCATATACTTAGGTTTAGTGCCGTACCATCGGAAACACCCAACATCGTAGGTAAATCAAACATAGTACTGATCGCAAGCGCTCCAGAATATAGAATAGTTGGCAACAACACCACAACATACCCTGTAAGAAATAAGATAGACGTTAGTGTTTTTGTTGTTACATCATACCTATCTTTAAGGAATTGGGGAACCGTAGTTATACCTCCTTTTAAATACCTTGGCAATAAGAAAATGGCAGTAACCACCATAGCAATAGCCGCTAAAGTCTCCCAGGCCATAACCACAATTCCTTCGGTATAAGCCTGTCCGTTAAGACCAACAATTTGTTCCGTAGAAAGATTGGTCAACAACAATGACCCCGCAATAACACCAGCCGTTAAACTCCTTCCTCCTAAAAAGTAACCGTCCGAAGAATTTTCATCGGTTGTACGTGTTGCAAAATAAGATATTATGGCCACCAAAGCGGTAAAGCCTATAAAGGACAAAATTCCGATCATTATAAATTGGTTTGATATTTCGGTTAAATATATTGGATTATTTACGAAAAACTCAAAGATTAACGGACAATAAATACGAAATCACATTTGACAAAAAAAAAGGATGAAATTTCACAGGCCTGTAATTTTCTATACCTCTGGGCAATGATTATCTTGCAGACGATTTTGACTATGAAAAAAGTACTATGTTTAATTTGGGTTGGGGCGCTGTCCTTATTAATGATTTCCTGCTCAGAAAAAAAGCAAGAACCCACAACTTTATTTCAAAAATTAGAAGCCACAAGCACTGGAGTTTCCTTCAAAAACTTCCTTAAAAACACCCCTGACCTCAACATTCTTAATTATCTCTACTACTATAACGGAGCGGGAGTAGCAGCCGCAGATTTCAACAATGACGGGCTTACAGATATCTACTTTACAGCCAACGAAAGTGCAGACCATTTATACTTAAATAAAGGCAATTTAAAATTTACCGAAATAAGTCAAAAAGCAGGTATTGTTAATTCAAACGGCTGGACAACAGGCGTTACTCACGTAGACATAAACAACGACGGACTTTTAGATATATATATTTGTAAAGTTGGCAATTACAAACACCTTAAAGGAGCCAATTTACTCTATGTAAACCAGGGTAATGACAATGATGGCACTCCTATATTTACAGAAGAAGCTGCAAAGTACGGACTTGATTTTTCAGGGTTTTCAACCCAAGCTGCTTTTTTTGATTATGATTTAGATGGCGATTTGGATTTGTTCCTCCTCAACCATTCCGCTTATCCTAACCGCACTTATGGAAAAGGGGCAAAAAGAAATCAGGTTAGTGCCTATTCCGGTGATCGCCTTTACAGAAATGAACATGGAAAATTTGTTGATGTATCTTCTGAAGCTAAGATTTTTCAAGGTGAAATTGGCTATGGATTAGGTATTGGCGTAAGCGACATTAACAATGACGGTTACCCTGATATTTATATAGGTAATGATTTTTTTGAAAACGATTATCTCTACATCAACCAAAAAAACGGCACGTTTGAAGAAATTATCTCTAAAAACGATAGAAAACTAGGGCATACCACTCATTTCTCCATGGGCAATGATTTGGCGGACATCAACAATGATGGACTTACAGATATTGTTTCCTTAGATATGCTACCCGAAAATCTGGAAACTTATAAAACATCTGGCTTAGAATACCCATATCCTACCTATCAAAATTATCTGCGTAACGGGTACGCACCCCAGTATATGCAGAACACCATGCATTTAAACTTGGGCAACACTAACTTTAGTGAAATAGCACATCTAGCAGGGGTTTCAGCCACTGAATGGTCTTGGGGAGCTCTTCTGGCAGACTATGATAATGACGGACTTAAAGACCTTTTTGTTTCAAACGGCATCAAAGGAGCTACCAATGATATGGATTTTATCAACTTCATTGCCAATGACAATATTCAACAACGTATTGAAAAAGGCATGACCAAAGAAGACATGACCTTTATTGATGAAATGCCAAAGAAAAAAGTTACCAACTATTTTTTCAAGAACCAGGGAGATTTAACCTTCAAAAATATGTCCGGTGTATGGTCTGACCAACAGGCTAGTTATAGCAACGGTAGTATTTATGCAGACCTAGATAATGATGGGGATTTGGATATTGTGGTAAATAATGTTGACCAAGAAGCTTTTGTCCTTGAAAACAGAAGTGTTTCAAGCAATGAAAATCACTTTCTAAAAATAGACTTTGAGGGGCCTGAAAACAATCTTTTTGGAATTGGTGCAAAGGTTATCGCCTACGGCCACAACTCTCCCATAAGTGCAGAAAATTTTGTGAGCCGCGGTTATTTATCCGCTGTTCCTCCTGAATTGCATTTGGGCGTAGGTAAAGATTCCGTTTTAGATTCAGTAAAGATTATATGGCCAGGCGGAAAACTTCAAACACTGAAAAAGGTTCGTGCCAATCAAAAACTAACCTTCAATATCTCTAAGGCAAACGGTAATTTCTATAAAAATTCGGAGAAACTCACCCCATCAATACTAAACAACACTCCTGATTTTCTCGGTTTCTATCATAAAGACAGTCCCACTCTTGAATTCAACCGAAGTCCATTGGTCCCTTTTGCCAATACCAATGAAGGACCAAGTGTTTCCGTTGCAGATACTAATGCGGACGGATTAGATGATATTTTCATCTGTGGTGCAAAAGGTCAGGCTTCCGCTTTGTTCGTTCAGCAACCAGATGGAAGTTTTAAACCACAGCAAACCAAACTTTTTGAAGAGGATGCGATTAACGAAGATGTGTCTCAAGTCTTTTTTGATGCCGATGGTGATGGCGACCAAGATTTAATTATTGTTAGTGCCGGTAATGAATTTAAAACGGGCAAAACATTACAACCTCGATTTTACCGAAATCAAAATGGGCTGCTCAAAAAAGAAGACGAGCAGTTTGCCAGACTCTATCTTAACGCATCAAAAATAAGCGCTGTAGATTTTGACAATGACGGTGATAAAGATGTTGTGATTACTGCTGACCAGATTCCACATGAATTTGGTATCCCCCCTTTGCAATATATCTTTAAAAATGACGGCTCCGGAAGCTTCACAGACGTATCGGAAACTTTTGGACAGGAGTTTCAAAAAATAGGCAATGTTAAAGATTTTGTGTGGAAAGATTTAAACGGAAACGGCTTTCAAGACCTTATAGTAGTAGGGCATTGGATGCCGATTACGATATTTTACAACAATGGAAAATCATTGCAGCTTCAAGACAATCCTACTTTAAAAAATACTAATGGTTGGTGGAACACCATTGTGGCCGACGATTTTGACAATGATGGTGATATTGACCTTATAGCTGGAAACTGGGGCCTTAACAGCAAATTCAAAGCTTCTAAATTAGAACCTATTACACTTTATAGTGCAGACTTTGACCAAAATGGGCTTACAGACCCAATAGTCACTCATTTTCACCAATCTAAAGAAACACCGTTTGCATCAAAAGACGAGTTAGTTAAACAATTACCTTATTTAAATAAAGAATTTTTATCCTACAAAGACTTCGCTCAAGCCTCCATATCAGACTTATTTTCTAAAGAGAAATTGACAAAATCCCATCAAAAAAAAGTCTATGAATTGCAAAGTCTATTTTACGAAAACGATGGAGTTGGAAATTTTAATATAAAACAGCTCCCAACTATTGCACAAGCATCTACAATTCATGATATTGCAGTAGACGACTTTGATAATGACGGGTTTAAAGACCTTTTAATTGTAGGCAACTCAACTGAAATTAGCACGCAATTAGGTAGAATGGATGCTTCTCACGGCGTTATTTTACGTAATAACCAAAAAGGAAGTTTTGAATGGTTAAGCAACCAGAAATTTAATATTGAGGGGTCTGCAAGAAGTATTGCTAAAATCAAAGTAAAAAACAACCAATTCTATATCATTGGCATGAACAATGACGTTCCTATTTTCTTATCAAAAAAAAGCAGCAAATAGTATGCAACTAATAGCCAAAAAAGTTTTCAACGGTCCACTTTGGGCATTTAGTCTTATGATGGTTCTTATGGCTTCATGCAACCCGGAAACCAAAGAAGATACTTCTGATACACAAAAAAAAGAGACCCTTTTTAGCATGCTTCCTACAGAAGAAACCGGCATCGATTTTATCAACTCAGTAAAGAATCAAAAGAATTTCAACATTTTTAAATACCGTAATTTCTACAACGGGGGTGGCGTAGCTATCGGAGACATCAATAATGATGGATTGGCAGACATTTATCTTTCTGCCAATATGGGGCCTAACAAACTTTACCTGAACAAAGGTGATTTTAAGTTTGAGGATATTTCTGAAAAAGCCGGTGTTACAGGCAACAAACCCTGGTCTACAGGAGTTGTTATGGCAGACATTAATGCAGACGGCTTACTAGACATTTACGTAAGTAACGCTGGAAACATGGAAGGCAACAACCATGATAATGATCTTTATATCAATAATGGAGACCTCACTTTTACGGAAAAAGCAAAAGAATTCAATCTTGCGGAAACCGGTTTCTCCACACACGCTTCTTTTTTTGATTATGACAAAGACGGAGACCTAGATGCCTACATCTTAAACAATAGCAACATACCCGTTAGCAGTTTGGGATACGCAGAACAACGCAGCGTTCGGGCACAAGACTGGGAGGGTGTTCCTCATATTTTTAGGGGTGTTGGCGACATGCTTTTACGAAACGACAACGGAAAATTTACGGATGTAAGTGAAGATGCGGGCATTTATGGTAGCTTAATTGGATTTGGCCTTGGCGTTATGGTAAGCGATATTAACGGAGACCTTTGGCCGGACATCTATGTTTCTAACGATTTTTATGAGCGCGATTACCTTTACATCAATCAAAAGGATGGCACTTTTAAAGAAGAAATAAAAGAATGGACCTCTCACCTATCGCTGTCGGCAATGGGCATAGACATGGCCGATATCAACAATGATGGTCATGCGGACATTTTTATTACAGATATGCTTCCGGAAGGCGACCAACGTGTTAAATCGGTTATGGAGTTTGAGGGTTACAACATCTTTAAACTAAAGCAGAGCAAAGATTTTTATCAGCAATACATTCAAAACACATTACAACTTAACAATGGTAACGGTTCATTTTCGGAAGTAGCCTATCATAGCGGTGTAGCAAAAACAGATTGGAGCTGGGCCGGACTCTTATTTGACATGGACAATGATGGTCTGCGCGATATATTTATTACCAACGGTGTAAACCATGACCTTACCGATCTTGACTTTGTAGATTTCTTTGCCAATGAAATCATACAAAAAATGGCCCTGACGGGTAAGAAAGAATCTATAGATTCCATTATAAACAAAATGCCAGTTGCCCCGCAACCCAACTATGCTTATCGTAACAAAGGAGATATCACTTTTGATAATGCAGCAGTAGATTGGGGATTTGAAATCCCCAGCCTATCCAACGGTGCAGCATATGGAGATTTAGATAACGACGGTGATCTTGACTTAGTCGTGAACAATGTTAATATGCAATCGTTCGTATATAAAAACAACACTAGTGAAAAAACGGACAACCATTATATTAAGCTAAAATTTGAAGGTCAAGGCCAGAATCCGTTTGCAGTAGGTGCCAGTATTAAAATGTACTACGAAGACCAAATTGTCTTTCAGGAATTGATTCCCTCACGTGGCTTTCAATCTTCGGTAGATTATGTAATGGATATTGGTCTTGGCGAGACCAATACGGTCGATTCTCTTCGTGTTATTTGGCCCGATGATTATACGCAGAAGCTACAAAATATTTCAGCAGATCAACTTTTAACATTAAAACGATCGGATGCCAAAGAAAAATATGTTCCACAAAAACCATCGAACAAAAAAACACTACTCACCGAAATAAACGAAACAAAGTTAGAATCACACAAAGAAGATTCGTATCAAGATTTTGATTATGAAGGACTTATTTCCAAACTTATATCTCAAGAAGGCCCTGCATTAGCAATAGGCGATATAAATGGCGATGGTAACGAAGATATCTTTATAGGAGGCGCAGAAGGCCAATCCGGCATAGTATACACCCATTCCGGAAACGGGAAACTCTCAAAAAAACCGCTGAACTTAGATATTGATTTTGACGATACAGCCGCTGCATTTTTTGATGCCGATGGAGATGGTGACGAAGATTTGGTCTTAGGCACAGGTGGCAATCGTATTAACAAGGAAAATTCATATAAGCCTAGGTTATACCTGAATGACGGAAGAGGGAATTTCAGCAAAAGTACGGAGGACCTACCTTCGGCCTTTAAGAACATTTCGGTTATTTCGCCACAGGATTTTGATAATGATGGTGATATTGACCTTTTTGTTGGCTCCAGAAGTGTGGTGGGCACTTATGGTGTAGATCCGGACCATCTGTTTTTGGAGAACGAAGGTGAAGGAAAATTCATTGATGCCACCGAAAGGCTAGCATACGACCTTAAAGATGCCGGTATGGTTACGGATGCGGTTTGGGCCGATATAGATGGTGACAATAAGAAAGATTTGCTCACTGTATCCGATTGGGGCAGACCTAATATTTATAAGAATTCTGGAAGACGGCTTAGTCGGCTTTCTACATCGCTTGACAGCTTATACGGTTGGTGGAATACGGTAGAAGCCGTAGATCTTGACAAAGATGGCGACATGGACATAATATTGGGTAACCAAGGTACAAACGTGCCCTATGAAGCCGATAAAGAGCACCCCATGAAACTATGGATTAACGACTATGATAACAATGGCACATTAGAACAGATTACTACCCGAGGTTTTGACGGAAAGGATTATCCCATCCACCAGAAAAAAGAATTGACCGGACAAATCGTATCCTTAAAAAAGCAAAGTTTAAAAGCTTCCGAATACGCTAAGAAAACCATAGGGGAACTTTTTCCAAAAGAGATTTTTGATCGTAGCATCGTTAAAGAAGCCAACACTATGGAATCCGTAATTGCAATTAACGAAGGGGGCGGCAAATTCACTATTAAAAAATTACCATCACGTGTTCAACTATCTTGTGTTTGTGGTATTACTTGTACCGATATTGATAAGGACGGAAATTTAGACCTTATCATGGCCGGGAACAACTTTGAGTTCAAGCCACAATATTCCCGTTTGGATGCCAGCTACGGTAATGTGCTTTTAGGCGATGGAAACCTGAACTTTAAATGGCAAGATTATAACACCAGCGGTTTTTTTATTAGGGACGAGGTAAAACATCTGAAACAATTTAAAGACAAAAGCGGAAAAACCTTTCTTATTGCTGCCATAAACGATAGTGCACCTAAAATTTATGCTTTAGACTAAATGTCATTTCCAAAATTACAATTTCAAAGAAAAAACCTACTATCCGTGCATTTTAAACATACTCATATTGTTCTTTGCATTGCCCTCATGGCCTTTACTGCTTGCGGCAAGAAACAAGACTTTTTATTCAGCAATCCTCCCGCTACGGAAACAGGCATAATATTCAAAAACACCCTTACAGAAACAGACAATCTAAATATATTGGACTACCTATATTTTTACAACGGAGGTGGTGTAGCCATTGGCGACATTAACAATGACGGTCTTCCTGATATTTTCTTCTCAGGGAACCAGGTTAAAAACAAACTCTATCGCAATAAAGGAAATCTACAATTTGAGGACATCAGCAAAACGGCAGGTATTGAAGGTAATAGTACTTGGAATACCGGCTCCGTAATGGGCGATGTAAACGGTGATGGCCTTTTAGACATTTACGTATGTGCCGTGGTGGGCATTAACGGATTTAATGGATATAATGAGCTCTTCCTAAACAATGGTGATGGCACCTTTACCGAAAGTGCCGCCAAATACGGCCTTGATTTTGACTCCTATAGTTCCAATGCCGCTTTTCTTGATTTTGATTTGGATGGCGATTTGGATATATACCTTTTAAACCATGCCGTACACACACAAGAATCTTTTGGCAAAGCCGATTTAAGACTGAAACGAAACTATCAAACAGGAGACAAACTGCTACGTAATGATGGAGACAAATTTACCGATGTAAGTGAGACCGCCGGGATTTATGGTGGGGTAAATGGCTACGGATTAGGATTGGCAGTTTCTGATTTCAACCAAGATGGTTACCCGGATATCTATGTAGGAAATGATTTTCATGAGGACGATTACTATTACTTAAACAATGGAGACGGGACCTTCACGGAGAGTTCAAAACAGTTTTTCGGGCATACCTCTCGGTTTTCTATGGGAAATGATGTGGCCGACATTAATCATGACGGTTGGCCCGATTTAATTTCCCTAGACATGCTCCCCCAAGATGAAAACGTCTTAAAATCATCAGAAGGAGATGATAATGTACAGACTCAAAAGTTACGTACAGAACGTTATGGGTATGGGTACCAGTTCACCCGAAACATGCTGAATGTTAATCAGCAAAACAGTACTTTTTTAGAAACGGCACTCATGAGCGGTGTAGCTGCTACGGATTGGAGCTGGAGCGCTTTGTTTGGAGATTATGATCAAGATGGTAAGCAAGACTTATTTATATCCAACGGTATTCCAAAAAGACCTAACGATCTTGATTTTATCAATTTTGTAAGTAGCGAGCAGATTCAAAACAAAATGAACAACACCAAGCTTATGGACCAACAAGCTTTGGACAAAATGCCGAGCGGAAAGATCCACAATTTTGTATTTAAAGGTTCGGATAACTTAACCTTCAAAGATGAATCAGGACAATGGATATTTAAAGATACCTTGGTTTCTGGAGCTACAGCCATGGGGGATTTGGACAATGATGGGGATTTGGATTTGGTGACCAATAACCTAAACGGAACGGCTGCTCTGTATATCAACAACACGGACAGTAGATCAAATTACCTAAAATTAAAATTTAAAAACATAGGAAAAAATACTTTTGGCCTAGGAACCAAGGTTTTCTCATATACCCAAGGCAAGTTGCAGTATAAGGAACTCTATACTGTTAGAGGGTTTCAGGCTTCGTCCGAACCCATGATTCATTTTGGATACGGAACAACAGAAAAAGTAGACTCTATTCAAGTAGTCTGGCCCAATGGTACTTACCAAACACTAAAGGATGTTGCTACCAATCAGACCATTGTAGTGGAACCAGAAAACACAATCAAATTCAATTTTGCCAATTTGCTACCCAATGAAAAAATAATTTTTGAAAAGGAGGAGAACAACTTAGGTGTTACTTTTAACCATATCGAGGACAATTACACGGATTTCAATCGTCAAAAATTGATTCCCTATCAGGTTTCGGACCGTGGTCCCGCAACTGCAATCGGCGATTTAAATGGTGATGGGAAGAACGATATTTTCTTTGGAGGTTCAAAATACATTCCTTCGCAAATCTATATTCAAAACGATACGGCATTTGCACCGTTTCATGTAGCACAAATAGCTAAAGATTCTATTAAGGAAGATGTCTCTGCGGTAATTGCAGATTTTAATTCGGACGCAAAGAATGATTTGATTATTGGTACAGGTGGCGCGGATTTTTATAATAAAATGGAACCTTTGCTTGATTCTTACTATACTCAGAATGACTCGGCTTTTATTCCCGCTCCGTTACCCGAGAATTTTCAGAACACCTCCATTCTAGCCCCCTATGATTTTGATAGCGATGGAGACCTTGATTTGTTCGTTGGAAGCCAAGCCATTTCAAACGACTTTGGAAAGACACCACAATCAGTTTTACTAACAAACGACAACGGTATTTTCTCTAATAAAAATGAAGAAGCGCTTTCCAATTTAGGTATGGTTACCGATGCCATTTGGAGCGATTTTGATTCAGATGGCACAAAAGACCTCATCGTTATTGGAGAATGGATGTCGCCTACTTTTTTCAAGAATATTGACGGCCAACTGAATAAAATTGACAATGTTCAAAAAAATCTGAACGGACTTTGGCAAAGTATTGTTCCCTTTGATATTGATAATGACGGAGACTTAGACTATCTTATTGGTAATTGGGGAAGCAACAGCAAATTTAAAGCTTCGGCAGAACACCCTATGAAAATGTACTATGGAGATTTTGACAAGAACAAACAAACCGAAACCATAACTACTATTGAAAAGGACGGTAAATACTACCCTCTAGAAGGCTTAGACGGACTTTCATCCCAGCTAGTTTTTTTAAAGAAAAAATTCAACACCTACACCTCTTTCGCAGGCTCCACGATCGAGGATATTTTTGATAAAGAAACTTTAGAAAAAACCAAAACACTCTTAGTTCATGAACTCCAGTCAGGCTATTTAAAAAACGAGAGCGGTAAATTCAATTTTGTTCCTTTTCAAAATGAATTACAGGTGTCACCTATAATGTCTATGTTGTCCTATGATTTTGACGGCGATGGAAAAGAAGAAGTTTTAGCAGCAGGAAACTATTTTGGTGTTAAACCGTATCACGGTAGATTCGATTCTTTTGCTGGCGCCTTGATTAAAGGTGAAAATAATGTAATTTTAAGCGCTAAAATCGGGTTAGACCTTAGTCAAAAATCCGTAAGAGATTTGAATATCCTTAATCTAGGAGCAGAAAAATACCTCTTGGTTACCATAAATAATGACAGCCCCCAAATCTATAGGCTGAAAAGAAAACAAAAGACAAATGAATAAGATTTTTATCGTACTGCTTTCGCTCGTTTTTGCGATTTCGTGTAAAGCCCCGCAAAAAGAAGAATCTATTACTATTACCCCAGAAGACCTTAACGCTTCAATAGACCAGGTAACGGAGATTATGATTCATGATATATTCTCGCCTCCTGTAGCCAGTAGAATTTTTGCCTATCCTAACGTTGCCGCCTATGAGATTATGGCTATGGCAAATGACGATTACAGACCGCTGACAGGACAACTAAACGGACTCACATCTATTCCTGAACCAGATACTACCAAAGCCATCAACTATGACCTTTCCGCAATGGTGGCACATATGGAACTAAGCAAAAGGCTGATATTTTCAGAAGACCGGATGGAAGCTTTACGCGATAGTCTTTATACGATATGGCAAGGCAAGAACCCAGTTCTGTTCAATAGTTCCAAAGAGTATGGCCTACAGGTAGCAGACCATATAGCCCAATGGATGAGCAAAGACAATTATGCACAAACGCGAACCATGCCCAAATTTACGGTAGATGCAGACGATGAAACAAGATGGCAGCCTACTCCTCCTGCTTACATGGACGGTATTGAACCCCACTGGAATAAAATAAGACCATTTGCAATAGACTCAGCAGCACAATTCAAACCAATTCCTCCACCGGCATTTTCCCTTGAGGAAGATTCCCATTTTTATAAAGAGCTTAAAGAAGTATATGATATAAGTAATAAAATTACAGAAGAAGGTGACGCTTCCGAAGAAATTCAAATTGCTCAATTTTGGGATTGCAACCCTTATGTTTCGGTTACACGGGGTCACCTTATGTTCGCAACCAAGAAAATAACTCCGGGAGCACACTGGATGGGTATAGCAAAAATTGCAGCGCGCAAAACCAACAGTGACTTCCATCAAGCCTTATACGCGTATACCAAGGCCTCAGTAGCCATGGCAGATGCGTTTATAAGCTGTTGGGACGAAAAGTACAGAAGTAACCTTATTCGCCCTGAAACCCTGATAAACCAACATATAGATGACAGTTGGAAACCGGTACTACAGACCCCACCATTTCCCGAGTATACAAGTGGCCACAGCGTTGTTTCCGGAGCGGCTTCAGTAGCCCTAACGGATGTTTTTGGCGAAAATTTTGCTTTTGATGATGATACCGAAGTGCCTTATGGACTTCCAATCCGCAGTTTTACATCCTTTGAGCAAGCCGCCAATGAAGCTGCAATCAGTAGAATGTACGGAGGTATTCATTACCGAGCTGCGGTTGAAGTGGGTGTTAAACAAGGTAGGGACTTGGGCAAGTTCGTAGTTGAAAAACTCAAAATGAAAAATAGCAACGCAATGGCCCAAAACTGAGCCTCATGTTCAAAAAAATAACTGTAGTCGTGTCCGCTCTATTAATAGTAGGGGCAATTTGGTATCTTTTTATCATGCCTCAAGACTACATAGTTCGTTTTCAAACCAAGGCCTTACCGGGTACAGTAAATCAGATTGCAAAGTTTTGGGCAGATCAACAAAACAACGCCCACTTTCAAGAACAAAAAAGTCTTTCTGATTTTACAACTACACTTATTGTAAACGACACTACTTTTACTCTTAATTGGAAAATTACTCCAATGAACGACTCTATTTCCCGTGTAAAAGTTGCCATATCGGATAACGAGCATAGCCTAAAAAACAGAATACTTCTACCTTTTACAACTACCGATTTTGAAAAGCGCTCAAAACGTACTGTTAAAGATGTTTATACACTTTTAAAAAGCCACCTTTCAAACTTTAAGACCACTATAGTTGGTGAAGAGGTTATTCCTGAAAAATATTGTATCTGCGTTCCCCTAAAAGGCACCCAATTAGGAAAGGTCAAAGGCATGATGGAGAACTACTCGCGCCTAAGCAACTTTGTAGCAAAGAATAGTATTAAACCGGACGGAAGACCTTTGATAGAGGTTCAAGACTGGAATACTAAAAATGATAGCATTACCTACAATTTTTGCTTTCCCATAATTAAAACGGATAGCCTTCCCCAAGACCATGATTTTGTTTACAAAAAAATCCAGGAAAGAAAAGCCCTGAAAGCCATTTATAATGGCAATTACCTGACTTCTGACCGAGCATGGTATGCGTTAATGCATTACGCTGAAAAAAAAGGATTGAAAATTAACGAAAAACCGTTTGAAGTATTTCATACCAACCCTAATATGGGCGGAAACGAGCTAGAGTGGAAAGCTGAAATTTTCATGCCTATACAAGACCAAAAAGAGGAATAGAGTGTACCTTTGCTTCCTAAAAACACGTTGCAATGAAAGTAATGGCAAAACACTTTTCACTCCAAGTCATGGCTCTTTTTCTTTTTTACAGCTGTTCCAATCATGGTCAGTTAGCTTATGTAACAAAGTTACCAAGTAGTCTAAAAGAAAATTCCGGAATAGCTACGTACACAAATGATACAGCATGGTTCATTGAGGACAGCGGCAATGATGATGTCATTACCAAAGTGGATTTCAAAGGAGAAATCCTAAAGGAGTTTAAGGTAAAAAATGCTAAAAACCATGATTGGGAAGACCTTACGGAAGACAAAAAAGGCAACTTATACATAGGTGACTTTGGCAATAACGCTAGTGATCGTAAAGATTTGGTAATCTACAAACTCCCCAACCCCGAATATGAAACCGGCGACCATATTACCGCTGAGCAAATAGCCTTTAAATACCCCGAGCAAAAACGTTTTCCTCCTAAAAAAAAAGAGCGTTATTATGATGCTGAAGCTTTCTTTCACTATAACAACTACCTCTACATTTTTACAAAAAACAGGGCTAATCCGTTTAGCGGAGAATCACTAATATATAGAGTTCCCGATACCAAAGGAGATTATGATGCCGAATACTTGGGCAGGTTAAAAACATGTGATGATTGGGATACTTGTAAAGTTACTTCTGCCGATATTTCTCCCGATGGAAAAACTGTAGTTCTCTTGGGAGCAGGAAAGCTATGGACCTTATCTGAATTTGATTTGGAAAATTTACCCGAAAGCACCTTAAAAGAAACGGACCTCATGATACGTACCCAACTAGAATCTGTGAGTTTTGTAGATAATACTACCCTTTTACTTTCTGATGAAGAGACAAAAAAAGAGGGCGGAAATCTATATAAGTATACGCTTAAATAAACGCCTGCCCCTTGCTATTCATTTTTACGCTAGAAACCAAAACCTACACCAAAGGAGAAGCGCAAGCCATCATCACTATTGAAAAGTGCCATGCGCGCCGTGACAATATCAGCTCCATTAAGAAAAAATCCGCCTCCATATGAGGTATGCCATTCTTTGGAATTTTCCATGGGCAACCACACCCTTCCATAATCAAAGCCACCATAAAACCCCATGGCCAATGGTAGAAGTTGTGTCTTTATTTTCCTAAGACTATATCTGATATCCGTATTTTGATAGTACGATTTTTTACCGGTAAACCGTTGGTTTCTAAATCCCCTTAATCCATCAATACCCCCAATACTGGCGGCTTGATAAAATTGATAATCGTCGCCTATATTAAAATGTGCCTTCCATTTTGTAGCTAAAACCAATCTACCACTAGGTATTAACTTATAATCAAAAGCAAGACTGGGAATAACATAACCAAAAGCATTTCCGTTATCGGTACTTCTTTTATATCCTGCTGTAAGCGATGTAGACATTCCCATAGTTGGAAAAGCGGCATTATCCGTATTGGCATACGAATACTCCGCATCAACACCTACAAATTTATTACCGGTCTCCTCACCGTTAGCCTGATAGTAGGTGTTGATAAATCTATCATCACTCTCTTCTACCTCTATGGATTCGTAAGATACACCAGTTTTAAACTTAGCCCCATATTGACCTCGCCATACCAAGGCCGGAGCAAATTTAAGTGTCTGTAAACGCACTCGGTTATAATCCATTCCCAAATCGTCATCAAAATTCTCGGTACTATTACCAAAATCGAAAAAATTGATAGCAAAGTTCGGACTGGTAAAACGAGCTCCCAAGTGTAAATTCCAATTTTCAAAAACATGGGCAAACTCACCACTGTACCCTAGTTCAAAACCACTGGTCGCAAAGTAAAAGGAAGCATCTACCTTATGTTGTTGGGTAAAAGGGTTCTGCCTGAAACCGTTGTACGTATAGGTATCACTAATTCCTATTTTAACGCCATCATCAGGGTTATAACCAATAGTAGGTATAATTTGATTTACAGAATTCCGAATTTGCAGTGGCAGGTAGTTATTGGTGTTATAATCATCCGTAAGTTTTAATTTGGCGCCGCTCAATTCCTCTATGGTGTTCTTCTTTGTTTTATAATCGTAAACAGCTATGTTACCGCCTTGGCCTACCCTATAAATATCATTGTTCTGGCCACCCACCAGACGTATCTTAATAGCACTTCTTTCATCTCCGTTTACCTCAAATATATCATCATCATCCAGCCCATAAACCCAAACTTCTTTGGTGCTATTTTTATTGAAAACCTTGGAGAAAAACAACTTGTCCTTTTCACCTTTTATATTCCTATAGACCTTTACCTCTGTTTCTTTATCATTCAAGACGTTCACCTCAAACCAATCATCCTTATCGGTTCCTACCACTACCGCATATTTGTTAAGAACGCCATAATAGGTCTGCGCAGTTTCTTCAATTTTAGCGGATCGCGCCAATAAGATTCTTTTAATTTCTACTACTGTTTCATCCCTCACCTCCTTAGGAAAGTGGGTAAACGCTTTATCAATGACTTCTTCGGTAAGATTTTCCCGAATGAACTTAGCTTGCTCTTGCCATTGCTTTGGGGTTGTTTCGGTCAAAAGCGCCATATCCAAAACATAGGTTTTTGGCGAAGAGTTAAAACCTTTTACGTTTCTTATTTCTTCATTAAAACCTTCCATTAAATGTAAAGCTGGAATTATCCTTGTGGCCAGATTCATAAAAAAACCATCACCATGTTTAGAATACACCATATCACGGTCTCTAGGCACTGGTTTATAAAGAACCTTATCATTTTTCTTATCCTTAAATTCAGCCCAACGCCATTGATCTACATGACGGTCCCAATCGCCCATAACCATATCAAAAAGTCGCGCTCTTAAATACATTTCAGAGTCTACGGCATATTTCTCATCATCCCGTAAATCTTCCAGCATGCTATTCGTACTTTTTAGTTCATTGGCGTACCCAAAGCTCTTTAAGTTTCCATGACCGTCACCAGCATGTTCCTCTATCATATATAGCTCATTCCCAAAGGATTCATTAAAATCCTTAAGAGCGGGTTGCTTTGGCACATAATAAAGTACTGGGTTTGTATGGTACAGTCCCACGGCATCGGATAGATCGGCCGTAGTAAAAGGCCCATAAGGGTGAGATCCTGTATAAAAGTCGAGAAGGAAATTTTCTGTATAGGTATTTTCAAAATCACCCATTACGTATTGTTCCTGAAAGGCCATGGCCTGCAAATACAGTTCCGCATCCTTACGAAGGGCCCGCATTACAAATTCCTTACCATCCTTATCCCTTAACCGCAATGATTTTGATTGATGTCCTCCTCCTTTATGAACGGGAACAAGACCTCCCATAAGAGTATCCAAATTTACCGTTGGGGCTTCAACTTTTGTGGCATAGTATTTACGGTACCTGTCTCCCCATAGAAACTTGAAAAAACCACTTCTATCTATTTCATCCTCGGAATAAACCGAAGCTTTTACCATAGCCGGAAATTTCTCATCATACTTACCATTAAACAACTTTCTGTCCGGTGGTAAGACTTGTGAAGTGAACAAAAATTCCTCGTCCTTATTACCATCTACTCCAAAGTATCTAACTTGAGAAGAACCGTCCGTATAAACCTCCAAGGTAGCATAACCCCTTTGCCCCGTAGAAAATTTGCTGCCGTTCAAGAGACGGGTAGTTCCCGTTTTGGCTCCGGAACCGCTCACTATTTGAGGAGTATTCTCCTCCACAATATATTGCAACGTATGTTCGTGTCCCGAAGCCAAAATAACTTTTTCCGAGTATTGGGCCAAGGTCAACAACCGCTTCCTGAGCTCTGTATACCGTTTGTTACTCATATCTTCTATAGATGCCCCTGTAGTTCTTCTTAAAAGATTTACAAAACTTCCTAGAATAGGCAAAGGACCAACTTTTCCTTTAGGATACAAATGTGCCTTTGTGGAATATTGACCTCCGTGCGGACCGTAGCTAAACATAGGATGGTGCATAGCAATTATAGTGGTGTTCTGCCTGTTGTCTTTAATTTCGTCTTCGAGCTCCAGCCAAAATGCATCGCGCGTTTTAATATCGCATTTATCATTAATATCAGGGCGCTTGTCCCAATTCGTCAAGTACCACTCCGTATCTATTGCAATTACGGTAATATTATCCGTTACCTCTATGGTTTCTATAGGGCAACCATCTTCAGGAAAAAAAACATCATTACTGTCTAGCTGTTCCTGAATGTAATCTTGTTCTCGTTCCAGACCTACTAAACCTTCCGTATACCAATCATGGTTGCCCGGTATAAAAATAGGGGCTCCCTTAAAATTATCCAGGGTCTTTAATTGCGCATCCAAATCGTTCTTGGCCTTAATGTATGCTGCGGTAGAGTCTTTAGGGTCCGGAAGCCCTGCAGGGTAAATATTATCCCCTAAAAATAGCGCTGTACTATTTTCGTTCGCCTTATCTAACTTGCTCTTGAAAATTTTAAGTGCATCGTTCATACCGTTCATAGGAGATAGTCCGGCGTCTCCAATAAGGTAAAACGTATGTGCAACTGTTTTGGTGGTAGAAACATCCTCTTTACCTTCCTCATTAGCATACTTGGTCTTGGAGGTCGCACATCCCACGAACAATACCACCAATGCTATTAAAGCAAAATGTTTGCCCAATAGAATACTATTCATTCTCAATATTTTGTAATTTGGAACCATAAATATTTTTTTATGCCGGATTTACTATCAAAAACCGAAGAATTTGCAATCAACCTATTAGTCAAAGATTTAGATACCAACTATTTGTATCATAATCTTAGGCATACTCAACGAGTTGTCAAAAGTACTAAAGAATTGCTTGATTTCTATAACTTAAACACTGTTGATAGTGACGCAATAACACTAGCCGCATGGCTTCATGACACAGGCTACACCCGTGGTGTTGAAAATCACGAAGAAAGCAGCTGCGAAATAGCTAAAGAATTTCTTGCAAGCCAAGATTGTAGTGCACAAACCATTGAAACGGTCTGCAATCTTATTATGGCCACAAAAAGAGGCTATGAGCCGCAAAACCTCATGGAAGAAATCATTAGGGACGCAGATGCATCCCATTTGGCCCAATCCAGCTATGGGGAAACCTGTGAAATGCTGCGTCAAGAATTACAATTATTGGGTCTTGCAGAGCATTCACCAAAGGAATGGCGTAGAGCCAATATTAAGATGTTCCAGACAGAGCATCGTTTTTATACGGACTACGCACTTAAGAATTGGCAAGAAGGCAAGGACGATAACCTTAGAAAATTAGTAAAGCGCGATAAAAAACAAAAAAAGACCCTAAAGAAAGAGGAACTTAAAGTAAAACTAAAGAACCAAAGTCCGGAAAGGGGCATACAGACTATGTTTCGTGTTACTATGCGTAACCACCTAAAGTTGAGTGATATTGCAGATACAAAGGCGAACATTTTGTTATCCGTAAATGCAATTATTATCTCATTAATGCTTTCCAATCTTATACCAAAATTAGACAACCCCTCTAACGATTATTTGGTTATTCCGGCAGGTATTTTTGTGCTATTCAGTGTTATTTCCATGATTATGTCCGTTATGGCAACGCGACCCAATGTTACTAGTGGTGAGTTTTCTAAAGAAGATGTACAACAGAAGAAAGTAAATTTATTGTTCTTTGGAAATTTTCATAAAATGAAACTTGAGGATTATGAATGGGCCATACAGGAGTTGATTAAAGACCAAAAATATGTTTACGACTCCCTAACCAAAGATCTTTACTTTTTGGGAGTTGTATTGGATAGAAAGTATAAACTATTACGTTGGACCTATACCATCTTTATGATAGGAATGACCCTATCCGTAATCGCATTTTTTGTAGCGTTGAAATTCTACGGTCCCGAAAGAATAATTGAGTTACCTACCTAAGCCTTTAATTCGTTCATAAGGTCTTCATAGGTATACGTCTTTTCCTCATTGTTTTGCTTGGTCTTGTAGAGAATGTCTGCCCTAATGGCTTTCAATCCGCTAACACCTTGTAGACCTTCTAGCTCAACAATTTCTACTTTTCCGGTAAAATACCCTTTGGAGCGGAGAAATGTGATGTATCTTAGATATTCTAGCTCATCTTTTTTCTGCGAATAGACAATGACCATTTTTCCCGCTTGGGTCAAACGTTCATTGGTTCCTTTTATATAGGATTTATCTATACGCTTTTTGATGATCTCGTAACGTGCGTTATATGTGCCATCTACATCAAAACGTTTCTCATCCATTCTAAAACGTATAGAAAGCGAGGTACTGTACACCAATATAAGCGATGCCACGTCTAAGGGCACCGGAAGTTTAGGCTTTAGGGCGTAATGCGCATTCTCCATTTCGCACATGACCTGTAACTGCCATAAACGAAGGTTATTGAGATAAAGCATATCAAAATCGCGATCACCTACGATTTCTTCGCCTATATACATGTTGTGCTCAACACCATCTGTTTTATACCTTTCAAAATAGTGAGGAAACATGGCTTGGGCATTCTTCTGCTTTTTATCCATTAACCCAGCCAACTTCATATTGATCTGTGTAACGCTCTCATCATAGTTACGTCTGTGATCGTAGTAAGACTCCGTACCCATATCAACCGACGATTCATAGAAAAGAATCAGGTTCTTCAAGTTCTCATCTGTTTTTTTTAAATGAGAGAAAACAGGATTTATTTCTTCGGTTACAAAATTAAAGATGGCCTGTTCACTATTGGTGTGGAGGCTATCCTTAATACTGTCCGTATGATTATTTACCCTAAACATCAACTCCTCATAAATAGGCAGCTTTGTTTTCTGCCAAGCCTCTTCAAGGACCTTACCAATAGTAGACAACTGAATCATAAGATCCCGTTGTATGGCTATATTTCTAGCTTGAGAAGAATTTTTTATATCTACCTGCCCATACAAAGGATATACATCCTTAAAAACAATTTCTCTAAACGTTGGATTTCTTCCTTCGGTAGAATCTTTTACAAAGCGTTTAGCTTCTTCCTCAAAACGCCAGTATACAGAATCGTGTACCGATGTACATTCATTTTGAATCACGGCATCGATCAGGTTGCTCTCCTCAATTTTAGAACGCAATACTGCTGATACGATAAAAGGCATTATATCTTCTAACTTATTAGCATTAACACTGTTAAGGGCATTAACTTCATAAGCTACAAGTTCTAAAATTCCTAAAAGGTTTCCATTTTGCCCAATAGGTGCCAAAATAGCACTTTTGATACCTTGTTCCTTTAATCCCTTAAAAAGAGACATTTCGTCAGCAGTTTCATAATACCTATCTACGTCCGAAATGGCAAAATAACTATTCTCCTCCAGCAATTTGTGGTAGGACTTTTGGCACAAGGTACTGGCACAGGCTACTGAATCCCTTTCTCTTAAGAGGAAACTTTCCATACCACTGGCATACACCCTCTCAAAACGATTGTCTTTGGCATTGTACTCTACAAAACCAGCTTTCATGTTGGGCGTATTGAAGAAAGACCTAAAGGTTTCCTGTAAATTATCCATGAAATTCTTGCTGTTTCGCTTGTCATTAGCAATCAGGCTAGATTTTATTTCAGAGATAGAATGCTCCGCCGTAACATCAAACATATTGGATATAACAAAACCTTTTGAAACAAAACTATGTGGTGGTATTTTCTCTTTCCACAAGTCTATATTATCAAAATTGTCCAACAACTCATCCACATCTTTCTGAGTGAGCTCCTTTGCCTTGTCCGTTGGCAAAATCTCCATAAAATCTGCATTGTACAGAATTCTATAGTGACGCATTACACCGTTTTTATCCGGTATATCGTAAAAAAACGGTCTTTTAAAATCAAAATTGAACCCGTAATGAAAATTAAGGATTACGGTACATGCCACAATATACATTTGGTGTTCGGGCAAATTCCGCATTTGAGGCAAAAAGTCATCACCTCCGGCATCTTTTAATATTTTCTTAAACCGCTTAGAGGAATTAAAAATGATATTGTCATAGGGCAAAGAAGCCGCCTTTATTTCGTTGTTGGTAAGAACTTCAGAAAAGATATCCTGTAAAATTATATTAATGACATCCTTGTGTTTTTCAAGCAAAGCAACGTCATTAAACCCTGCGCGTAATTCCGGGTAGGGTTTGGCCGCATCTATAATGCGCTGTGCCATTTTCGCAGCCGTAATGTTATCGCTTTTGGCCATAACATCATACTGCCGCAAAAGCTTATCAAAGCTAATGAGCTGTATAATTGGCAAATCTATTTTACTATCTTCGTTCATCACGGTTCTTATAAGTCGCAAATACCTCCTTAAAGTTACAAAAGAAAATAATGTTTTGTTAAAACAAACTTTATGCCTTTCGTCGCTTTTTTTAGATATTTATGCAAATTTACAATATGTCGTCCAATACCCGGTTATCCAGAGCATACCAAAATGCCAAAATGGTACCTTTTGACGATGAATCGAAGTTTATTCTCTTTAGCGACTGCCACAGAGGTGACAATAGTTTTGCAGACGACTTTGCCAACAACCGAAACATTTACTTTCACGCACTAAATTTCTATTTTAAGGAAGGTTTTGATTATTGTGAAATAGGCGATGGTGACGAGCTCTGGGAGAACCGTTTTTTTGAATCTATATTTGAGGCCCATAAGAATGTATACGGACTATTGAGAAAATTTCATTTAGGCCGTAGACTACACATGATTTGGGGAAACCATGATATGGTCTACAAAGACCCACAGTATGTCAAAACGCATCTAAGCAGCTATTTTGAACCCATAGATGGGGAATCCAAAGAGCTTTTTGAGGGCATTACATACCACGAAGGCATTATACTCCAGCACAAAGACACCCAACAAGAAATCTTTTTGACCCATGGTCACCAAGCAGATTGGTGGAACTATACTTTTTGGAGATGGAGCCGTTTTTTGGTTCGTGTTCTTTGGAAACCGCTACAGGTTTGGGGTATTGCAGACCCCACAAGCCCGGCCAAAAATTACAAAGAGCTCATTAAAATAGAGCGCCGTATTAAACGGTGGATTTTAAAAAATAACTTGTTGATTACTATTGTTGGGCACACCCATAGACCACGCTTTCCGGAGCCTGGTGATATTCCGTTTTTTAATGATGGCAGTTGTGTTCACCCACGCAGCATTACGGGCATTGAAATAGAAAACGGCAGCATTTCACTGATCAAATGGCAGATATCAACCACAGATGATGGTACACTCCGTGTTGTACGGGTCTTATTGGAGGGACCACAAAAGTTGACGGACTACCAGAAAGCAAAAGGTTAGAAGAATACGTATCTTTACCGCTACCATTAACTAATATTAAATTACATGTTTAAAAAAACACTATCCATTGCCCTTATTGCATTAGTACTTACTTCTTGCTGGAAAGACAAAAGCCCGGAAGACCTTATTCGTCTAAAAGATAAATTCAAGTCTCAGGTAAATGCTTTTGAGAACAAGAAAGAAACAGCCAATAAGAACGTGAACAAAGGCCTAGAATCGCTCAATGCATTAAAGAGTGCATTGGAAGACACAAAGAACGAAGACAAGGAATTTGCAAAGGTATATGGCGATTGGGAAAAGGTAGACCGCCGCGTACAAAATCTTAACAAAGAATACGAAGATTTAAAAGAGAAGGCTTCTAATCTTTTTACTGCAATGGAAAAACAGACCAACAGCCTAAGTGATGAGACCAGCAAAAAAACGCTTTTAGGAGCCATTAAAAAAGCAAAGACCAAATACAACGGTACTTTAGCCAATACTTCAAAAGCCATTGACAAACTAAAACTTTTACATGGCGATGCCGTAGAGGTCGTAAAAGCCCTAGAAGTGGCTGCCGCCCTAAATTCCTTTGACAACATAAACGACCAGATGAAAAGTATAGAGGGCCGTGTAGATGGTATTATGCAAGAACTGAACGTGGCTGTTGTGGAAAGCAAAAAACTGTACGAAAAAAAGATTACCGAATTAGGGGAATAAGTACCTTGCATGTATTACTCTTTTTTGACGGAAAGCTTCAAAGTGCCCCCATTATCTTGAAAACTGTGCATAAAACTTAATTTCATTATTTTAGCGCCAGCCCCAATAAAAAGCAGTAGTATGAAACGGTCCCCTCTTCTTCTTTTAACTCTTTTTATGTGGATGCTGGGCACATCTGTTTTTGCTCAGCACATAAAATTCAAGACCCTTAGTACTAACGACGGACTCTCTAACAACTCCATTACAGATATTGTTAGTGACCATGATGGGATATTGTGGATTGCAACTTGGGACGGTCTTAATAGTTATAACGGTAATACGTTTACGGTTTACAAACACGACTTAAAAACCCCCAAGTCAATAGCCGGAAACAATATAGAAAGGTTAAAAAAAGACCGCGAGGGCCATATTTGGATACTCACCAAAGAGAAAAAGCTAAGTAGGTACATTGGTGACGGACAGTTTCAAAATTTTGTTTTTGATGATGCACCCAAATACATAACGCTTACTAAAAATGGCAATATTGGAATAAAAACCAGTACGTCCAGCTATACATTTACGGAAGGAAAATTTGTTAAATCCGAATTTGTTGAGGAGAAGCAAGAAGACAAAGGCATACTTAAGGGCATCTTGCTCAGCAAATATCCAAATTCAATTATAAACGATGTTCTTAAAGACCGATCCGGAAATATCTGGTACGCCACAAGAAAGAACGGCGTTTATATTATTCCAAACAATGCAAGTAATAGAGATAACGAGCAAATAGACCATTATTTCCATGACCTTTATGACCCTTATAGCTTTAAAAGTAATGAGGTAGAAAAAATATATGAAGATGGTTTTGGTAACATTTGGTTAGGACATAAAGATGGCGGACTAAGCTTGGCCTATACAGGCTCCGAACAGATTACCACCATAACGCCCCATCCCTACGAATTCCCGCACCTACCTAACGAAACTATACGTGCCATTACAACAGATTTTAAAAGTCGTATTTGGTTGGGGTACTATACAAAAGGCGTATTCTATTATGATCAAACAAAAGAATGTTTTGTAAAGTTCAAGATCAAAGAGGTGGCAAAAAATTCGGATTGGGAACGCATCCGTTCACTGTACACTGATAAATCGGGAGAAATCTGGATTGGCACCTATGCCGGCATTATCCGGATAAAAAACGGAAACTATTCACTTTACCAATCAAAAGATATCCCGGAGCTACCCAATGACAGGAACTACTCCTTTCAAGAAGACAATGCCAACAATATATGGGTAGCCTGCTGGGGCGGAGCGGCCAAATTCAACTTAAAAACAAATCAGTTTGAATCGTTTAAAGGACAAGAAGCCCTAAGTTCTTACCATATTAGAAATATAGCATACGCAGATAACGAACTACTGATAAGTACCGAGAACGAAGGTCTACTTCTATTGGACATCCCTTCAGGAACATTAAAAGACATTACGATTAATGACGGTATTTTGGGCAATAGCGTCTATTCCTCTTTTAAGGACAAGCAGTCCGGATATTACTGGATTGCCAGTTTGGGTGGCATAAGTATATATGACAAGAAAAACCGCCTAATTCATAATATTACCGAAAAAGAAGGATTGCCAAGTCACATGGTTTATGGTATGCTTTTAGATAGCGACAAAATCTGGATAAGCACCACCAAAGGGATAGCTGCCGTTGACCGAAATGACTTTTCTGTAACGTCTTTAAATATGGACGAAGGCTGGCAAGGCAGGGAATTCTCCGAAGGCGCCTATTACCAAGATCGAAAAGGCTCTATATTCTTTGCCGGAATAAATGGCCTAAACCACTTTTCTCCCACAACTATCAATATTACCAAAGAGCTCCCCAAGCTTAAAGTGCATATTGACAATAGCAATGATTTTTCCCAAGGCATAACAAAAAACTATACCGAAAATTCTTTAGAAGTATCCATAGAGCCCATTGTTTTTACTAAAGACCCCAATAATCAGATACTTTACAAATTGGTGGGATATGACAATGAGTTTAAATCCTTCTTGGACTCCCCTATTCAATACACGGATTTGCCCGATGGAGAATACATTTTTGAAGTAAAAAATTCTTTGTCCCAAGACCTTGCTTTTAAAAGTATACCTATTGTAATCCGAAAACCATTTTACAAAACTCCTTGGTTCTACATTTTGCTGTTGGCCACTATTCTTTTAGCATTTACGGGTTGGGTATTGGTACGAAACCGAAACATTGCAAAAAACCAGAAAAAACTAGAGCTTAAAATTGAAGAACGAACGCAAACCATAAACCGCCAAAAGGAAAGATTAGTTAAAGTAAACGAAACCTTGGATGAGAAGAACAAGGAAATAAACCGCCAAAGAGAGGAGCTTTTAAATTCGTATCACCAGCTTAAAAATGAAGATTTTGAAATTGAAAAATTTAAGACCTTCGTCCTGTCCGAATTTAAGGAACCGGTGTCCAAGATTATAGAGAACTCAAAACAACTTGAGAAAAATGAAGGTGTAAAACAGAGTATAAACAACGAATCCAACAGGTTGATTACATTGCTTTCGGAATGGGATTACCTTACCAATTCCAAAGATATTGGCGAACTTAAAAAATCGGCAACCAAAATAAAGCAATCCATAAAAATCTTAGTTGACGGACTTTCGGCGCACGCCAAAAAATCAAAAATAAACTTAGATTACTCCCTAAACATAGAAGACCAATGGGTTGAGTTGGACTCTCTACGCTTTAAGCTATTTTTTAAATATCTTTTTAATGACATCTTAAAATACATTTCCAAGAACAGCTTTTTAAAGGTAATTGTACGAACGGTAGATACGTCATTAGAACTTGTTATTGAATCCAACAGCAAAGTCCTTATTGATAATTTTTTCAGCATACAACATTATAGTCCTTACTATAGAGCCGCTAACACCCTACTAACGGCCATGGAAGGGACTCTGACCGTAAAAAACGAAGAAAACCTGACCATTTCTGCACTGTTGCCTATAAAAGTAGTGGACACCAATCAAAAAACGGAAGAGGTATTATGGAAACACTTAGACCTGAACCAAAAACTACCATCTGACAAAAACAATATCCTTATATTCTGTAACGACAACGATTACCTACCTGCCTTTCAGCTGTTTGACGACCCTGAAAACAATTTAGTATTTGAACGTACCTCAGCAGCAATTTCCTCCGCTATTAAGCATGTGAACATTCACTGCTTGGTGTTGTACAACATTACCATTGACGAGCAGTTGGTGCAACTGTTTCATCTTACCAAGAACAATGGAAAACAAATGGCGCTTCCTACCCTTTACATATCCGAAGATATTGACCACGCCCTACGAATACAGACCACTGAGCTTGGTGTAGATGCTTTTATACAGTTACCTGTTAGCAAATCTTTTATCCAAAGTAAGCTCACAAAGCTACTATCCGTTAGAAAAGAATTTGCCAATCACAGTGCCAAACACTTGTTTTTAGAAACACCTTTTACAGAAGACCAAACTTTATCCGTTAATGAAAAATTAGTGAAAAAGGCACTGAAGCTTATAAATGAGAATCTTCACGACCCATCTTTCAACGTTCAGAAGTTGAAAGAAATGCTTTTTGTATCCAAAATAAAATGCTACCGCGCCTTTAAAGAAGTACTGCAACAATCCCCTTCCGACGTAATTATAAAACTCAGATTGCAAAAAGCGGAATATCTCCTCCAAAACCGCTCATTGAACATTTCTGAAATAAGTACGGAGTGCGGTTTTAACGACTCAAAGTATTTTAGTCGTCTATTTAAGAAGAATTTTGACTATAGTCCAAAAGGGTATAGGGCAAAAATGGCTCAACCTTAGTGTTAACCGCATATTATCACAAGGTTACGTTAGGATTACTGTAACCAAAGTGCACCAAAAAGAAACCATACAACCCCATTTTTGAGTCATAAGTACACCTTTATGATTCTTTTTTCATCTGGTAAAGAAGCGTCTCCACCTACTTTTGGTAGATAACCAATTTTAAAATTCTACCTAAATGAAAAAAGTGTACTTATCTCTGCTAATAACATTAGGATGTCTTTCCTTTTCTTATTCGCAGGTAACAGTAAAGGGAACGGTAGTTTCCGAAACGGACGGAATGCCCATTCCTTCCGCATCAATTATTGTAAAAGGAAATTCCCAAGTGGGTACTTCTACTGATTTTGATGGCAATTTTACATTGAACCTTTCCGAAGAAAACGGAACGTTAGTAATCTCCTCTTTGGGTTTTGCCACTCAAGAAATACCATATTCCGGAGATGAAACCTTAAACATCGCTATGACCGAAGAGGCCAGTTTTTTAGATGAAGTAGTACTTATAGGCTACGGCTCATCCAGAAAAGGCGATTTAACCACGGCCATTGCCACAGTAAACAACGTGGAGACCATTGCTTCCCGGCCTGTATCCAACGTTACAGAGTTTTTACAGGGTAATGTTGCTGGTGTAACCGTATTGTCTCAAGGAGGAGATCCTACCTCTAGTGGCAACGTTGTTATTAGGGGGCTGGGAACTTTCGCCAATGAAAGTCCGCTTACCGTAGTTGATGGTGTTCCTTACTACGGGCCCGCTATAAACCCTAATGATATAGCGTCCGTTTCCGTTCTTAAAGATGCTGCCTCGGCTGCTATTTATGGAGCTCAAGCCGCATCCGGTGTTATCGTTATTCAAACTAAAAAAGGAAAGTCCGGCAAACCTCGTGTAACCGTTGATTATTACGGTGGTATACAAGAAGCTACAAACTTACCTACTCCGTTAACGGCGCAACAGCAATCTCAGGTTTACAATACCGCAGCGGACAACGCCGGAACCCCAAGACAATCTGCTCACGACCCAGAACAAAACCCTTATGGGCAAGTAAACCGTACCAATTGGGTAGACGCTATTTTTAGACCTGCGGGCATCAACAATGCAAATGTTAACATAAGTGGTGCAGGTGATAGCATGAACTACCTAACTTCATTTGGTTACACCAAAAGAGACGGTCTTTTAGAAGGAACAAGTTCAGAACGCTATAACTTTAGAGTGAAGTCAGATTTTGACCTTTCCGATAAAATCAAAATAGGCGAAAACGTATATTTCTCAAAAACCGAAGCCGTAGGGACCAATACGGACAACCCGTATTCAGGAACCATAATAAACGCCATTTACATGCCTTCTGCCTCTCCTACCCGTTATGAAGATGGTAGTTTTGCAGGTGTTGCCCCAGAGAACCTTTCCCAATTTGCAGGGGCGTACGGAGATGTGTATAACCCTTTGGCCTTGTTATTAAGACCAACTACTACAGCTCCTACCAACTTTTTAAATGCCAATGTCTTTTTACAATATGATATTGTAGACGGTCTAACTTTTAAGACTACTTACTCCTATAGTTACACAGATTCCGAATACAAAAGATTTCAGCCTAAAGTACCGGAACTAGGCCGCTCCAACCCTAACAACTATCTTGAGCAAAGTAACGCTACAACCAACCGTTGGGTATGGGACAACCAGTTAAGCTATAAGAAATCATTTGGCGATCACAATCTTGATGTTACCGCTATCTATTCCTCACAGCATACCGACTTTGAAAAACTTACCAGTAAGGGAGAAGGATTTAGCAACGAACAAGCGTTTAACCAATACTTATCCAACGCTTCCATTATACGAAATCCCTCCAGTCAAGTTTATGAAGATGCACTAACATCTGCCATTGGTAGGATTATGTACAATTACAAAAACCGGTACTTTATTTCAGGAAGTATCAGAAGGGACCAAACGTCTCGTCTAGCCGCAAACAACCAAGCGGACAATTTTCCATCTGCCACCGTAGGCTGGAGGTTATCGGACGAATCGTTCTTTAATGTTGAAGCTATTAACGATTTAAAATTTAGGGCTTCATGGGGGCAGATAGGAAATATTAATTCCGTAGGCTACTACTCATTTGATGTTCCGTTGAATACAACCGTAGTAACCATTGGCGAAGATGCCTCTTTTGATGACAAAGGTGCATTTGTGGGCAAGCAATCTAACCCCGATTTAAATTGGGAAGTATCGGAATCTGTTAACTTTGGTCTGGACGCCGCACTTTTCAACAACACGTTAAGCCTTACTTTTGATTATTTTGAAAAAAGCACCAAAGGAATGATTCTTCCTGGTCTTGAAGACCTTAACCAAGGTACGAGCGCTGCAGATGTTAACGGAGGAGAAGTTAAAAACAATGGTTTTGAAATATCCGCAAGTTACTCTAACAAAATAGGAGAGCTAGATTTCACGGTTAATGCCAATACCAGTGTGCTGGACAATGAGTTGGTAAACCTAGACGGTTATAATAAAAGTGGTATAGATTTTATTGCCCATACGGACAATGTTAGAGGGGTTCTTAGACCTTATCGTTCAGAAGTAGGTAGAGCTTTATACTCTGTTTATGTAGTACCTCAACTGGGAGTTTTCCAAAATCAGGCAGAAATTGATGCCCATGTAAAAGATGGCAATTTAATTCAGCCTAACGCGCAGCCTGGGGATTTTAAATTTGCGGATAGCAATGATGATGGAAAAATAGACGATAATGATAAGATTTTCTATGATAGTTACCAGCCAGATTTCACCTATAACTTTGGCTTGAACCTAAATTTCAAGAATTTTGACCTAGGCATGTTGTTCCAAGGGGTTTCTGGTGTTGAAGTGTTTAACGGCTACAAATTTTCCACCTATAACGCATCACTTACCGGATATAACTTAGACAACAGGGTACTAGACGCATGGTCATCTTCAAATACCGGAGCAACAACCCCAAGGTTATCTACAAAAGATGACAACCAGAACTTTGGACTAGCTTCTAGCTGGTACCTTGAAGACGCATCGTACTTAAGAATGAAAAACGTAACCCTTGGGTACACGATCAATGACCGCATTATGAATTCCGTATTGCCTGGTTCATCATTACGTTTTTACATTTCTGCGGAAAACTTATTCACGATTACGGATTACACAGGAATTGACCCTGAGGTTGGTGGCAAAGGATTGGATATTGCCAGATACCCTCTTTCCCGAACAATTACGGCAGGATTGTCTTTATCGCTTTAACAACAAAACATTTAGAAAAATGAAATTCAATAGAATAAAAATAATGAGCTTGGCAATAGGCTTTGCCGGACTTAACCTAATTACGTGTTCGGACGATTTTACCGAAGTTGACCCTTTGGGAAGCACCTCGTATGCCAACTTTTGGGCCACTGAACAAGATGCTGCAGAAGCGGTTAACAGTATGTACGAATTCATGACGGACCAAGAAATGTTCTCAAGAGGATTCTTCTGGTACATTAATGCTTCGGACGATATGATTACCGGTCGTATTAAAGCTTCCGCCGATAATATCAAGGATTTTAACATCACCGGTGGTGAAGGAGGTTACACCTCTACCTGTTACCCCAAAAGTTACAAGGTAATCCGTCGCGCCAATGATATTATCTTGAACATCCCCAATATGGACATCAGCGAAACGCTAAAAAACCAATATTTGGGAGAAGCCTATTTTATGCGCGCTTTTAGCTATTTCTGGGTAGCCCATACCTATGGAGACAACGGCAACAATGGTGGAGTTCCTATTGTTACGGAAGAAAACATGAACGATGAACCCGGTAGTTATTCCAGACCGGCAAGTGTGGTTGAAAATTACAAACAGATAGAGGCAGATCTAATGAAAGCTTCAGAACTGTTACCCTTGTTCACAGACTATTCATCCGAGAATTATGGCCGCCCGCATAAAGATGCCGCATTGGCGTATATGGCCAAAACCAATCTTTATTGGGCACAATATGACGCTGCTAGATATGCTGAAGTTGTAAAATATGCAGATGCGGTTACCAACAGTGGCTCGGGAAGGGCATTGATCAATACGGGCAATCCATCTCAAGATTACCGTGAACTGCACAGCAACCTGAACAATTGGACCAGCGAGTACATTTGGTCCGTTAACTCTGGAGTAGACAAGGGCAGTATCCTAACAGGTGTTATGCTTGAAAACAAAGGCTGGGGTAAATACAATGGCTGGGGCTATTACACTCCTTCCGAAGGACTTTATAACGAGTTTGAAGATGGCGATGCCAGAAAAGCGGTTACCGTCCTGAATTTTGGTGATGAATTTACTTTTTTCGGTGAAACCAGAAGGTACCAATCGGAAAACTCCTTATCAGGTTTTCAGTTCAATAAGTACATGTACGAATTCCAGTTCGAAAATCCTATAGGTACTTATTTAAATAGCAATGGAGATGACCCTTCAACAATTTATAATGTTCCTTTAATGCGCTACGCGGAAGTGTTGCTTATGAAGGCCGAAGCACTTATCATGGATGGTAAAAATGGAGATGCCCCATTAAATATGGTTCGGGAAAGAGCAGGTCTTCCAGCCATTACAAACTCTACCATAGAAGATTTAAAACACGAAAGAAGGGTTGAACTTGCCGGTGAATTTGCTAACAGGCATTTTGACTTAGTTCGTTGGGGCGATGCCGCAGAAGTATATGCACAACCCATCTACGGCCGCATTTACACAGACCGTTCCAATCCAGACTCACCATATACCTCAGAAATTGTATGGCCTGCAAGAAATTTTGATGCTTCGTACATGAATGTTTGGCCCATACCTAGTACAGTAATTGAATCATCCGGAATCCCCCAAAACAAAGGATGGTAGTAGTTAGTTCGTTAGTTTAGTTTTTTACGAAAGAGTGTCTCTTAACGGGGCACTCTTTTCTTAATTTTAAAGTATGTACAGATTTAAAACAAAGTATTCTCTCCTATTGGCGCTTTTTTGCATCACCTTTCTTAATGCACAACACAGCAGAAAAACCCTAATTCATTCGCACAACGACTATCTACAGAACGTACCGTTTTGGAAAGCATATTCAAACGGTCTTGATATTCTTGAGGCTGATATTTTCCTGAAAAACGGACAACTGAACGTAACCCATACCGAAGCAGAAATTACAAAGGGCAAAACCTTACGGACGCTTTATCTTGACCCTTTAAAATACGCCATTGAGAACAACATTGGCAACCCCACCAACCTTACCTTAATGTTGGATATTAAATCCGATGCCGAGCCTAGTTTAAAAAAGATACTGGCCGAACTTAAAAAGTATCCCGAAATCATATCAAGACCTGATATAAAGATTGTGATTTCTGGTCATAGGCCCAATCCCAACACCTATGACTCCTACCCCAACTATGTGTATTTTGACCATCAAAAGTTAGAAAGCGACCTTGATACGGGTGATTGGAAAAAAGTAGCTTTTATAAGTGTTGATTTCAAAAATTACTCGGAATGGAATGGCAAGGGCAGGCTTACGCAAGAAGATTACAAATCAGTATCCGAAGCTATAAAAAAGGCCCACAACCTCAACAAACCGTTTCGTTTTTGGAGCACACCGGATTCAAAAACTGCGTGGAAAGCCTTTTCGGATTTAGGAGTGGATATCATAAATACGGATATGCCCTATAAATGCGCCACATATTTGAACTCCCTTGAAAAACGCACTTATAAAAACACAGTCAAATCGGAAGTCTACCATCCTTCTTTTATAACGGACCAAAAAAATACGCCCATTAAAAATGTTATCCTCCTTATTGGAGATGGCAACGGCCTTAGCCAGATTTCTTCTGCAGTTTTGGCCAATGGGGGAGAGCTTACACTTTCACAGTTAAAGAGTATTGGGTTTATAAAAACACAATCTTCCGATGATTTTACTACGGATTCAGCCGCAGCGGGCACAGCCTTGGCCACAGGTGTCAAAACCTACAATAGGGCTATTGGGCTTGACCCGGAAAGGAAACCTGTTGAAAACATGCCGGAATATTTCTCTAAATATAATTTTGTGTCCGGTATCATAACCACCGACCATGTTACAGGAGCAACGCCTGCTTCTTTCTATGCCCACCAAAAAGACCGTTCAGATACAGAATTAATAGCCAGTGACCTTTTAAAAAGCGACCTATCCCTTTTTATGGGAGGCGGAGCCAAGGATTTTAAATTCGATTGGAAAAAGACTGAATTCAAAATTCTTAACAACATTGATGAAATAGGAAAGGACCAATCCGAAAAAATAGGTCATTTTCTTTCCGAAAAAGGAGTACCCGGAGTTTTGGAGGGTCGTGGTAATGCACTAGCCATAGCCACCAAAAATGGTATTGAATTTTTGAACTCTAAAGACAAACCGTTTTTTTTAATGGTTGAAGCCGCCCAAATAGACAGCAACGGGCACTATAACAATGTAGGTGGTATCGTTACCGAAGGAATTGACTTTGACAGGGCCATTACCGAAGCCATTAAGTTTGCGGATACTTCCGGCAATACCTTGGTAATCATTACGGCAGACCATGAAACTTCTGGTTTTAGTATTCCCCAAGGCAACCTAGAAGAAGGTATCATTGAGGGCACTTTTACTACCTATGACCATACGGCCACTATGGTTCCTGTTTTTGCCTATGGCCCCGGCTCACAATTGTTTCAAGGAACGTATGAAAACAACCATTTGTTTGAAAAGATCAAAAGAGCGCTTAACTTAGGGGATAACTAAAAGTAACCGACCTATGAAAAGATTTAAAGCACTCGATGTATTCCGGGGATTGACCGTATGCCTGATGATTATTGTTAATACCCCTGGCGATTGGAGTTCTACCTTTTCACCTCTGTTACATGCCAAGTGGCACGGCTTTACCCCTACCGATTTGGTTTTTCCCTCATTTTTATTTGCCGTAGGAAACGCCTTTGCTTTTGTAAAGACCAAATGGGGAGAAAAGCCTTTCTCCGAAGTATTCAAAAAAATTGCAAAGCGCACTTTACTCATATTTTTGCTCGGGTATACCATGTATTGGATTCCCTTTTTCTCTTGGACCGAAACAGGGGAACTAACCCCTATTCCTTTTAGCGAAACTAGAATTCTAGGTGTGCTGCAGCGTATAGCCCTCTGTTTCTTCATTGGTGCCGTGATGATATACTTTTTAACCAATAGGCAGCTGATTATAGCTTCAGTTTTGTTATTACTAAGCTACTGGGGACTGTTGGTCGCATTTGGCGACTATACCCTTGAAGGAAACTTTGCCAGAACCGTAGACCGTCTTATACTAGGCGACAGCCATCTATATATGGGCAATGGTATACCGTTTGATCCAGAAGGACTTTTAAGCACACTGCCTTCCATTGGTAACGTCTTGGCAGGCTATCTTATAGGCAAGTATATTATTGATGGCGGGATGAATTACGAGAAGCTGGCAAAAATGCTATTAATGGGTGCCGGTCTATTGGTGGTTGCTTATCTATGGGATTTAGGTTTCCCGGTAAACAAAAAATTATGGACAAGCTCTTTTGTAACACTTACCGTGGGTCTAGACATTGTAGTGTTATCCGTTCTTATTTACACCATAGACTTTGTAAAAAAGCCCGTTAACTACAATTTCTTTGAAGTATTTGGGAAGAACCCCCTTTTCATTTATCTACTTTCGGAATATGTAGCCATTGGCGCCCTCTTTATTCGGGTTAATGGTGAACAATCTCTTTATAGCTATGTGTACGAAAAAGGTTTTAGTTGGATCGGTCCTTACTTTGGTTCTCTGGCCTTTGCTCTGGTTTTTATGCTCTTTTGCTGGAGTATAGGCTTTTGGTTGGACAAGAAAAAAATCTACATTAAGGTCTAGTTGCCGCTTATTTACGAAGCTTGTAAAATAATACTTGTATTACATGAAAACAGGACATAAAAAAACCCCGCAATAGCGGGGTTTCCTATATAAAGTTGAAATCGTTTTTCTTAGTTGATTCCTACAGTCCATCCAGCAGCCCAATCAGGCTCACCAGCTTTATTACCTGCACCACTTGCATCTCCTTCTGTGTAGAAGTCTGTGTTGGCACCAGCATAGTTAGTAGCACTGAACTCAGCAGCAGGACTAGCAAATTCAATAGTTGTAATTGAAAGTGCATCCGAATCAATTCTAGCGTTAGCTTCAGTATCCGTATCTTTTACGTTGATACCTAAATCAACACCTTCTGTGTAGAAGTTCTCAACAGTAAAGCTACCACCACCTTCTTTGAAGAAAAGGGCACCTTCACTTACAGGGCCTACAACCGTAATATTTTTCAATGTAGTAGTTGTTACAGGAGTAGCATCTCCGTCATCACCGTTGTTAGAACCTTCAATACCAGCTTTGGCACCATCCTTAATGTACCAGTTAGTACCGTTACCTGTCCAACCATCGGCAAAATCTATTGAATCGTCACCACTTCCTATAGAAACAAGGTTAACACCATCAACAGCTCCACCAAAGAACTCGATACCGTCATCTCCACCCATGTAAGACTGAACGTTTTCAAAAGTAGTTCCAGAACCCACACCGAATAAAGAAACACCGTTAAACTCTTTATCGTTAGAGAAAGTAGCACCGGTATACTCAACTCTCAAGTATGTAATGCTACCTGAATTATCTTCAGCGTTTGCACCACCATAAGTAAGGTCACCTACCTCTGTAGTAACGTCAACACCTTTGTTGGTTGGAGCGTCACCGGCAATAACCAAACCACCCCAGTCTCCTTGGGCAGGATTTTCAGCACCGGATGTCATAACAACAGGAGCAGTAGCTGTACCATTAATGTTAATAGTAGCACCTCTTTCAACACCTATGAAGGCAGCAGTACCACCTGTTGCAGTAATAGTAGTTCCTGCAGGAATTGTAAGCGAACCACCTTCTTTAACAACGAATCCGCTAGTTAAAAGATACTCTACGTTAGCGTCTAACTCAACATCACCGGAAATTTCACCAGCAAGGTTCAACTGAGAAGCAGCAGCGCTATTGCTCAATCCTATAGTCCAACCAGCAGCCCAGTCAGGAGCAGCAGCACCGTTACCAGCACCTGTAGCCACACCTTCTACGTAGAAGTCAGCATTAGTACCTGCGTAATTAGTAGCAGCAAACTCAGCTGGAGTATCAGCAAATTGAATGTTAGAAATCATTAGATCATCAGCATCAATTCTAGCATTGGCTTCAGTATCCGTATCTTTTACGTTGATACCCAAATCAGCACCACTAACAAAGAAGTTTTCAACAGTAAAGTTACCACCACCTTCTTTGAAGAAAAGGGCTCCTTCACTTACAGGACCTACAACAGTAATATTTTTCAATGTAGTAGTTGTTACAGGAGTAGCGTTACCATCATCACCGTTGTTAGAACCTTCAATACCAGCTTTAGCACCTTCGGCAATATACCAGTTTGTACCGTTACCTGTCCAACCATCGGCAAAATCTATTGAATCGTCACCACTTCCTATGGAAACAAGGTTAACACCTTCAACAGCTCCACCAAAGAACTCGATACCGTCATCTCCACCCATGTAAGACTGAACGTTTTCAAAAGTAGTTCCAGAACCCACACCGAATAAAGAAACACCGTTAAACTCCTTATCGTTAGAGAAAGTAGCACCGGTATACTCAACTCTTAAGTATGTAATACTACCAGAGTTATCCGCAGCGTTTGCACCACCGTAAGTAAGGTCACCTACCTCTGTAGTAACGTCAACACCTTTGTTGGTTGGAGCGTCACCGGCAATAACCAAACCACCCCAGTCTCCTTGGGCAGGACTAGCAGAACCTGAAGTAAGCACTACAGGAGCAGCAGCTGTACCGTTAATGTTTATTTTTGCACCTCTTTCAACACCAATAAAAGCGGCTGTACCACCTGCGGCTTTAATAGTAGTACCTGCAGGGATAGTTAATGTAGCTCCAGACTTAACTATGTAAGCACCTGTAAGGTTATAGGCCGTAGCTGCATCTAATTCTGTATCTTCGGTAATATCGCCTTCTAAGTCTTCAGAAGTTCCAGTTGTAGAACAAGGCTCACAAGAACCTCCACAATCAATATCAGTTTCGTCACCGTTCTTTATACCATCACTACAAGTGGGGTCGTTTGTCGGCAAATTGTCATCATCGCTACAAGAAACCACAAAGGTCATTGCAGCTAGACTTAGCATTAAAGAGAAAATTGTTTTTTTCATTTTCTGAAAATTTAAATAGTTAGGTAATTTATTATGGTTAAAACTCGTATTTAGAAGCTGAATGTTAACGTAAGGGATAGATCAGACCCTCTCTTATAAGACAAATCGGTTACAGGACCATCTTCCAAAAATCCAGGAACTGCCGGGTTTACGGTATCCAAGTCTCCTTCTGCGTTCTCAGTAACTCTTTCAATAAGTGGGTTCAATAAGTTTTTAGCGCTAATTCCAATTTTAAAGTGTTCGTTCAATTGCATGGACGAAATGAAATCCAACGTTACAAACCCTTTATCCATCAAATGTCCACGTCCTGTACTACCAAGAGCATAAAGTCTTTCTGAAAAATAGTTAGCGGCTATAGTGGCGTTAAGGTCTTTGTTGTTCTTAAGTTCTTTGTAGAAACTAATATCTCCGTTTACAATAATATCCGATGCACCTTGTAGCGGCGCTTCCGTATTGGTAAAAGCAGCTGCCAAACTGGTTTCGCTGGCCACTTTTTCAGATTGTAATTTCTGGTTGGTGTTCAAGTAAGATATGTTACCCCCAAGACTTAATCTTTCTTCAAGAAAATCATCGGCAATCTCAATCTCGTTTTCAAATAGGTTTACCCTAGCTTCGAATTCTAGACCAAAAGCAGTAGCGCTATCCCCAGTGTTGGCATAACTTAAATCGTTAGCAGCAGAAACCACAAGGAAAGTGTTGATAGGATTCTCTATATACTTGGCAAATACTCCAAAAGAAAGAATCTCGCTTGAAGTAGGGAAAAGCTCCCATCTTAAATCAAAATTGTAATTGGTAGAGTTCTGTAAATCCGGGTTACCGTAAGAATCCTGCGTAATATCTTCCTGGAACAAGAAAGGAGCTCTTTCTTTAAACTGTGGTAAAGTATAGGTCTTACTTGCTGCAAACCTTAAGTTCTGCTTCTCGTTCAACTCATACTTGAATGCTAAAGAAGGTAGAAACTCAAACGTATCTAATTTACTTGAATCCTCACCAAAAGTTGTATTCCAGTCTATCTCCTGAGTTATTTGTTCTCCTCTTAAACCTGCAAACAAAGTAAGTTTAGGATTGAACTTGTATTCCAAAGTAACGAAAGCCGCATTAATCTGCTGTTCCCCACCAAAGGTCTGTGGGTTTAACGATCCAGGGATAGAAGCGCCACCTCTAAACGTTCCTATTTGATAAAGACCTGCACTTAATGGGTTTTGATCAAAATATTGATCAATTTGTCTAATATCTACCTCCGGCTGGTCATTTGGTCTTAAAAAACGATAGTTGAACTGTGTTGCGTCAAAATCTACCGACTTAAACCTACCATTATAACCAACAGTTAATTTTCCATCAAAACCTTCGTCTTCATTTTCTTTAAACTTGTAAGTAGCAGAAAGGTTAGCTGCAATTTCCTGCTCATCTAGCTCTTGGAAAAAGCGGTGGTTTTCAGAAGCAGCAGAAACCAATGCAAATGATTTAGGGCCATCAGGATTGTTGTTTCGTACAGGTAAAACCGTGTTTTGGCGTCTGTCCGGAACCAAGTTTTTTACGTAGTTATAGGCTCCTCCCCAATTCACATCAATATTCTCGGAAAGATTGTGCTCTCCCAATAACTGATGTACGTATAAAGTGGTTCTTTCGAAAGTAGCACGTTGAATAAATCCACCACCTTCCGGTGCATCATCTTCCCTATCCAAGATTCCGAAAAACTCTTGTTGCTTTTGGCTAGAGTTGTTCAATACCAATAGATTGTACTTAATGTTATTGGCATTATTAATTCTATACCCTACGTTACCCATTAATGTAGTGGCCGTAGAATAATCAAAAGTAGTAAAGTCAAAAGCAGAGTTAGGAAGACCGTTACCAACGTTTGGCTGACCGTTGTTGATACCTTCGTTATAACTATGCTTGTTACTAAAAGACGCTACCCCAAAAATGCTCAACCTAGATTCTTCGCCTATAGTATAGGAATCACCCCCTTTAAGTGAAAAGCTTGAATTAACCGGAGTACCTACAGCTTCCCTGTCCCAACTGGTATCAAAAGTATCGGAAAAAGGATTGTTTGGAATATCCGCGTTATAGAATCCTGAAAAATCAGGACCATCGTTCAAATAGAATTGATCAACACCCAAGGCTTCAGTGTTACCACCAACAGAGGCACTAACATCAAAAAAACCATCACCATTGTAATTTCTGGAAACAATATTAACGTTTGCTCCACCAAAATCTCCGTAATTGGCTGCATTGTATGTCTTATCTATTCCAATAGATTCTATAATGCTTGAAGTAAAAACACCTAGATCGATGTTCTTTTTTGAAGTGTTGTTAGAAGGTAACGGAAGACCGTTCAATGTTGTAATATTGAACCTATCTCCCAAACCTCTTACGTAAACGTTTCCGGAACCTTCTTCTTTAGAAATTCCCGTTACTTTAGTAACTGCAGTGGCCGCATCGCTAACACCTTTACGCGCTAATTCCTGGGCACCAATAGAAGTTTCTAGGGTAATCGCTTTTTTCTGGTCAAGTAAAAGTGCCATTTCAGAATCCTTTCTGGAAACCGTGGTTACCACAACTTCACTCAATTCAAATCCGCCGCCAGCACTCATCGGCACATTTATTGTTGTTACTTTTCCAGCTTCAACCACTACATCTGGAATGTCTACAGTTTCATATCCTAAATAACTATAAGATACAACGTAAGTTCCTGGCTCAAGACCTGCTATTTCATAAAGTCCATCAAAATCCGAAGTTGTACCTGTAGTAGTTCCTTTTATCACTACATTAGCGAATGGCAAGGGATCGTCATTCATCTCTTTATCAGTAAGTTTACCGATAATACTCCCAGTGTCTTGGGCGCTTAATTGAATTGAAAAAAGGCAAAGGGCAATAAAGTATATTAGTCTCATTATCTAGTTTTATAACGCCGCAAATAACGCCACGTGAAGTAAAAGTCGAGTTACGTGTATGTTAAACCTTTATTGCAATAAGGTTAGGTTTATGTTACTATATTAAATCAACGTTAAGAGACTTTGGTATGTCGGTATTATATTTACTTTTGACGAATTAACCATCTTTACAGACCTTATGAAAAAGAAAGACATTAAGATATTACTTGTTGATGATGAGCCGGATATACTAGAAATAGTAGGTTATAATCTTACTGCAGAAGGCTATCAGGTCTTTACCGCCAAGAACGGAGTGGAAGGTGTGGCCATGGCAAAGAAAAAACAACCGCATTTAATTATCTTAGATGTAATGATGCCAGAAATGGACGGTATTGAGGCATGCGAAACCATTCGTGCCACTGCCGGACTGGAGAATTCCATCATTACTTTTCTTACCGCCCGTGGCGAAGACTATTCCCAAGTAGCAGGTTTTGATGCGGGTGCGGATGACTATATTACCAAACCAATTAGACCAAAAGTTCTAGTAAGTAAGGTTAAAGCACTTTTAAGAAGGTTAAAGGAAGAAGCGGCCCCACAAGATGACATTGTAACCGTAGGTAACATTATTATAAATAGAGAAGAATACAAAATAATCAACGATGGCGAAGAGATTGTTCTTCCTAGAAAAGAGTTTGAACTTTTGGCCCTACTCACTTCCAAACCTAGTAAAGTTTTCAAAAGAGAAGTTATTCTTGACAGGGTCTGGGGTAACGAGGTTGTTGTTGGTGGGCGCACCATAGACGTTCACATTAGAAAACTTAGGGAAAAAATTGGCGAGGAGCATTTTAAGACCGTAAAAGGGGTTGGCTACAAGTTTGTTCTTTAATTAAGTCTGTCCATTAATTAAGTTATACGTCTTTTTTGTAGTAATTTTGGGCGGTGACTCGTTCCATGATTATACATACCCGTTTTTTGGCACAAACAAAACCGTTTTCTTATGTCCGCTAAGCTAAGGAGGTCATATCGCTTTGCGCTAAGGTCTTCTTTTATGATTTCCGTGGCATTTGTTTCGCTTTTGGCATTGTTCCTACATCTTTTCAATGCTTTTAATTGGACGGCAATCATTATTTCTGCCCTACTGCTATTTCCTATTGCCTTCATAGTTTTACAGATACGAATAGAAAGGTTCATTTATCGTCGTATTAAAAAGATTTATGATGATGTTGCCATGTTGGAATCATCATCTATTAGCACAGGCCCCATAACGACCGATATGAAAACCCTAACTGAAGAGATAGGGAAGTTTGCCCAAGACAAGCGTGTAGAAATAGACACCTTAAAAATTAGGGAGGAATACAGAAAAGATTTTCTTGGCAACGTATCGCACGAGCTTAAAACCCCTCTTTTTACCGTTCAAGGTTATATAGAAACCCTCTTGGATGGTGCCATTAACGACAAAAATGTACGCCGTAAATATCTGCAAAGAGCCAATAAAGGCGTAGACCGGCTCATCTATATTGTTAAGGATTTAGACCTCATTACGAAATTAGAGGTGGGAGACCTTAATCTTAAAAGAGAACCGTTTGATATTATTGAACTTATACAGAATGTCTTTGACCTCTTAGAAATGAAATCGGCAAAGAAGAAAATCACACTCACTTTTGATATGGAGTATGATGAACCCATAATGGTCTTTGCGGACAAGGAAAAAATACAACAGGTAGTAACCAACTTTTTGGTAAATTCAATTAAATACGGCCATACCAATGGCACTACCGAGGTAAGTGTAGAAAACCTCATCAAAAACAAAGTAATCGTTAGGGTAACCGATAATGGCGAAGGTATTCCCAAACAACATATACCGCGCCTATTTGAACGCTTTTACCGCGTAGACAAAAGCGGTAGCCGTACTGAAGGTGGGTCAGGTCTTGGTCTTGCCATAGTAAAACATATTGTAGAGGCACACGGAGAAAAGATATATGTAGAAAGTGAAATAGACGTAGGTTCGGAATTTTCATTTACTTTGGAAAAAGCAAAAACTAATACCGAGACTAAAGTCTTACCTAAAATTTAATTTTACACTATTGGGAAGCAAGAACAAACTTAAGCGGTTTAAAGAGAACGAAACCTTTTCAAATGTAATCCAACCTAACCGGGATGCAGTAAAGCAGGGGTTCGAAAAAAGAGGAAAGTGGAATGATTTTTTTGGAAATGACAACCCAATTGTACTAGAATTAGGGTGCGGCAAGGGAGAATATACCGTAGGGCTGGCCAAACAAGACCCTAGTAAAAATTTCATTGGTATTGATATTAAGGGGGCTCGCCTTTGGAGAGGTGCAAAAACCGCTCTGGAGGACAATCTTAAGAATGTAGCTTTTTTAAGGACACAGATAGAACTTATAGACGAACTTTTTGCCCAAGACGAGGTTTCCGAAATCTGGATAACTTTTCCCGATCCCCAAATAAAATACAAGCGAACAAAACATAGAATGACCAACGAAGCTTTCTTGGCCAAATACAAGAGAATTTTACGGCCAGATGGCCTTATGCACCTAAAAACCGATAGCGAGTTTATGCACGGTTATACCTTAGGACTACTACACGGTCTAGGATTGGAAGTGAACTACGCCAACCATGATGTGTACAAAAATGAGGGCAGTCCAAAAGAAGTATTGGAACTTCAGACTTTCTACGAAAAACAGTATCTTGAAAAAGGTAAGCCCATTACCTATATTCAATTCAAGGTACATTAAGCATGCAGCATCTTTTGATTCTTTTTTTTGCTACTTTTTCGGCAGCTTTTATGGCCACGGTACCTCCTGGTCTTTTGAACATGAATGCCGCAAAAGTTAGTGTAGAAAAGGGTAAACTTAACGGAATTATTTTTAGCTTGGGAGTAGCCGTAATGGTTATTCTACAGGCAACTATAGCAGTTTACATCTCAAAATTCCTTCATAAAAACCCAGAAGTTGTAGATATACTTCTAAAAATTGCGGTAGTGGTTTTTGCCTTTTTTATGGTATACTTTTTTGTAGCCGCCAAGAGAAATAAAGTACAGAAGATAAAAGCGGTAAAGGTTAGTAAAAAAAATAGTTTTTTTAAGGGCGTACTTTTAGCAGCGTTAAATCTATTGACCATACCCTATTATAGCGGACTTAATATTATGTGGAATGCGTCCGGTTGGATTAAGTTTCAAGTTTGGGATATTCTTGTATTTATTCTAGCGGCGGGTTCGGGCACTTTTACCGTACTTTATATGTATACCGTTTACTTCAATAAGCTTGAGCACAAATCAAATCGATTTTCGCAGAACAGCAATTATATTCTTAGTGCTCTTATGTTGGTTCTATTGATTATAACCATTCTAAGAATTATATTTAGCTAATGAATCCTGATAACAAAAATTTCTTCCAAAAAGTATATGAAGTGGCCCGGCTCATTCCAGAAGGTCGTGTTACCTCATATGGGGCAATTGCCAAATATTTAGGTGCCGCCCGTAGTGCCCGTATGGTAGGTTGGGCCATGAACGGAGCCGGCAGTATGCCAGATGTACCCGCCCATAGAGTGGTAAACAAAATTGGTTTACTCACAGGAAAACACCATTTTGATGGCACTAACCTTATGCAGCAGCTCTTGGAAAATGAAGGAATAACCGTAGTTGACAATCAAATCATCAACTTTGAAAAGCATTTTTGGGATCCTTTTAAGGAGCTAGGTTAAAGTTCTTACCTTAATCAAAAGTGAGTGTAAAAACAGTTTGGTCCCGGGAAATTACTTGAATAGTTCCCTTATGCAAGCGCATAATCTGCTTAGACAAACTTAACCCTATACCGGTTCCCGTATTTTTAGTTGTGAAAAAAGGAACGAAGATTTCCTCTACTAGGTCTTCAGAAATTCCCGGGCCATTGTCCCGCACCTGCACAAACTTCTTTCCTTTTCTATTGATACCGGCTATAAAATCAATTTTCCCGTTTTGTTGATTGCCAATGGACTGCTGTGCATTTTTACCCAAATTCACCAATACCTGAGTAATCTGCTTTACATCAATATAAAGTTCCAAATCTTGCGGATCTATGGTAATTGAAATCTCAATTGGGTCTACTCCGGATTTATTATCCAATAAGAGCTTTACCTTCTCCAAAAAGTTTTGCGCACGTATCAATTCCCTATCAGGTTCCGGTACACTTAAAAATTTACGGTAAGAGTGCACAAAGTTCATCAAGTCGCTTCCTTGCCCCTTTATAACTTCAAGCCCTTTAACTGTGCTCTGTAAATGTTGCTCTTGCAATTCCTCTATGGCCAGTAAATTTTCTCCCTTTTTATAATATTTTAATATCGATTCCGAAATTGAGGTTATGGGGGTAATGGTATTCATAATTTCGTGCGTAAGCACCCGAATTAACTTCACCCAAGAATCCGTTTCCTTCTCGTCCAGTTCTTTACGTATATCTTGGACCACCACCAATAGCAAAGGCTCGCCATCAAGGTTCATTGCTGTAGCTTTTACGGCCAGTTCCTTCTTTTCACGTTCATTGGTCAACTGATGAATACTGCTTTCAAACGGATTTAGATCTTGAAACTTGGTGTACAATTTTTCGTCTATTTGCTTTAATTGTTTCACATGGTTCAAGGGGTGATAGTTCAGCAATTTTTCAATCGTAGGATTTGCATAAAGAATATGTCCTTTGGGGTTGACAGTCATAATCCCAATATCTGCCTGTTTTAAAATTTCTTGATAAAACTGTTCTTGCGCCTGCTTTTTAAGGTGAATATCTTGCACCATAGCGTTGAGCATATTAAGGCTATGGTTCAGTTCTTTTAGTGATTTACTACTTAGTTTTTCTGGAAACCGAAGAGTAAAATCCTCATTCTTTATGGCATCAAAAAAATATGCTATTTTTCGGTTGGTCTGGTTTACATAGTAAATAAGCGAATAGATCTGCACTACAAGCAAGCATAGGGCAAAACCTACCAAAATGTACTTTTCCCCAAAAAACAAAAATCCTACTGCCAATGCGGTCAAGGACAAGAGAACCGTACGGAGAATTAATTGCAGATAAATGTGTTTACTTACCATTTGCTAAATGTGCTTATTTCCCTATTTTCTTTAACTTGTTGTACAAGGTTTGCCTAGAAATCCCCAATTGTTCTGCGGCCGCACTGTAGTTACCATCATTTTGCTCCAAAGCACTGTTGATCATTAAGAGTTCCATTTCCTCCAAGGTATTGGGACCGTTTAAATTTGTGGCAACCGTAGATTTATTGCTCAGTAAAAAATCTTCGGGTTTTAGTATGTTCCCTTCCGATAGGATTACGGCTCTTTCAATAGTATGCAAAAGCTCCCTTATATTTCCTGGCCAAGCATACCCAATTAATTTATCTTGCGCCGCTTGATTGATACGAAGTCCAGGTTTACCATATTTAGAAGTAAATTTTTTCAAATAGAAATCAGCCAGGACCAAAATATCCTGATCCCGTTCCCTAAGTGCCGGCACCTCTACTCTAATGGTATTTATTCTGTAGAGCAAATCCTCCCTAAAGAGACCGTCCGCTACCATTTTATCCAAATCTTCGTTCGTAGCACATATCAACCTAATATCCACCGGAATAGCTTTATTGGAACCCACCCGAACAATGGTCCTGTTCTGAATGGCGGATAACAGTTTAGCTTGCGCCTGCAATGAAAGGTTTCCTATTTCATCCAAAAAAAGAGTACCTCCATTTGCCGCTTCAAACTTACCCGCCCTATCCTCTTTGGCATCGGTAAAAGAACCTTTAGTGTGGCCAAAAAGTTCGCTTTCAAAAAGGTTTTCTGAAATGGAGCCCATATCCACGGAAATAAAAACTTCGTTATTTCGGCTAGATAGCTTGTGAAGTTCCCTAGCAATCAACTCCTTTCCTGTACCATTTTCTCCTGTAACCAGAACATTTACATCGGTTTTAGCAACTTTAGACACCAATTTTAGCACTGCGTTCAAGGCTTTTGAATTGCCAATGATGTAATTCTTATTTTGATTGATAACCTGCTTTAAATGGCTTTCCTTCTGTTTTAGCTCCTTAACCTCCTTCTTGGACTTTCTAAGTTCATAGGCAGATTTTACGGTGGCCAATAACTTATCATTGTTCCAAGGTTTTAGAATAAAATCAGAGGCTCCTTCTTTCAAAGCCTTTACGGCCAAATCTACCGCACCATAGGCAGTCATCATAACAACCGAAGTCTGTGGGGCTTTTTTCTGTAACTCTCGTAACCAATACAGCCCCTCATTTCCTGTATTTACCCCAGCCGAGAAATTCATGTCCAACAGCACCATATCTATTTCATTAAGATTTGGGAAGGACGTTATCTGGTTAGGATTTGAAATAGTCTGTATAGAGCTGTACTCAAATTGCAACAATATTTCAAGAGCGCTAAGAACGCTCTTGTTATCATCAACAATCAAAATTTTTGCATCTACCATAGTAATCTTGTTCTACCGTAAACTAAAACGGCACCTAGTAAAACTACAATTTCAATATTATAAATTTTTAACAGTGTCTAAAAATTTGACACTTGCTGTACACATATTTTACAAACCAAAACGTCAATAACAAAATACAAATTTACAGTATGTTGATTTTCAGTATTTTAAAATATTGGCACGGGAATCGTATTAAGTTTGGCACACTTGATATATTATGAGCATTATTTTTAAATACTTAATTTGGATTTTGTTACTTATCTCCGCCAAACTAGCCGGCCAAGATTCGTGGACCTTAGATGCCTGTGTAGCCTATGCTTTGGAAAACAACCTGCAATTGAAAGATTATTCTTTTAACACTAATTCCAATGAGGAGACCTATAGACAGTCTATTCGTAAACTTTTGCCAACCGTTACGGGTTCCGGAAATTATGTAATCAATTTTGGACGTAGTACCGATCCCTTTACCAATGATGTGGTTACTACAGATTTTTTCTCCAACCGTTACACGCTAGAAGGTTCTGTTGACCTTTTCAGGGGATTTCAGAAAATGAATAACATAAAGGCTACCAAACTTCTGTATAAAGCTACTCAAGAAGAAAATCTACAGCAACGTTACTTACTGGCTTTTAGAGTAATGCAGGCTTTTTACGATATTAGATTTTTTAAAGGATTAGTAGCCATATCAAAAGAACAGATGACGGTATCCCAATCCAATTACGATCTGGTTGCCAAACAAATAGAATTAGGACTCAAAGCCGGAGCCGACCTGTACGAGGCCGAATCGTTATTACTTACGGACAAACTGAACCTTACACAAAGTAAAAACCAATTGGCCGCGGCTAAGCTTCAACTGATACAAGAAATGAATCTAGAAGGAACCAGTGAAATAGAGGTACAAGACGGTCTAAACCATACCATGGAGCCCGAAAATTCACCTAATGTACAATCGGACAGTATATATGCCAAAGCAAAAGAATTTATGCCCATGCTCAAGGCCCAAGAGTTACGGGTAAAAGCTGCCAAAAAGCAACTGGCCATAGAAAGAGGTTCCTTACACCCGTCACTATCTTTATTCTCTGGAATTTCCACCGGATATTTTGAGACTACAAGAGATTCCCTTGGTGTTACCGTTCCTTTTAGGGACCAGTTCCGAGATAATACATCGCAGTTTATAGGGGTAAGTTTAAGCGTACCCATCAGTAATGGATGGGCTGCTCGTTCCCGTATCAAACAACAGAAAATTGAAAAATTACGAGCCGAAAACAATTTAAAGGTACAGGAACAACTCGTCTACCAGACCATACAACAATTAGTACAGGAATATCAATCCTTAGAGGTTGAGCGCGAGCAGAGCGCACAAAAAGTACAAGCGCAGGAACTGGCTTTTACCATTGCCCAAAAACGGTATGAAAAAGGCCTTATTAATGCCTTAGAATTATTTACCGCCAAAAACTTGTTTGCCAGTGCCCAAAATGAAAACCTGCAGGTAAGGCTCAGGTCGGAAATCAATCAAAGCACTTTGGAATTTTACCGAGGCCTACCGGTTTTTGATATTGAATAATACACAAATACAAACTAGCTAAAAACGACAATTATATAGCACAATGGATATACAACTAGAAAAGAAAAAAGGATTACGCCCCAAACATTACGGCTACATTGCACTGGCAATACTACTGCTTTTTGTGGGTTATCAACTGCTTTTCGCCAGCTCCGTCTCTACTTTTCGGACTGATAAGGAAAAACTCTCCATAGCCTCAATAACCAATGGTAAGTTTGATGATTACATTACCATTAGCGGCAATGTGGCTCCAATTGCCACCATTTACATGGATGCCTATGAAGGGGGCCGGGTTAGTGAAAAGCTAATTGAAGAAGGCGCTATCGTCAAGAAAGGGGATATAATCCTAAAACTGGATAATATTAACCTGTACGAGCAAATACTACAAAGCGAAAGTGGGCTGGCCTTGAAGCAAAACGATCTACGCTCTACGAAGTTAACTTTTGACTCAAGACAAGTTGAAGGGCGAAGGTCTTTGGCTACCGCAGCCACGGAATTACAACGATTAAAACGAAATTTTGAACAAAACGAAGCCCTGTTCGCCGAGGAACTCATATCAAAGGAAGCCTATCTTACCGCAAAAGAAAACTACGAACTTTCTCAAAAACAGTACGATATCATAAAAGTACAGACCGAAAACGATGACCAAGTTAGAAAAACCTCCTTGCCCGTTCTGGAAGCGGACCTTAACCGAATGCAGAAAACACTGGGTATGGTCTATCAGCGGCTAGACCACCTGAATGTACGTGCACCGGCAGACGGTCAACTAGGTTTTCTTGATGCAGAAATAGGCCAAAATATTACTCAAGGACAACGAATTGGACAGGTAAACGTACTTACGGATTATAAAATTGAGGCGAATATAGATGAACACTATATTGACCGGGTAAAAAGAGACTTAGTGGCCGTTTTGGAACGTAATGGCAAGCAATTTCTCCTGCGGGTACGAAAGGTATATCCGGAGGTACGCAACGGTAGGTTTAAAGTAGACTTGGTCTTTACGGAAGAGAAACCTGAAACCATCCGTACCGGACAGAGCTACAATATTAAATTGCAATTAGGAGAATCTAGTGACGCCTTATTATTACCTAAAGGAAGCTTTTTCCAAAGTACTGGCGGGCAGTGGCTATTCGTAGTTTCCCCAGATGGTGGAGAAGCCAGAAAACGCGATATTAAAATAGGAAAACAGAATTCAAAATATTACGAAGTCATTGAAGGCCTCCAAGCCGGTGAGAAAGTGATAACCAGTAACTATGACTCTTTTGGCGAAGCCGAAAAAATAGTTCTAAAATAGCATCAAACTGTCACTTCACACACAAAGCATCATCTTTATAACAACAAAAATCAAACTAAAAAATGATACAGATAAAAAATCTTAAAAAGAGTTTCAAGACCGAAGAGGTAGAAACCTTGGCCCTGAATAACGTAAACCTTAAAGTTGAAGAAGGCGAATTCGTTGCCATTATGGGGCCCTCCGGCTGCGGAAAATCTACATTACTTAACATTATAGGCATGCTAGACAGCCCAAATGAAGGCTCCTATGAATTTGCCGGTCATGAGGTAAGTCGCCTTAAGGAACGCCAACGCACAGAACTACGAAAGGGAAATTTAGGCTTTGTATTCCAGAGCTTTAACCTTATTGATGAGCTAACGGTTTATGAAAACGTAGAACTGCCCCTAATTTATCTAAAGATGGGTAAAGCGGAACGAAAACAAAAAGTACGCGAGGTTTTGGAGCGTATGAAAATTGCACACAGGGAGAAGCACTTTCCACAACAACTTTCCGGTGGTCAACAGCAACGTGTAGCCATTTCAAGAGCGGTAGTAACCAACCCAAAATTGATTCTTGCCGATGAGCCCACAGGAAACTTGGATTCCAAAAACGGTATAGAAGTCATGAACCTATTAACGGAACTTAATCAAGAAGGAACCACTATTGTAATGGTAACGCATTCCGATAGGGATTCGCATTACGCCCATAGAGTTGTAAATCTATTTGACGGTCAAATTGTTACCGAAAGCCAGAACAGGGCTATTGGTGCCATTATGTAAAGGAGTTTATTCATCAATCAAAGTAATTCAAAAGGTCCCCTAATCAAGGACAACCAATTGTAAAGACGAAAATCATGTTCAAAACATATCTTAAAATAGCATGGAGAAGCCTTAAGAAACAACCATTTTTCACTTCGTTGAACATATTTGGTCTTGCCATTGGTATGGCCGGTGCACTGCTCATTTCGTTGTACATCTATGAAGAATTGAGCTATGATAAAATGTTTCCTGATGCCGAACGGATCCATCGTGTAAACAATAATATAAAATTTGGTGGGGACGAGCGTCAATTCGCCGTTACACCTGCCCCTATGGCTGAAGCCCTCAAATCCGACTTTTCTGAAATTGAGGTAGTAACACGCTTTAGAACACGTGGTAGCGCCCTTGTGCGCAAGGCCGATGACTTGGCAAACGTAAAGGAAGAACATACCACCCATGTAGACCCCTCTTTTTTTGAAATGTTCGGCATAGAGCTATTGGCGGGTGATGTAAATACAGCTTTAAAAGACCCGAATACCTTGGTCTTGACCAGAACGGCCGCCGAAAAGCACTTTCCGATCACCAATGCGGTGGGGCAAAATATAGTGCTTAACAATGAGGAAAACTATACCGTTGTTGGGGTTATCGAAGATTTTCCGCAAAATTCCTTTTTGAAAGGGTACACCGTTTTTGAGGCGATGGCCGGATATGAAGATGCCGTAGTGGGCAATTGGGGCAGTAACAATTACCAAACCTTCATTAAGTTGATTCCCACGGTTAACGCAGACGATATTCAAGAACAGTTGCGCGGCTTTTTGGGCAAATATGTTATTCCTGGTGTTCAACAATTTATGCCGGGCATAACGGAAGCGCAATTTAAGGCGGCCGGCAATCATTTAATCTTTAGCACCATTCCTTTGACCGATATCCATTTAAAATCCCATAGGGTGGCGGAAATGAGTGCTAACAACGACATACAGAGCATATATATCCTTTCTTTTATAGCTGTTTTTCTTTTGGTCTTGGCCAGTGTCAATTTTATGAACCTCTCTACCGCCCATTCACTGAAAAGGGCAAAGGAGGTCGGGGTTAGAAAGACCTTGGGCTCCAATAAAAGAGACCTGGTACGCCAGTTTTTGGTAGAATCGGGATTGGTATCTTTTTTGGCTTTGGGCTTAGCCTTGGTTTTGACCCTTGTAGCCTTGCCTTATTTTAATACCCTTGCCGATAAAAATATTTCAATACCTTTTCAAAATCCCATTTTTTGGTTGATTTTGTTGGCTTCCGTTGTTGTCTTAGGATTGTTTTCAGGAAGTTACCCTGCTTTTTTTATGTCGCGATTTATGCCTGCAACGGTATTGAAAGGAGGTAACGGAAATAGTGTTGAGGGCGGTAAAATTAGAAATTCCCTCGTCGTATTTCAATTCGCCATTTCGGTTTTTTTGATTGTTAGTACCTTGGCGGTATATCAACAATTAAAGTATATACAAGGCAAAGATTTGGGCTTCTCAAAAGACCAGGTCTTGATTGTAAATGACGTGTATACGGCAGGAGACAAGGTATCGTCGCTCAAAGAACAAGTGAAACAATTGAGTTTTGTTGAAAATGCTACGTTGAGCAGTTATTTTCCTACTCCCTCGTCCCGTAGTGACACCACTTTTCTTCCTGATTCGGGTGAAACCAGTGTGGAATCTTCCATTAATATGCAAACTTGGGACGTTGATTACGATTATGTTTCCACTATGGATTTTGAATTCGTGGCAGGCCGAGATTTTGATAGGTCCTATGGTAATGACTCTACGTCCATCATTTTAAACGAAACGGCTACAAGAATAATGAATTTGAGTCCGCAAGAGGCTATAGGCAAGCGCTATACACCAGATTTTGATTCTGATACTCCAACGTATTATACCGTTGTTGGGGTATTAAAGGATTTCCATATAGCTTCACTAAGAGAAGATATCGATGCCGTAAGCTTGCACTTGGGAGATGAGGCTTATGCCATGGCAGTAAAAATTAAGCCTGGCGATTTTGCCAATGCAATTGCTCAAATTGAAGGGGTCTGGAATACTATCGTACCCGGTGAGCCATTTGATTATTATTTTATGGAAGATGCCTTTAATGATACTTATGCCAGTGAACAAAGGTTAGGCAATATCTTTATCATATTTACGGTACTCTCCCTTTTAATTGCCTGCTTGGGACTCTTTGGCCTCGCGGCCTTCAATGCCCAAAAACGCACCAAGGAAATAGGGGTTCGCAAGGTTTTGGGCGCCAGTGTTGGGCAGGTTGCTTATGCCTTAACTATAGACTTTTTAAAATTGGTCGGACTTGCGATTCTGGTGGCCCTGCCGTTAGGCTGGTATGCTATGAACCGATGGTTGGAAGATTTTTCCTATCGCATAAATATTCCATGGTGGATATTTGGTCTGGCGGCATTTTTGGCCGTTCTCATATCCGTAATCACTGTAAGCTATCAAAGTATTAAGGCAGCCCTAGCAAACCCCGTAAAAAGTTTGCATGCCGAGTAAAAACATCCATCAAACAAAAAAAAGAAAACCATGTTAAAGAATTATATAAAAATAGCTTGGAGAAACCTACTGAAGAACAAACAGCAGACCATCATAAATTTGCTAGGGCTTACTTTAGGTACCGTGAGCTGTCTTACTATTCTATTGTATGTCTTTGCTCAGTTTGGATATGACCAACACCACAATGAAGCGGATACAATTTACCGTGTAGAGACGATAATAGAGCGCAATGGGCAAGAAAACTATGAAAGTTCAACCTCATCTCCTCCTATAGCTTTTGCCCTTAAAGAAGATTTTGCCGAGGTAGAGGAAGCAACGCGTGTTGTTCTTACCGATGTTTTTTATAGCACCTTAATTCGTGCTTCGGAAAGCAAGGATGCCTATTACGAGCCACGGGTTTACATGGCCGATTCCACTTTTTTTAAAGTTTTTGATTTTGAATTTATTGAGGGCAATAAGCTTACCTCGCTAAACGAACCCAATGCGGTAGTACTTTCTTCCTATTTAAAACACAAACTGTTCGGAAACCAAAATGCTATGGGCAAGACCATAGTTTGGGGCACCGGAGAAGATACCCTCATCTTGACCGTTAAGGGCGTTTTTGATGAAAAAGCGAATAAATCCCATCTGAACCCCAACTACGTGGTAAGTATGAGCACCCCAGGCATGGGAACTTTTGTACAAACTTTTGAGAGTTTTGCTACAAATAATTTTGTGCATAGCTACGTAAAATTATCCGCTAACGGTAATATTGCCCAATTTCAAGCTAAAATGCCCGGATTTATTGAGGATAGGGCCGCAAAGGACCTTGCTGATGCAGGAATGAGTAGTAAGGCCTTGGAATTAAAAAAGGTTACGGATATTCATTTACGTTCCAATGGCCGTAAAAACCAATTAGACAAGGTTTCGAGCATTACATACCTGTATTTTCTTTTGAGCCTTGCATTTTTTATTCAACTGGTAGCCTGCATAAACTTTATTAATCTCAGCACGGCAAGAGCAAGCAGACGCGCCCGCGAAATAGGGGTACGAAAAGTAGTTGGTGCAGGAAAAAATGCCCTAATGCGGCAATTTTTGGGCGAATCGTTACTCTTGTCGCTTTTCGCCATACTGATCAGTATACCTATCGTAATTTTGTTACTACCATTGGTAAATGAGCTTACCCAGGTATCCCTTACCTATTTGAATCTTTATCAATGGAAGTTAATATCGGTTCTTTTGGCGCTGGGAATAGGAACGGGTTTGGCTGCCGGCATCTATCCTGCTATTATTCTATCCTCAATAAAACCCGTAAATGCCCTCAAGGGGGGCACTATAATGCAATCCGGAAACGGTACGCTAAGAAAAGCGTTGGTCGTATTCCAATTTGTGGTTTCCATTGGCTTGGTAGCTACAGTAATTATCATTTCCCAACAATTTAGGTTTACTCAGGAAAAAGACCTTGGCTATACGAAAGACAATTTAATTGCCCTACGGATAGGCACGGATGACGCGTCTAGTAAATTTGAGTCCTTAAAATCTGCATTTTTGAATATTCCCGGAGTAATTGATGTGTCCAGCGGAAATTATGCTCCCTCTGAAATTATATTGGCCGATAATGGATGTTATCTTCCCGGAGGAAACAGCGAGAACAGAACGGTCGTAAATCGTAACGGCGTAAGCGACGGATATTTTAGAACCATGGGCATTCCTTTTTTAGAGGGACGCGATTTTACGGAGGCGGATACCGTAGACCAAATTATTGTGAACGAGGCCACCTTAAGGGCTTTTAATATTAAACAAGAAAATGCCTTAAGCTCATCACTCATGCAGGGTTCCGGAGAGGATACTTTTGAAATGCGAATTATTGGTGTTGTGGCAGACTACCATTTTGCATCCCTAAGGGAAGAAATTGAGCCTTTGTTTCTTCATAAGGAAACGACACCAAATTGGTTATTTCTAAAAACAAAGACCAATAATTATAGTGAATTACTTACCCAACTGGAAGGCCAATGGAAATCTACGGTAAGTAACGTTCCTTTTGATTATAGGTTTGTAGACAAAGAGGTAGAAAGACTCTATGATGAGGAAAAGCGGCTTGGCTTAATCTCCGTAGCTTTTACCGTACTGGCTATCTTCATAAGTTGTTTAGGACTTTTTGGGCTTATTTCATACGTTACGGAACAGAAGAAAAAAGAAATCGGTATTCGTAAGGTACTTGGTGCAAGCGTACGATCGGTAGTGCAACTATTAACTCGCGATTTTGTAACGCTAGTATTGATTGCATTTCTAATTGCCTCGCCTATTGCCTACTATTTCATGTCTAGATGGCTAGAGGGTTTTACGTATAGAATTGAAATTGAATGGTGGGTATTTTTGGTCAGTGGCGGTTTCGCCCTTATTATAACAATGTTGACCGTGGGCATGCAAAGCCTAAAATCTGCTGTAGCCAATCCGGTAAAGAGCTTACGAACGGAATAATCAAATACATCAATCCAGTCAAAAGACAACAATCATGTTCAAAAACTATTTAAAAATCGCCTGGCGAAACCTTCTGAAGAACAAAGGCTATTCCGCTATCAACATTGGCGGGTTGGCATTAGGAATGGCCGTTACCTTAATTATAGGTCTCTGGGTGCACGATGAACTCTCGCACAACAACTATTTCAGCAAAAAAAACCGCATTGCACAGGTTTTTCAATCCCAGACCTTTAACGGAAACACAGATAGCGGTCCGGCTATACCTCGCCCATTGGAAATGGGCCTCAGAAACGGCTACATGGACAATTTTAAACATCTGGTCATGGCTTCCTGGAACAACTCCGTATACCTCAACTATGAGGACAAAAGCCTTTCCAAAACAGGAAATTTTATGCAAGAGGAGGCCCCGGAACTTCTTGGGCTTACTATTCTTAAAGGCGAAAAAAACGGATTACGAAAAATTAACTCCATTATGCTTTCCGAGTCTGTAGCTCGAGCCCTCTTTGGAGAAGAAAACCCTATCGGTAAAGTGGTGAGGGCCAATAGTCAGTATGACATGGAAGTTACTGCAGTGTTCGAAGACATACCCATGAACAATTCATTTAATGATTTGGAGTATATCATGCCATGGGAAAAGTACCTGACTATTTTTGAATGGATCCAAAATGCAGAGGACCAATGGGGAAACAACTCGTTTCAGATGTTTGTTCAGCTTGCGGATAATACCAGTATGGAACAGGTTTCCTCCACCATAAAGGACGTTAAAAAGAACCTTAACGAAGATACAGCAGAGTTCAACCCACAGCTATTCTTGCTACCCATGAAAGATTGGTACCTAAGGAGCAGTTTTGAGAATGGAAAACAAGTAGGCGGTCGCATTAAATATGTATGGTTATTTGGTATTATTGGTGGCTTTGTACTGCTTTTGGCCTGTATCAACTTTATGAACTTGAGTACGGCCCGTTCGGAAAAAAGAGCCAAAGAAGTAGGCATTAGAAAATCAATAGGCTCACAACGCAACCAATTGATTTATCAGTTTTTGAGCGAATCATTTTTAGTAGTTCTATTCGCATTTTGTTTGGCCATACTAATCGTGCTTCTTTCTTTGGACGGATTTAACGATCTTGCAAAAAAAGAAATAGCCTTCCCTTGGAAAGACGGTCTGTTTTGGGGAATTTCATTAGCTTTTATCCTATTTACCTCTTTATTGGCAGGTAGCTATCCGGCACTCTATCTATCCTCTTTTAAACCGGTAGATGTTCTCAAAGGAACGATGACAACGGGTAAATACGCAGGGCTGCCCCGCAAAATATTGGTGATACTACAGTTTACCGTGTCCGTAGCATTTATCATAGGTACCGTTATCGTAATGCAGCAGATTAATTACGCAAAGGACCGCCCCGTTGGTTATGACAAAGGAGGTTTGGTACAAATACCAACAATGAGCCAGGATTTTGAAGGCAAATACGATTTAATGCGAAGTGAATTTTTAACATCTGGCGCGGTAATGGAGATGTCATCTTCAAGCGCTCCAACTACCCAAATATGGTCTAACCGAGGCGGTTTTAATTGGGAAGGAAAACCCGAAGGCTTCCAAGAGGATATAGCATGGACGGATGTTAGCCCGGAATATGCCAAATCTTTAAACCTTAAAATTCTTGAAGGAAGGGACTTTTCAAGGGAATTCGCCACAGATTCAAATGCGGTGCTTATTAATGAAACGGCCGTAAAGTATATGGGGCTTACGGACCCTGTTGGAAAATTTATAAAAGACGATGATGTTGAAGACCCTTTTGCTCCCCTAAAAATAATAGGCGTGGTACAGGATATGATTGCGCAGTCTCCTTACGAACCCGTAAAACAAGGTATTTATGCCTATGACAAGCATGGTAATGCCAGCTTTTACAACTTACGGTTGAATCCTGACAATAGCGCTAATGAAAACATTTCTACTATTGAAAATGTATTTAAGTCCCATTTTCCGGACATCCCTTTTCAATATGATTTTGTAGATTCTGAATATGGCGAGAAATTCGCCGCAGAAGAGCGTATTGGAACACTTTCGGCCATTTTTACAGCACTGGCCATTTTAATTAGCTGTTTAGGGCTGTTCGGACTCACTTCCTTTGTAGCGGAACAGCGTAAAAAAGAAATAGGGGTACGAAAAGTTTTGGGAGCTTCGGTTTTCAACGTTTGGAACATGTTATCCAAAGACTTTCTAAAACTAGTGACCATTTCTTGTTTCATTGCCGTTCCAATCTCATACTATATTATGAACGGCTGGCTACAAGACTACCCATACAGGGTAATACTTGAATGGTGGATTTTTCTCTTGGCCATAGTAGGTGCTCTTGCCATAACCATTCTCACGGTAAGCTTTCAAGCCATAAAAGCGGCCAATTCAAATCCGGTCAAAAGTCTAAGAATGGAATAAATAGGAGATACTAATAAAAGAACGAACACATGTTACTTCAACTAAACCATATTTTTAAATGGGTTCAACAAGGTGGGCAAAGAGTCTTCTTGCTGAAAGACATCAATCTTCAAGTAGAAGAAGGAGAGTTTATTTCCATCATGGGACCCTCCGGGTCTGGAAAATCTACTTTACTGAACGTCATAGGAATGTTAGATGATTTTAATGAAGGTGTATATAATTTCCTTGATGAATCCGTACATCAACTTAAAGAAAAGCATAGAGCCAACTTGTATAAAGAATACATTGGTTTTGTCTTTCAGTCTTATCATTTAATTGATGAATTAACCGTCTACGAAAATCTGGAAATGCCTTTATTATATAAAAAACACTCCAGTTCTGAACGTAAGGCCATGGTAGCCGATATGTTAGACCGTTTTAATATTGTAGGCAAAAAAGACCTGTTTCCCACACAATTAAGTGGCGGCCAGCAGCAAGTGGTGGGCGTGGCAAGGGCATTAATATCAAATCCAAAACTAATTCTTGCCGATGAACCCACAGGTAACTTGAATTCCCAGCAAGGAGAAGAAATTATGCAACTCTTTAAACAGCTTAATGATGAAGGGGTAACCATTATTCAAGTAACACATTCAGAAAAAAATGCCGCTTATGGTAAGCGCATCATTAATTTATTGGATGGGAGGATGGTGTAAGCCCGTTTATCAAAAAAACTGGACTGAGTTGAGGCCCAGTTTTATAGAATATTATGAGAAACTAAACCTCCATAACCAATACCTATCTGCCCATATTACATTTCAATGCAAACGCTTTAGTTTCTTGCCCTTATGCCGTATCTTTGTTCTTTAGAATGATTTTATATAATGAAGATTGATAAAAAAGCAGTTTTAAAGGCACTAGAGAACATTACCGTACCCGGTGAGGGACAGAATATGGTAGAAAGCGGTGCGGTTAAAAATATACAGATTTTTGGCGACGAGGTTGAAGTTGATATAACCATTGGCAATCCCAGTCTACAGGCCAGAAAAAAGACCGAAGTAGAAATCTTAAAAATCATACACCGAGAGGTATATGAGAAAGCAAAGATAAAAGTCAACATAAAGGTAGATGCTCCGGCAAAACCCAAGACCAATGAAATTAAGGGCAAACCGTTGCCCGGCATTCAAAACATTATTGCGGTAGCTTCCGGAAAAGGTGGTGTAGGTAAATCTACAGTTACTGCAAACTTGGCGGTAACCCTTGCAAAAATGGGTTTTAAGGTTGGTGTTTTAGATGCGGATATCTACGGACCATCCATGCCTATTATGTTTGACGTTCCCTTAGAAAAACCACTAGCGGTCAACGTTAGTGGAAAATCAAAAATGAAACCGGTTGAGAATTATGGCGTAAAGCTATTATCCATCGGGTTCTTTACCCAACCCAACCAGGCGGTTATTTGGCGTGGTCCCATGGCTGCAAAAGCCTTGAACCAAATGATTTTTGATGCGCATTGGGGTGAACTGGATTTTATGCTGATTGACCTTCCACCGGGAACAGGAGACATTCACCTAAGCATTATGCAAGCCATGCCCGTAACAGGGGCCGTGGTGGTAAGTACACCTCAGAACGTTGCCTTGGCGGACGCTAGAAAAGGGGTGGCCATGTTCCAACAGGAGTCCATAAATGTTCCCGTATTGGGAATAGTGGAAAATATGGCTTATTTTACACCTGATGAGCTTCCTGACAATAAGTACTATATTTTTGGTAAGGAAGGCGCAAAAAATCTGTCTGAAGATTTAAACGTACCTTTCTTAGGAGAAATTCCATTGGTTCAGAGCATTCGCGAAGCGGGTGACGTTGGTAGACCAGCGGCCTTGCAAACGGCCACACCGGTTGAAGAAGCTTTTGAAGAGGTTACAAAAAATGTAGTACAAGAGGTTGTAGGGAGAAACAAAAGTCTTCCCCCTACCGAGGCAATTAAGATAACAACTATGGCAGGCTGTTCTGCCGTTAAGAAAAAATAATATGACATCCGAAAATATGACATCCGAAGAATTAAAACAGAATGTTGAAAAAGCCCTAGAGGAGATTCGTCCTTTTCTACAGAGTGATGGAGGTGATATTTCCTTAATCTCTATTGATAACGAAAACTCTGTAAAGGTAAGGTTAGAGGGTGCATGTGTTGGATGTAGCGTTAATCAAATGACGCTAAAAAGTGGTGTGGAAATGACCATAAAAAAGTACGCTCCACAAATTGAAGAGGTCATAAATATTGTAGCCTAAATCCTGATTTTAGTCATATTCTTACAGACGTTTTAACCCTAATTTTGTCTGACCTTTAATGTAAAACTCAATGATCAAAACAGACTTATTGATTATTGGAGCTGGCCCAACAGGGCTTTTTGCCGTTTTTGAGGCAGGCCTATTACAGCTCAAGTGCCATTTAATTGATGCACTACCACAAGCCGGGGGCCAATGTTCCGAAATCTATCCCAAAAAACCCATTTATGACATTCCTGGTTTCCCCGAGGTATTAGCGGGCGACTTGGTTAACAATTTAATGGAACAAATAAAACCTTTTGAGCCTGGTTTTACTTTAGGCGAAAGAGCACAGACCATAGAAAAATTAGAGGACGGCACTTTTATTGTGACGACAAATAAAGGAACCAAACACCACGCTCCTATTGTAGCCATTGCTGGAGGCTTGGGTAGTTTTGAACCTCGCAAGCCACTTCTTGAAAACCTCCAGAAGTACGAGGACAATGGCGTTGCCTATATCATTAAGGATCCTGAGGTCTACCGAAACAAGAAAGTGGTAATTGCAGGAGGAGGAGATTCCGCTCTGGATTGGAGTATATTTTTAGCCGATGTAGCCTCAGAGGTTACTTTGGTACACCGTAGAAACGAGTTTAGAGGTGCATTAGATTCCGTTGAGAAAGTGCAACACCTCAAGAACCAAGGTAAAATAAACCTAATCACCCCTGCTGAAATCGTTGCTCTTAAAGGCGAGGAAACCCTAGAGGCCGTTTCCATTAGAAAAACAACAAATCCTAATGAGGATGTTACCTTAGAAGTTGATAATTTTGTGCCGCTTTTTGGTCTTTCTCCCAAATTGGGGCCCATTGCAGATTGGGGCCTTGATATTGAAAAAAATGCCATAAAAGTAGATACGTTCGATTATCAGACCAACGTACCGGGAATATATGCCATAGGCGATGTTAATACCTATCCAGGGAAATTAAAATTGATTCTCTGTGGTTTTCATGAAGCAACATTAATGTGCCAAAGTGCGTACCAACGTATTTACCCGGATAAAAAATATGTAATGAAATATACGACCGTAGGCGGCGTAACCGGTTTTGACGGAAGTAAAAAAGAGGCACCAAAGGCGGTTGTAAAATCCATTGATTAGTAAAAGTTTATAATTCAAGAATTCTAATGTCCGACATAAAAATAAAAATAACCGACCGTGATGGTGTAACCCATGAGGTAGACGCCCCAACCGATATGAACATGAACCTTATGGAGGTCGTACGTTCGTACGAATTGGCCCCTGAAGGAACTATTGGAATCTGCGGAGGCATGGCCATGTGCGCTTCTTGCCAATGCTATGTAGAATCCAATCATGAACTTCCTGAGAAGTCCGATGATGAAGATGCCATGTTGGCCGAAGCTTTTGATGTTAAAGACAACAGCCGTTTGGGATGCCAAATTCATATGACCCCAGATTTAGACGGCCTAGAAGTAGAACTGGCTCCTGAAAGTTAGATTCTTGCCTGGTAGGTAAACAAGTTGTAGTACCTACCTTCTTTTGAAATTAGCTCGTCGTGGGTGCCTTCTTCGGCAATTCTACCATTTTCAATAACTAAAATCTGATTCGCTTTTCGGATGGTACTTAACCTGTGCGCTATTACAAAAGTGGTACGCCCTTCCGTTAAAGCTGCTAAACTCTTTTGAATCAAGGCTTCGCTTTCTGTATCCAAATTAGATGTAGCCTCATCTAGAATTAAAATTTTAGGGTCGGCCAAAACGGCCCTTGCAATCGCAATACGTTGGCGTTGCCCCCCGGAAAGCTTAACGCCGCGCTCCCCTATCAAAGTGTCGAGTCCATCTTCAAACCTATCTGTAAACTCATTTACATAAGCAGCTTCAACTGCCTGTTGCAATTGCTCTTCAGAAGCATTTGGTCTAGGAAACAGAATATTCTCCCGTATGGTTCCCTCAAAAAGAAAATCGTCTTGCAAAACCACCCCTAAATGTTGTCTAAAACTATTTAGGTTTACTTTAGAGACGTCCTTGCCGTCTATAGTAATCCTTCCCGACTGAGGGTTTAAAAAAGTAGCTGCCAATCCTGCAATGGTAGATTTTCCCGAACCAGAACTCCCTACCAAGGCGACTACGTTTCCGGATTTCACTTCAAAGTTAATGTTGTGCAACACCTCCTTATCTTCCTCATAAGCAAACGAAACATCATCAAAAACAATATCCCCTTTAATCTCATCTAGAACAATCGTTCGGTTTTCTTCATCTGACTCAGGGGTCATATTCATAAGTTCTTCCGTACGGTCCAATCCAGCCAGTGCTTCGGTCAACTGACTACCAATATTGCTCATTTGAACAATAGGAGCTATCATCAACCCTAACAAAAATGTAAAGGTTAAAAATTCACCAATAGTAAGCTCATCCATCATTATTTTATAACCTCCTATACCCATAATACCCGTAGTGGCAATCCCCAAAAGAAAGGTTGAAGAACTGGTCATAAAAGCAGTGGCGGTCAAACTCTTTTTTACATTTTGAAAAAGACGGTCTACTCCCTTTTCAAAAATTTTATTTTCTTGCTCTTCCGCATTAAAACCCTTGATTACGCGAACGCCACCCAAGGTTTCCGTAAGTCTACCCGTGACCTCGGCATTTATTTTTCCTCTATTTCTAAAAATGGGCCTTATAATCTTAAAAGCCTTTAACGCTATAATAGCAAATATGGCAAGAGGCACCAAGGTGAACACAGTCATCGTCCAACTGATCCGCAATAACAATATAAGTGAAACTACAGCGGTAATTGTTCCGCCAACAAGTTGGACCAACCCAGTACCGATAAGATTACGGACCCCTTCCACATCGCTCATAATACGGGAAACCAAAGCTCCAGATTTTGCATTATCAAAAAAGCTTATAGGTAACGAGAGCACCTTTTTCTGCACTTGAGCCCTAAGCTCAGAAATTAGAAACTGTGCCTGTACACTTAAGATTTTAGTCAATAAAAATGAGGTTACCGCTTGTACCAAGATTGCTAAGGCAACAGCACCAACAAGCAATTTTAAAAAATCCAGGTCTTTATTGGGTATAATGTCGTCCATTAAATATTTAAGGGACATAGGTGCAACAAAACTTGCTGCTTTGCTTATTACAATAAGCACAAGACCTATAAACACAAGATTTCGTCTGGGCCAGATAATGGTCTTAAATGCGGTAAGGATACTAACTTTCTTTTCGGCCATGGAAGATGTTTTGAAGAGGGCAAAGTTACGGTAAAAACAGTGACTTTGCTTTTTAAGAAAGTTATCTAAATCATAAAGCTAAACCACTAGCGAATATTGAGAATACACAGCGCAATCTAGAAAATTTAATCTTCCGCTTCCTTTGTAACGATCAAGGTAGCTTTAGAACCTTCGGAGAGCAACCATTTATTCGCGTAGATAAGCTCTCCCTTATCATCATAAACGTTGATTTGTGCGGTGTTAGGAGGAGAAGAACCCACGTTAAGGGCCTCAAAATCTATACGGTTAAAACCTTCTTTTAAGTCAACGTTCACGCCTTTAAAAGAGCCGGTTAGGAGAATATTGGGGTCGGCCACATCACCGTTAACATATATTTTTACACGATCGCCATCTACAAATTCGTGATCACGACAAACGATACCCACAAACTTCCCGTTGTTTTTTACATCGCCCAAATACATATCTGCAAAGTGCTGTTTAGAACCTTCCTTGGGTTGTCTTGGCCCTACTTTTGGGTCTATTTTCATACCTGCCCCGGCCTGAACCAGTTCGCGGTCATCGATCATCTTTACAGGGTTGCGTTTTGCAATATCAAAATCTACCTGAGGCTGGTCATCCACCACGGAGGGTATTTTTAACGAAGTGCCTTGGTCAGGCTTGGCGTTATCATCAATCTTATTGGCGGCATCAATCTTAAGGTCTTTCTTTTGGGGAATATCCGTCTGGGCCATCCCCGTAAGGGAAAACAGCAGTGCAGCCAATACCAGTACCGAATATTTTTTGATCATTGTATAAAAAAATGCAAGATAAAGATAACAAATACCCTGCCATAGGGGCTTAAGGCAATGTTAAAACGATAAATTACTAAAAATCGTATCGGCAATCAATCTATGTCCTGTTTTATTAGGATGTATAGGGTCTTTGCCATAACACTCTTTTTGACTTGCAAAAAGCGGTTTCCTAATATTTATCTCGGCATTGGCGTAAGGATGCTGCATTTCTAGAATAATATCGGTAAACTTTTCAAGCACTTCCGCATCATATTTAGGATAGGGATTTTTATAACTATAGGACATTGCTTTTTCATTTTTTTTACTGGACTCGGCCAAGGGTGGTGGAGTGAGTAAAATGGTCTTGATATCCCTTTGACGCATTTTTTCAAGAAAAGAATAAACGCCAATTTTAAAGCTTCTGAACAGTTCATCGGAAGGTTTTCCGTAAATACCGTCATTAATACCATAGCAGAAAAGGGCTACATCTATGGAGTTTTTGTCCAAAATCTCATCTAACCGTTCAAAAAGGTACGGCCTGGGGCCGGGATGATCCTGTTCTGTAAGTCCGCTTACGGTTTCACTACTCTTCCCAAAGTTGATGAACGTAATATTGAGTTCCGGTTTTTCTAGATTGAATTTTTCCTGAAGCATTTCAACATAACCATGCCCGCCTGCGTAAGTAATGCTATCGCCAAAACAACCCACAACCTGGTTTTTCTTTAATTGAAATTTGGAGTTATCAAAGCACCCCATTAGGCTAGTACCTACAACTGCCAGTGCCGTTCTATTAATGAACTGTCTTCTTTTCATCATCGTGCAATGATTCAATAATTTATATAAAAATATCAAGAATGAGCACCCCTATGAGCCCCATAACTCCCACTGTGGTTTCCATTACTGTCCATGTTTTTAAGGTGTCCTTAACCGATAGATTAAAATACTCCTTATAAAGCCAAAACCCGCTATCATTAACATGGGATAACATTAAACTTCCCGAGCCAATTGCTAAAACCATTAGCTCCGGACTAACACCTGTATTGGCGATTAACGGCAAAACAATACCCGCCGCTGTAAGACCAGCCACCGTTGCGGAGCCTACACAGACCCGAATGACCGTTGCTATAAGCCATGCCAAGATAAGTGGAGAAATAGTAGAACCTTTTAGCATTTCACCTATATAATCGCTCACCCCACTATCTATAAGCACTTGTTTTAACGCTCCCGCACCCGCTATAATCAAAAGTACCATGGTAATACCAGAAACGGCACTGGAAACGGAATCCATTACATCTTTCATTTTTTTACCCCTAGCCAGTCCCAAGGTATAAATGGCCACCAGAACAGATATAAGCATTGCCATTACGGGATTACCCAAAATATCAGTTGCTTTTCTAACAGCATTCCCTTCGGGCAACAACAAGGTCATTACAGACGCGAAACCGATAAGAATTACAGGAAGCAGTGCCGTAAGAATACTGGTAGCCGTACTTGGCATTTCATCATCCGTTAAAACTTTTGGGTTTAAAAATTCCTTAAGGGGAGTTGCCTCTACATTTTTAATAGCGCGTGATAATAGTGGCCCTGCAACGATAATAGCAGGTATGGCCACTAGAATACCATACAATAAGGTTTTCCCGATATCGGCATTAAAAATAACCGCTATACCTGTAGGCGCCGGATGCGGAGGAAGGTACCCGTGTGTTACGGAAAGAGATGCCAACATGGGCAAACCCACATAAATTAAAGGAAGCCTGGTAGCTGCGGCCACCGTAAAGACCAAGGGTATTAAAATAACAAAACCCACCGTATAGAACATGGGAATACCCACGATAAAACCCGTAAGCACTACGGCCCATTGAATGTGTTTCTTTCCAAATTTTTCTACCAACTGGGTAGTAATACGTTGTGCCGCCCCGCTGTCTGCCACCAACTTACCCAACATAGCACCTAGACCCAAAATTAGTATTAAGTATCCAAGCGTATTTCCAATACCGGATTGTATGGATTTGGTTACCGTTTCAAAATCCATTCCTTCTGCCACCCCAACCAACAGGGAAACGATAATGAAGGCGATAAAGGCATTGAGTTTAAAACGGGCTATTAAAATGAAGAGAATGAAAATTCCGGCAATAACAATGGCAAGTGGCATGGGCTAGATTGGTATTAAGCCCTCTAAGATACTAAATTAGATAACAAATGAAACTCGAAAAAACACACTTAAGCCCTTCTTTTTAAGTTGATGGATCCTAAGGTTTATGAATAGTTTTCCGAAAGGGTTTTTAATACATTAACCGCCTTTTCACCCACCTTGTGGTCTACAAAAATATGGTCATGATAGTAGGCCGCAACAACGTTACAACTGATGTTATTTTTTGCCAGTTCCGAAGAAAATAGCGCGGTAAGCCCTACTCCTTCTAATGATGAGTGGATTTCCAAAGTTATCCAAGAAGCGATGTACTCATACGGAAGTTGTAAAGCATCGGCTTTTTGCTTGGCTATAATTACCGTAACACCCTCCTCTTCTTTAAATTCGCAAATTGTATCCGCTCTTGAGATGTGATCCACATTGGGCAAAGTTACAAATACGTATTCACCCTCATTTAACTTGGGGGTCATACCTTTTATCATTTCCGCTAAGTTTTTTTCTCCTGCCATTTATTTCAATTTATAACAATTGTGCTATTTCCAGCCAACAACCAGATACTAAAACTACATTGGTTTAAATTTCTATACAAACATATAGATGCTTAACTAATTGGTGATCTCAATACGATAAAGTCTAAAAAAAAGAGAGAACCCATAGAATTCTCTCTTTTAATAGTACCGGAACAAGCCCTATTAACCTTCTAAATACCCAAACTTACCATTATTAAAATCATGAAAAGCTTGCATTAACTCTTCTTTGGTATTCATAACAAAAGGGCCATGAGCGGCAATTGGTCCGTTTAGAGGCTCACCACTCAACACCAACACCAAAGTGTCTTCAGATGCTTCCACCGTAAAATCTTCACCATCATTAGCCATAAGTACCAAATGATCTGTAGGAGCATGTTCTTTACCGCTCACTGTAATACTTCCCTCAATCACCAACACAACCGTATTGTAATTTTCGGGAAAGGAGAAGTCCGCTTTAGCTCCGCTTTTTAAATGGGCATTTAACATATGAATTGGTGTAAAAGTAGACGCAGCTCCTTTTATGTCTTTGTACACACCAGCTATTACCTCTATTTTACCCGCACCGTCCGGAAGTATATAGTTACCCAAGTCTTCCTTTTTTAATGCCTGATATTTGGGTGCGCTCATTTTATCTTTTTGGGGCAAGTTTACCCAAAGTTGTACCATTTGAAAATCGCCCCCTTTTTTTGCCCATTCCTCCTCATGATATTCTTTGTGTAATACTCCGCTTGCAGCGGTCATCCATTGCACATCACCTTCACCAATTACGCCACCACCTCCACTACTGTCATGGTGGGCTACCCTACCTTTATAGGCAATGGTAACAGTTTCAAAACCTCTATGCGGATGAACGTCCACCCCTCTAGGATTATCCGTTGCCGAAAAGTGAAACTTTGAATTATAATCCATCATTATAAATGGATTCATACGCTGCATATCCAATCTAAATCCGCTAGGGATAAAGTTATGTACTCTAAAACCATCCCCAACAAAATGTGGGTCTCTTGGTTTTGCCACTAATTCTACTGTTCTTGTTTTCATGTTTTTAAGATTTTATACCACAAAAGTATTGCGATAGGCCAACCTGTGCATTGATGTATGATAAGAACCTATTTTCTGAAATTTTTATCCGCAAGACTTTTTCTTACCCTGCTTAGGCTTTCTGGCGTAATACCCAAATATGATGCTACCATGGTTTGGGGCACACGCAAAAGAATATCCGGGTACATTTTTACAAATTGCAAATATCTTTCCTCTGCAGACGAACTTAAAAGTCCGTTTACTCTTTTTTGTAAGTGTCTAATATGGTTGTGCAACAACCGGGTATTGAAATCTGTAAAAGATGGTATTTTTTCCGATAAATCCTTAATGAACCTCTCGTCTATTAATACTACCCGACTCTCTTCCAACGCTTGGATATAATAAACCGAAGGTGAATTAAAATAGCTACTCTCGCGGTCCGTAACAAACCAATTTTCCGGAGCAAAAGCTATAACGTGCTCTTTACCCTTAGCATCTATAGAATACTGTCTTAAAAGGCCCTTTTCCACGAAAAAAGTATGGGTACAACGTTCTTCCCTGCGCAATAAAAAGGAATCTTTTTTTATGGTTTTAGTTGTACAATTATCAAGAATTGCCAAAACCTCGTTCTCATGAACATCAAGATTTGTAGTTAAAAAAGTCCTTAAGGTAGTGCTGTTCATTTTCCTTGTTCAATTCTAGTCCTAAAACTAAACAAATACGAACAGATTATGACAATCTCATTAATCCAAACTACTCAGATATATTTAAGGGAATTGTGAATTTAAAGTCGCTACCCTTTCCAAAAGTACTTTCCGCCCAAATTTCACCTCCCAATTTTTCTACGAATTCTTTACAAAGAACAAGACCAAAACCAGACCCTTTTTCATTTGCCGTTCCCACACAAGCCATATTAGTGTTAATCCCGAACAATTTTTGACATGTATCCTCGCTCATTCCTACACCGTTATCGGAAACCGTGATTTCTACATAGGTCTCACCGGCTTTAGATGATACATTGATATGCCCACCAGGTTTAGTAAACTTAATTGCGTTTGAAACAAGGTTACGCACTACGGTCCTTATAATTTTATGGTCAGAATTAACGGAAATAACACCTTCTTGATCATAATTAAGGGTAATACCCTTTGTGGATGCAATAACACTGGATAATTCCAGAGTTTCCTCTATTATCTGATTAATGCAAGTTCTTTCGGTTCTGAAATCTATCTGTCCCGTTTGGGATTTGGCCCAATTCAAAAGGTTATCCAACAGGTTAAGACTGTTTTTGGTAGTTCTATCAATGAGGGTTAAATATTCTTTAGATTGAGCAACATCATTTTTTTTTACGGAATCATTCAATAAATCCGATAGCAGGCTTATATTGTTAAAAGGACTTCTTAAATCATGGGCAATGATAGATAAGAGTTTGTCCTTAGTAGCCGCTATCTCCCTTAATTGGGCCTCACTTTCTTGCAACTGCTTTTCAGCCTTTTTCATTCCAGTAACATCACGAACTACGCAAATAAGGAATTTATCACCTCTTTCGTCAATATACCGAGATTTTCTTGTAGATATAATCTTTGTTTGCGCACCCCTCACCGTTATACTCTCTTCACTGATATTCTCAATGCCATCATTCAAAACCTGCCTATCTACCTTTAAAAAATAATCTCTCTCTTCAGGTCTAACATCTTCGGCAAGTGTTTTACCGATTATTTCTTCACGAGACATATCCATCATCTTACAGAAAGCATCGTTCACTAATATCAATCTACTTTGACTGTCTTTGACGAACACAGAATCTCCCATATGGTCTAGGACAGTTTGGGTATATTTTGCCTCTGTATTTAAGTCAATATTCCGATTTAAGGGTTCACTCATTTCTCCGTTTAAAATTATAAAAATAATCAAGGAAGCAGCTACCAACACTACCAAGAGTATAGCTTTAGGCCTATCTCATAATTTCTACGGGGGGAAGTAGAAATCTGTTAATCAATGATTAACAGCCCCTAAATTTAACATTTTTTTTAGAAAAGTGTTATTGAAAGTAAATGTTTTAAAACTGCAGCATTACTCTCAACATGACATATAGATGAATACAACATGCCGCAACCCTGTTATTCATTAGACCAGACCAGCATATACCTATACTTGCTCGTTGCAAAAAATAATTACAGAACATGTCTCAAAAAAAGGTTTTCTAGCTCTTCCTCTAGAGCTAAACAAAGTCCTGGGTGAGGTTTTGAACTTTGTATAATGGTACTTCTAGAAGCTGTAAGCCAGCGAAATCTTGATGGCAAATCCAATTTACCTATAGCACCTCCTTTAGGTTCACCTTCACAAACCAATTCCCAAGCGGCCAAATATGCCTCTATAGCCTCAAAATCTATTTCATTTGAAAACGCCCGGATACGTTGGCGGTCAATAACAAATTTCATTTTAAGAAACTTCTTTCGTTTTGAAAACACGATAGCTCCTATATTAATAAATTCCTCCCGCTCTACCTTTGGCACCAACCTTATTATGGCATACTCGTATGTAACCCTATCTTGCATCTTCCGCCTCTTTTACTAACACATCTAACTTTCCCAATCTTGTGTTCAAAAATTTCATGTAGGCATCACGCTTCTCATGAGTTGTTAATGGGTCAGATTCACTAGACAGCCAATCTTCAGGTATTTTAGAAACAATTTCCGCAATGACTTCTTCACTTATTCTTTTCTTAATGATACCGGAAGCTTGGGGCAATTGAGTGGCACGTTCTAACAGCACATGGTCTTTAATCGCGGGAAAAGTCCGCTCCAGATGCGTTTCCCAAGTTTCCCAATTATGGTGAAAATAAAAACTGGAACCGTGATCGATCAGCCATAATTCTTTATGCCAATTCAGCAAGTTGGTATTTTTAGCCGTACGATCTATATTACTAATCATACTATCTAGAAGTACAACTTTAGAAGCGGTTAAAGGGTCTGCAACAGAAACTAAAGGGTCATAAACAATAGCTCCGGACAGAAAGTGTAACCCAAGATTTAAGCCTACGCTAAATTTAAGCAAATCTTGAATTTCCTCATCAGGTTCGGTCTTACTGAAGCTATCGTCTAAGTTCATAAAAACAATTTCCGGCACCTTAAGTTCCATGGCACGAGCTAGTTCTGCGCCAATAAGTTCGGCAATTAAAGCTTTTTTTCCTTGACCGGCCCCTCTAAACTTTAAGACATAAAGAAACTCATCGTCTGCTTTAACTATACCAGGTAGCGAGCCGCCTTCCCTTAAGGGTTTTATATACTGTACTACGTTTACAGTTCTAATTTCAATTGCATTCATATGTGCTAAGGTAATGAAAGTTGTGTTTTACGATTGAGCTACGTTATAGTTATTACGGCAAACAAAAGAAGCCTCACAAAATGAGGCTTCTTTATTAGTTTAGTTTGAGGTTTTTCACTTTTTAAGCTTACTCAAAAAACTTCTCATTTTGGGGATGATTTTATCCGCATCTTCTTCCAAAGCAAAATGACCGGTATCGTAAATGTTATAATCAATATTTTTTACATCTTTTTTAAAGGCAATCGCCCCACTCTCTGGAAAAAAGGCGTCGTTCTTTCCCCAAACAATTAAAAGTGGCGGTTGATTCTCCCTCAAATATTCCTGCCATTTTGGGTATAGCTTTACATTAATTTGATAATCATAAAACAAATCTAATTGAACGGCATGCGCGGTAGGTCTGGACATTCTCAAATAATCTAAATGCCAAGTATCCGGGTTAACCTTTTCGGGATTACGTGTACCATGTGTATATTGCCACTTAAGCCCTTCTAATGAAAAAGAATGTAATAATGCTTTTTCAGATTGCTCGTTTCTATTTGCCCAGAATGCTTTAGTATCTTTCCACGCTGCTCCCAAACCCTCTTCATACGCATTACCGTTCTGATTTATAATTGCTGTAACCCGCTCTGGATGGGCCGTAGCAATCCTAAAACCAATTGGAGCGCCATAATCTTGAATCATTAACGCATAGGAAGTAATTTCCTTTTTTTCCAAAAAAGCATCTATTGTAGCGGCAATGTTATCAAAAGTATATTCAAATGCACTAGCAGCTGGAAAATCGCTATTTCCAAAACCGGGATAATCAGGGGCTACTAAGTGATATTCATCAGATAATTGATCCAGCACTTTTCTATATTGGTGGGAGGACGTGGGAAAACCATGCAGCAAAACTATAGACTCATTTTCGGGGTTACCCGCTTCTCGGTATGCTATATTAATTCCGTTAACTTCTAAAGTCCGATACTTAATTGTTGTCATATTTTCTTTGTTTTTAGATATTAGATTTGATTTTTCTACATCTGGCATTGTTTTCCCAGACATAGATAGTGGCACAATAGCCAAAGCGTAAAGAATTAAGTTTTTCATAGTTTTAACATTTATTACCGAATGTTCGGTAAAATTAATTGGTAAATTTTTTTTATTCGTTTAGGTATCTAAATTCAATATCCTTTAAAGTTTGTTTAAATATATCTAAGTCGTTCAACCCTTTAGTAACTACAAGACTACCTTGAATTTCCAATAAGGTCTGTACGGCATACTTTTTCGCTTTTTCATCGGTCAAGCCCAAATCCTGACCTAAATTTTTGAAGGCATCAATCCAATGCAACATGCCTTTCCCTATTTGCTCACCAAATAATTCCAGACCAGAACCTAAAGAAAATGCCCTTAAGATGCATGCATCCTTTCCATTGGCATAAACACCCCTAATACTATCCAAACCGTTAACCAATCGTTGTGCGGGAGATACACTATCATCCCGTAAAGCCTTGAATACTTTTTCTTCTGCCCGTTCCCCTAAATAATCCATAACAGCAATAGCCATACCCTGCTTTCCATCCGGAAAACGATGATACAAACTAGCTTTTTTAAGTCCTGTTTTCTGGGCTAATTCAGAAAGACTAGCCCCGTCATAACCTTTTGACCTAAAAACACCTACTAGGCTTTCAATAATTTGTTTATCCAGTACTTTCTGTGGTCTCATGGGGCAAATATACAAATTATTTAAATTTTACCAAACGTTCGGTAATTATTTTTAAAATGGTTGCCTTAACCATTAATATACTTTTCTACCTGTCCTATATGGTTATTGGATTTCAGGTATAAAAAAAGCTGAGAATACATTCTCAGCTCTTCATTTTTAATCTTGTACTCGAGGTGGGAATCGAACCCACACTCCAAAGGAACTGGATTTTGAATCCAGCGCGTCTACCAGTTCCGCCACTCGAGCATTAAAATCGGACTGCAAAAGTAAAAATTTTTTTCTTCCCCACACAAAAAAATAACAACATTTATGCTTTAGCAAGACAAATAAATTTCTAAATTTGCACCTCGCTAACAAAACGACTTGTCAATAAACTAATTCACAATACGTTACCCATGGCTTACCAAGTTCCCGAACCTAAGATTTTCGCATGTACCCAAAGTACTGAGTTAGCAAAAAAAATAGCCAAGTTTTATGGGGCCGAATTAGGCAACGTAATCTTCTCTAGATATAGTGATGGTGAATTTCAGCCTTCCTTTGAAGAGTCTGTTAGAGGTACCCGTATTTTCATTATCGGTTCAACAAACCCTAGTTCGGAACACCTAATGGAAATGTTATTAATGCTAGATGCCGCCAAGCGTGCCTCTGCTAGACATATAACCGCTGTAATGCCTTACTTTGGTTGGGCAAGACAAGACAGAAAAGACAAGCCAAGAGTACCTATTGCGGCAAAGCTAATTGCTAAAATGCTTGAAGCGGCAGGTGCTACACGAATTATTACAATGGATTTGCATGCCGATCAAATTCAAGGTTTTTTTGAAAAACCTGTTGACCATTTGTTCGCATCCACTATGTTCTTACCATACCTAAAAAGCTTAAACCTGGAAAACCTGACCATAGCTTCACCAGATATGGGGGGTTCCAAAAGAGCTTATGCGTATTCCAAAGCATTGTCTAGCGATGTAGTAATCTGTTACAAGCAACGGGCAAAAGCCAACGTAATATCGCACATGGAGCTTATTGGCGACGTAAAAGGAAAAAACGTGGTCTTAGTAGATGATATGGTGGATACCGCCGGAACATTGACCAAGGCTGCCGATTTAATGATGGAAAGAGGTGCACTAAGTGTTAGGGCCATTACAACTCACGCCCTATTATCCGGTGATGCCTATGAGAAGATAGAAAAATCCCAACTATCGGAACTAATCGTTACAGATTCTATTCCGGCAAGACGGGATTCGGATAAAGTAAAAGTATTGAGCTGTGCAGAGCTATTTGCAGATGTTATGCATAGGGTTCACCACAATACTTCCATTGCATCAAAATTTTTAATGTAGCTCAAAGGGCTACCCAATTTAGAGTATTAATTTTTTAAACCATATAATGAAGTCAATTAAAATTAAAGGATCAGAAAGAGAAAGCGTGGGCAAGAAGGCAACGAAGGCCCTACGTAATGCTGGACAGGTTCCTTGCGTAGTATACGGAGGGGAAAAACCATTGCACTTTTCAGCAGATGAGTTAGCGTTCAGAGATTTAGTCTACACCCCAGCCGCACATACCGTAAAGGTTGACTTAGGCGATGTTAAGGTAAAAGCGATTATGCAAGACATTCAGTTTCACCCAGTGACTGATAAAATTTTGCATATCGATTTCTATCAACTTTTTGATGATAAGGAAGTTACCATGAACATTCCTGTTCGTTTAGTAGGTAATGCTCCTGGTGTTAGAGCTGGTGGTCGTCTACTTTTTAGAAAGAGAAAACTTGCCATTAAAGCACTTCCGGACAACTTGCCAGATTATTTTGATATTGATATATCGAAATTGAAAATTGGTGAAAACATTACCGTTGAATCTTTATTGAAAGATGAATTTACTATCCTACACCCAGAAACAACTGTGGTGGTTCAAGTTAAAACGCAACGTACAGCAGTGGCCGTTGATGACGACGAAGAAATTGAAGGAGAAGAAGGAGAAGCTACTGAAGCAGCAGCTACTGAAGGTGGTGAAAGCCAAGAATAAATTTCAATTGAAGTTTTATAAAAAGCGCCCTAATTTAGGGCGCTTTTGTATTTTTACACCTTAAGGTTGCCGCTTGGCATCTACTTTAGAACATAATCATGAACAAGAACCATTTATTATGTTTTATCAATTTCTAAAATCAATTTTCAACAAGAGCAAAAGTGTTCTAGAAGAAACAGATACCATGAAAAAATACCTCATCATTGGCCTAGGGAATATAGGTAGTGAGTATACAGAAACCAGACACAACATTGGCTTCAAAATATTGGATGCCCTAGCAAATGATGCCAGTTTTTCATTTGAAACCGCAAAATTGGGAGATATAGGTCTTTTCAAAATTAAAGGGCGTAGTGTGCTTTGCCTGAAACCATCTACCTATATGAACCTTAGCGGTAAGGCCCTAAAATATTGGATGGACAAAGAAAACATTCCTTTGGAAAACGTATTGGTAATCACTGATGACATTAACTTGGAATTTGGCACTATACGCCTAAAGACCAAGGGTAGTAATGGCGGCCATAACGGTCTTAAGGACATACAGAATGTACTACAGACCACAAACTACAACCGACTAAGATTTGGCGTAGGTGCAGATTTTGGAAAAGGAAGACAAGTTGAATATGTTTTGGGTGAATGGACCGAAACTGAAAAGAATGCGTTAACAGAGCGCTATGAAAAGACTACAGAGCTTATAAAATCCTTTGTTCTGGCCGGTGTTGCCCGCACTATGAACCAATTTAACGGGTCTTAAATTCCGAAACCGAACTGGCGGAACTATTTCCTTCTTCATCGGTTGTAACAACTTTCCAGAAATAGACTTCTCCAGAGGTTACTTCTACCTTTAGTTCACTAACTCCGGCATCCGTACTTTTTAATAAGTTGGTGGGTGGGTTTTGGGTAGAAAAATAAATAGCGTACGTCTCTATATCATCATCCAAATCCTTGCCTGACCACTTTAAGCTTACCTCATTATTAACATCTTTGAATGCAGTGGACCCTTGTACCGGAAATGTCAATTCTGCAGGAAAAGGCACGTGACTAATTTCTGAGCCAGGATTATAGAACAACCAAGAATCACTACTTGTTGCCGTTGTGGTTTCTGAATTTTTTGAAATTACCACCCAAGAAAAAGGGGTACCCTTTGCCAATGAAAGGGTTTCTATGGTATTAGATGTATTTTTTGATTGAACGGTACCTGTATTGAGATTCGTAACCTGTAGCTCATAATCTTCCGTATGATCTGCCGCTCTCCAATTAAAGCGAACAATACTACTGGCATCGCCATCACTTTGAACGGGTGTGCACTCTGAATTTTTAGCAGGGGCAATTAAATCCACTTTTTCAGGCGCCTTCGGCGAGTCTTTTTTACAACTCGAAAAGAGTACTAATCCCAACAGTATAAAAGTTAGTATCCTCATCGTTTTATCACTTTAACCGATTCATTAATTGTTTCTCCCTTGATTTTCACAATATACATTCCGGAATGCAATACCGAAAAATCCAAGTCTACTCCCCCACCTCTAGGTGTACTCTGTTCACTTTTCACCAAACTACCTCCAATAGTAAAGATATCTATTCTTACTTTTTCCGTAGATGCCCCTAATAAAACGCGTGTGCTTTCATTAAACGGGTTTGGGAATGCAATAGGTTTACTCCCCACAAAAAATTGGTCTTCATAAATACCTTGACACGAAATACCCGTTGATACCCGCAGTACATTACCCCCTGATTTCAAATCTAGTGTAATCTCGGATTTATCGGTCAGTAGCGTTTCACCATTTAATTCAATAGTATACAGGTCCGCTCCTTCCATAGATAACAACAACTGCTTTCCATCTAAAGAAACAGAGGATGTTACCCCCAAAGGCTCTGGTTGGGATACGGTTACCTGAGCACAAAAAGGTTCATAATCAAATCCGGCACCTGAAGCGTTTACACACAACGTGTATACCCCCGAGTTTAAATTTGAAAGCGAGAACGAGTCCGTAAACATATCGGTTACATCTACACTGTTACCAGATATAGTTACCGTATAATCCATAGACGTTTTAGCCTCTATAGAAATGACCCCATCATCATTATTTCTACAGGACTCACTTTCTACCGTAATCTCAAAATTATCGGAAGCAAACCTATGCACCTCACAACCAGAGGAGTCCACCTCCGCCCCTTCGGGCGTATTAAGGCATAAATCGTCTCCATCATCAAAAACACCATCATTATCTGCATCCGGTCTAAATTCGCCTTCTACACAAATATCCAGAGAGAACTCGTTTATCATACCTCCATCCCTAGAGGCATTATCCACTACCGTTAAGGTCCATTCACCCAATACGGACTCGCCTTTAAAAGAACTTAGCGAACCTAATGGTTTTACCGTACCCTTAATTGCCGTTGTAGCTGTAGCTCCACAAGAGAAACTAGAAGCACTATCATCAAAAATTGCATCTACATTCCTTAGATTGCCGCATGAACTAGAAATTAACGGAACCACTGTATTAGATGGAGATGTTAGTGTTACGACCAAATCCTCAAGGTACTCGTGATCAATGTTCAACCTTACATTTATATCATCTACCTTTAAATCTTCAAAAAAGGCAATTTTTGAAATTACCGTGGTTCTTTCCGTAGCACTTATTTCCAAAGGAAGGTCACGCGCAGGCTTATTGGCACAATCTACTTGTATGGTAGTGAACTTACGAACTGTACTGTAAGGTCCTTCGCCACATACGTTTAAAGGCTTTACTCGCCAGTAGTATTCTTCCTGATTATTAAGTTCCGTAGGCACATAACTATTTGTAGTAACCGTGACCAATTCTACCAGGTTGGCAAAAGCGGCATCGGTTGCAATATGCACCTCGTATGAAGTATAAGAAGCATCCTCCTCCCACTGTAGCAACTCTGTTGTTGCGGCATCTACTAAATTATTGGCAGGAGCCGTAATCGCTACTGCAGGAAAGTCCGTGTCGTATATCTTTAAGTCTAGGATAATTTCTTTTGTTACGCTAGCAGAGACAGCTGTGATAGTCAATGAATACGAGCCTTCAGGAACGTTTTCGGTATTTTCGATTAACATATCCACTCGGGTTCCGTCTACTGAAACGGTATCCGGCATAAAAGTAACCCCTAAATTATCAGGCCCATCCGTTACCTCAAAAGTAACTTCTTCATCAAAACCCAAATAGGTTTCATGGTCAAAAGGAATCACAAGGTCATCAAAATGACAAGCTTCATACTCCAATCCTGAAAAGTTCATCACAAACTGCGATGCCTCAATGGTAAAATCAGTAGCATTCACAGCATAATACACATTGTCCGAAGCTTTGACCATAACCCGGGCCTTATCTGTAGCAATACCCGGTACTACCACTTTATGAGATCCATCGTTAACCACACCTGATGCCAAGGGAACCGTAAAAGTTACACCGCCATCAATAGAAAGCACAAGGTCTACATTTTTAGTAGCAACCGGTAACTTATCCGTTCCGGCAACGTCCCAATCTATCTGTAACACTTCACCCGCCACATAAGTTTCGGTAGATGCTTGCGAAGTAACCTGAAAAGGCCCTGCACTGTTTACAACGGCAAGATTCATTAATTTGGAAACCACTTGGCCTCCACCTGGTGCATTATCCCTAACCGTAAAAGCAAAATTCATCTCTCGCTCAACGTCCGACACCGTTTCCCAAGCAGAACCTCTCGTAGGGAAGGTCTGCACCAAATTACCACGAACTACTTGTGACAACATTGGAAAGTATCTTACAGGTGCCAAACTTGGAAGTCTAGACCTGAAATTTGCACCGCTTGCATTATTTGGACCAAAAGAGGCCTGAGTAACCACGCCATTGTCTATTTGTTCCCATGTATAGGTCAGCACATCTCCTACATCAGGATCTGTGGCGCTGCCCTCCAATATAAAAGCAGTGGATTTTGGTATCACATAATCTTCCAAATCTGCAACAACGGGAGGATTATTGGAAATACCCGTAACCTCCCCACAGGTTTTTGTCTTTAGATTATCTATAATTTGCTTAATACTAACGTAATGAAAATAATCGTCTCCGCTGGCCGCTACGTCATCTACATCCGCTATACCTGCGTAGCCCATAATGGTAGACCCACTACCCGGCTCTACTTGAACCAAGGTTCCTTCAAATTCATGTGACCAAGTATGGTTTGCCCCTAATTGGTGTCCCATCTCATGGGCCACAAAATCCAAATCAAACTTGTCTCCTTTAGGCACTCGGCTGGATGAATATGCACTACCCTTTCTATTGGTTACACAAATAGCCCCAATAAAACCGGCGTTACCCCCATTTTCACCTTTATGAAACACATGCCCAATATCATAGTTTATTTCTCCTATCTCACTGGTCATTACCGCCTGGCCCTGATCACCCAACAAGCTTAATGTACCCGTATACGGGTCTGTAGCCGCATTGGTATAAATTATCTTGTCCGTTTCTGCTACAAGCTCCAAACGCACTGCTAAATCCGTTTCAAAAACCTCATTTACCCTTGTTATAGTGGCATTGATACCTGCTAGTGCATCAACCACTGTACCACCATGATATTCCGTATATTCCGCAGTTGCCGAAACGGCCAACCTGTATTTTCTAAGTACACGGTCATCCAGAGGTTTGGCCGTTAAGCTGGCACCGGCGGACAAAACCTTTTCTTGGGTACTACAAGCAAAATCTTCATCACCTGTACTTTTAGCACTCCCGGAATACACCATATAGGTATCTCCCTCTACCTTCTCAATAAAACTGTTCTCTCTTTTTTCCGAAGAAATAATCATGGCCTGCACTTCCTTTTGAGAAATACTGAACCGTATACGGTTTTCCCTATTATTTACATCATAACCGGAAAATGATTTTATTTCTGGGTATTTTTTTGAAAGTTCTTCGGACAAAACGGGCGTTTCACGAACACTATACGCTACCATTTCTCCGTTAGAATTTGGAAAATGAACAATTTTTGAAACGCTCTTTGATGTTGTAGAGCGCTGCAAATCCTGCTTAAAAAGTTTCTCTTGTAAGGAAAAAACTTTTGCGTTCTGCATGTTCAACCCCTGCGAAAATCTCTTGTAGGAAGATTTTTTCATCGAAGAGCTTTCCCAATATTCGCTCTGTGCCGAGGCGGAAAAGGAAAGAAATGCTATGGTAATTGAGAAAACAAGACGTAATTTTGTAACCATCAAGGGGGTTTAGAACAAAATCAAATATAAGTCTTTTTATTATTTTTAACAGGTGGTAACAGTCCAAAGCATTTTCAAAAACGATAAACGGCATTCGACTGCCATTACCATAGGCACTTTTGACGGTGTTCATATTGGTCACAGAAAAATACTGGAGCGTTTGATAAATAATGCCGCTGCACTAAACCTTAAATCTACCGTATTGACCTTTTTCCCGCATCCGCGGATGGTTTTGCAAAAGGATGCAAACATAAAATTGCTCAATACCATTGAAGAAAAAACCAAAATATTAGAGGAGCTAGGATTGGACCAATTGATCATTCATCCTTTTACGCAAGAATTTTCCCGTCTCTCCGCCACTGAATTCGTTCGGGACAACTTGGTGAACCAGCTGCAGATCAAAAAAATTATTATTGGTTACGACCATCGCTTCGGCAGAAACCGAAATGCCAATATTACCGACCTTAAAGCTTTTGGCAGCACCTTTAATTTTGAGGTGGAAGAAATATCGGCACAAGAAATAGATGAAGTATCCGTAAGTTCAACCAAAATACGTAAAGCGCTCCAAGAAGGCGATATTACCACGGCAAACAGCTACTTAAGCTACAACTACATGCTCACGGGCACGATACAAAAAGGAAAAGGCCTTGGCAGACAACTTGGTTTCCCTACCGCCAACCTCCATATTGCGGAATCGTATAAATTGATACCCAAAAATGGGGTCTACGTGGTTAAAAGTCAGCTTTTGAATAAAACCGTTTACGGGATGATGAACATTGGTTACAACCCTACCGTTGCTGGCAAAGAGAAAACTATTGAGATTAACTTTTTTGATTTTGACCAAGATCTTTACGGTCAAAAACTACAGATAGACATTCTACACCGCATACGCGACGAGCACAAGTTTGAATCTGTAGAAGCCCTAAAGACTCAACTGGAAAAGGACAAACAAACCTCGCTCTCCCTAATCTTAGAATAAATGCTGAATCGTTTTCTCTTTTCGAAAATCGATAACTCACAACTGATTATATTCCGTATTTTTTTCGGAATACTTGTTTCCCTAGAATGTTACGGCGCCATTTTAACGGGTTGGATCAGAAGAACGTTAATAGAACCAAAGTTTACCTTTAATTTCATTGGTTTTGATTGGCTCCAACCTTTACCGGGGTTTGGCATGTACTACTATTTCTTTGTTATGGGTACACTGGGCGTACTTATTGCCCTAGGCTACAAATACCGGCTTGCCATTATTTCCTTTACCCTTATGTGGGCGGGCGTTTACCTGATGCAAAAGACATCGTACAACAATCATTACTATCTTCTGGTACTTATTTCGCTCATCATGTGTTTTCTACCGGCACACCAAAGTCACTCATTGGATGTAAAGCGAAACCCAAACTTAAAAAGCGACAGTATGTTCGCTTATGTAAAGTGGATTGTGATTTTTCAGCTACTTATTGTCTACACCTACGCTTCTATTGCCAAACTATATGGCGATTGGTTAGATTTTGGAATTGTTCGCATTCTAATGCTCAACAAAGCCAGCTACCCTATTATTGGAGGCCTGTTGCAAGAACCGTTCATTCATAAAATTATTGGGGTCTCGGGTATTTTATTCGATTTACTGATTGTTCCCGCACTACTTTGGAAGCCCACTCGAAAAATTGCCTTTTTCGCTTCTGTGTTTTTTCACCTGTTCAATTCCATTGTTTTTCAGATTGGTATTTTCCCGTATTTATCGTTGGCCTTTACCGTGTTCTTTTTTGAACCCGAGACTATACGGAATATCTTTTTTAAGAAGAAAAAACCTTACCTCCTTCAAAAGGTAGAAGTGCCATCCTACAGAAAACCACTACTTGTTATAGGAGGCATTTATTTTCTAATACAAATTACGCTCCCCGTAAGACATCATTTTATAAAAGACGATGTTTTATGGACAGAGGAAGGGCACAGATTAAGTTGGCGCATGATGCTCCGAAGCCGCACAGGAACAGTAAAATTCTTGGTAGTCAATCCAAAAACCGAGGAACAGACCGTAATCAAAACAAAAGATTACCTCTCCAAAAAGCAACAGAAGAGAATTGCGGGCTACCCAGATTTTATATGGCAGTTTGCCCAAAGGTTAAAAAAGGAATATGCCAAAAAAGGAGAACATATAGAGGTGTACGCACAAAACTCTAAAGTTAGCGTAAACGGAAAACCTTACCGCCCGTTTATAGACCCTAAAGTAGATTTAGCCAACACCAAGTGGAACTACTTTTGGCATAATGAATGGATTTTTCCATCACCTACCTACGAAAAAAAACCTTAGAATTTTTTAGCCCGCTTGCAAAGTTGTAACGGCATGCCCCATGGGTCACGTAGCATTACAAGATGTAGATCTTCACGCTTAACTTCCTCAACAAGAGTAGCTCCTTCAGCAACAAGTCTTTGTTTATCTGCTTCGGCATCATCAGAAACAAAAGCCACATGAAATGTTGCGGGGTGGCGCTCCTCAAAGTTACTTAGCGGTTCTTCCGGCTTTTGGTACAACTCTAGCATCACCCTCCCAGTAGAATCGGCCAAAAAGGTCATAAAAGGAGGCTTTTCCTGTCCAACAACAACAGTTAACCCTAAATGCGTCACAAACCAGTCTACTCTTTTGTGTATATCCGTAATGTTCAGTGCAAAATGTTCAAAAACCATAAAATAATAAGATTATAACGGCCGTAAATGTATTGGTTTTTAATCATTAGTTTAAATTTGCAGACTAAATTTAAGAGCAATGTTACAGCTACAGGTCGTTAGAGACAAAAAAGACGACATCATAAACGCATTAAAAAAGCGCAATATAGATGCCGCACCATTGATTAATGAAGTGTTGGAGTTGGATGAAAAAAGACGTGCAACACAAACTTCCTTGGACAACACCCTAGCGGAAAGCAACAAACTTTCCAAAGAAATAGGCATGCTCTTTAAGACTGGAAAAGCCCAAGAAGCCAACGTTCTCAAAGAGAAAACAGTGACCTTAAAGGAAGATTCCAAAAGATTGGGCGAAGAGCTTAATACTATTTCCGAAAATTTACAGAGCGTTCTTTATAAAATACCTAACGTTCCCCATGAATCAGTTCCTGCAGGTAATTCAGATGAGGACAACGAAGAGATTTTTAAAGAAGGAGACATACCTACTTTAAATACCGATGCTCTACCCCATTGGGAATTGGCAAAGAAATATGATATCATAGATTTTGAATTGGGCGTAAAAATTACAGGTGCCGGTTTTCCCGTATACAAAGGAAAAGGTGCCAGATTGCAACGTGCCCTAATCTCTTATTTTTTAGATAAAAATACAGAAGCAGGTTACACCGAAATGCAAGTACCGCACTTGGTTAACGAAGCATCCGGTTTTGGAACTGGGCAATTACCTGACAAAGAAGGGCAAATGTACCATGTAGGAGAAGATGACCTTTACCTTATTCCAACTGCCGAAGTACCGGTTACCAATCTTTTTCGTGACGAGATAGTTGCCGAAAGCGATTTCCCTATCCGCTATACGGCTTACACACCTTGTTTTAGGAGAGAGGCAGGAAGCTACGGCGCACATGTTCGTGGCCTTAACCGTCTTCACCAGTTTGATAAAGTGGAAATTGTTCGGGTGGAAAACCCCGCCAATTCGTACCAAGCTTTGGATAACATGGTAGAACATGTAAAAAATATCCTTAGAGAACTAAAATTACCATACCGCATTCTAAGACTTTGCGGCGGTGACCTAGGTTTTACGGCAGCCCTTACTTTTGATTTTGAGGTGTTTTCCACGGCGCAGGACCGTTGGTTAGAAATTAGCTCTGTTTCCAATTTTGAAGCCTACCAGGCCAACCGACTAAAACTACGGTACAAAGACGAAAACGGAAAAAGCCAGTTTGCCCATACATTAAACGGAAGCTCTTTGGCCTTACCGCGTGTTTTAGCTGGGATTTTGGAAAATTATCAAACTGCTGATGGTATTCAAATACCCGAGGTATTGGTACCTTATTGTGGATTTGACCGTATAGATTAATTTTAAGTCCAAGAAAATAAAATCGGCCAGAACAGTTATCCGTTCTGGCCGATTTTCACCTAACACAATTTACAACTCTCCTTCTCCTACTTCTTCTCCCGAAGCATATACCACATAATTCTTATTGGTAGTATTGAAAGTAACTCTAATTGGTTTTTCGTTTCTAACCAAATCTAAATAATCACTGTATCTATCTATAGGTTGATACCCTACACCAGTTTTTATATTCTCGTTATACGTATTCCCGGAAAGATTTCCCTCTCTAAAAATCAGATATAATCTATATCCGTCCGCACAATACAAATTAATCCTACCGGAATTCTCTCCATTGGGATAAAGGAACGCCGCGTAACGATCACAATTTTTTACAAATGTTGCCATAACTCTATATGTATTTAAATGAAACAAATAACAATTTGATTATAAATGTATTACACAATAATAAAGGTCAGATATGGTATTGTACGAACAGTCTGCAATCTTGTATAAATTGAAACAAATACGATTTAAAGCCTATTTACTCCCAAATTATAGTCCCCTTAACAGATTCTTTTCCCAAGCTGCCTTAAATTTGTTAAATTTCATATATGAAGGCTCTCCATACTATCGCCATTCTTCTTATTACCTTCTCTACTGTGGCCCAAGATGATTTCTTGGCCAAACAGTATTTTAATGATGGTGATTATGAAAAGGCCGTGGTGTACTATAAAAAACTAACGGATAAAAATCCTAGTAGAACAGATTATACAGAAGCTCTTATAGCCACCTACCAACAATTGGAACGTTATACGGATGCCGAAAACTTTTTGCTGGAAAAATTAAAAAATGCCCGGGCATACCCTACACTATTTATTGAAATGGGGTATAATTACAGATTACAGAACCAACCGGAAAAGGCCAAGGCATACTACGAGAAAGCAATCGCTAAAATAGATGAAAATCCTAATTATGGATATGGTATTGGCTACCGCTTTCAGAAATACGCTTTGTTAGACGAAGCCCTTAAGGCCTACACCAGGGCTATGGAACTCAACCCCCAGCTGGATTACAATTACCAAATGGCCCGTATTTACGGAGAACAGGGCAATATTGAGAAAATGTACGTATCCTACTTAAACCTCATTAGCGAGGGCAAAACATCAAAATCTAACGTGCTTCGTAATATTGATGATTTTATAACTGCGGATGCTGAAAACGAGAACAACCTTATCCTTAAAAAAACGCTATTGCAGAATGCGCAAAAGAATCCGGATATTCTTTGGAACGAGCTTTTGAGCTGGCTATTTGTACAACAAAAGCAGTATAGTAGCGCCTTTCGTCAGGAAAAGGCTATTTACAAACGCTTAGAAGGTTCTAATATGCAACGCCTTAATGCCCTTGGGAATTTAGCTCTTGAGGACTCCGAAACCGACACCGCTCAAGAAATCTTTCAATACATTGCGGATAACAGTGCAGACGAGGTCACTAAACTTAATGCACAACTGAACCTTATAGACATTCAACTTTTAGAGCCCACAAAAAAAAGTTTAGAAGCGGTAGAAAAGCAATTTAACAATCTGATAAATATTCATGGTTACAAGGCCCAGACTTTACAATTACAGGTTGCCTACGCCAACTTTTTGACCTTTAAACAAGAAACTCCAGAGCAAGCTATCAAAATTCTAAAACAAAGTTTAGAGCTTCCGTTAAACGCCCGTGGAAAAGCTTTCGTAAAACTGGCATTGGGAGATATTTTGGTATATGATAAAAAATTTAATGAGGCGCTCATCTATTTTTCACAAATACAGCAAAATCTAAAAAATGATGTGCTGGGGCAAAATGCACGGTTTAAAGTGGCCCAGACCAGTTTTTACAAAGGCGATTTTGATTGGGCCCTCACCCAGTTAAAAGTGCTCAGAAGCTCAACATCGCAGCTTATAGCCAATGATGCCATGCAGCTGAGTTTATTAATTTCGGATAACTCACTGGAAGATTCAACCCAAACTGCTCTTAAAAAATATGCCCGGGCAGACCTTTTGGCCTACCAGAATAAAACCAAAGAGGCCATTACGGAACTTAATGACATTCTTGAAAACCATAAAGGCGAAAAAATTGAGGACGAGGCCCTTCTAAAACAAGGTGAACTTTTAGAAAGCACCAAAGCCTACGAAGCTGCCGAATACAACTACCAAAAAATAACTGAATTCTACGCCAATGGTATTCTAGCGGACGACGCTCATTTTGCACTGGCAGAACTCTATAGAAATAAACTAAATCAACCTGAAAAAGCTAAGTCGCATTACGAGAAAATTATTTATAACTATCAAGACAGTTATTATTTTCCACAGGCGAGAAAGAATTTTAGAATGTTGCGGGGCGATGCTGTAAATTAAAATAAAAACCAACACTATGTACATATACAATGTAACAACAAATATAGAAGAATCAGTTCATGACGAATGGCTGATATGGATGCGTGAAGTCCATATTCCGGACGTATTGGCTACAGGCAAGTTCCTGAACGCCAAAATGAGCAAAATTCTGATAGAAGAGGATATGGGCGGGGTTAGTTATTCGGTTCAGTTTACAACGCTGAGCAGAGAAGTACTGGAAAGCTATTATTCTGAGGACGCTCCCAGATTGCGCGAAGATGCACACAAAAAATTTCCAAATAAATTCGTTTCGTTCAGAACCGAAATGGAGGTGGTAAGCGAACATTAGTACCATGCAATACCTTTTTACTTACGGTACACTTCAAGACCTGAACGTACAGGAACAGGTTTTTGGCCGTACCTTAAAAGGAGAGCAGGATGTTTTAGAAGCGTTTAGAATTTCCCCTGACAAAATAATGGGCAGATACCTCGTTGCCGAAAAAACGAACAGCAGGGAAGACCAAATTGAGGGCATTGTTTATGAGCTTAAGCAAAGCGAGTTAACAATGGCCGACCTCTATGAGGGAGAGGCATACAAAAAAATTGAAGTCGGCTTAAAATCGGGCAAAATAGCTTGGGTTTATGTAAAGGCTTGAGAAGAAAATATGGGCAAGAAAAAGAAAAAGCAGTACGAACAGACACATACAAAATCATGGAAAGAAGACAGTCCAGTCAAAGCTAAAAAGCACTTAGGGCAACACTTTCTAAAAGATGAAGAAATAGCCCAAAAAATTGCGGATACCCTTTCTTTGGACGGGTATAGGAATGTAGTTGAAATAGGGCCTGGAACGGGTGTACTAACCAAATACCTGTTGCTGCAAGACATAAATCTAGTAGCAATGGATCTGGATGCCGATTCTATTGTCTATCTCAATCATAGTTTCCCCTTGGAACACCCCAAGGCAATGGCAGGAAAAAGTACGCTCCAGGTAATTGAAGCCGATTTTCTAAAGTATGACCTTACCGAGATTTTTGGTGAGGAACAATTTGCCATAACCGGAAACTTCCCCTATAACATATCTACACAAATTGTTTTTAAAATGCTGGAAATGAAAGCACAGGTGCCTGAATTTTCCGGTATGTTTCAAAAGGAAGTTGCCAAACGTATTTGCGAAGGAGAAGGCAACAAAACCTATGGTATTCTATCCGTACTGGTGCAGGCCTATTATGATGCCGAATATTTGTTCACGGTTTCGCCCCAAGTTTTTGACCCTCCACCAAAAGTACAGTCCGGGGTGCTCCGTTTGGTCCGTAAAAAGAATTTCACGTTAGATTGTGATGAAAAATTATTCTTTAAAGTGGTTAAGGCCGCATTCAACCAACGTAGAAAAACCATAAGGAACAGTTTAAAAGTATTTAACCTCTCACCGGAACTTAGGGGAGATATTATTTTTGACCAACGTCCCGAGCAACTTAGCGTGACGGATTTTGTTGCACTTACAAAAAAAATAGCCTTGGATCTAGACTAGGTATTTTTGGTCTGTATATACTTTATTTTCCTATAATTATAATCTTGACAAATTTATAGGGTGATTTTTATCTATAAAGCGTGCTAAGAAATCGTAAAGAGCACAGTGCTTTAAGCCTTTTTCTTTAGCTTTGCCGCAGTTTCTTCATAAATGCTTTATATGATAAGATAGGATGACGCCATTTAAACTCACAGATGAACTTCTAGCTGAAATCGAGCAGCTAATTGAATCCCGAGGAGATACCAGCTTGGTAAACCTGATGGAGGAAATACATTATGCCGATATTGCCGAAATCATCAATGAGTTAAACGAAGATGAAGCCACCTATCTGATTAAACTTCTTGAGAGCGATAAAACTTCAGATGTCCTAACAGAATTGGACGAAGACGTACGGGAGTCCATCTTGAACAATCTTTCCGCAAAAGAAATTGCAGAAGAGCTGGATGAGTTGGATACGGATGATGCCGCGGATATTATTGGAGAACTTCCCAATGAGATTATCCAAGAAGTTATTTCCGAATTGGAAGACCGGGAACACGCCAAGGATATTGTAGACCTTTTACGTTATGATGAAAACTCTGCCGGCGGACTTATGGCCAAAGAGCTTGTAAAAGTACGCGAGAGCTGGGACGTACTCAAATGTGTAAAAGAAATGCGCGCCCAGGCCGAGAACGTTACCCGTGTCCACTCCATTTACGTAGTAGACGATACGGACAAACTAAAAGGACGCCTATCTTTAAAAGATTTACTTACTACCTCTACACGCACGCACATTAGTGAAGTGTATATTCCAAAAGTTGATTCGGTAAACGTTAACGAAAAACCTGAGGAAGTAGCAAAAATCATGTCAAAATATGACTTGGAAGCCATTCCCGTAGTTGACGAAATAGGAAGATTGGTAGGCCGTATTACTATTGATGATATTGTAGACGTTATTCGTGAAGAGGCCGAGAAGGATTACCAAATGGCTGCCGGTATATCTCAAGACGTAGAGGCAGATGATAGCATTTGGGACCTTACCCGAGCACGACTACCTTGGCTATTTTTAGGCCTAGTGGGCGGTATTGGCGCAGCGGGTATCATGGGCGGTTTTGAAGAAATGATCAGCAAACATGCCGTATTGTTCTTTTTTACCCCGTTAATTGCGGCAATGGCCGGTAATGTTGGGGTACAATCCAGCGCCATAGTTGTACAAGGTCTGGCTAATGATGATTTAAAGGGCAGCGTTGGGAATCGCCTTATAAAAGAGTTGCTTTTAGCACTCCTGAACGGTACTATCCTTGCTACCATTTTATTACTTTTTACCTGGTTATGGAAGGGTGATTTCCTCACCTCTCTATCCATTTGCCTCTCTTTAATTGCCGTTATCCTAGTGGCGGGCTTCATTGGCACCTTCATCCCATTGTTTTTGCATAAAAGAGGCATTGACCCTGCCATTGCCACAGGACCGTTTATTACGACCAGTAATGACATTTTTGGTATCCTCATTTATTTCTCCATTGCAAAATTGGTGTTGGGCATCTAGACCAAAGCATGTATTTCATTACCTTTGTTCGCTATTCAGTGGAGAAGACCATTTAATTATTATCCATCTGAAAAAAAAATACCGCCTCAGGTAGACCAAACATCCTTTTCAATATATGAGCCGTTCCATATGGAAACAATAGGGTTTGTATGATTAATTTGAAAAGACACAAAACGCCAGAACACTATGGAAGGAAAAATGAAGATTTTACATGTGGATGTCAACCATCCGCTCTTAATAGAACAGTTTAATGAACTAGGTTTTCAGAACGATGAAGACTACACTTCTTCTAAAGCAGAAATTGAAGCTAAAATTCATGAATATGACGGACTCATCATTCGCAGTAGATTTAGTATTGACAGTGAATTTCTGAACAAAGCGTCCAAACTTCAATTTATAGGAAGACTGGGTGCGGGACTGGAAAACATTGATGTACGCCATGCCGAAGCCAATGGTATATTCTTGGCAGCGGCGCCTGAAGGTAACAGAAATGCTGTAGGGGAACATACGCTGGGAATGCTTCTGTCTCTTTTCAACAAACTACAAAAAGCAGACAAAGAAGTTCGCTCCGGAAAATGGGACCGCGAAGGCAACCGTGGCATAGAACTAGATGGCAGAACTGTTGGTATTATTGGGTATGGCAACATGGGCAAGGCATTCGCAAAAAAACTGCGCGGTTTTGATGTAGAAGTTATTTGTTATGACATACAAGGTGGTGTAGGCGATGAAAATGCCCGCCAAGTTGGTATTATGGAACTGCACCAACGTACAGACGTATTAAGCCTACATGTACCCCAAACGGAACTTACCATTGGCATGATCAATACTGAGTTTATAGGAAAATTCCACAAACCGTTTTGGTTAATGAATACGGCAAGAGGTAAAGCTGTGGTTAGCGAAGATTTGGTTTCAGGCCTTAAATCAGGTAAAGTTTTGGGTGCGGGTCTAGATGTATTGGAGTACGAAAAGGCCTCTTTTGAAAATATGTTCACGACCCACGCCAATGGCACAGCAGACCTTAGTCAGATACCAGAAGCGTTTCAATATCTTATTCAGGCAGAAAACGTATTGCTCACACCCCATGTAGCCGGATGGACCGTAGAAAGTCTAGAAAAACTGGCACAGACCGTAGTAGATAAGGTAAAAGCAAAATTTTGCTAACTTAGAAGACCATAATCCAAATTGCATGTACGTTCCCCCAATCGGATTATGGAGCGTATAGTTTGTTCATCCAAAATAAAAAAGCAATGCAATTAGGTAACTTTTCGGTAAGCCTGAATGTCAAGGACATTCAGGTTTCAAAGCAATTCTATGAAACTTTGGGCTTCTCTGTTTTTGCCGGAGATATTGCTCAAAATTGGCTAATCCTGAAAAATGGTGATGCCACTATTGGTCTATTTCAAGGCATGATCGATAAAAACATCCTTACTTTTAATCCCGGCTGGAATTCCAACGCAGAACCCTTGGATTCCTTTACCGATGTTCGGGAACTTCAAGCAAAGTTTAAGGCCCAAGGTTTACAATTAGATGTTGAGGCAGATGAAAGTTCCTCCGGACCGGCTTCCTGTATGCTAAAAGACCCGGACGGAAATCCTATTTTAATAGACCAACACGTTTGATCATGAATTATAAAGCAGATTCACCTGAGGCTTATATTGCACAGCTTCCTGCCGAACGCCAAGAAGTCATATCCAAATTGAGAAAAACAATTTTGGACCATCTTCCTACTGGATTTGAGGAACAAATAAGCTACGGAATGCTTGGCTACGTAGTACCATACTCCCTTTATCCTGACGGTTACCATTGCAATCCCAAACTTCCACTTCCCTTTATAAACTTAGCTTCTCAAAAGAATTTTGTAGCATTATACCATTCGGGAATTTATGCTAATCCAGAACTCTATGATTGGTTTGTAGCGGAGTATCCAAAACATTGCAAACGCAAACTGGACATGGGCAAAAGCTGTATTCGGTTTAAATCTATGACAGACATACCTTATGAACTCATTGCTGAACTCAGTACAAAAATGAGCGTAGATGATTGGATCGCATTGTATGAAAAAAATACAAGAACCAAAAAGTAACTATATTGACTACCATCTACCATTAGCAATCATTTCATAAATTTAGAACGGATTCATATGAAAAACAGAGTTACAGGTTTAGGAGGCTTCTTTTTCAAAACAAAAGACCCTGACGGGATAAAGACATGGTATAAAGAACATTTAGGACTTAATACGGACCAATATGGTTGTACGTTTTGGTGGAAAGATAAAGAGGGAAACGACTGTTCTACCCAATGGAGCCCTATGAACGAGAATACCAACTATTTTGAACCTAGCAAGAAACAGTTCATGATGAATTTTAGGGTTGAAAATTTGGTTGAGTTGCTTGAGGTTTTAAAAGAGGAAGGGGTTACCGTAGTGGGCGAAATAGAGGAATACGAATACGGTAAGTTCGGGTGGATCTTAGACCCCGAAGGCAACAAACTAGAATTGTGGGAGCCTATTGACAAGGCTTTTTTATAATCGAAAAAACGACTTACATTTAAGAACAGAATAACCAAAACAACCAACACGATGTCCGACGAAAAAAAAGAATTTGGATAAGACTTTGCAGAAGATGCCAAAAAAGCCGCAAACGAATTTCAAGAAGAAGTAAAGAAGACCTTTGACCCTAACAGTCCCGATAACGGCAAAATTGTGGCCATTGTGGCACATATTACAGTAATAGGGTGGATTGTGGCACTCATAATGAACTCGCAGAACAGAACAGAATTTGGAAGTTTCTACATTAGACAGACCCTTGGCATTTGGCTGCTGACCATTGTTCTAAGTATTATCCCCATTGTAGGTTGTTTTGCCGCTGTGATCGGACTGGTATTAATCGTTATGAGCCTTATAAATGCGGCCAGTAATAAAATGGACCCCACAGTTGTGGTAGGTGAGTATTTTCAAGATTGGTTTAAAAGTCTATAATTTTCAACTTTTTTATGGTAGAAATTCAGTTAAGGGCCATGCTCCCCGAAGATTGGCCTTCCGTTTCTAAAATTTACGTTGATGGCATGGCAACCGGATACGCCACGTTTGAACAACAAACTCCCACATACGAAGCATGGGATAAAGCGCACCTTAACCATTGTAGAATAGTAGCTGTTGAAAAAGAAAAGTGTTTGGGTTGGGCGGCACTTTCGCCGGTATCTAGCCGCTGTGTTTATGGAGGTGTTGGCGAAGTCAGCATTTACATCTCTGAAGAGGCACGGGGAAAAGGCATAGGTTCAAAACTTATGCAAGCCCTAATCATGCAAAGCGAAGAGAACGGGCTATGGACACTGCAATCCGGGATATTTCCCGAAAACAAGGGAAGCATCAGACTTCATGAAAAAATGGGCTTTAGGTATATAGGAAAACGTGAAAGTATTGGTAAAAGAGACGGTCTCTGGAAAGACAACCTATTGTTTGAAAGAAGAAGTACTGTAGTGGGCGTAGATTAATTTAAAACAGCCCCCTAAATGTTTTGTTGCGCCTCCATAAACTTACGCTCCAGTTCCGCCTGAAACTCTTCCATTACAGGTTTTACCGTACTCTCGGGCAAATCTGCGATCTTAATGTACATTAACCCATCTATAGCGTTGTTAAACAATGGATCTACATTAAATGCAACTACTTTCGCATTTTGCTTGATGTATTTTTTAATGAGAACGGGCAACCTAAGATTTCCTGGTTCTACCTCATCGATCAATTTATCAAACTTATTTAAATCAGCTTGGGTCTCATCAAAAACAAACTCCTTATCGGCATCCTTCAACTTTACCTTAAATTCTTTTTTAGGTCGTACATACTGGGCTACATAGGGATCCCAATAGTTACTCTTCATAAACTCGATCATTAACGATTTAGAAAAGTTGGAAAATTGGTTACTGATACTCACTCCACCAATTAAATATTTATGTTCCGGATGACGCAGCGTAGTATGTACAATACCCTTCCAGAGCAAGAACAACGGCATAGGTTTTAATTGATATTCCTTTACGATATAGGCCCTTCCCATTTCTATGGACTTGCTCATCATACCAAAAAGTTCAGGCTCAAACCGAAATAAATCTTGAAGATAAAACCCATCTATGCCATACTTGGCAAAGATTTCAGAACCAAGCCCCATACGGTAGGCTCCGGCAATTACCTTTGCCTCGTTATCCCACAAAAACATATGGTGATAGTACGCATCAAACTCATCAATATCTATAGAATTGTTGGTGCCCTCGCCAATTTCACGAAAAGTAATCTCTCTTTGACGACCAATTTCTTGAAGCGTAAACGGAATTTCATCCGCAGGTGCCAAAAACACCTCATAGTTCTTGCTTTGCACCATTCGCCTATCATTCTCAACAAGCTTTTCGATCTCGGCCTCTATAACCTCTCCTCTAACGGGCTGGGCTATTTTTCTAGGCTGTTTGGGTAACTTTAGAGATGTGGGTATTTGATCTATTAACCTCTCCTTTTCATAAGCATTGGCCAATATGTATGTTTTTCTCCGCAATAACTCGGAATACTCTTCCAACGTTTCCTGTTCTTTCTGAGTTGCCACGGAAATAGGCTGACCAATACGTACTTTAATAGGTCTGTTTCTTTGCGAAAATACTTCAGAAGGCAACTTTGCGGTACGGAACACCCCACCAATCTTTGCCAGGCGATAAAACAATTTACTATTCTTGGCGTGAAAATAAATGGGAACAACAGGTACCTCTGCTTTTCTAATAAGTTTAATAGCCGTTTCTTCCCAAGGTTTATCTACCGCTATTTTACCCTCTTTGCGAGTAGATACCTCTCCTGCAGGAAATATCCCAACGGGGTGACCTTGCCTTAGATGCAACATGGCCTTCTTAAATCCCGAAATACTGCTCTTGGCCTCTTTACGGTCTTCAAACGGATTTACCGGAAAAATGTACTGTGCCAAGGGTTTAAAACGCTGTAACAAGAAGTTGGCCATTACCTTATAATCTGACCTATGGCCCAGCATCAACTTTAATAAGACTATACCATCTATCCCTCCTAAAGGGTGGTTGCTTACCGTAATGAAAGGCCCTTCTTTTGGCAAACGTTTTAAGTCTTCCTCGGGTATTTCATAATCAATTTCATACTCTTCAAGAACGGCATCCAAGAATTCCGAGCCCTCTAGATGGCTCATCTTATCATACCTCCTGTTCATGTTAGAAATCATCGTGACCTTAAGCAGTATCCAAGCCGAAAACGTACCAAAAACCCCGTATTTATCAAGTTTGGTAGCTTTGGCCACTTCTTTTGCGGTCACTAAACCCATAGTTCTTTTATCAATTAGGTGACCGCTAAGATAGGAAAAACACTAGAGGAGACTCCCTTTTTAACAAATTTAGACTTACACGATCAATATTACTTTACCACCAACTGTAGTGTCTCCTTACCCCTTTGCTCTAAAAGAACTTCGTGTCCGTTTTGCAAAGACTCAATAGCCTTTTCATCAAAATGCCTTATGGTATAGAGAGATACGCCTTCATGGTGCACGACCTTGAACCTGCTTTTAAGTAAGTTTAAAAGATCCTCTAAACGTCCAAAACGATTATCGACACAAACCGAAAAACTAATTGCGGAATTCTGTATCAGGTCTACCTTCATCTTGTGGTCATGGAACAACTTAAAAAGTTCACTTATACTATCTTCTACAATGAACGAAAAATCCAATGAGGAAAGCTTCATAAGAACTTGATTTTTCTTCACGATAAAACAAGGCACTTTTGGCTCTATGCCAACTCCTTTACCTACAGTGGTACCTGAATCTTTTGGATTTAGAAATGATTTTACGTGAAGTGGAATCTCTTTTTGCTGCAGAGGCTGTAACGTTTTTGGGTGTATTACGGATGCTCCGTAGAACGCAAGCTCAATGGCCTCACGATAAGATATGTTGTTCAACAGTTGGGTTTCGGAAAAATACCTTGGATCGGCATTAAGTACACCGGGTACATCTTTCCAAATAGTAACCGAATCCGCATTTAAGCAATAGGCCAATATAGCCGCGGTATAATCCGAACCTTCCCTACCCAAAGTAGTTGTAAAGTTATTGTCATCACTACCTAAAAAACCTTGGGTAATGTTCAATTTGGATTTATCTATACCTTTGGAAATGCGGTCTTGGGTCTTCTCCCAGTTTACGGAAACATCACGATAACTGTCATTGGTTTTTATAAAATCTCGAATATCCACCCAGTTGCTTTTTATCCCTACATCATTCAAATAGGCATTGAGGATAGTTGTTGAAATTAATTCGCCATAACCCACGACTTGGTCGTACACAAAATTATAATTGGGCGATTTGTTCCAAGCCAAAAAGCCTTGTACCTCATCAAACAAACCTTTGACCAAAGCAAATACCTCATGGCCATTGTTTGAAAAAAGGTCTCTAAGAATAGCATCATGATATGCTATTGTTTCTTGAAAAGCAGCCGTTAAAGCGGACTTATCATTAAAATAGGCATTTACCGTTGCTTCCATAGCATTGGTAGTTTTGCCCATGGCGGATACAACAACCATAGTATTCTCATGGCCTGTTTGCCTTAGTACATTCACCACGTTTTTTACTCCATCAGCATCTTTTACCGATGCACCGCCAAACTTAAATACTCGCATATGTTTTACTATTTATCTTAAATTTTTTATACTAAAAAGATTAAAGCTCCTCTAAAATAGATGTACCTCGGGAACCATCTCCAGAGGTCCACTGCCAACTTTCATGTAGCTTTATTTTTCCTTCTTTGTTTATTTCTGGCTTAGACAAGCATGTGCCTGTCATTAATGCTCCATCTGTATTTACTTGATGGTAGCGCATGTCTATATTTCCGTTTTCATCTACCAAACCTATGAGATGGCCTTTTACAATCTTACCTCCTGCATACTCAGAAGTGAGAATGTTGCCTGTCTGGCGATACTCAAAAATAGTCTCTTGTGTAGTTTCCCCGTTATCGGAATTCTGCACCGGGCGGAATCTTTTACCATCGTAGTTCATTACAATAGACCTTATTGGAGTTCCAAAAATGTTTTAATGCCGTTCTCGTCTAATTGCACCACGTCCCAGTCGCGCATTACCCTTGCCCCATTTTTTTCATAGAAAGCAATGGCCGGCTCGTTCCAGTCCAATACTTCCCAACAGATTCTTCGTACACCCAAGTCGTTCCCATAATTGACCACTTCTTTTAAAAGGGCACTTCCCAGGCCACTACCACGCATCTTTTCCGTAACAATAAGGTCTTCTAGGTGAATTACCGGTCCTTTCCAAGTAGAGTATCTTGGATAGACCAAAGCCATACCCACAATCCCTTCTTGGGTCTCACCAACAAAACAGTGAAAAAGTTTTTTTTCACCAAAACCATCGTTTTTCAAATCCTCTACGGTTACCTCAACAGCATTGGATTCCTTTTCAAAAACAGCTAGTTCTTTAATTAATGTCAGTACTTGCGGCATATCACCCTCTTGGGCTTCACGAATTGAATAGCTCATAATTGTTATAAATAAAACACGAAGTTATAAATTTAAACATTCAAATCTAAACCAATGGAACATAGTTTCACAAAATAGCCGATATTTGTGGTCAAATAAACAGCCTAAACATGCACCATAAAAAAAACCAAACGCTCGGAGAGTTTATTATTGAAAATCAAGATTCGTTTAAATACTCATCTGGAGAGCTTTCAAAATTAATCAATGCCATTCGTTTGGCGGCAAAGGTGGTTAACCACGAGGTAAACAAAGCCGGTCTAGTGGATATTCTTGGAAAAGCCGGTGAGACTAATATTCAAGGGGAAGACCAACAGAAGTTAGATGTCTTTGCCAATGAAAAATTCATAAACACCTTAGCTAACAGGGAAATTGTTTGTGGAATAGCTTCTGAGGAAGAGGATGATTTTATAGCCATTAACAGTAACGACGAGGATAACCAAAACAAATATGTAGTACTGATAGACCCTTTGGACGGATCGTCTAACGTAGACGTAAATGTTTCCGTAGGTACTATATTTTCTATCTACCGAAGAGTTACCCCTGTAGGTACACCCGTTACCATTGAGGATTTCCTACAACCCGGAAATAAGCAAGTAGCTGCAGGATATGTGGTGTACGGAACTTCAACCATGCTTGTTTATACTACGGGAGATGGCGTAAACGGATTTACATTGAATCCCGCTATTGGCACCTTCTATCTATCGCACCCTAACATGCAGTTTCCTGAAAATGGAACTATCTATTCCGTAAACGAAGGTAAATACGTGCATTTTCACCAAGGGGTAAAAGATTATATTAAATATTGCCAGGCCGAAGAAGGAGACAGACCTTATACCTCAAGGTATATTGGCTCTTTGGTCTCCGATTTTCATAGAAATATGATTAAAGGCGGTATCTACATGTATCCTAAAAGTAGTGTAACCCAAGAGGGCAAACTGCGTCTTTTATACGAATGTAATCCTATGGCGTTTTTAGCTGAACAGGCCAACGGACTGGCAACTGGTGGCAAGACCCGCATCTTAGATATTGTTCCTACAGAATTGCACCAACGTGTGCCTTTCTTCTGCGGAAGTAGAAAAATGGTAGAAAAACTACAAGAATTTCTAGACAAATACCATTGATTACACCAAATACCCAAAAGCATCCTAAAAACAAAAAAGCCCGGAAACCATTTATTTTCCGGGCTTCTTTTATGCTTTACCTTAGTGTTTCAAAAGGTATAAATAATCATCAAAATCTATTCTTCCGCTAAAAATAGCAACAGACTTCTCAATTACCTTATCGGCCTGCTCTCCTGAAAAACCAAGTCCGATAGCGTACTTTTTTAATAGTACCATTTCCTCATCATCTATGTGATGGTCAGAAAAGATAATACGGAAAAGATCATAAAGACGCTCCAATCTGTTTTCTGAAGTATGTGGTGGGTCAATAGGATATTTATTCTCCTTTTTCATCACCTCTTTATACTCGGATTCGGTTATATCGAACTTTGCCGCAAAACGGTCCAACATACTTTTTTCTTCCGAGCTTATTTCTCCGTCTACACTAGCCAAAGTTGCAATAGCCGCAAAATGTGCTAAGTTTCTTCTGTGCTCTCCACTAGTATATAAATCTGCGATTGCCATATGTATTAATTTTATTGGCAGCAAATATAATTTTTTTAGAGGTCATTCCCTTCCTCCCATATGATTATTTTGAACCCGCCTTTTGGCATTACACCACATCTTGATGTATACGGATGGCATTTCAGAATATTACGTAACATTCAATGAACATGAAAAAACCGCTTCTTGAATTCACCGATAAAGGTATTTATTGCAGTGCCGCCAAGGTTTATCTAGACCCGTGGAAACCTGTAGATAAAGCCATAATCTCTCACGGTCATGCAGACCATAGCAGGTGGGGACATAAACAATATATTACACATCATAGAAATGTACCCATAATCAGTCACCGTCTTGGGGAAATCAATGTTTCCGGTAGGGAATGGGGAGAATCCTTTACCATCAATAATGTAAAATTCAGCCTTCATCCTGCTGGCCATATTATTGGTTCATCACAAATTCGAGTAGAACATAAGGGCGAAGTATGGGTGTTTACAGGAGATTACAAAACCGAGAACGACGGTATCTCCACCCCCTACATACCCATTAAATGCGATACCTTCATTACGGAATGCACCTTTGGCCTACCCGCTTTTAAATGGACTCCCCAGCAAGAGGTTTTTGAAGATATCAACCAGTGGTGGACAGATAACCAGGCCGGGAGAAAAACCTCAATTCTATTTGGTTACAGCTTAGGAAAAGCACAAAGACTACTCAAATATCTAGACACGGATATAGGCAAGATATACACCCATGGGGCCATTGAGAACATGACCCAAGTGCTTCGCCCATTAGTGGATTTTCCCGAAACGACCTTAATTACCAAGGAAACCAAAAAAGAGGAGCTTCTTGGAAATATTGTTCTGGCCCCGCCCAGTGCACACGGCAGTACTTGGATCCGTAAAATGGTTCCCTACGTAACGGCTTCCGCAAGCGGTTGGATGACTTTTAGGGGAGCCCGCCGCAGAAGGGCCATTGACAAAGGTTTTGTTCTGAGCGACCACTGCGACTGGCAGGGACTCTTATCCAGCATTGAGGCAACGGGAGCGGAAAAAATCATTTGCACCCACGGGTATACCGAAATCTTTTCAAGATACCTGCGCGAAAAGGGTTATGACGCCCGTACGGAAGAAACCCAATACGGTGATGAGGAAGACAGCGCTACCCCAGAAGAGACCACACCCCTTGAAACCCAGACCTCATGAAGCAAGAACAAACTATATCGGAAATTGATAATACTACCGTTTTTGAATTGAAAGAACTTGGTATGCGCGGTTTTGCCGCATTGATAAAAACCTTGGACAGCACCAATAAGACCAATGTTAAGGTCCAGGCCTTAACGAGTTATTTTTTGGCAGCGAGCGACAAGGACAAAGTATGGACGATTGCCATTTTATCGCATCGTCGCCCACCTCGTCCCGTAAACACCACCCTATTGCGGGAATGGGCTTCCGAACTGGCCAACATTCCACTTTGGTTGTTTGAGGAAAGCTATCACATTGTGGGCGATTTGGCCGAAACCATCGCTCTCATTGTTCCATCCAGCAAAACATCCACAGAAAAAACATTGACCCAATTTTTGGAGGAGATGATAGCATTAAAAAAGAAATCGGACAATGATAAAAAAACCTACCTCTTTGAAAACTGGAAAGTACTTGATTATTATGAGCGTTTTGTTTTCACCAAATTGATTACCGGAGGGTTTCGCATTGGTGTAAGCCAGAAATTAATGACTAGGGCATTGGCAAAGGCCACTAAAATAGATGAAGATATTTTGGCCTATAAACTTATGGGTAACTGGGACCCTAACGTAATTAGCTTTCAAGAGCTTATTTTAGAAGAAAACGAAAGCGATTATCTGTCCAAACCCTACCCGTTTTATCTTGCGTATGCTATTGAGGATGAGCCGGAAGATTTGGGCGATGTCAGCCTGTGGTCCGCAGAACATAAATGGGATGGCATACGTTCGCAGGTAATTCTTAGAAATGACGAGCTGTTTGTTTGGAGCCGTGGTGAAGAATTGGTGACCGATAAATATCCTGAGTTCAATCAATTTAAAACAACCATTCCCAATGGCACGGTGATAGACGGGGAAATTCTACCCTATATTGATGGACAAATAGGCACTTTCAACGATTTGCAGACACGCATTGGACGCAAGACCGTTTCTAAGGCCTTACTTAAAAAGGTACCCGTTATCCTAAAGGCCTACGATATTCTGGAATGGGAGGGAAATGATATTAGAAACAAACCATTTGCTGAGCGCAGAGCCATTTTAGAAAAATTATACCAAAAGACGAACAATTTAGACATACCGTTTCACCTTTCCGAAACGATGCATTTTAGCTCGTGGGAAGAAGTCGCCAAGGAGAGGGAACGCTCCCGGGAAATGTTCAGCGAAGGACTCATGCTTAAACGTAAGGACTCCCCTTATTTAGTGGGAAGAAAAAAAGGGGATTGGTGGAAATGGAAAGTAGACCCGTTGACCATTGATGCCGTCCTAACCTATGCCATGCGAGGACATGGTAGACGCAGTAATCTGTTTACCGATTATACCTTTGCTCTATGGAACGAAAATGACGAAGGTGAAAAAGAACTGGTTACTTTTGCCAAAGCCTATTCAGGATTGACCGATGCAGAATTTAGAAAAGTTGATGCTTGGATCAAGAAAAACACTTTGGAACGGTTTGGACCCGTTCGCTCGGTTACCCCTCATCACGTGTTTGAAATTGCATTTGAGGGCATAGCCTTATCCAAGAGGCACAAAAGCGGTGTGGCTACTAGGTTTCCAAGGATATTGAGATGGCGCAAAGACAAAAGTATTCATGAAGCCAATTCCTTAGACGATTTAAAGTCGATGATTCCTTAATTCAACGATGAACAGAGAAGAACTTTATCAAGTCGCACAAAATTGGTTCGACCAACAAAACTGGAAGCCTTTCAAGTTTCAAAAAGATACTTGGAAAGTTTTCCTACAAGGTAAAAACGGACTATTAAACGCTCCTACGGGCAGTGGTAAAACTTATGCACTCTGGTTTCCTATTGTCTTAAACTACATCAAGAAAAATCCGCAGTACAAGACCAAACACAAAAAAGGCTTAAAAGCAATTTGGATTACCCCTTTACGGGCGCTTTCCCAAGAAATCAGGCAATCAGCAGAACGGGTCACCGCAGATTTGGAAACCCAGATGACCGTAGGCATAAGAACCGGTGATACAACGGCCAAAGAACGGGCAGGACAGAAAAAACAGATGCCCGATCTACTGATTACAACGCCTGAAAGTCTTCAGCTTTTATTGGCTACAAAGGGCTACGATAAGATTTTTAAAGACTGTTCTGCAATCGTGGTTGATGAATGGCACGAACTATTAGGCACCAAACGAGGTGTTCAAATGGAACTGGCCTTATCCCGTTTGAAAACCATATCCAAAGACCTCCGTATTTGGGGAATATCAGCAACAATTGGCAACCTGGACCAAGCTCGGGAAGTATTATTAGGCCCACAGACCGATGCCTTGGAAAATTCCGTCATGATAAGGGCGAATATCAAAAAGAAAATCAAGGTAAAGAGCATCATTCCCAAGAAAATGGAAACCTTCCCGTGGCGTGGGCACCTAGGACTCCATTTACTGGAAGATGTTGTGCCAATTATCAACAATAGCAAAACTACCCTGCTATTTACCAATACCCGTAGCCAGTGTGAAATATGGTTCCAGAAAATCTTGGAAAAACACCCAGAATATGCAGGAGAGATAGCCATGCACCACGGAAGCATCAACAAAGAAACGCGGCTTTGGGTAGAACAGGCCATCCGAAACGAGAGTCTTAAAGCCGTGGTCTGTACCTCTAGTTTGGACTTGGGTGTGGATTTCGCTCCCGTAGAAACGGTTATACAAATTGGCGGACCAAAAGGCGTAGCCCGTTTTTTACAACGTGCGGGCCGTAGTGGCCACCGACCCGGAAAAGAAAGTGTCATTCATTTTTTACCTACCCACGCCATGGAACTTATTGAAGCATCCGCACTGCAGGTGGCCGTCAAGGATAATGCCGTGGAAGACCGTCTGCCCTACCTCAACAGTTTTGATGTACTCCTTCAGTATTTGACCACTTTGGCCATCTCGGACGGGTTTTATCCCAATGATATTTTTCCTGAAATAAGACGAACTTTTTGTTACCAAGGTATTACCGAAGACCAATGGCAATGGCTACTGAATTTTTTGGTGATGGGCAGCCAAAGTCTAAGCAGTTATGACGAATATAAAAAAGTGGAGGTTGAAGATGATGGCAAGTTTAAGGTGAACAACCGCGGTATTGCCATGCGCCATCGTTTTCAAATCGGGACGATTGTTGGTGATGCCACCATTACCGTCAAATACCAAACCGGAGGCTACATCGGCTCCATTGAAGAGTATTTTATTTCTAAATTGACACGAGGGGATGTCTTTACATTTGCTGGAAGAAATTTGGAATTTATCCGCATTAAAGGCATGCAGGCCCATGTACGCAACTCCACTAAAAAGACGAATAAGGTTCCTAGTTGGATGGGAGGCCGACTTAGTTTTTCGGCACAGATGTCAGAATTGCTTCGTCAAGAACTATACAAAGCTGCTGCCAATGACTTGCAAGGTCCGGAATTAAAATCGCTCAAACCTATTTTTGACAAGCAGCGGGAAGAAAGTATCGTTCCCACACCTGCAGAATTTTTAATAGAAACCTTTAAGACCCGAGACGGGTACCACCACATATTCTACCCTTTTGAAGGCAGGGCCGTTCATGAGGCTATGAGTAGTTTGCTGTCTTACCGAATTAGTCTGTTGCAACCTATAACGGTCTCCTTGGCATTCAATGACTACGGTTTTGAGATGTTGAGCGATAAGCCCATAGACATTCAAGCGGTTTTGGACAATGATTTGTTTACTACGGATTATATGTTGTCCGATTTGCAGAAGAGCCTCAACTCCAACGAAATGGCACGGCGTAAATTTCGTGATATCGCCGTGATAAGCGGTATGGTCTTTACCGGTTATCCGAATAAGGGTATTAAAATGAAGCACCTGCAAAGCAATTCCCAGTTATTATTTGATGTTTTTAAGGATTATGAGGCCGACAACCTACTCTTTCAACAGGCTTTCACTGAAACTTTTGAGCATCAATTGGAAGAAGGGCGTTTACGAATGGCCCTTACGCGAATTGAACATCAAACTATTGTCTGGAAGGAATGTTCAAAAGCCACTCCCTTTTCGTTTCCGATTATAACGGACAGACTGAGAGAAAAACTGAGTTCGGAAAAATTGGCCGATCGTATTAAGCGGATGACCAAGATTCTAATGAAAAAATAAGAGCAAAAAAAACCTGCTAATCCTTAGGACTTAGCAGGCAGATTATCTTCAACAAAATAAGCTTATGTTGTGCTCAATCTTATATCATTTCTTTTTGTAAGTCGCTTTATAAACATAAGTGCCATTTTCATCCTGGTCTACAGTTGAAATAGTAAGCTGATCTCCTGAAATTGTATAATCAGCAGTTTCTCCATCAAAGCCATCTTCAGCAGTAAACAATTTACCTGCATCAGTTATTTCCCACTTCCCAGAGAAATTATCATTATCATCTACCACACATTCATTCTCATTACCTTCAGCAGGATCGTAATCTATATATTCAAAAACTCCATCAGATTTAAAAATTACAGTCTCTTCCAAATCACAATTATCCAGTTCAAAGGGGTCGTCATTTTCCGATTCTGAAACAAGCTGCCAAGAGCCTATCAATGCATCTTCTGGGCTTTCTGAACTATCGTCATCACTACATGAAGAAAATAAACCAAGGGTAATTGCACTGAGTAAAATAAAACTTCTTTTCATAAGTAAAGGTTTGTGGTTTTTGTTATTTGATTTTTAACAAAACGGGTCATTCATCCTTTTAGTATCTTTGTTCGTTATGGCCCCATCTTTGGAAATAAAAAAACACCATTTTACCATGCACCCTTCAGGGGCACTTTTTTGGAAGGAAAAATCAACGCTTCTCATAAGTGATGTGCATCTAGGAAAGGTTTCTCATTTTAGAAAATTTGGTGCCGCGGTTCCAAAATATGCAGTACATAAAAATTATATTTTGATGGACGAACTCATCAAAACCTACCAACCTTTCAATGTATGTTTTATGGGAGACCTGTTTCATTCGCACATTAATAAAGAATGGGCATTATTCGAGAATTGGGTGGCAAAAACCCCATCAAAAATCACATTGATTACCGGCAATCATGACATCATAGCTCCTGAAAGATTTGAAGCATTGGAAATAGACCAATTTGACGAACTAATCGTAGAAGACTTTCTTCTGACCCACCACCCTGAAGAAAGAGAAGGTTTGTTCAATTTTTGCGGACACATACATCCTGCGATAAAACTGAAGGGTTTTGGGCGTCAACACTTGAGACTCCCTTGTTTTTTCAAAACAAAAAATCAAATGATTTTGCCCGCTTTTGGCGCATTTACGGGGACGTATGTTCTGGAACCTCAAGAAAGTGACCAGATATTCGTAATTGCTGATGACGAGGTCATTAGGGTATAACGTTTATGCCTGCCCATATTAAAAAAGTCCTTTTTAAAAGGGATGCGATACACTAAAATAAGTTGAGCAGATTACATTTGTCCAAAGCAGAAAAACATGGCCAAAACATATTCTATCCTCAATCTTTTTTCGGTAATTATAGTGATTTTAGTCAATTATCTTTCTCAAGCATTTCGGTTGAATGGAACTACCATAGGAGAAATCAGTAGCAAATATGATAATCTCTTTACTCCTGCGGGATATGCTTTTTCCATTTGGGGAATCATCTTTTTAAGTCTTATCGGCTATTCTATTTTTCAGGTGAGACGGGCTTTTTTCAGCAAAAAGGAAAGTGACTTTATTAATCAAACGGGATATTGGTTCTTTATCGCCAACATGCTCAATGCGGCATGGGTGCTGGCCTTTGTATTCGATTATACCGGATTATCTGTTTTAATAATGCTCGGAATTCTATTTTCGCTCATTAAAATTATTCTGAATACGAATATGGAAAGGTGGGACGCTCCTATTGAAATTATTGCTTTCACTTGGTGGCCTATCTGTATCTACAGTGGATGGATTGCGGTAGCAACTATTGCTAATATTTCCGCTTATCTAATGAAATTGGGTTGGAGCGGAGGTTCATTTTCAGAAGAAGTATGGACACTTATGCTTCTCGGTATTGCCACGGCGATAAATCTGACCATCACTTGGAAACGGAACATGCGCGAATTTGCACTTGTGGCCGTTTGGGCTTTTATCGCAATATTTGTTAGACACCAAGAAAATTATGAACTAATTGCCTATTCAGCACTTGTTGCATCCGTAATTCTGTTTGTTTCTTCAATGATACATGCCATCAAAAACAAAGACACCAGCCCAGCTCATAAACTCAAGGAACGACTTAATAAGCATTAAGCGCTTAAACCATGGATTTAATATCATTGGACCATGATGGATACGTAAATATGGTCTTTTTTATTTGATCAGCGGTCATACCTTGATTAATTGCCATAGCAAATAGATTTATAGTCTCACCAGCTTCAGGGCCAATAAGGTGAGCACCAACAATTTCCTGAGTACGCTGATTCAGAAGAATTTTATACGCGTATACCGGAGCATTAACACGTTTGGCATTGAACCAATCCGGCACCGACTCAAAATTGACAATCACATTTTTATACCTTGCCTTTGCCTCTTCTTCGGAATAGCCTACAGAAGCTAAATTTGGTAACGTGTACACCACAGAAGGAGTAACCGGTACATCAAACTCATTTTTGTTACCTTCAATAATATTGTTTGCTACTATACTTCCTTCTATTCCAGAAAGTGGTGTTAACGGCAAACCTTTATCCGCAACATCCCCACAAGCATATACATTTTCGTTGGTTTTGTTCTGTAGATATGCGTTTGTCTCAATCCCGTTATCGCCATAGGCTACATTTCCATTTTCTAGTTTCAGCTTTGCAATAGCAGGAATACGACCGGCCGTATTAAAAACAGAACGCGTTTTTAATATCTCTGATTTTCCTTTTTTATCGTAAGCAATCTTGTAGTTTTTAGAACCCTTTTTTACGCCTGTAATTTTAGCTCCAAAAATAAATTCGATGCCCAAGTCTTTTGAATAGGAGGTCAATTCTTTTACCAAATCCGCATCAAAAGGCTTAAGTGGCCTTTTGCCCGAATCTATTACGGTTACCTTAGCGCCCGCTCTAGCAGCAATATGTGCAAACTCCATACCCACATACCCCGCTCCGATAAAGGTAATGTTCTTTGGAAGCTTCTTTTGACCCAAAAAGTCATCACTTGCCTTTAAATGTTTATTCCCTTTGAAATTCAATTTTCTAGGCTCATACCCTGTTGCGATAACAATCTTGTCCGCTTTTACAGTTTTCCCCTCAACGGATAATGTCTTTTCATCCAGAAACTCGGGCGATTGATGGTATAAGGTGATACCTCTATCCTTTAAATCCTCTTCTGTTGCTTTGGGCACCGGAGAAGTGAAATTTTCTTTAAACTTCATCAACTTTTTCCAGCTCAGATCAGGAATACTTTTAATTCCCTTACCTAGAAGTTGGTTGCTCGTCTCTAATAACTCAGTGGCACCCAACAACACTTTTTTTGGGTCACAGCCCCGGTTGGCACAGGTTCCGCCATATTCTCGTTTATCCGCCATGGCTACAGTAAGGCCTGCATCAACACATTTTTTTGCAACTACCTTACCGGCAGTTCCACTTCCTATCACAAATACATCATATTTTTGTTCCTTCATCTGAATCCATTTTTAGCACAACCGCAACCAAACGGCAATCCTCGAATTAGTCAAACAAGTTCCCTTTTTTACCTGAAACCTATTGATGCTACCGCTACAATTGTGAACGCTATACCACGGGGTTCATTAATTTATAGCAATACAACACAAAAAACCGATTAATAGGGTACAAAAACATGAGCCGAGTTCGCTACCTTTACACTCACAAAAATCGAGAGACCTGTTCATTATCAGGTCAAGGTATTATCATCTTGAACGGACCGGTACAACAAAATCCGTTTAAGTTCTTAAAAAACTAACGGTTGACGCAATCTTCTATTCAACAACTGTTTTCTCAGTCTCCGCAAACGCAGAAACTGCAGGACACTATTGCCCAAAAATTCACGGAAAACGCAAAAAGCACTGAGTCTATTATTCTAAAAGGCCTTTCCGGCTCTGCGCTGTCGTTTACTTTTTCCGATGTCTTTCAAAAAACAAACAAGCCCTTTCTCCTCATATTCAATGACAAAGAAGAAGCTGCCTATTACCTGAACGATTTGGAGCAGATCATAGGCGATAAAGACGTGCTCTTTTATCCTGGTAGTTACCGCAGGCCTTATCAAATAGAAGAAACCGACAATGCCAACGTGCTCTTGCGTGCAGAGGTTCTTAACCGTATCAACTCCAGAAAAAAGCCGGCCATAATCGTCACCTATCCTGATGCTCTTTTTGAAAAGGTCGTCACCCGGCGGGAACTGGAAAAAAATACGCTCAAAGTTAAGTTAAACGACACCTTATCACTGGATTTCCTTAACGAGGTACTTTTTGAGTACAAGTTCAAAAGGGTGGATTTTGTTACGGAACCGGGTGAATTTTCGGTGCGTGGCGGAATTGTAGATGTTTTTTCGTTTTCCAATGATGAGCCCTACCGTATAGAGTTCTTTGGTGATGAAGTGGATAGTATTCGTACGTTTGATGTAGACACACAACTCTCTACGAGCAAGGTGAACAAGATAAACGTTATTCCTAACGTAGCCAGTAAATTTCTAGAGGAGAAAAGACAAAATTTTCTTGAGTACGTTTCTTCGGATACTGTCATATTCGCCAAAAACACCGATTATATTTTTGACCGTCTGGATGATTTCTTTGGAAAGGCTATAGAAGCTTTTTCCAAACTTTCGCAAGACATCAAACATTTAGAGCCCGAAGCGCTTTTTATGAATTCGGAAAATTTTAAATCACAGTTGAGAGGGTTTGGGCTTATGACTACCGAAGCTTCTGCAACCCCCGAATTGATCAGCAGTGCCCCGACCGTTCATTTTAATACGCACCCGCAACCTTCTTTCAACAAGAAATTCGACTTGTTGATTGAAAACCTCAATGCTTATAAAGCACGTGGGTATACCAATTATATTTTTTGCGCCAGTGACCAACAGGCCAAACGTTTTCAGGCCATTTTTGAAGAGGTCAATGAGAAGGTCCATTATCAAACCGTGGTAACACCCATTTTTCAAGGTTTTATTGATGATGACCAAAAACTGGTGTGTTATACGGACCATCAGATTTTTGAACGTTACCATAAGTTCAACCTTAAAAACGGGTATGCAAAGAAGCAGGCCATTACCCTAAAAGAGCTGAACAAACTTGAAATTGGGGATTATGTAACCCATATAGATCACGGGATAGGGAAATTTGGTGGACTTCAAAAAATTGATGTAGAAGGCAAAAAGCAGGAAGCCATAAAACTAGTGTACGGCGAGCGCGATATTCTGTATGTGAGTATTCATTCGCTTCATAAAATATCCAAATTCAACGGGAAAGACGGGGCCGTTCCTAAAATTTACAAATTGGGGTCTGCAGCTTGGAAAAAACTCAAGCAAAAGACGAAAACCCGCGTCAAGAAAATTGCGTTTGACCTTATTAAAATCTATGCCAAAAGACGCTTGGAAAAAGGTTTTCAATATGCCCCTGACAGCTATTTACAAACAGAACTAGAAGCTTCTTTTATTTACGAAGACACTCCGGACCAAAGCAAGGCTACCGAAGATTTTAAAAGAGACATGGAAAGTGAGCGACCCATGGACCGCCTTATTTGTGGTGATGTTGGCTTCGGAAAAACCGAAGTGGCCATCCGTGCAGCCTTTAAAGCGGTAGACAATGGCAAGCAGGTTGCCGTGCTCGTACCAACTACTATATTGGCATTTCAGCACCATCGTACTTTTGCGGAACGTCTTAAGGAGATGCCCGTAAACGTAGATTACCTGAATCGGTTTAGAACGGCAAAAGAGCGTAAGGAAACTTTGGAAAAGCTGGAAGCAGGACAAGTAGATATTATCATTGGTACGCACCAATTGGTCAATAAAAACGTAAAATTCAAAGACCTCGGGCTCCTTATCGTTGATGAGGAACAAAAATTCGGGGTTGCGGTCAAAGACAAATTAAAGTCCATTAAAGAAAATGTAGACGTGCTAACGTTAACGGCTACTCCTATTCCTAGAACGCTACAGTTTAGCTTAATGGCCGCGCGTGATCTGTCGGTCATAAAAACACCCCCGCCCAACCGTTACCCGATTGAAAGCAGGGTCATTCGTTTTGGGGAAGAAGTTATACGGGACGCTGTTCGGTACGAGATAGAACGCGGCGGGCAAATATTTTTCATACATAACCGCATTGAAAATATCAAAGAAGTAGCAGGTATGATTCAGCGCCTTGTACCCGATGCCAAAGTAGGTATTGGTCATGGCCAGATGGACGGAAAAAAATTGGAAGCCCTCATGCTCTCTTTTATGAACGGCGAGTTTGATGTACTGGTATCCACGACCATTATAGAAAGTGGCTTGGACGTTACCAATGCCAATACCATTTTCATTAACAACGCTAATAATTTTGGACTGAGCGATCTGCACCAAATGCGTGGCCGTGTGGGGCGTAGCAATAAAAAGGCATTTTGCTATTTTATCACCCCTCCTTATGAATCCATGACCGCAGAAGCCAGAAAACGTATTGAGGCACTGGCCCAGTTTACGGAGTTGGGCAGCGGCTTTAATATTGCTATGAAAGACCTTGAAATTAGGGGTGCCGGCGATCTATTAGGCGGTGAACAAAGTGGCTTTATCAATGAAATTGGATTTGAAACCTATCAAAAAATATTGGGTGAAGCCATAGACGAACTCAAGGAAAACGAATTTAAAGACCTGTATGAAGAAGTAGAAGGTCATAAGGAGAAAGTTTTTGTAAAAGAAACCCAGCTAGATTCTGATTTCCAGTTGCTTTTCCCAGATGATTATATCAATAATATTACCGAAAGGCTTACCCTTTACACAAATCTGAACGAGATTACGGACGAAGAGAACCTACAAAAATTCGAGGCCCAGTTAATAGACCGTTTTGGAGAGCTTCCTACCGAAGCCGAAGATTTACTGAATTCCGTACGTATCAAATGGATTGCCAATAGCATAGGTATTGAAAAAGTAGTAATGAAGAAAGGCAAGCTAATTGGTTACTTTATTTCGGACCAGCAGTCGCATTTTTACCAAAGTCCGGTTTTCACCAGAGTCTTACAATTTGTGCAAAGTCATCCGCAACACTGTAAAATAAAGGAAAAGCAGACCAGAAACGGACTTAGGCTCTTATTGGTCTTTGAGCGAATAACATCCGTAGAAAAAGCATTGAAAGCCATGGCTCCATTTGATGAAATCGTTGAGCCGGTTTCATAAAATGTTTTAATTAAACTATATTAGTTAGGGCTAAAACTATAGAGTTTTGGCCCTAATTCTTTTGTTTACCAAACAACTTATATGACCATGAAACTAAAAATCTGCTTTAGCCTAGCGGCAACTCTCTTGTTGTGCTTTAACCTCAGTGCCCAACCTAGCAAAGAACTCGTAAACGTGATTGTGACACCGGACCATACGGATTGGACCTACAACGTTGGTGAACGGGCCGAGTTTTCAATCACAGTCTTAAGAAACAACGTACCTCTAGAAAACATCACCATAAATTACACTGTTGAAACCGACCCAGGTTATCGCTCCGTAAAAATATGGAATCAAGGAGAGCTTAAGTTGAAAAATGGTGTTGCAAAAGTAAAATCGAATAAATTCAATGAACCTGGATTTCTGCGCTGTACGGCCAAAGTAATTGTAGATGGCAAAGAATATAGTTCGTACGCCACTGCCGGCTTTTCTCCCGAAAAAATAAAGGCCACGACCACATTACCTTCAGATTTTGAAGCCTTTTGGAACAAGGGTAAGGAAGAACTAGCCAAGATTCCTATGAATGCTGTTATTACATTAATGCCAGAACGATGCACGGACAAAGTGAACGTGTACCACGTACGATTGGACAATATAAAAGGTAAGATCTACGGTATTCTTTGCACTCCCAAAAAAGAAGGAAAGTACCCCGCTATTTTGCATGTTCCGGGAGCAGGTATTCGACCCTATTATGGCGAGGTAGACGAAGCAGCCCAAGGTTTTGTTACCTTTACCATTGGTATTCATGGTATACCCGTAAACCTTGACAAGCAAGTGTATGATGACTTACGAGCCGGAGCTTTAAGTAACTACAACACCATGAATTTAGACGATAAAGAAAATACGTATTACCATAGGGTTTACCTTGGCTGTATTCGCGCTGTAGATTTTCTAGAAAGTGTATCCAATTTTAATGGCGAGGATATTGCCGTTACCGGAGGAAGCCAAGGAGGTGCCTTGTCTATAGTAACCGCAGGGCTTGATGACCGTATTGACTATCTGGCTGCATTCTACCCAGCATTAAGCGACCTTACCGGATTTTTACATGGCCGTGCCGGTGGATGGCCACAGCTATTTGTTGATGACTTTACGAACAAATCAGAAAAAATTGAAGTTTCAAAATACTACGACGTTGCCAATTTTTCACGTTTCGTAAAAGCAGAAGGTTGGTATAGTTGGGGCTACAATGACAATGTTTGTCCGCCCGCTTCTACCTATTCGGCATACAATCTTATTCCGGCCAAGAAAGAACTTCACGTTTTTCAGGAAACCCGTCACTGGACATTTCCGGAACAACATGAACTCAAAAACAAATGGTTGTTTTCAAAGTTAAGAGACTAGTCAAAATTCTTGCAATTGCCTATCTTTAAGCACACAGAAAAAACACTACTATGAAAATAAGGTTTCTACTAGTTCTCTTCATTTTTACGGGAGCTTTGGCGTCACATGGCCAAAATGCCGACTCACTTTACTTTAGACAGCATTATGACTTAAAGGAATACCGCATTCCTATGCGTGACGGAGCTGAGCTTTTTACCGCAGTTTACACGCCAAAAGATAAGTCTAAAGACTACCCTATTTTACTCAACCGCACATGCTATAATGCCAGTCAGTATTCAAATTTTAACTACAGTAGTTACCCTTCAAGATATTTAATTGAGGACGGTTATATTCTAGCTTTTCAAGATGTTCGAGGTAGGTACATGTCAGACGGTGAGTTTGACAACATGCGCCCTAATATCCCGGGAAACAATCGTAGGAACAAAAAAGATATCGATGAAAGTTCTGACACGTATGACACCATAGATTGGATGATAAAGAAAATAAAGGGCAACAATGGCCGTGTTGGTATGTATGGTATTTCATATCCGGGACATTATACCGCTGCTGGAATGATAGATGCACATCCCGCATTAAAAGCATCCTCGCCTCAAGCCCCGATTGCCGATTTTTTCTTTGATGATTTTCACCATCAAGGAGCTTATTTAGAAAGTTACACCGCCGCATTTGCCGTGTTCGGATATCAAAAAGACAGCCTTACCAGAGACCCTTGGTACATGGATAAATTAATGCGTCTGTATGGCAACCCAGCTGCTGATGCCTATGATTTTTATCTGAACTTAGGACCACTTAAGAACATTACAAAAAACTATCATCACGACAACTTTTTCTGGAACCAAATTGTTGAACACCCCAATTATGATGAATTCTGGCAAAAAAGAAATATCCTTCCTCACCTAAAGGATATTGACCATGCAGTAATGACCGTTGGAGGATGGTTTGATGCTGAAGACCTTTACGGACCTTTAAACATCTACAAAACCGTTGAAGCCACTAGTTCAAAAGCCAAGAACAGCATTGTAATGGGCCCTTGGGATCATGGTGGCTGGGCTAGAGAAAAAGGCAAGACTGTACACAACCACATTTATTTTGGGGATAGCATTTCTTCCTTTTATCTAAAAAATATTGAACGAAAGTTCTTTGCACATCATTTAAAGGAAGATGGTCCGGACACCCTTCCGGAAGCCTATATGTTTGATACCGGAGCTAAAAAATGGGAGACTTTTGATACTTGGCCCCCTAAAGAAATTGAGCCTATTAGTCTTTATTTTGGTGAAAACGGTCAACTAAGCATCAATGAACCAATTGATAAAAAGGCGGTTTTTGAATACACTAGCGATCCAAAAAAGCCAGTTCCATACACATCACAAATAGAAGGGTTGACGTTCACCCCAAGAAGATATATGTCCGATGATCAGAGACAAGCTTCAAGAAGACCGGACGTACTAACTTTTGAGACGGATGTTCTTGAAGATGACCGGGTTTTGGCAGGTGAAATTATGGCTAAGCTTAAAGTGGCCATGACCGGTACGGATGCCGATTTTATTGTAAAACTGATAGATGTTTATCCTAACGACCACGAAAATTACGAACACAATCCGGATAACATTATCATGGGTGGCTACCAGCAACTGGTACGTGCCGAAGTTTTTAGAGGACGATTCAGAAACAGTTTTGAAAATCCGGAACCATTTGTACCCGGTGAGCCAAGTGACGTTAACTTTAGATTGCAGGATATACTGCACACGTTCAAAAAAGGGCACCGTATAATGATTCAGGTTCACAGTACTTGGTTTCCTTATATTGACCGTAATCCTCAGAAATACGTAGACAATATTTATAAAGCCAATGAAGATGATTTTATTAAGTCTACTATTAAAGTATTTGGCTCCTCGTCAGTGGAAGTAGGCGGTACGCAGGATTGTTGCGCACCTGAACCGTTTCGTACTGCGAACGAAAATCCAATAAAAGACTAGGGTATCGCTCCAAAACTGATACTTTTGTGGTATCATTTTTGGAGCATTTATATCATGAAAAAAATTCTAGTCGTAATTACGCTACTTTTTGCGTTTTTTGCACAGGCACAACATAGCATTTCCGGAACTTTTACACCTGCCAGCAAATACAAGTATTTATTGGCTTATAAGCTAAAACCGGGCTCACAGTCCTTTATTGCAAATACGTCTATTAAAGATGGTAAGTTCACATTGCAAATACCTGAAAACGCCAGTCCGGGCATGTACCGCTTGGTTTATGCGGTTCCCCAGGACGAGTTTTATTTTGATGTCATTTACAATGGCCAAGAAAATATAGAACTAGCTTTTGATGAAAACCAGGGCGTTTCCTTTATTTCTTCAAAAGAAAATAAAATCATGGACTCCTACTTCCGAGCAATTGGCTCATTAGTAGAAGAGTTGGTAGATTTTTATGTGGAAGGAAAATCCGATAAGAAAGAATTCAAGGAATGCACGGAGCAACTAACTGCTACCCAAGAAGCCTATGAAGAGCAGGCCAAAAATCTAATGGTAGAGCACTTTATTAAAGCCAATGAACCTTACGTTCCCTCTCAGTTTGAAACCGTTCAGGAATATATAGCGCATAAAAAAGAGCATTATTTTGATTACCTAAAAGTAGACAACAAAATTCTACAAGCTTCTGATTTTTTAACTGATAAACTCAAGAACTACGTATTTACGGCCTTACCTGCAAAACAATTGTCTGCCACAGAAACGGAAAAAGCAATCCAGGCCAATATTAAAAAAGTAAACACCCAATTGGCCCCAGTTGCTGATGCCTATAAGTTTGATGTATTCTATAACATATGGAAAATGAGTTCCAATGGTGGGCTACACGAAACTACGGATTTTGTTTACAACAACTATTTAGAGTCTCTTATCCCCGCTTCCAGTGACCCCAATAAAGCTCAGACCTTAGCTGCTCAGCACCGCTTGCGAATTGGCGCGAAAGCACCGGAATTGGAATGGACCACGGGCAATGCCCAAAAAAAATTAAGCACTATTGAAGGAGCAGAAAAGTATCTACTGGTTTTCTGGAGCAGCACCTGCTCGCACTGCTTAAAAGAGCTTCCCCAACTTCATAAAGAACTAAAACAGTACAATACCATAAAGGTCATTGCCGTAGGTTTGGAAGACGATACTACTACATGGACACCTGAATCTGCCAAACTACCAAATTTTGAACATGTCATTGCCCTAGGCAGATGGGAAAGCAAATATGCAAGATTGTATGACATAAGCCATACTCCCACATATTTCTTGTTGGATTCTGATAAGCGCATTATTGCTAAACCAGAGAGCGATAAAGATGTAGTAGAACTACTAAAAAAATAACCTTTTAAAGGGTTTTTAAGTCTTTTATAGTCTTGAAAGCTACATCTACCTGCTTGTCATCTACTAGGATAGTAAATTCGTTTGTTGTGGATATTACTTCATATAGTACTATTCCCTCCCAAGCTAAGCGCTGAAAGATAAAGTAATAAATCCCCGGTACGGATACGTTCTCAGCAGGAAGCTTTACTGTAATAGATGACAGGTTCTTGGCCTTTTGGGTACACTTTTCATTCTTAAAGAGTTCCTCTACCGTACCATCCAGACTATTACTTACTACAATATTCAGTTCATTTACACCACGCGAAGACGTGTAAAATACATCTTTGTTCTTATTTACCTCTTCTAACAGTTGGGTCTGGTTCTCAAGAATGGACTCAGAGACTAAAAATGTAAAATCGGTGAGCGAAGAACGCACCGTAATCTCACCAATATTTTTTAAAACCTTTATGATTTTGTGGGTTGCCCTGAACTCTAAATCATCTGATAAACGTTTTAAGGCCATAACAATCGCTCCGTTGCGAATGTCTTTTCCTAATTCATTTTCAATTTCAGGTTTTACAATCCTTGAAAGTGACGTTAAATTTATGATGCCCTGTGCCAACGCACTTTGCAAGAAAGGCTTCTTTTTAATGTACTGTTCCACTACGGAAGAAATCGTTTTCATGGGTTCACAAGTATTGGTTGCTGAGCAAAAATAACATATTGTTATAAATAAAACAAATTGTGTTGTAATCTTCTTTCTTAAAATTTTTGCAACCCCAGTTTTTGCCCTAAAAATGGGAAGTATCCCATGATTTTAGATTTTAAAAAAACATTAAAAATGATAAAAAGCACTTTCCAAATGTTCAATTTTAAAGATTTTACTATTCTTTAAAATGGTAATTACATCAAAACGAACCTCTACATCTAGGTCATTTTCAACAATGTAGTTATCCGCAGCGGCAACGAGCAGCTTTATTTTTTTTGGGGTTATCGTTTCCGCTATAGGTATAATTTGGTCGTTACTACGGGCACGCACCTCAACTATGGCCAATACATTTTCCTTTTGGGCTATTATATCAATTTCCGCTTTTAAATAACGATAATTTTTATAGAGGATATCATATCCGTTCTCAAGCAGAAAGTCGGCAGCCAATTTCTCCCCTTCTTTGCCAAATTCATTATGTTTTCCCATAAAACCACCTGTAAATCTTAATAAAATGTGTCATTCGTCGAAAAGTCGCGTAAAACAACATCAAAAATTGGATTGCGTTCGTAAATAAAGCAACAGTACATCGAAAATACCAGAAAAGACATACTATCCAAAATCTTTGTGCGTTAAGAACTAGCCCCAAACACATGAAACGGTTCTTTAAAGCCTACGAAAATTATGGAATATTTTGTTAACTGTAATACGGCGCCATTGGCACCGTATACAACTCCCTTAGACAGAAATAGGGCGGCTCATCTGTACAGAAGACTCGGTTTTAGTGCCTCTAGAGAGACCATTGACCAAGCCGTTGGTTCTACAGCAGAGACCATAGTAAACACCCTAATGAACCAAGCGCAAAGCGCAGCACTTATCCCACCGCCCGAATGGGCAGATTGGAACGGTAGTAACTATCCAGAAGACGACACCCAAAGAAATCAGTTAAAACGAACCCAGGAAACAGATTTTAGTTTGGTCTATGCCAAAGACTTACTGAACAACAACCTGCGTGATCGTATGAGCTTCTTTTGGAGCAACCATTTTGTTACCGAACTGGATATCTATGAATGTACCCCTTATCTATATTACTACGTAAACTGTTTGCAACGTAATGCCCTTGGCAATTTTAAAACGTTCGTGAGTGAAATTGGACTTACGGATGCCATGCTCTATTATTTAGATGGAGTTTACAACAACGGTTACAACCCCAATGAAAACTATGCCCGTGAACTTTATGAGCTTTTTACCCTTGGGGAAGGAAACAATTATACCGAAGAAGATATTATAGAAACCGCACGCGCCCTCTCCGGTTACGTAGAACGTGGTGAATTGGGTTGTGAAAAGGTAACTTTTGATGCGGAACGCCATGATGCCGACAGTAAAACCATTTTTGGACAGGCGGGCAATTGGGGATACGACGATGTTATTGATATCCTATTTGAACAACGGCCTAATGAAATAGCGGAATTTATATGCAGAAAATTATACGAGTTTTTCGTGCACCCGGACTCACAGGACAGTGCAGGTAACGCCCAGACTATAATTTCCGGCATGGCAACAACTTTTATTGCCAATGATTTTGAAATTGCCCCAGTACTTTCCCAATTATTCAAAAGTCAACATTTCTTTGATGATGAAGCTATCGGGGTAATTATTAAAAGTCCTTTCGATTTTTATTTCAACTTATTAAAAGAAAGTAGTTTTAGTTATGATGATACGGTTCTAGCCAGTCTTATAAACTATAGCGGACTCCTTAGTCAGCGTATGTTTGACCCCTTTGATGTGGCCGGTTGGCAACGAAACCGTTCTTGGATCAACACCAATTTTATGATTGGCCGGTGGCTGACCATAGAAACTATTTTGGAAGACTTTTTTAATGCCGATGATGAGCAGTTCAGAGCCTTGGGGCTCTCCATATCCGGTAATGACGGACTCACCAGTAACAACCCTGATATTGTAGCCAGACCAATTATAGATTTTATTCTTCCAAAAGGCCTGTTGAACGAATCTGAATACGAAAAGGCATACACTATTTTTAGAAGTGACATCCAACCGCAATATTATGAGGGAGGAAGCACACCAACTTGGACTTTGGCCACGGCAATGGAAGGACCAACCCAAGTATATCTACTCTTACAATATTTAGCCAGACAACCTGAATTTCAACTAAAGTAAACCTACTACTATGTGCGACAATCATCATAATCATCCCCATAAAGGCATAGAACACGACGGTCATGACCAAGAACATAAAACTTGGAGCAGACGTTCATTTTTACAGGCATTGGGCATTGCCGGTTCAGGTTCAATGATGCTGGGCAGTAACTTGCTTACCGCTTCTGCGCCATCACCGTTAACATCTGCCATAGCAAATGCGGAAACCGATAAAATTTTAATCTTGATTAGGCTTTCCGGTGGTAACGACGGCCTTAGCACGGTTATTCCCATTGAACAATTTGATTCGTACGCCAACGCAAGGCCAAATATCTATATTCCAGAAAGTAAGGTTTTAAAACTTACAGATGAATTTGGTGTCCCTTCCTACATGAAATCTTTAGAACCCATGTGGGGAGAAGGTCAGTTTAAGGCGGTTCATGGTGTAGGCTACGAAGGCCAGAGTCTATCTCATTTTACGGGATCCGATGTTTTTGCAAATACCGATTTAACCTCAACAGGTTTTAGCGGACTAAATACAGGTTGGATGGGAAGGCATTTTGAGGAATGCTACCCAGATTATCTAATTTCTCCCCCACCCGCTCCGGCGGCCATCCAAATTGGTCAGTTTGGCAGTTTGGTTTTTCAGGGAGACGAAACCAACTATGCATTTGTTACTTCAAATGTGGAACAACTAGAAGAGATAGCAGAATCCGGTGTTCGCTACGGTCTTGAGCAGGAACTATTTAACGACTGTATGTATGGCGACCAATTGAAATTTTTGAGAGGTGTTGCCAATACCACATATGAATATTCAGGTGTAATACATGACGCTTGGTCACGAGGTCAAAACCAAGTAGAATATCAAAAAAATAGCTTTGCTAGGCAGTTGGCCCTTTTAGCTAGGTTGATAAAAGGAAATTTAGGCACAAAGGTCTATATGATTTCCATGGGTGGTTTTGACACACACGGTAATCAACCTTTAGCCCACGAACGCCTAATGAGTACCCTGTCTATTGCCATTGATAATTTTTATGAAGATTTGGCTTATACGGAACAGGATGATAACGTTCTTAGTATGACCTTCTCCGAATTTGGAAGGCGTATTTTTGAAAATGGCTCCAATGGTACCGACCATGGCAAGGCCGCACCAACACTTTTCTTTGGTCCCGGTCTACAAGGCAGTGCCTTTGTTGGCGAGCACCCTACGCTAGACAATCCGGATGGAAGAGGTAACTTGGAATACACCATGGACTTTAGAGACCTATATGCCACAGTTTTGGCAGAATGGCTCTGTGTGCCCATACCTTTAGTAGAACAACATTTATTGGGGCATACCTATGCTCCGGTAAATCTAGGATTTAATTGTAGCGGCACGGATTTTCCGGACATTGTATATAGCGATGGAGAGCCAACCATACCAACATCTCCGGATGGTGGATTAACGGACAAACCGGTAATTCCTAATAGGGAAGAATTAAATGCCATAGTCCATAAACCGTTCTATCCTTCGGAAAACACGCCGCATATCTACCTAGAAATGCCCGTTACGGCACATGTAGACATCCAGCTTTTTAATATTATTGGACAAAAAGTAGGAACCATTAGCAACGCTATTATGTCCGAGGGAGTAAATGAGATAAACATTAAAGAAAACATTCCCGGGCATTTGGCCGCAGGCAAATACATTTACCGCATTCAAGTGCAGCAGCATAAAATGAGTAAATCGGTTATGGTAGCATAACCATTTGCAAATTCAACTTATAAAAAAACCTTCGCTATGAATTTCTCATTCGCGAAGGTTTCTTATATCCAATGTATTTTTATCAAGCAAGCTTAGATTTATTCTTGGTCTTGAAAGATAGTTCTTTTGAGATGCGGGAAGCTTTGTTTTTGTACAGACGGGTTACGTCCTCAGTATTCACTTCACTTTTTATCGATTCAACACTCTTTTTAATTTTTTCTAGGTTCTTTAAATTCTGGGGGTTAATTGTACTCATAGTTAACAGTTTAGGTTAATGTTCATTAATAAAACCAAATAGAACGGAAATTAGTATACATCTTCGGTAAACTGCATAGCTACTTCACTCCTATCAAAAATCACTGTTTTTGCCCTCACTATTTTCATTCCATATTCCACTTGTGTAATGCAGTGCAAAATCAGTACTTTTGCACCCTAATTCATAATCAATGGCCCAGAAGCTAACACAACCAGAGAGATATACAATTACAGCCGCTTTACCTTATACAAATGGTCCAATACATATTGGTCATTTGGCAGGTGTTTATGTACCCGCAGATATTTACGCACGTTACCTACGTTTAAACGGAAACGATGTTGCCTTTGTTTGCGGTAGTGACGAGCACGGTGTAGCTATCTCTATGAAAGCGAAAAAAGAAGGTATTACACCAAAAGAGGTCATTGACAAGTATGATGGTATCATCCGTAAATCGTTTGAAGATTTTGGGGTTACTTTTGATAATTATTCGCGTACCTCTAGGGAAATTCATCATAAAACAGCCTCCGACTTTTTTGTAAAGCTATACGAGCAAGAAGGTTTTATTGAAGAAACCACCGCTCAACTTTATGATGAAGAGGCAAAACAGTTTTTGGCAGACCGCTTTGTAGTGGGCACTTGCCCTAAGTGTGGGCATGAAGAAGCTTATGGAGACCAATGTGAAAATTGCGGTTCTACTTTGAACGCAACCGATCTTATCAATCCAAAATCTACCATTACCGGTACCGTACCTACCACCAAAGAAACCAAACACTGGTTCTTACCGTTGGACCGTTATGAAGACTTCTTGAAAGAGTGGATATTGGAAGGCCATAAATCCGATTGGAAACCCAATGTATACGGACAATGTAAAAGTTGGATAGATGACGGATTAAAACCACGTGCTGTAACCAGAGATTTGGATTGGGGCATTCCCGTACCTGTTGAAGGTGGTGAGGGCAAAGTGCTTTACGTTTGGTTTGATGCGCCCATAGGCTACATTTCCTCTACTAAAGAATGGGCAGAACGAGAAGGCAAAGACTGGGAGCCATACTGGAAAGATGAAAACACCAAACTGGTTCATTTTATAGGAAAGGACAATATCGTTTTTCACTGTATTATATTCCCTGCTATTCTAAAAGCCCACGGCGGTTATATTTTACCTGAAAATGTTCCTGCCAACGAATTCCTGAATTTAGAAGGTAACAAACTTTCTACTTCCAAGAACTGGGCGGTATGGTTGCATGAATATTTAGAGGAATTCCCTGATATGCAGGATGTACTTCGGTACACTTTGACCGCGAATGCTCCCGAAACCAAGGATAACGATTTTACATGGAAAGATTTCCAAGCCAGGAACAACAATGAGTTGGTTGCCATTTTTGGAAATTTTATTAACCGTGTAGTGGTCTTGACCAATAAATATTATGAAGGCATTGTTCCAACTCCTTCCGAATTTACAGATGTAGACAAAGAAACCTTGGAGCAACTACAAAAATATCCTGAAATTATTTCCAGTTCAATTGAGCGCTACCGTTTTAGGGAAGCCGGGCAAGAATTGATGAACCTGGCACGCTTAGGAAATAAGTACCTGGCGGATGAAGAACCGTGGAAAGTAATTAAGCAAGATGAGGAGCGTGTAAAAACGATTATGTTCGTTGCGCTTCAGATTGCCACGGGCCTATCCGTATTGAGTGAACCGTTTTTACCCTTTACTTCGGAAAAACTTAAAAATATATTAGCCGTTAATTCAGAGGAAGCCGCTTCTTCTTGGGCCGAAGTTTCAACCAAAGAAACATTACTCCCTGCTAATCATAAAATAAATAAAGCCGAGCTACTTTTTAGAAAAATAGAAGACAGCGAAATACAAGCTCAGTTAGATAAATTGGAAGCTACTAAAAAAGCAAACGAAAACGCGAACAAAGAACTTATGCCACAAAAAGACACCATTACTTTTGACGACTTTACAAAATTAGACATGCGCGTTGGCACCATTGTAGAGGCAGAAAAAATGCCAAAAGCCAAAAAGTTGTTGGTCTTAAAAGTAGATACCGGTCTAGATACCAGAACTATTGTTTCTGGTATTGCGGAGAGTTTTACGCCAGAAGAAATTGTTGGCAAAAAAGTAACCGTTCTCATCAACTTGGCACCACGTGCATTACGCGGTGTTGAAAGTGAAGGTATGATTCTTATGACCGAAAACGAAGAGGGCAAATTGGTTTTTGTAAACCCAGATGAAGAGGGTGTTGGTAATGGGGAAGGAATAAGTTAGAACTTTTTCCACTCTTCATTTAACATTGCACTAACTATTTAAACATTGGTTACTAAGGGCTTATGCAACTCATTTCCTATATATCCAAGCACACTCAATTCCCTCAAAAGAGTATTGAGAATACTGTAGAACTTCTAAATGAAGACTGTACCGTACCTTTTATTTCTAGGTATAGAAAAGAAAAAACAGGCAATCTAGATGAGGTTGAGATTGGAAATATAGTGCAGTTCAAAACCCAATTTGAAGCACTTGAAAAGCGAAAAACCGCTATTCTAAAGGCCATTGAGGAACAAAATGGGTTAACGGACGAACTCCGGCATAAGATTGAACAGACCGACGACCTCGTTTCCCTAGAAGATCTTTACCTTCCTTTTAAGAAAAAACGAAAGACCAAAGCTGAAACCGCCCGTAAAAACGGACTAGAGCCGTTGGCGAAAATCATAATGGCCCAAAACCATGGCGATATAGAATCGGCTGCGGATCAATACACCAATAGTGAAGTTGCCAATGCAGATGAAGCTTTGGAAGGAGCCAGACACATTATTTCGGAATGGATCAATGAACGCATTTCTATTCGTAATCTGGTAAGAAATCAGTTAGAGCGCAGCGCCATGATTGTCACAAAGGTTATCTCAACTAAAAAGGATGACGAAAAAGCCCAGAAGTTCCGTGATTATTTTGACTGGAGCGAAGCTTTAAAACGATGTCCATCGCACCGCTTATTGGCTATTTTGCGTGCCGAAAACGAAGGCTTTATACGTGTTAAAGTTGAAATTGATTCGGATGAAATGCTCAGACTTATTGAAGACCGGGTTATAAAATCCAACAATTCCTGTACGCCTCAAATAGAAATGGCCGTTGCTGACGCTTACAAACGTCTACTCTGCCCTTCTTTATCAAATGAGATACTTAAAAATGCCAAGGAGAAAGCAGATGAAGATGCCATAAAGGTATTTTCTAAAAACCTAAAACAATTGTTGTTGGGGGCTCCGTTGGGAGAAAAACGGATTTTAGCAATAGACCCTGGTTTTAGAACCGGTTGCAAAGTGGTTTGTTTGAGTGCTCAAGGCGATTTAGAACATAATGAGACAATCTATCCGCATGCCCCTCAAAACAAGGACAAGGAAGCTATAAAAAAAATAAGCTCACTCTGTGACGCCTATAAAATAGAAGCCATTGCAATTGGTAACGGAACCGCTTCCCGTGAAACGGAACAACTGGTGAAGCGCATCCATTTTAAAAATCCAATCGAAGTCTTTGTAGTTAGTGAAGCTGGTGCATCTATTTATTCCGCCTCAAAAATTGCGAGAGAAGAGTTCCCAAATTATGATGTTACCGTTAGAGGTTCCGTATCCATAGGAAGACGACTGGCAGACCCATTGGCAGAACTTGTAAAAATAGATGCAAAATCTATTGGAGTGGGCCAGTATCAACATGATGTGGACCAAGGTAAATTACAAACTTCTCTGGATAGCGTGGTGGAGAGTTGCGTAAATTCGGTTGGTGTAAATATCAATACCGCTAGTGTTCCTCTTCTTAGTTATGTATCCGGTATTGGACCAAAATTGGCCGAAAACATTGTAAACTATAGAAACGAAAACGGAGCTTTTAAAAGTAGAACGGAAATTAAAAAAGTACCTCGCTTAGGAGGTAAGGCTTTTGAACAGGGAGCTGCTTTTCTCAGGATAAAAGATGCCAAAAATCCTTTGGACGATTCTGCCGTACACCCGGAAAGTTATAGTATTGTTACCAAAATAGCTAAGGATAAAGGTATTCCTGTTACCAAATTGATAGGAAACAGCAGCGTTTTGCAAAGTATAAAATTAGAGTCCTATTGCACTGAAACCATAGGTTTACCCACACTAAAGGATATTGTAGACGAGCTTGAAAAACCAGGACTTGACCGTCGGGAGAAAGCTAGGGTCTTTACCTTTGATCAAAACATAAAGTCCATTACGGATTTAAGGGAAGGCCAATTGTTACCGGGTATTGTCAATAACATTACCAATTTTGGCTGTTTTGTAGATATAGGCATAAAAGAAAGTGGACTCATTCACGTATCTAACCTAGCGGATACCTTTGTTAAGGATGTTAACGAACATGTTAGCCTACACCAACAAATTATAGTTAAAGTGCTACAGGTTGATGTTCCGCGCAAGCGTATTCAACTTAAATTACATAAAAAGTAGGGATGTACTAAAAGACAAGTAGCACATTTTTATGTAGCACAAGGCTTCTTTCCTTTATGAGCTCTTTTCTTTATAGCATGTGCCAGCCTGCCGTTTGCAGGGTATCTTCTATGTTTTGTAATGTTATTAAAAACAAGGGCCGTAGCAAAGAGAATTACCGTACCCATTAAAACAGGTGAAACTACATAAAAATAACCCAAGGATTTAATTTTTGCCGTACCTATGACAGCAATTAGAGCCGTGGCACCACCTGGCGGATGCAAAGTTTTAGTTACCTGCATAACTACAATAGAGGTGGCAACGGCCAATGGTGCAGATAACCAAATTACATCTGGCAAAAGCTTGTACACCGTAACACCAATGAATGCAGATAACAATTGCCCTCCAATAAAATTACGAGGCTGCGCCAACGGACTTTCAATAGCTCCGTAAATCAATACACTAGAGGCACCAAAAGAACCGATCAAGAGTACATTTTCTAGTTTAGGCAGGTAAAAAGACTGCAAAAGGGCAATAAGACCAATACCCATAAACGCACCAAGAAAAGACCAAAATTGCTCTCTAAAATCTACTAAGGTTTCTTTATAGATTACATATTTTGAAATACGTGCCCTGCGGTTAATTTTTCTACTTAGCTCACTTCCTGTTTTCATTGCAAATGCTTCTTTTTACAATTCAATTTCTTTTCAATTCCACTAAGAACCGGCAAAGATATAGGAACGAAAAACACTAACAAAAATAAAACTCTATTTATCCTATCTTTTTTATAGGATTAAATTCAAAAAACAACTATTCAGTAATAATACACTTAACCTCAACACATTAAAATTTGATGTTTTTTGAACATGGAGTATGAATTTTAACTTTTCAATCTTATTTAGATTTATTTAAAATAGTTACATTTGCCCATATTTAGAATTTAAGCGGGTGTCAAAGAAAAAGAAATCGTCTAAAAAGAAAGACAAAAAAAAGGCAAAACCAGAGTTGCTGCAACAACGTCTGGAGAAGGTTCTATCTTGCGACACTAAACTTAAAAGCAAGTGCTGTAAAAAGTACAAAAAGAACGAAAGCAAAAGATGTGGTAAATGTCCGTGCTTTGACCTTCTTAAAAAAGTAGCGTAACCAACCGTTCACCTTCCATTTTATCAACTATCCATTTTCTAGTTCCTGAAAAGCTTATAGCTATATTTGTGGTATGCTAAAAATAGCGCATCATCCTATTTACAGACATTCCTTACCAGAAGGGCACCGTTTTCCAATGCTTAAATATGAATTGCTTCCCAAGCAACTGCTACACGAAGGTACCTGCACACCAGAGAACTTTTTTGAACCGGAAATACCCAATGACAAATACATTGTAGCCGTTCACGACCCTGAATATTTCTATGATTTACTCAACATTAAAATTCCTCCTAGACAGGCAAGAAAAATTGGGTTTCCTCTTACGGAAGATTTGGTAGAGCGTGAACGCATCATTGCAGACGGCACAATGAAAGGTTGTTTATATGCCTTAGAAAACGGTATAGCGATGAACATTGCTGGAGGAACCCACCATGCCTATTCCGATCACGGTGAAGCTTTTTGTATGCTGAATGACCAGGCTATTGGGGCAAGATATCTACAACAGGAAAAATTGGCCAAAAAAATACTCATTGTTGATTTGGACGTACACCAAGGTAACGGCACTGCCGAGATTTTTCAGAACGACACCTCGGTTTTTACATTTTCTATGCACGGAGAAAGTAATTACCCTTTCAAAAAAGAAAAGTCGGATTTAGATATCGCCTTACCCAAAAACACGAATGATGATGATTATCTTTTAATCTTTAAGGAAACCTTACCCAAACTTATTTCTAAAGAAAGACCTGATTTTATTTTTTATCTCTGCGGTGTAGATGTTATAGGCTCGGACAAATTGGGAACATTGGCCCTAAGTATGGAAGGATGCAAAAAACGGGATTCTCTAGTATTGGAAATTTGCCATCATTTGCAAATACCCGTACAATGCAGCATGGGTGGTGGTTATTCCCCGGACATCAAAACTATTGTAGAGGCTCGCGCCAATACGTTTCGCCTAGCTCAGGAAATCTATTTCTAAAGTTTAGGCTCAATTATTTATGATTCCCGGCAATACTCTTTCTATCCATTTATTTTGTAAATTAACTGAAAGTAACCTCTAAATACAGCCAAACCGCACAATCCTATCTATTTTTTCATTTTCAAAGGCTGAAACTTTAAAGAATACGTCTAGTTTTGCAATTATTATGAAAAAGACCTTAGCCTTACTCCTTACCATCTTTACGATGGGTTCCTATGCCCAGGACTCAATTGTTCCTGTACCTGAAAAACGGTGGGATATGTTCAAGTATGATTTTGTAAACATGTTTAAAGGCGTTGGTTACTCCTACTCCAGACCTTTTCACTGGAAAGGGCAACAATGGGCGCAATTTGGCGGTGTAGTAGCAGGTACAGGTGCCGTTTACCTTTTGGATGATGATACTTCTCAATTTATACAAAGACAAAAAGAAAGCGTACCCCATATTATTAGGGAATACGGCGAACTTTACGGAAGCCCCGAGAACAATTACCTGGCAACTTCCGGGGTTTATTTAGCTGGATTGATAACAAAAAACGAAAAATTACGTCGTACCGGAGTACTCTTAATATCATCGGCCACCTCGGCCGGTTTTTTACAGCAAGTATTAAAATCTGCGGTAGGACGGGCAAGGCCGGTAGCCGAAAAGGGAAAAGACACTTTTGACCCCTTCAACTCGAACAGAAACTATCATTCTTTCCCCTCAGGACACGCCTTATTGGCCTTTACAAACGCGTATGCGATTGGAAAGCAATTTAAAAGTCCGTGGGTAAAAGCAGGTATTTATACACTAGGAGCCGTACCAGGCATTTCTAGAATTTGGGATGGCCAACATTGGTTAAGTGATTTTGTATTTGCTGTAGCAATCAGTGTAGCCACGGTAGAATCTATAGACCGTTACCTAGATAGAAAATACAACGAAAAATACAATGACCAGGCCAAGAAAATGAGCTGGAACCTTAATTTTGGCCCCGGAACTTTAGGAGTGGTTCTTCAGTTTTAAAATATTAAATACGTACTAAGAACCAAGACCGTTATGGCCGCCCCTACAACAAAGGCATATTTCCAAGGTTCAACACTTACAGCATCGGTAGTCATTGGTTTATAATCCGTTTTCCTTGGATAAAGTTTACCAATCACCAGCATAATTATAATGTTCAAGACGAACAAAATGGCCATTACATGTAAAAAATGCGGATAAGCTTCCGCTTGTATCACACTCAACGCTTTGGCATCGGTTATTCCGTTCTGTGCTGCTTCCGCTAATGCGCTATCCACATAATAAGGCTTAATAACAAATTGGCTTATAGAATACAAAACGACGCCTGAAATCACCCCTATTTTAGCCGCTATGGCTGGAACCCGTTTGGTAAAGAAACCTATTACGATAACCGTTAAAATGGGAATGCTATAACAACCGTTCGCTTCTTGCAACCAGGCAAACAGTCCTTGAGGCGCATTGGCAATCAATGGCGCTACGCACATACCCAAAATACCCAGAACAAGACCAAATGTTTTACCTGCTTTTACGGTTTGTACCTCTGTGGCATCTTTCTTAAAATATTGACGATACAAATCAAACCCGAACAAGGTGGCACTACTGTTCAAAAGGCTATTGAAGGAGCTGAGAATTGCACCAAATAACACTGCGGCAAAGAGGCCAGTAAATGCAGCTGGAAGCACCGTAGCAACCAGTTTTGGATAGGCTTGGTCCGGATTATCAAGATTCCCCTCAAAAATATGCCATGCTATAATACCCGGAAGAACCACAATTATGGGTATTAAAAACTTTACTAAAGCAGCAAGTATAACCCCTTTTTGACCTTCCTTTAAATTTTTAGCCCCAAAAACACGTTGCAAAATTACTTGGTTGGTTCCCCAATAAAACATCTGCACGAGCATCATTCCCGTAAAAATGGTCCCAAAAGGAATGGAAGCATCCACATCTCCCTTTACATTAAATTTTTCAGGGTGACTTTTCCAAAGCATACTCAATCCCTCAGAAATACTCCCATCGCCAATAGCCATCAATCCAAAAACAGGAATGAGAAGACCACCTATCAAAAGCCCTATAGAGTTGATAAGGTCAGAAACCGCAACCGCTTTTAATCCTCCAAAGATTGCATATATAATACCGATGATACCAATACTCCACACACAAATCCACAAGGTAACCGTACTCGAAAGTCCAAGAAGACTAGGCAAATCAAACATTGTACTAAACGCCAACGAACCGGAATACAATACCGAGGGAATTACTACAATAACGTAACCTGATAAAAATAAAGCCGTGAGAATAGCTTTTGTACCGTGATCGAACCTATCCTCAACAAATTGTGGAATAGTGGTTATACCGCCCCTCATGTACCTGGGAAGCAGGAACACAGCTGTTATAATCATGGCAATTGCCGCCAAAGTCTCCCATGCCATCACCAATACACCTTCGGTAAATGCTTGTCCATTAAGCCCTACAATCTGTTCTGCGGAAAGATTGGTCAAAAGCAAAGAACCGGCAATTGTAATTGCTCCTAAGCTTCTACCTGCCAAAAAATACCCATCGGCAGATTTTTCATTAGTGCTTCTTGTAGCGTACCAAGCAATGAACGCTACTAAGAGTGTAAAACCTACAAAAGAAACAATTGAGAGCATGAATTTGAAATTTTAAATTGGTATGGAACAAAAAGTTACAAGGGCACTAGTTATCAATTTTCTTTAGTACGCGACACGGATTACCTACGGCCACAACATTATCGGGAATATCCTTTACAACCACACTTCCAGAACCTATAACACTATTATTACCAATAGTAACCCCAGGATTAACGATTACTCCGCCACCAATCCAGACATTGTCTCCAATATGAATTGGTTTTGCATATTCTATACCAGAATTTCGGGCTTCAAATTCCAAGGGATGCGTAGCGGTAAGTAACCTTACCCCCGGTGCAATCATTACATTTTTACCTATGTAAACCGGCGCGGCGTCTAAAATAATACAATCAAAGTTAGCGTAAGAATTTTCTCCCCAGTAAATATTGAACCCGTAATCACAAGTAAAACGGTTTTCTATGTAGAAATTCTTGCCCGTTTCGGCAAATAGTTCTTTGAAAAAATGTTTGCGCTGCCGCTCCTTATCCATTGGTATGGCCTCAATTTCACGCATTAGTCTACGTGCATTCAACCTACCTTTTACCAACTCCTTATCATGTGGATTATAAGGTTGACCAGCGATCATTTTTTCCTTTTCAGTCATTGAATTCAATTATATTTTCTCGGTCCTGATAATTCCGCAAACTGGAACTTGAACCTCAAGTACTCCTTTCGAAAATACTACATTATCTTCCCTAATCAAATTTCCTTGGCAATCATAAATTTTGCAACGGTAAGCGCCCCAATCCTTTGTGCTCCGGATGACAATATGGTCTGCTATTTGACCATTTAAAATATCCATACTCTTATATTCTTCATTAAACTCTACAACCCACGCGTCATAAACTCCTATAATTGCATGCCCATCTTTAGACACACGCTTTGTTGGGTAGTTGGCGAGAGGCTTTGAGGGAAGGAAATTACCGTTCATGAGAACATTGGCGTTTTCATTCCAATACTTTGTATAAAAACCAATCATGTTTACATACTCTTTTGGTGTTTCACTCAGCATAATAGAGAGCTGAGGCACACCAAAAAGTGTATTAATTACTTGTAATGCGGCAATTTCCAAGGGTTCGTCCGCATGCCATGTAACCATATCCGAATGAACGGCGGTATTACCGGCAAGCATACGTATATCGGCAATTCGCAGTCGGTTCATGGTAGCATCTCCAGGGCAATCAAAAGCGCGGAACATGTTTCCATATTTACGCATTGCAGGTCCGGTGTATTTTTGTCTAAACTCAATAAAAATTTCAGGGTTTATAGCTGTCAACGCCTCCTTTACATCGGTCAACAGGCGATCTACAGCATCATTTATTGAAGTATAGTCTGCATCCGGTCCTAGTTGGGTAGGCGTGTCCTTATAAAATCTGAAGTCATCTATAAAATCTAGTTTAAAACCATCTAGATTCCAGTCTTTGGCCGCGCTTGAATAGATATCTATTAAATACTGTCTTACATCTGGATAGCGTGGATCAAAAACTGGTGCCCATCTATGGTCTTCCGTCAAGAATTTGCCTTTAAAGCGTTTAAACGCTTTTGACTTTTCCCCACAAAAAGGAACAGAGTACCAAAGGGCTACCTTCATACCTGTTTTATGCACATTCCTGACAAATTCTGCCATTTCGGGAATGCGGTCCGGTTGCCAATCCCCGGTAAAATCATAACCTCGGTTCGAATCGAACGTTTGCCATCCATCATCTATAATAATGGCCTCATAACCTATGTCCTTGGCAAGTTTGCACTCCTTAAGTAGTAGATCTACTTCAAGATTCTGATGAAATTGGTACCAAGTGGAGTACAATGGTTTTTTTGCAATATCGGGGACATAGGCAGGTTTCAACTCATCAAACGTCTCCCACCATGAGGAAACCGCTTTTAAACTTTCAGAAAAATGCTGATTCTGATTATCCAATCGCAATTGCACCTTAAAGTTTTTTATGGGGTAATGTTGCTCCGTAAAAAAGGTGATATGGCAGTAAAAACAATTGTCCTCTTCCCTTAAACGCGCATTCATCTCCAATTTGTTGATTGCATTGGAACAAGCAAAGGTTAAGATATTCTCGTCACTGTTACCAAAAAGTGAAATGACAGGAGAGTCAATAGAAATTCTAGACTCCATATTATCCAGCTCCCAGTCTGCCTGAATACGCTTGTTAAAATCAGTTGTTGGCTTCCATACCCCTTTTACATTAATTGCCGGAACCTTCCACTGTAGGGTTATTGGTTCAGGAATTCGCTCCTCGTTACTTGATACTTCAAAATTGTAAATGACCGTACCGTCTTGATCGTATATTTTTTCTAGAGTGGTTTGAAAATTATCATCCGCTCCAATAGTATTTATCTTGGGGCCGTCGGTCATTAGAGTCGTGTTTGAAGTCATCTATTTATATATTGTAATAAAAAATTAGTGTTTAATTAAATTCTACCAACTCTAAAGTCGTGTAAGAAAACGTAATATAATTTTAATTATTGTGCTATGATATTCTATGCTACTAATCAAATATACAGCGAATTATTAGAATCTCAAAAAAACCATAGAAATATCTCAATTACATCAAATATAATAGATTTGCATAAAAGAATGCAAAAAGATTAGCAGAGACCCGTTATGCAAAAGACTTTATCTAATTGTAGGAATATACATATATTTTTTAACAAAAAACATAAAATAGTGGACATTTATTAATTAGAAAATGTACCCCTCATTTTAACTCCAATTGATCTCTACGGGGTTTTCAAACGATTAAAGCGGATTCCCTCTACGATAGTGTCCACTCTACTCATTTGACAAAACTCAAAGCACAACCAAAAGCCTGCATTTGCCCTAGTACGCTTTAATCTCGCCGGCCTACTCATAAAATTAAACCAAAACTGTCATTTATTTATTATATTATCCGCGTTCATAAGTAAAATTGCATTGTCCCCTATGTCTATAATTACATCAATAATAAACCTCAAAAAAATAGACAACTTATCAAAACATGACCAATTGGTTCATGGTATAATAGAATCTATTAATAAAGGTGAACTAGTAACAGGAGACAAACTCCCCTCTATAAATACAATGGTTAACGAATTAGGCTTCGCCAGAAAAACTATTGTTAAGGCTTACGGCGATTTAAAGGGAAGAGGTCTCGTTGAATCAAAAAAGCTTAAGGGATACTTTATAGTAAGTGAGAAAACCAATGTGGTTTTACGAATTGCCCTTTTAATGTATTCTTTTCACCGTTTTCAAGAAGAATTTTACAATGCCTTTAGAAGTGAACTAGGCAAAAAATTTCAAATAGATGTTTTTTTTCACCATAACAATAGTGATGTTTTTGAAACTATATTTTCAAATATCCGTGCCAAATATGGCATGTATGTTATTGCGCCTATTCAAACTCAACCTATAAACACTCTTCTTCAAACGATTAACCCAAAGAAGCTATTAATTGTTGACAGGTATCTGCCTATGGGCAGCGACTATTCTTTCATAGTACAGGAGTTTGAAAAGAGTACTTACACCCTACTTGTTAAACTATTGGAGCCAATAAAAAAATACGACAAAATCGTCCTTTTTTATAGAGATGATTTAGATTACCCCCCTGGAACATTACGTGCATTTCAAAAATTTTTAAAGGATTATAATCTACCAGGGGCCGTTGCAAAGACATACAAACCAAAATCTGTTGAGAAAAATTGTTTATACCTTTTTATAAGTGACACTTATATATGGGAGGTACTAATGGATTGCCAACAGAACAATCTATCTATAGGTAAAGATGTTGGCGTATTATCTTTCAACGATCATATTGTAAAGGAATTAGTTTTTGGAGGGCTAACTACAATATCGATTAACTTCAAAGAAATGGCTATTAAAGCTGCCAAACATATTAAGCTTAAAGATATTTCTCAAACAGTAATGCATCCCAGCCTAACTAGACGCAACTCTCTATAAACACCTATAAAGTAGTCTCCTGATTATCTTGATTGCCAATTCATAATTCACACCCTCAAAATTTGTTAAATAAGTAATGTTTTGCAGTTTTTTTACACATATGTGAAAATTATTTTTAATTTTACAAAGTAGCATAGACTATCATAGTACATGAAATCAAACTTAAACTCACTTTTATGAAAAGAAAATCTCTAACTCAAATCGTCGGTGTTGTCCTGTTGATCTTTGGTTTTGTGGGCCACGCCCAGACCGTTAGTATTTCGGGAACAGTTTCAGATGACCAAGGCCCTTTGCCCGGTGTTAACATTGTAGAAAAAGGAACAACTAATGGTATTACCACTGATTTTGATGGAAACTTTACGATTTCCGCAAGCTCAAACGAAGCAACTTTAGTATTTAGTTATATTGGATACGCCACTCAGGAAATTCCAATAAAAGGTCAATCTGTCTTAAATATTACCTTGGAAGCAGATGCCCAAACCCTTAATGAAGTTGTTATAGTAGGTTATGGTACATCTAACAAAAGGGAACTTACCGGTTCAGTTTCCACAATAAAGAAAGATGCTATTGTAAACGTTGTTGCGGGTAACCCAACTGCATCTATTCAAGGTAAATTGGCCGGTGTACAAATAGAATTACCGGGAGGTCAACCAGGAGGAAGCGCTAATGTATTTATTAGAGGCGTAAATTCATTAAGTAATGCCGCTCCTCTTTATATTGTTGATGGACTTTTCGTTGACAACATGGACTACGTGAATCCGAACGACGTACAAGATATTTCTGTTTTAAAAGATGCTGCTGCAGCGGCAATTTACGGAGCTAGGGCTGCGAACGGTGTAATCTTAATAAAAACCAATCATGGTATTAAGAACGAGCGCGTGAAAGTTACATTTAAATCCAGAATAGGTTTTGACACTCCTAGCAAGAAACTTGATTTTATAAGTGGTCAACAATATACAGACTATTTAAACCAACGTTTTGAAAATGATGGAGAAGCTACAAGAGTAACCCATAATGGTGTGAACACAGACTGGCAAGATGAAAATTTAAGTTCTGGTGTTGTTGAAGATATCGGTTTTGGAATCTCCGGTGGTGGTGAAAACTCATCTTTCTACGCTTCTGGTAATTACTTTAACCAAGATGGTATTTTAGCTGGCTCCGGATTTAAGCGAATTAATCTTAGGGTTAACAGTAGGTCCCAATTTGGGAAATTCACTCTTACGGAGTCTCTAGGCATTGCCGAGGGGAAACTACAAGAGAACAATTGGTTTGGCTGGGACGGGGTATCCGTTCCCACACTTGCTTTAAGAAACCCTAACAATGATGGAGGTTTTGAAGCACCGTCTCAAGCGATTCATGGACCAGGAGGCATCAACCAATATGGACTAGCAACATTAGAAGACAATTTAATAACCACAAGAACGGTTTTTGGTAGTGTTAAATTAGACTATGATATAACTGAATCCCTAAAAGCTTCCATAAACTATGGTATTGATTACAGAAATAGAAAGTTCTTTCAATTTACCCCTACATACTTCATGAGTACTGTAGACGCCGTGTTAAACGTAAATGACAAAAATGACTTAACCGAGGTAAGGTCTGACGAAATTAACATTGTACTTGAGCCCACACTTTCATACAACCAAACATTTGATAAGCATAAAGTTGGGGCTGTTCTAGGGTATACCTATTTTAAAGAAAATCAGAACTTTAGTGGAATATATGGACAGGGCACAGCCGCCAATTCCATAAAAAATGTTGGAGCCCTTCCATCTACTGACCAAAACATTTTACTGGGTCAAAACAATGAAGCCGGGCTGGAATCTTATTTCGGCAGACTTAATTATAGTTATGATGGAAAATACTTGTTTAGCGCTACAATGCGCCGTGACGCCTCGTCTAGATTTGACCCTGAAAACCAAGCTGGATATTTTCCATCGTTTTCTGCAGGTTGGAATGTGAGCGACGAAGATTTTTGGTCCATTGAAAAAATTAACTATTTCAAGATTAGAGCGTCTTATGGAGAATTGGGTTCGTATCCTGATACCTACTACCCAACATCTGCTGTATTTGCAGAAAATGTTTCAAACGTTTCTTTTGGAGGTGCCATTAACCCTGGCCTAGCCCAGACTGCATTGGCAGATACTGGCTTAATTTGGGAAACAACCAAAACATTTGATATAGGTGTTGATATGGGGTTATTTGATAACAAACTTTATATTACCGCAGATTATTTCTCAAAAAATATTGAAGACGTATTGGTAGCTATTAATGGCCCCTCTACAAGCGGAGTAAGTTCTCCTACCATAAGAAACGCAGGCTCTCTTGTAAATAAGGGTCTTGAATTTGATGTCACCTATAGGAAACCAGAGGAAGGCAATTTTAACTATACCATTGGCGGTAATATTTCTTTTAATTTAGAAGGTAAAGCCGATGAAATCCCTAATCCCGTATTAGGCCCTGCCATAGATGAAGATTTAAGAGTAGTCAACAGAACCCTTACCAATCAACCTATAGGCGCCTATTATGGATATAAAGTAGAAGAAAAAGTCAATCCTGCAACTGGTGATTTTGTTCGAATAGATGTAAACGGCGATGGTCAGATAACTGCCGAGGACCAAACAGTAATTGGAAACCCTACCCCAGATTTTATATACGGCTTAAATTTTACAGCTAACTACAAAGATTGGGATTTTGGTTTAAACTTTAGCGGTGTACAGGGTAATGAAATTTATAATGTTGGCCGTTACTATAACATTCTTTGGCAAGATGGTGGCAAACTATCAGAAGTACTTAACTCTTGGACACCATCTAATACAGACACCAATATTCCTAGAGCTTCTATTTCAGATGCAGCCGGGAACAAGGCTCCTTCTTCTTTCTTTGTAGAAGACGGGTCATATTTTAGATTAAGGAATCTTGACGTGGGTTATACATTCAAAAATGACGTATTTGGACTAGACTGGGTACAAGATATTCGTTTGTCCATGAACGTACAGAACGTGTTTGTAATCACTGGCTATAGCGGCTATGACCCAGACGTTTCTTCAACCAACGGAGGTCGTGCAAATAGAAACACAGGTGTACCTGGTTTTAGAGATACAGTTAACCCATTGTTAAGTAGAGGCCTAGATGCAAGGGTTTATCCTAATGCAAGAACTTTTATGTTTGGCGTCCAGGCTACTTTTTAATCAATAAATCATGACAAAAATGAAAAATAAAATAAATATACAATCCATTAGTTTAGTGCTCACCGCAGCATTAATTATAGGTGCATGTTCGGATGAATTATTAGAGCAATCAAATAACAATGCAACCTCTACGTCTAATTTCGGCACATCTGTATCACAGGTAGAAGCCGCAGTAAACGGTGCATTTCATCCACTCACCAACACCTTTTTTTGGGGGCGTATTATCCATACAGGGGCAATGTTACGATCAGATGAATTTAATGTCTTCCCTTTCGGATCCAATACGGCAATGTCTACTTTTCAGGGAAACCCTGGTGATAGATGGGCTACCGAACCTTGGCAACAGCTATATAAATCTATTGCCCGTAGCAACAATATAATTATCAACACCTCTGAAGAAGGAATTCCAGATACCACAACTAGAAATAACCTAGTGGGCCAAGCCTATTTTTTACGAGGTTTCAGTTATTGGTACTTGGTTAACTTATATGGCAGCGTACCTCTAATTACAGATTTACCAGATTTAGATAATTTGGCCGTAGAGCAGGCAAGTGTTGATGCTATTTGGAAGCAAATTATAGAAGATTTTGAAATGGCTGAAACAATGTTACCCGACTCATGGGAAGGTTCAAACTTAGGAAGACCCACTTCAGGTTCCGCCACAGCCTTTAAAGGCAAAAGCTATCTGTACATGAAAGACTGGACCAATGCACACCAAACGTTAAGTACTCTGGTTGGCAAATACAGTTTGTTACCTTCAGAGAATTATAGTGACAACTTTACGACTACCAACGAAAATAATGAGGAGTCTATATTTGAATTGCAATTTTTAGGGCAAGACACATTTGTATGGGGAACGGATATTCCTGGTACAGGAACCATGGGCAACTATCATATTGACTATGCCCCCCCAACAAAATCGCCTGATAATGGTCATCTTGTGAACCCTTGGTTAAAGGATTTATTTGAAGCAGAAGGAGATGTAGTCAGAAGAAATGAGACTTTGGCTTATGATTACCCAGGTTCAACTGGCTACGGCGGCACAGACTTTTTGACAGATTTTGCTGCTGATATTGAAGTTGCTGAGACTGCTGGTCTACCAGCTATTTTCTCAAAAAAATATGCGGGTCTGGATTTGGGCGTAAGAGCTGATGTAGATTTTCTGGGAACAAATGTAGGCAACAACTGGCGTATTATGAGATATGCCGACGTATTATTGATGCTCGCAGAAGCATTGAACGAAGATGGACAAACCACTCAAGCCGTTCAATATATAGATATGGTTAGAGAAAGAGCTGAGTTACCGCTAATTTCAGATACTAATCCCGGAATTGGTCAAGCAGACTTTAGAAATGCTATAATCAACGAGAGAGCAATGGAACTGGCCGGAGAAGGGCACCGTTTCTTTGATTTGGTTCGTTGGGACTTAGCAGACGATTATTTGGGCGCCAACTCATTACATGGAGCCCATCCAAAATCACTATCAGGAGGAACTTTCCAAACGGGAAAACATGAATTAATTTGGATTCCAAATTCAGAACTTGATGCCAATTCAAATTTAAAGCAAAATCCTGGTTATTGAATATCTTTGAGTTAATTTGAGTTGTTTTAGTTAGAAAAGCCAAGTGATTTAAATCATTTGGCTTTTATCGAATAATACTAGGTTCAAAATGCAGAAAATGACCAGAATTCTATACATATCACTTGGTGTGCTCATACTACTTTCAGGTTGTAGTGAGGGTGAAAAAAAATATCTTTTCAAATTTATAGACTCTTCTCATTCTGACATCCATTTCTCAAACACTATCCAAGAAAATGATAGCATAAACATCATTGATTTTCAATACTGTTATAATGGCGGTGGAGTGGGAATCGGAGATTTTAATATGGATGGCCTACCGGATATTGTTTTTACCGGAAACCAAGTCTCATCAAAAATCTATCTCAACCTTGGAAACCTTAAATTCAAAGACGTTTCTGAAATTGCCAATTTAACTACATCATCATGGGTTACAGGTGTTTCTATCGTAGACTTAAATTCAGATGGTTTTGATGATATTTACCTAAGCGTGGGCGGAGCTAACTGCAAAGACAACTGCAACAATTTACTTTTCATCAACCAAGGAACCAATTCTCAAGGCATTCCCAAATTCATAGAGCAAGCGGAAGAGTATGGACTAGATGATGGGCGTTATGCCCAACAATCTGTATTTTTTGATTATGACCAAGATGGAGATTTAGATGTTTATGTAGCTCATAATGGCAATACATCATATGACAAGAACACACCAATGCCAAAAAGATATGTACCTGAGCATCTTTCAGATTATATGCTTAAAAACGAATCTTTGCCAGATGTTGACCACCCTGTATTTGTAAATGTATCTGATGAAGTTGGCATAAATAAAAAGGGTTTCAGTCTTGGTGTAACCATAAATGATTTTAACGATGATAATCTGCCCGATGTATATGTAACAAATGATTTTATTACTGAAGACCTTCTATACCTTAATCAAAAAATAGAAGGCAGCAGCTCTAGCAAATTCCAAGAGGCGAGCCAACACTATCTCAGCCATGAAACCTATAATTCTATGGGGGTGGATATTGCAGACATAAACAATGATTTGCTTCCTGATATTATGGCCTTGGATATGTTACCCAACGAATATCAAAGACAGAAAAAAATGCTAGGCGCAATGAATTATGACAAATATCTTCTTTCACTATCCAATGGTTACTCCTCGCAGTATATGCACAATACGCTACAAATCAATAATGGAAAAATTAACGATAAGGTATTAAAAGCTAGTGAAATCGCTTTTTTTTCAGGAATATCCAGTACCGATTGGAGCTGGTCACCATTAATAATCGATTTAGATAATGATGGCGATAAGGATATCCACATAACTAATGGTTACACGAAAGACATAACAGATTTAGATTTTATAAATTATAACAACCTTAATAATGTCTTTGGAACCCCCGAAACAAGAGATAGGGAATTGAAAAAAATGGTCAAAGGGTTACCTGAGGTAGCGTTAAATAATTTCATTTATGAGAATAAAGGGAGTTTAAAATTCTCTAATGTTTCCGAGGTATGGAGCCCTAAACAAAAATCGTTATCCAACGGAGCCGCCTACGCAGATCTAGATTTAGATGGAGATTTAGACCTTATAATCAACAATATCAATGCAAAGGCGTTTCTTATAGAGAATAAAGCCTCTGAAAATCAAAAAAATAAATATCTAAGAATAAAGTTAAAAGGCACGGCACAGAACCCAAAAGCTATTGGAGCTAAAATTACTCTATGGAGCAATGGTGAGGCACAAAGCAATTATCAATCTGTTGTTAGAGGGTACTTGTCATCAGTAGAACCAATTGTACATTTTGGCACCAAATCATCTGTCATAGATTCACTACGGGTTATTTGGCCCAATGGCGGATTAACACTGTTAACGGAAATTAAGGCAAACCAGGTCATAGAATTAAATCAGGAAGACCAGAAACTAGATGCCAAACCCAATCCCTCCAAATCCTATTTATTTACTGAGACAAAGGAAGTACTTAATTTCAAGCATATTGAGAATCAATCCAACGATTATGTTTTTCAAAGGCTATTAATGAAGCAATATTCAAAGACAGGGCCATCAATAGCCGTTGGTAATTTAGATGGAAATATAGGAGATGAAATTTTTATTGGTGGCTCAAAAAATCAACCTGGTCAAATTCTATTTCAAGACGTCTCAGGAAAATATGTCCAAAAGCAAGAGCTAGACGCAGATTATGAAGATACAGATGCTGTTTTCATTGATATTGATGGTGATAATGATTTAGATCTTTACGTTGCAAGTGGGAGTAACGAATTTGTTAGAGATTCTAATTTATATCAAGACCGTATTTATTTAAATAATGGCAGCGGTTCTTTTGAAAAAAACAGCATGGCACTACCGGAATTTAACGAAAGCACTAGCTGTGTAAGACCTGCTGATTTTGACAATGATGGAGATATTGATTTTTTCATTGGCGCCGGAATTGTTCCAAGAGAATATCCTTCAATTCCGCAAAGCAGGATTCTTATGAATCATGAGGGTAATTTTACAGAAGCGGTCATTCCTGAATTACAAAACATAGGCATGGTAAATGATGCCATTTGGGAGGATATTGATGGAGATAGCTGGCCCGATCTAATTGTAGTTGGAAAATGGATGCCAATCTCAATATTTAAAAATAATGAAGGAAAATTGACTCCAATGCCAATTGATTGGATTATTGGAAATGAAGCTAGTGCAAGTACATCAGGTTGGTGGAATTGCATAAAATCTGGCGATTTTGATAATGATGGAGATGTAGACTTCCTTCTGGGCAACCAGGGCACTAACGGTTTTGTTCAACCGAGTGCAGAATACCCTGTTTATATATATACAGGAGATTTTGACAACAATGGAAGTATTGACCCTATCTTGGCTAAATACTTTCAAATCAATACTGACAAAAAACTCATGCCTGTACAAACCCGTGATGACATTATTCAACAATTGGTAGCCTTGAAGAACGACCACCTAACTTATGATGAATTTTCACAAATTGATTTCCTAAACCTACTTGATATAAACGACACCTCAAAGAAAACGCTAAAGGCATCCATATTCGAAAGTTGCTATATAGAAAACCTAGGAAATGGGACTTTTAAAGTAAGACCTCTTCCAGAGTCTTGTCAACTTGCCCCCATTAATGACCTAGAAATACAAGACTTTGACAAGGATGGCAATTTAGATGCCTTGTTAGTAGGAAACGATTTTACGGCCGAATCTCTTTATGGAAGATTTGATGCTCATATAGGAATATTTCTAAAAGGAAACGGCTCTGGAGAATTTCAAGCCATCCCGAGCAAAACTTCGGGTTTTTACGTTCCAAACCAATCTAATTCAATAGTACAGCTAAAAGATAACACAAAAGAAAAATTGATTCTTGCCGGTCAAAACAACGATTCAATTAAAGTATTTAAATTAACAGTTAATAAGGGCACTACAACTGCTAAAAACAACTAAAAAGCACAGCGCATTTTGGCTCAGGACCTTCCAGTCGTATTACAAGGAATTACGCTTGAACAGTTTTGATGTAACTATAACCTGAGAAGTAACATTGTTTTTTACGTGCTGAGCCGCTAAAGTGGCCATATCCTTAAAATCTGTGGAAATGGTAGTGATGCCGTCAAAGACAATTTCCTTGATTATATGATCATTGTGGGACAACACCCCAACATCTTCACCTACTGACAATCCCTTAGTATGACAATCTTTAAGCAATTCCCATAGAGACGCATCGTTTATGAAAAAATAGGTTGTTTCCTTTTCAACGGAACCTTCAATGTAATCCTCTACAACAACGCCATTCAACCCATAATCGGCAATAAATCTATGGAATGCGATTAGTATACCTCTTGGATAATCTCTATTTTCCGCATAGAAAAGAACTATTTTCTTGAACTTTTTAATTTCCGGAAGCAGTTCTACCAATTTATCAAAAGTAGTTCCTTCAAACTCTTGCGAAATATAAGAATACTCTTCTGGCATGGGTAAATACCGGTCAACAATCAATAATTTCTGAGGCTCAATAGTTTCAAGAAGTGGTCTAATGGCTTTATCGGGAATTGGAGCCACCACGTACATTCCATACTTCCCACGAATATTGTTAAAGATGGTTTCAAAAATAGAAACATTATTATGATGAAAGAAGACATCTATCTGATAGCGGTTTCCTAACTCCTTTCTAAAAGTATTGTAAAAATCTTCCTGAAAACGCTGAAAGGAGAATAAAAGCAAGGCTATTCTAAGCGTTACTTTAGTTTCATCACTTATTATAAAATAACCCTTGAGCTTTTTGGACTCTACTAATCCTCTCTCTTTTAACTCTTCATATGCCTTAACGATGGTTTTTCTAGCGTAGCCAACATCAGATACCATTTTGTTTATGGAAGGTAACTTATCCCCAACAGAAATTTCACCCGAATCCAAAGCTTCGATAACACCATGTACCAATTGCTCATGCTTGGTTAAACTATTTACTTCTTTTAGTCGATGGATTATCTGGAGTAAAGACATTAGATCCTATTAAAACAATTATGAATTTTGTAAGTATAATAATACAAATTTATTATAATAAACTTCTATTTCGGTCATTTTAAGACAACAAAAGCTAAATATTTTTCATGAAAGCAAACTTAACTTCATATTTATGCTAAATATATAAATCTCAAGAAGATTTTAATTGCCTAAGATAAACACAACAAGTTTAAAAAATACAGACCCTACCTAATTTTTCCATTTTAAAGTCTCCATAATTCCTCTAATATCATTTTGAAGATAAGCAGCCGCAGGGTATATGGAATCATAATTGGGCCTTGTATAAAAATATAGCGCACCGGTAATAAAATTCTTAGTGCTATCCGTTACATAAAACTGAGCTTGTGAAGCTGCATTTCCGCTAACCTCATAGAACATACCATATACGTTGTTCTTTTCATTAACGAAAGGCTGCTCTAAAATACCATCTGCTTTTACGGAATGTTCATAACTCAACTTTTGAGCGTCAGAAAGCAATTTGTCCACATTGTCATCCACCTTTTTGTAATTGATATAGATTTCGCCCTTCATTTCCGGGTAATCTAAAACTAAAGAAGTCTCCGTATTACTTTTAATTTTCGCATTTGTGTTATAACTGAACATAAAATACTCTGTTTGCAACTCTCCCTGCTGGGGAGCATCATACTCCAAACGCAACTGAGCTTTGGGCTTGGGCAAAACCTCCTCCTTACATCCAATGACCAATGCGAGCAACATTAAAAGAAATAAACGATATCTATACATTTTGGGGCAACGTTATTTTTATTTGTTTTAACCTCTTTTTATCCGAGCTTTCTACTACAAATTGATATTCGTTAAACGAGATTACCTCTCCTCTCTTAGGAAAACTTCCGGCTATCTCAAGAACAAAACCTGCAATGGTCTCAGACTCTCCTTTTTGTTCCTCAAATTCGGTTTCATTCTCAATTTTGGCTACTCGATAAAAATCCTTTAAGGCAGTTTTACCATCAAAAACGAAATTAAAATCGTCCAATTTTGAAAACACAAGGTCTTCATCATCAAACTCATCACTTATATCGCCTACTATTTCTTCTATAATATCCTCTAGAGTTACAATCCCCGAAGTCCCCCCATATTCATCCACAACTACGGCCAAATGGTTCTTCTTCTCCTGAAACTCTAATAACAGATCATCTAGTTTTTTGTTTTCCGGAACAAAATAAGGTTCACGAATAAGCGTCATCCAATTAAAGGTTTTCCTATCTATATAAGGTAGTAGATCCTTAACGTAGAGCACACCAAGAACATTGTCCATATTTTCCGAAAAAACCGGAATCCTAGAATAGCCATGGGTCTTTATTTCGGACAGTATCTCTAAAAACTTCATATCCTCGCTAACCGCAAAAATATCTATTCTGGGGCGCATGACCTGCTTTGTGTCCGTATTCCCAAAAGTAACTATTCCCTGTAATATCTTCTGTTCTTCCTTAGTAGTATCACCTTCTGCCGTTAACTCCAAGGCCTGCGAGAGATGGTCTACACTTAAATTGGATTTTTGTTTGCCCAATTTGTTATACATAAAAATTGTACCCGCTCTCATGGGGAGGCTAAGCGGACTGAACAAAAAGTCTAGAATATTTAGAGGATAAGACATTAAATGGGCAAATGCTATTCTGTTACGGTTCGCGTAGACTTTGGGCAATATTTCTCCGAACATTAATATTAAAAAAGTAGCGACCACTACTTCCAAAAGAAACCGGACCCATTCTAATTCCACATTCGCAAAAAGTGAATTGCCAATAGTACTGAAGAGCAATACAACGCCAATATTAATGGCATTGTTTGCAATAAGAATAGTGGCCAAAAGCTTCTTGGGCCTATCCAAGAGTTTAACTATTATATTCCCGCGAACACTTTTCTTTTCCGAAATCTCATTTACATCTGTAGGTGAAAGACCAAAAAAAGCAACCTCCGCACCAGAAATGAGGGCAGAAGACATTAATAGTACAACTAGAATTGTAATTTCAAATGCAAAAGCACCTGTAAAAGTGACAAAATAAGGTACTAAACTAAGGGGGTCAGGGTCCAACAGTCAGAAATTTAGTAATAAAAGGCGGTTAGTGAATATAACTGCGCACCACACCCTTGCTCTAGATATACACCGGCATTAGGTGATTTTATAAAATTACAATGGTTTGTGTGCGCTTGCTTCATATTTTAATTGCATCTATAGAGGCTGTTACTAAAAATACATCTTTTTTCTTAGAAAGGAAGGTCATCTTCCTGCTCTGGCCGAACTAAAGGCGCGGCCTTAGGACTACTTGCTGTATTTGAAACGGAGTTTTGCTGTGGTTGTTGCCCACCTCCTTGCTGATTTGACATATTCTCTTTCTTAGTAGTAAGAAACGTAAAGTCCTGCACATGCACTTCGGTACTATAACGTGTGTTGCCGTCTTCTCCTTGCCATTGGCGGTTTTTTAAACGCCCCTCTACATAGACCTTATCTCCTTTACTTAAATACTTTTCACATATTTCAGCAGCTTTATTACGCACCACTACGTTGTGCCAATCCGTATTGGTAACACGTTCTCCCGTTTGCTTGTTCGTGTAGGTTTCGTTAGTAGCAATAGGAAAGCGGCCAATACATCCTCCATTTTCAAAATAATGCATTTTTACTTCATCGCCCAAATGGCCAATTAACATTACCTTATTTAATGTACCGCTCATAATCTACTTTTTTTTGCAAGTTTGAATCTACAAATATACTTGTTTTTTAACCTCCACTATCAAGTGTTACTGTTACGATTTTTATAATTTACGGATAAAGTTGAAGAAAATAAAAAAACACTAAGGTTCCTTTTAGTAATAGAGCTTACAATTTCCTCAAAAAGTCCGCTATTAATACTGGAACCGGGTATTTTTGTACCGCTGCCATTGAAATACCTTCCTTTAAATCACTTTTGACCTGTACAATCCAAAACGTTGTATATAAATGTTGATGGGAAAGTTTATGTACAATAGGGCTGACATTAAACTTATTTATGGAAGCAATACTGATCTCATAGTCCAAACCCTTTACATTTACCAAAAACTCTTCATCTGAAAGCTCTTTCTCTGATTCAATAAGAGGAAATTGCCAAAGATTTTGCCAAATTCCCTTGCCCTTTCTCTGCTCTAGAATGGTCTTTTCATCTTGGGACATGAAAACAACATAGTTAAAATAACGGTTCCGAACCTTGGTCTTTTTAAGCTTTACTGGAAGTTGGTCTACTTTGTTATTTTGAAGTGCAACACAACTTTCATTTAAAGGACACACGCTGCAATTGGGATTTTTAGGAGAGCACTGTATGGCACCAAACTCCATGATTCCTTGGTTATAATCACGAATATTACCCGTATCCATAACCTCTCTGGCCAACTTTTTGAAATATTTAACACCTTCCGTGCTATTGATAGGCAAATCAACACCAAAATACCGAGCCAATACCCTGTAAACATTACCATCTACCACTGGTTCGGGCCTATCAAAACATATAGACGAAATGGCACTTGCAGTATAATCTCCCACACCTTTTAAAGACAATAACTCCTTATAGGTATCAGGAAAATTACCACCATATTCATTAACTACCATCTTAGCCGTAGCATGCAGGTTTCTTGCCCTGGAATAGTATCCCAAACCCTGCCAAAGCTTTAAAACTTCTTCTTCCGAAGCATTGGCCAAGTCGTGAACTTTGGGGTAATTGCTAATGAACTTAAGGTAGTACGGAGTACCTTGAACCACCCGTGTTTGCTGCAACATGATCTCCGAAAGCCATATTTTATACGGATCACGGGTTCCACGCCATGGAAGGGTTCTTTTATTTTCTTGGTACCAAGTAAGGATTTTATCTGAAAAGATCATTTTTACCGCTAGTTCATGCCAAAATTAACGGATTATAAACGGATATACATTACCCAGAATAGCCATAAATTGAAAAGTGATGGTGAACGACTTAAAATTAACCCTTTAGCACAAAAGATTAATTTTAATTTATATATTTGCATCCCAAAAAAATTATACTGAAAATTTAACACGAAAGATGACGAAAGCAGAAATTGTATCGAAAATCTCAGACAAGCTGGGAATTGAAAAAGGAGACGTACAGGCTACAGTTGAGAGTTTTATGGAAGAGGTGAAATCTTCTTTGGAAAGTGGTGATAATGTGTACCTTCGCGGTTTTGGTAGTTTTATTATTAAAACTAGAGCCGAAAAAACTGGAAGAAATATTAGCAAGAACACTACAATTAAAATACCGGCACACAATATTCCTGCATTCAAACCTGCAAAGGTTTTTGTAGAAGGTGTCAAAAGCAACGTACAAGTAAAATAAATATACTAACTTAAAGTAGAATTTTATGCCGAGTGGTAAGAAGAGAAAAAGACATAAGGTAGCTACCCACAAACGCAAGAAGCGTAGGAGAGCTAACAGACACAAGAAAAAATAGTTGCTAGGGGTTGAAATTTTCAACCCCTTCGCTTGTTTTTTCACCCCATACGTTCATTGACATAGAGATTGCAGAAAATCTCGGCGAATTCCAGTAATTCGTTTTAATAATTGTTTAATCTATTTGCCTACTTATTAATTAAGTAATGGCAAATACAAATACATTCAGGTGAATAGAGAATTAATCGTACGATCTAGTTCTGATGCCGTCGATTTTGCACTCCTAAAAGATGGAAAGCTCACTGAATTGCATAAAGAAGAAGACAACAACGATTTTTCCGTTGGTGATATTTTCTTGGCAAAGGTTCGTAAACCGGTTACCGGTCTAAACGCCGCCTTTGTAAACGTTGGTTATGAAAAAGATGCTTTTCTGCACTATCATGACCTTGGCCCACAACTGGCCACTATGCTTAAATTCATAAAAGGCGTGAGTACCAATAAAATTACGGATTACTCACTAGCCAACTTTCCATTTGAAAAAGACATTGACAAGAATGGCGTAATTACAGACGTCATCAAAGCCAACCAGTCATTATTGGTTCAAATCGTTAAAGAACCTATTTCTACCAAAGGACCTAGAATTAGCTCCGAACTTTCCATTGCGGGGCGTTATTTGGTAATGGTACCTTTTTCCGATCGTGTTTCCGTATCTCAAAAAATAGGAAGCAGTGAAGAAAAAGAAAGGTTAAAAATACTGGTAAGAAGTATTAAACCTAAAGGATTCGGCGTCATTATAAGAACAGTGGCCGAAGGCAAAAAAGTAGCGGAACTAGACAAAGACCTAGAAAATTTGTTGGCCAAATGGTCAACAATGTGTAAAAAATTGTACAAGGCCCACACGCCTTCAAAAGTATTGGTCGAGCTCAACAGGGCATCGTCTATCCTTAGGGATATTTTTAATGATTCCTTTACTGGAATTCATGTAGATGATGAAACCCTTCATGATCAGATCAAAGATTATGTGCTAGAAATTGCACCTGGAAAGGAATCTATAGTTAAACTGTATAATTCATCCGTTCCTATTTTTGAAAAATATGGAATAGAGCGACAGATAAAAACTTCTTTTGGCCGTACCGCCAGCATGAGCAAAGGTGCGTACCTTATTATTGAACATACCGAAGCACTTCACGTTGTAGACGTGAACAGCGGTAACCGTTCCAACAAGGCCAAAAACCAAGAAGATACCGCTTTAGAGGTAAACCTTCTGGCAGCTTCTGAAATAGCCAGACAATTGCGCTTGAGAGATATGGGAGGCATTATCGTTGTTGATTTTATTGACATGGTAAAAGCACCGCACAGGAAAAAACTTTTTGACCATCTTCGCGATGAAATGAAAGATGACCGCGCCAAGCATAAAATATTACCTCCTAGTAAATTTGGACTTATACAGATTACAAGACAACGGGTACGGCCCGAAATGAACATCAAGACCACCGAGGAAAATCCGAATGGTAATGGGAAAGAAATAGAAGCCCCAATAGTCTTGATAGACAAAATTAATGCCGACCTTGAAAAGTTGTTGAAAGGCCCTAAAAAAGATAACGGAATTACACTTAACATTCATCCGTTTATCGCGGCTTATATTACTAAAGGCTTTCCTTCCATGCGTTCTAAATGGTTCTTAGAACACAAAAAATGGATTAAAATTCAACCTAGGGATGCGTATACGTATCTTGAATACCGTTTTAAAGATAAAGACGGTAAAACCATATATTAAAAGTTTTTAAAGCGACCTTCGGCAACGATGGTCGCTTTTTTTATGCCTTATATTTAAATTCAAAGTTAGCTTCCTTACTACTTCAAATTGTATTTTTGTTTCTAGATACATTGGCAAAACCAGAATTTTTATATGCATGAACAACGCGCCTATTCCATTGAAGAAGCCAAAAGAAAACTAGAAGGGTATTGCGCTTATCAAGACCGCTGCCACAAAGAGGTGATTACAAAACTCAAGCAAATGCGAATGATTCCTGAGGCCATAGATCAAATTATAGTTCACTTGATCAATGAGAACTTCTTGAACGAAGAACGTTTTGCCCAAAGTTTTGCCCGAGGTAAGTTCTCCATGAAAAAATGGGGCAGAAATCGTATTGTAAGTGAGCTGAAGCAACGCAATATCTCTAAATACAATATTACCACAGCACTAAAAGAAATAGACGACGAGGCCTATCTAAAAACTCTGGACAGCTTAGCCTTAAAAAGACTGGAGCAGATTACCGAACAAAATCCCTTAAAACGAAAGAAGAAATTAGCGGACTATCTTTTATATAGGGGATGGGAAAGCCATTTGGTCTACGAAAAACTAAAAGAGCTTGTTCCCTAAACTATATTCTTTTATAAAAAGTTGAAAACAGCCCCTATGTTAACCATGAATTGGTTGTGAAGCTTATCGGCAGGTTCCAAATCCTCAATTTTATATTTGGCAATAGGAAAACCTAATTCCGTATAAATTCCCAGACCGTCCGAGAAAAAGTAACGTGCACCCAAATGAAAACCAAAATTCTTAAGACCCAGGTCCAATCCCGGATAGATATCTACCTCATCACTAAGCCCCACTATATTTCCTAAATGCGCACTAAAACGGGCCTTTGTATCAAAACGCTCCCAAGTACTGGCAGAAACACTCTCATCAATACCCAAAAGATAGGTTGCCGTTGCGCCAATAGATATATTCTCACCCAATCCAAAATCATAAGAGGTCATAATTCCCGTGCCATGGCCTTGAAAATTGGCCCCAACCTGGAACTTTTGATCATCCCTACCCTCATAAGCCTGAGCCGATAGAAAAGTAGTTGTAAGAAGTAAGCAAACTGATAGAATGTAAAATTTCATTTAAAGTGTGTTTTTATGAAAAATGGATGCTCGAAAAAATTAATTGGACACTCTTTTAGAGGTTCGCTCTATGGCCTTTTGGTTTTTTCGGTCTATCCATTTCTGACCTTGTATTTTTCGCATTAAGATGTCAAAATTACGCATTATGAAAACATTATAAAGCCCCTCGGCAAAATTTATGGGGTTCTTTGGCCAAGACCTTAGACTCATAGAAAATCCGGGAGTTTTGTATTTCATATAATGCCAATATCCTTCGGGCATATATAGCACCTCACCATGATTCAATTCCGTTTTATAACCATTGGCCTTTTGCAAGGCGGGCCACTTATTAAAGTCCGGATTATCAAAATCTATGCTTTCATGGGTGATAAGCGAATTGGGCACCTTGTACAAATATTTAGTCTCTGAAGGCGCAAACAAGATACACTCCTTTTTTCCTTCAAAATGAAAATGGAAAATATTGGACATATCTATATCATAATGCATAAAGGTGTAGGAGTCCATCCCCCCAAAAAAGAGCATGGGCAACTTTTTCTTTAAGGTCAATCCAAAATCGGGAAACTCGTAATCCTTTTGAAGCTGAGGCACTTCCTTTAGTACATTCCAAAGAAAGATTCGGTATTTGGTAGGTTTGGCCTTTAGCAAATCAATGTATTCGGACATCTTCATTTGCGCATGCGGCTCATTAAAACCATCTTCATGGTTTACCGGGCGATCATCATAAAGAGGAACAGTTTTATCTCCTGCAACCTCCCGAATATAATCAAGGTTCCATTTTTTAAAAGCCGGCCAATTTTCTATGGCGCGTTCTATCACCACAGGTTTCTGCGGTTTAAAATACTGTTCTAAAAAATCTTCCTTAGAGATTGTTGATACCCTTGGAATAGCCGCTAATTTCAATGGAATTAAGGTTATGTATAGTTGGCAAATTTAATTAACCTTATGGAAATATTTTCTTAAAATTAACCTAATCTACCACTTTACTCTTTGCCTTAGCCTCTTCATTACGCTCAATGGTATGGCCCGGTCGGCTCCATTTAGGCTTTTCACCAAGAGGTTGCAACTTAGATTCCGAAGCCTCCACAGTTTTGGGTTGCGAAACTTTGGTAAACGGCTTTTGAGGATTTAATCCCAATAATTTGAACATTTCCATATCCTCGTTTACATCAGGATTTGGAGTGGTCAATAACTTGTCTCCCGCAAAAATTGAATTGGCACCGGCAAAAAAGCACATGGCTTGTCCTTCCCTGCTCATTTCCGTACGCCCAGCGGATAAACGCACTTGGGTCTCTGGCATCACAATACGCGTGGTAGCCACCATACGGATCATATCCCAAATGGAAACAGGTTCCATATCTTCCATTGGAGTTCCTTCTACAGCTACTAATGAATTGATAGGCACAGATTCCGGCTGAGGATTTAGACTAGCCAAGGCCACCAACATTCCGGCACGATCTTCAATTGCCTCTCCCATTCCTATAATACCGCCGCTACAAACTGTTACGTTGCTTTTACGAACGTTATCTATAGTTTCTAGACGATCCTCAAATGCGCGGGTAGAAATAACATCTTTATAGTAGTCTTCCGAAGTATCCAAATTGTGGTTATAAGCATAAAGACCTGCCTCTGCCAAACGGTGAGCCTGGTTTTCGGTTAACATACCCAGGGTACAACAAACCTCCATATCCAACTTGTTAATGGTACGTACCATTTCCAGAACCTGATCGAACTCTGGGCCATCTTTTACGTTACGCCATGCAGCTCCCATACAAACACGAGAACTACCGGAAGCTTTTGCCCTTAATGCCTGAGCTTTTACGTGCGAAACTTTCATAAGGTCGTTTCCTTCAATATCCGTATGGTATCTTGCCGCTTGAGGACAGTACCCACAGTCTTCCGGGCAACCGCCTGTTTTTATGGAAAGTAAAGTAGACACCTGAACCGTATTGGGATCATGATGTTTTCTATGGATGGTAGCCGCATCATAAAGCAACTCCATTAAAGGTTTATTATAAATATCAAGAATCTCTTCTTTGGTCCAGTTATGTCTAGTCTCGCTCATAGTCTTTTAAAATCTGGCTTCAAAAATAACCTTTCTAAATTTAGAATACCAAATAAGGCCAAATAATCATGCTTATAGAAATGAAAAAAGCCCGCTGACATAAATCAACGGGCGTTTATACTATAGATTAAAAACCGATTTATTCCTCTTCTTTTTCCTTATCCGAGTTAACAGATTTTACATCTTTGGCCTCGTTTTCATCGGCTACATCCTTGCCTTTCAAATACTCCGGCAACTGCATTCCGGCCATATTGAACATTTCCTGCAACGGCGGAACCGACTTATACATTCCAGAGATAAAATTAGCCGTTGAGCCTTTTCCATCTGCTGTCTTGGCTCCGGAATCCCACACCGTTACTTTATCAATTTTAATGTTTTTGATAGCTTCTGCTTGGGTTTTTACCAATTCAGGAAGCTTATCGGCCACTAATAACAATACCGCATCTTTAGGATTGTTGCCTGCAGCTTTTACAATTTCGTCAAGACCTTGTGCTTGCTTCGTTAAGATTTCGAACAGACCTTTTGCCTCGGCCTGTGCCTTGAACAAAATAGCATCTGCCTCACCTTTTGCTTTTCTACGGATCATCTCTGCTTCCGCTTCGGCATCAATCTCAACTTTCTTTTTGTCTATTTCCGCAGGAACTACAATATCCGCCATTTGAGAACTACGTACCCTTTCCGCTCTTGCAACTTCCGCATCTTTTTCTGCCGCATAGGACTCTTCCAGAGCTTTTGCCGCCTGTACTTTTTCCGCAGCAATTGCCGTTCTTTCCGCTTCCGCTTCCCTCTGACGACGTAATGAATCCGAATTGGCTACATTGATTTTTGCAATATTCTCCCCTTCTACAGCCTGTGCGTTTGCAGCTGCCACCTGTGTACGTTGATCCTGTACCGCATTGGCCTCACCAATAGAACCATCCCTATTTTTCTCCGCAACGGATTTTCTTGCCGCGTTAATAGCGTGTGCCGCTGCTTCCTTACCTAAAGCTTCTATATAGCCCGACTCATCTACAATATCCGTAATGTTTACGTTGATAAGTTTGAGACCAACTTTCTTTAATTCCGATTCTACACTCTGCGAGATATTGGTCAAAAATTTATCTCGATCCGAATTGATTTCCTCAATATCCATTGAAGCCACTACCAAACGTAATTGACCGAAAATAATCTCTTTTGCCAAATCTTGAACCTCTTGCATACCCTGCCCCAAAAGACGTTCGGCGGCATTTTGCATAATTCCCGGTTCCGTTGAAATACCAATGGTAAAACGAGAAGGCACATTCACCCTAATATTCTGCTTACTTAACGCGTTCACAAGATTAACCTCAATGGAAATGGGGGTTAAGTCCAAATATTCATAATCTTGGATCACCGGCCAAATAAAGGCCGCACCACCATGAATACATTTAGCCGAACTACCGGCACCTACTTTACCATACACCACAAGGATACGGTCAGAAGGACAACGTTTGTACCTTCTAATAAACGATATGATGATGATAAAAAAGAAAAGAATAGCAAAGCCAATGGCAAGCAACGAGGCGCTTCCCGCTAGCTGTAAGGGTATTAGTAACATTTGGTTATTTATTTAGGGGTTCAACAATTAAAATTCCGTTTGCGGTAACTTCTTTTACGATAACTACATTGCCTTGCACAAGATCTTCATTAGCATTGGTCAATGCTTCCAGTTCGCGCAGTGTTCCCTGCACATTTATACTTACTTTACCAATGCTCTTACGATTGGCTCCAATAGTTAAATACACCTCTCCTATTTGATTAAGGGCATTCTTAAATTTGAGAGTACCGCTGCTTTGTAGTTTACCCAAATAGTAGAATAAAGATGCCATGGCCAACATCATTAGCAAGCCACAAATGACCGATATGAGCACTGTAACAACTTTAGACATTCCAGCGTCCATACAGGCAATACCGGACCACCCGAAAAGAGTAAAAAAACCGACAAGATTTTTGAAGGATAAAAATTGAAAGTCAATACCGGTGTCCGCATCAATCTCTGCATCTACATCGCCATCTATATCATCTACCTCCCCACCAATAAAAGTTAATAATAGAAGGATAATGAGAATTACGGAGGCTACTAAGGCCGTTACCCAATAGATTTTCTCAAATAAAGTCATCATTTCGAACCCTAGTTCCATAAGCTAAAAGTTAGGTTGGCGATTAAAGATAAGAATAATCTTACCTTAAACTAATTCGAAAGCGGACTATACGTTACGAGACAATAGAATAGAAACTGCATTACCCCCAAAACCTACCGCATTTACCAAAACTTTACTAAGTTTCTTTGGTGTAGACGAATAGGTAACGAAAGGTACTTTTACCACCTGTTGGTGCTGCAACATCAAGACCGCCAATTCTATGCTTAACGCTCCCGAAGCTCCAAAAGTATGCCCTACTTTCCATTTATTTGTAGTCAGAAAAGGCAACTTGTTACAAAATACTTTCTCAATGGCCTTATACTCAGATATATCTCCCTTAATTGTTCCTGGTGCATGCATTACAATGGCGTCCACCTCATCAGGATTTATTTCTCCCAAAGCCATTTTCATGGAACTCTGAAAACACTCCGCATCCGTAGAGATAGAAATATTATGGCGCAAAGGCTCTGTGGCATACCCTACACCCTCAATTACGGCCAAGGTTTTAGAGGAAACTCCATTTTCCAAACAGATAACGGAGGCGCCCTCTCCAAGAACCATCATGTTCCTTTCCTTTTCAAAATCCAAAGCACGGTTCGGGAACTCATTCCCCTTATTGGTATCCGTATCCTTTTTGTATTGGGAATATATCTTTAGTGCCTTCATTTGGGCAATGGTAAAAGGCGTTAACGGGGCTTCGCTACCACCTACTAAAAATTTGTTTGCCATACCGCTCCTTAACCATGCAACGCCATTTAGAACCGCATGAAGTGCGGTAGAACAGGTTATGGAATGGGAAATTTCCGGACCTTGGGTCTTAAGGTCATGTGCAATCCACGAGGAGATATTCCCTAAGGTTGTAGTTGGTGAAGTGAGTGTTGCCGTTTTATGATTTTCCAAAAACTCTTGATGGTATTTTTCAAAAAGTGCCGTTGCCCCTCTTGAGGACCCTATGTTAATTCCAAAATCATCTCCCGCTTTCCATCCGGCTGTGGCAATGGCCTCTCTTGAGGCATACAAAGCGAAAAGAACGGAATCATCAAGGCTTTTATATTTATTGTCCGAATTTCTGAGTGCCTCTATCGCTTGTTTAGACTCATTGGACAAAGCGGCTATCCATTCCAACTCCTCTCCAAATTCATTTTGAATAAAAAAATGGTTGTCTTTAGAGTAGTTCGCCCAAGTTTCGCTGGAAGTTTTCCCTAATGGGGAAATTGAGCCTATGGCGGTAATGGATATTGGTTCTTTCAAACGGCAAGTTTAAATACTGTTCAATAAATCTTCTATGGTAGCATATATTTTTTGCAACTGCGCATCCGTAATCACATAGGGGGCAGAAATATAAATGGTACTACCAAGGGGCCGCAAAAATACACCATTATCCATAAAATGTTTGAACATTTGGTCACGTAAATTCCCGTAACGTTCCATTTTTACATTAAGGTCCAAGGCGTAAATAATACCGCATTGGCGGGTACGGGCTACTTTTGGGTGCTTTCTAATTTTAAGGTCGAACACCTGATGTGATGCGATTATGCTTTGAATTCTACCTTGGATATCCTGTGATTGCAACAGTTCCAGTCCGGCCAAAGCCGCAGTGCATGCCAATGGATTACCCGTATAGGTATGACCATGGAATAAACCTTTAGCCAATTCATCGCTATAAAAGGCATCATAAACCTCTTGGGTACAACTCGTAATTGCCATAGGAATCAAGCCCGCAGTCAAGGCCTTGGACATGCAAATTATATCAGGTTTGGTTTCAATATACTCTGAAGCAAAGGGTTTTCCGGTTTTTCCGAAGCCCGTCATTACCTCATCGGCAATGGTGAGCACTCCATGCTGTTTTAGAAGGCGTAAAATACGGTCTAGATTTTCGGCTTTGTGCATTTTCATTGCCGCAGCACCTTGTACCAAAGGCTCGTAAATGAAGCCTGCAATATCATTTTGTTTTAACCTCGTTTCCAACTGAAGTAAGATTTCCTCAATATTTTCATCCGTAGGAACGGCAACTCGCTCTACATCGATAAAAAATTCCTCAAATGGGCCGTTGTACACCGAAAGCCCAGAAACGGACATGGCCCCGAACGTATCTCCATGAAAACCTTCTTCAAAAGCAAGCATGGTCTTGCGCTTTCTACCCTGATTAAAATGGAACTGTAAGGCCATTTTAATGCCTATTTCTGTAGCCGTGGAACCATTATCGGAAAAGAAGAGTTTTTGTTGGTTTTTGGGCAAAACCTTTATCAGCTCTTCGGACAGTTTTACTGCAGGTTCATGGGTAAATCCGCTAAACACCACCTGATCTAACTTTTGCATTTGAGCATGCACCTTGTTGGTAATATACTCATTGCAATGGCCATAAGCACTGGTATACCAAGAGGCTATACCATCTATATATTCCTTTCCATTCTCATCGTACAAAACAGCACCTTTTGCCCTAACTATTCCTAACATGTTAGAATGCAGTTTATGCTGCGTTAATGGGTGCCACAGGTGTTTTTTATCTCTAGCGGATAGCGTTTCGGTTACTAGAGTTTCTGATGTATTTGCCTTCTTCATGATGCAAAGATGAGGAATTAAAACTTTTTTTTTGAAGTATTTTGTTGATCTTTAGCCCAACAAAATCTATAAAAACATGAAGTTTTTTGATACCGGATTTTTACACCCGACCAATACCAAAAACCTATACTTGCTATCGTTTTTAATAATTGTTCTCTACACGATATCCCTTTTTCACAATCTACACCTTGCTCCTCTATACACAGAAGAACCGCGTCGCGCCCTTGTAGCCCTAGAGATGCTGTTGAACAACAATTTTGTGGTTACTACCATTTTGAACCAAACTTTTTATGACCATCCCCCACTTTGGAACATTGTATTAGCGGGTAGCATTAAACTTTTTGGCTACAATACCTTTGCCCTTAGATTTCCTTCTGCTTTTTCATTTTTACTCACCGGTATTCTCTCTTTTTATATGGGAAAGAAATATGTTAATACCAAATTTGGCATTTTAGCCGCTTTCTATTACTTGGTATGTGCAGATATCTATTTTTATTTTTCCGTTACCGCAGAGATTGACATCTTTTATTCCCTCCTAGTGGTTCTAAGTATTTTTAGCATTTTTCACTTTTATCAACAACGGCGGTTTTTCCTTATGTTCGGTTGTGCCTATTTTTTTATTACACTTGCTTTTTTAACCAAGGGGTTTGCTTCCTTTGCTTTCATTATAATTACACTGGGCATTTATTTACTTTATAAAAAAGATTTAAAAAGACTTTTCTCCTGGCCTCACATTTTCAGCTTTTTATTATCGGCAGCAGCGGTCTATGCTTACTTCTACATCTACGGAAGCTATGAAGATTTGGACAGGTACGTTTCGGAAATGTGGGGCCTAACACAGCAGCGCACCTTACTAAGCGACAAATTTGACGGGATGATCAAACACCTTTTCTTTCTTCCTTTAAACTTTTTAGCGGTAATATTTCCAGCAACTTTATTTCTTTTGTTCATTTGGAAAAAAGAGCAAATACGCAACATTAAAGCAAACCCCTATTTGTTGTTCCTAACCCTTATTTTTCTTGGCAATTTTCTGGTATACTGGGTTTCGCCGGGAGCTAGAATGCGTTATACCTATATGTTCTTTCCTATGGTCATAACAGTGCTCACCTATCCTTTGTTTCTTCAACTTAAAGAAACCAATTGGAAACATAAAACGTACCATATCTTCTTTAAAGTTCTGATGATCACTACCTGTATTGCTTGCTTGGCTATTCCGTTCATTGGTTATTTTTCAATTATTCCACATCTAAAATACACCATGCCAATTTTTGGGCTAGTTGTAGCAGCAATATTTCTTTTTCACCATAAGACTATAGGTTATACCAAACACCTTTTTGTTATTGCTTTTATTGTAATGTGTAGACTGGTCTTTGACCATGTTGCCTTACCTCTAAAGGCATTGACCTCCTCCAGCGCACCGCACCAGACCTATGCAAAAGACATTCATAAAATTATTGGTGACGAAGCTCCGCTCTATGTTTTTACCCAAGAAGATTTGCGCACCCATATTCAGACACCTTTTAAACTCTACGCGACCGCAGCATACCTAGAAATGTCCCGTAAGGTCATTGTAACAAAAACCGACCAATGCGAACTGCCTGGTTACTATATATTTAACCAGCAAAATTTAGAAGACCGTACACCGCTATACAAATTTACAATCAGTGAAGTGGATATGGCCCTAGTGCGAATAGACTAAAAAGAGACTAAAGAGACTTTAGTGCAGACCTGAATTTATCAGCATATTTCTTAACAACGGCCTTATCAAAACTAGCCTCTTCATCTATACGACCAATGGCAGAAACACCGGTTTTGTGCAGAATAATATTTTCGGTTTCAGGATTAGAGGCTCCGCTAAAAAGTATGGACACATCGTACCCTTTTTGCTGCAACCAACCCACCGTTAAAAGCGTGTGGTTAATGCTCCCTAAATAATGCCTGGATACCACCACAACATGATAGGTGGGCATAATTATATCCAAGACCGTATCATTCTCGCTAAGGGGCACTAAAATTCCTCCGGCACCTTCAATAACAAGAGAATTATCCGTTTGGGGTTCAACAATTTCTAGTCGGTCTATCTTTACACCGTCCCTTTCTGCAGCAGCATGCGGACTCATTGGTGTTTTTAACTCGTAGCTACTTTTATGAATAACGGTCCGTTCATTGGAAATCAAGGACTTAACCTTATCACTATCCGTATTGTCCAAATCTCCGGCTTGTACAGGTTTCCAATAATCGGCCTCTAGGGCTTCCGCTATAATTGCCGAAGCTATAGTTTTTCCTACTTCAGTTGAAATTCCTGTTACAAAAATCTGCTGCATGCTATTGAGGTTTTGTTATCATGTTACAATGTAGGCATTTGTATTTTTTTTCCTCAAAAAATGGAAAAAGTTTATATAAAATTCCTTTTCTGTTATAATACACCTCTGATTTTTGCATTTTACAGTTAGGACACACAATCAAATTACCATTATCATCTATGGCATAGGCCCTAATTTCATTATAAATTTCTACAGCCTTTTCCCTATCTTCCGTGTAGACCTGTACTTTAACCCCGCCAATTGCATTACTGATCATTGGGTCTGAATTAAGTGTATATTCATCTTTCAAGAAAACAGATATTCCCTCAGATTCCAATTTTCCCTTTAGAATCTGAACATCCGCCGGATATTCAAAAGAAGCTATGGTATAAAATTTCTCTTTCATACTAGACCGTATCCATTACATTACCGTTTTGAGTAAATTATCTATCTCCTTTTCAGAATTAAAACTATGAAGACAAATTCGCAAACGTTCCTGACCTATAGGCACAGTGGGCGAAAGAATAGGCCTGATATCAAATCCCTTTTCTTGAATTGCCTTGGCCATATCGCGCACCTTATCGTTGCCTGGCACCAAACAACAATGAATGGCAGAATTACTGGAAATAAACTGCCCCTGCAATCCTGAGCTAACCAATTTACGGTTGAAATAAGATATGTTATGTTTCAATTTCTCCACCTCAACACATTGATTCTTAAGATGGCTGTAAGCCGATAAAACCGAAGCGACCGAATGTGGTGAAAGCCCAGTGGTATAAATAAAACTCCGAGCAAAATTCACCAAGTACGTTTTTAGCGAAGCACTCCCCAAAATAGCGGCCCCATGGCAACCCAAACCTTTACCGAAAGTTACAATTTGGGCAAAAGCTTCTTTTTGCAAATTCAATTCATGGAGCAAACCTTCACCTTGCTTCCCAAAGACCCCAACGGCATGGGCCTCATCAACAACGAGCCTACAGTTGTATGTACCACATATTTTGGCAAACCCAACTAGATCGGGCGTATCTCCATCCATAGAAAAAACAGATTCCGTTACCACATAAATTTCTATCTCTGGGTGATTACGACTTCGCTCTGCTTTACACCTTGCTTCTAAATCGGCAAGATTGTTATGTTTAAACTTGTAACTTTTGGCATTGCCCATTCGCATTCCATCACGAATACTGGCATGAATATATTCATCATACAGAACAACATCTCCTCTTTGGGGCACGGAACTAAAAAAACCAATATTGGCATCATAACCGGAATTAAAGACCAGCGCAGCTTCCGATTCGTGAAATGCGGCCAACTGCATTTCCAGTTCTGCGTATAGTGCGTGATTCCCGCTTATTAATCTAGAACCGGTAGCCCCATTTATTACGCCTGGCGTTTGTTTCAGGATATTTTGGGCAACATGGTACAGCTCGGGTTTTTGAGCAAGGCCCAAATAATCATTTGAAGAAAAGTCTACCCATTTTGCATTTGGCACCGGCAAATTGCGCATGGCGTTCTGCCGGGCCCTATCCTCAAGTTTTTGTATTAGTTTATGGGGCAGGTTTACCATACCCCAAATGTAAGCCGTTTAATTAAAACATACATATTTGATCAATACAGGATACCCTCGTTAAAATACTTCATTTCCAATCCTAGCTTTTGCGAGAAAAAAGTATGTTCTCCAAAATAAAGCCTTTCTTCGGATGAAAACAAAAGCTTATCATCTTCTCCGTAAATGGACAGTAGAAGGGCATCCCCTTTTTTATTGAGACTATAGTATGCCAAATTTTTATCGTTATACCCCTGTTTCAAATATACCGTTCCGCTCACAAGTTGGCCTTTATCGAAAACGGCTCTCGCCAACTCTTTCCCATCCATATCATATTTTACGACGCCTCCATTCAGCTGTCCTTGCCACAATTCAAAACTGTATTTTATCTTCTCTTCATTAGGAAAATACTTCTTACAGCTCACTATGCCATCCTTTGAATAGGACTTGACCAATAGGCCTTCTTTAGTTTTTATATCTTCTTTAAGCAGTTGCCCGCCTTTATAGGTTTGAATGGTATTTTTATAACTGGAAACTGATGTCCTCACGCCATCCATGGGCATTCCGTCTTTATACAGCATTTCCCCTATTTGCTCGCCATCCTGATCATAATATGTAGCTTTTCCATTTAATTTATCATTCTGGTAAATTTCTTTTGACAGCAAAACACCTTTATATGTAAAGGTTTTAAAAACGCCTTCTTTTTTGTCGTTCTTGAAGGTTCCTTCTGCGAGTAGGTTTTTACTATAATCCAACTTTTTGTAATCCCCAGATTTCTTGCCCTCTTTAATCTGAAACAATTCCCTTGAAATTGGGTCGTAATACTCACCGCTCCATGGTTTTTGATTCTTGAATTTTACTTCGGCAATTAATTTACCGTCCCTATCATAAAAAGATGCACAGCAATTAACATCCATGTTTTCAACCAGTACCGGATTAATACTACCATACTTAGCATCATTTCCGTAATCATATTTTTTAAAGGCGATTTGTTCTCCATTTTTGATCACCTCATATTCTTGAACCGCATCCGAATCTCCAAAAAATTTATATCGCGTTCCTTCCTTTTTTATATAATCAAAAGAACCCAAAACCTCTTCTGTTTTACTGTAGAAAGTCCCGGTTGATTCCACATACTTTTTATATAAAGTTTCGCTCTGTTTCTTGCCGTTACTATAAAACTTTATTTCCTTGGTTTTATAATAACCTTCTCCATCATATTCTTCTATTCTCTTAAAAACAGCAGAAGAATCTTCATTGATCTTTCTTTTTCTCCAGTAGGTTTTACGAATTAGCCCTCCGTTTTCATACTCTTCTATTCCGCTTACGGAGCCAATATTATAATCGTAGGTATAACGCTTACCCTCCAAAGGTTTTGGATATGAACTACTGTTTTCTAGCGCTAGCTCTCCCAACTTGTTCCCCTCCTTGTCATAATAGATTTCTATTTCGTTGGTTTTTTCAATTTGAACAATATCGGTCTTATAGAAAAAGATAATTTCCTTGATCAATTCTCCATTTTCATAAGTTCTTTGTCCCAATGAATTAATTTCCGTACCGTTCATGGGCTTATAGTTTTCATACTCCATCTTTGCCAGCTCGGAACCATCTTCTGTATAACTTACCTGAAGTATCTTTTGCCCATCTTTAAATTTATTTATTGCTTTTACCTGACCGTTCAAATAGTAATCTGCGTCCTCACTTATTTTACCATTGGTGTAAGTTGTTTTTCTAGCAATTTTATACTCATTTTCATAATTGTCCTTGTAGTTTCCGTAAGCAAAATTTATTAAGGTTCCGTTGTTGGGGATAATGCCATAAGCATCCATTTTATAGTTTATCCTACCCATCTCCTCTCCTTCCGGAGTATAATAAATATGGGCCAAATCCGGCTCCTTCTGAAAGAACGATCGGAGTTTTCCGTTGGGATAGTAAAAAGTCTGCCCCAATACCGTACCTCTACTGTAATAGTTAATGTTTTTAACTCGCATGGGGCCATACATATAAGTTACCTCTTCTCCTTTGATATTGCCGTTGACGGAAGTTGTTTTTTCCCCAATATATGTACCTCCTTCTCCATAATATTTTGAACTGAGCTCGTATATATCTTTGGTGCCAATACGCTCAAACCGTATACCGCCTATATCATCTTGATAGACGATTTCCTTTATGGTATCACCCGCCTTTTCCATATAGTACATACGGTCTCCATAACTTGTATTCCTTTTTCCCGATATAAATTGACCTTTGCTATATTTTGCCTTTAACTTATTCCCTTTTAAATAGGTTATAAAATCTCCTTCTAGGTAACCTTGCTCATAATCGCCTTTTTGATAAACAGAGCCATCTTCATTATACCATGTTACCTTACCTTGCCAAATGTCCTTTTCCGCGGATAGTGAAAACCCTTCCATTTGTCTCTTCCCGGACAGGTAAAAATCCTGCATATGAAACAACTCACCATTTTTCGTAACCGGAATTCTAAAGAACGAAGCACTATCTTTCACCGTAACCGGTTTCCAACTTTTATTATAGTAGATAGTGTCATTTTGGGCATGTACAACACTTATTGAAGCTATTACTAAGATGAACCAAGTGTAACTTTTTAAAGAATGAATCATAATGAGGTTTTTATTGACAACAAAGGTAAGATCAAGCATTTCTTAAGAACACCCCTTTTTCAGGGGTTTTATCTAAACGGAAAGATTATAGAATATCGTCCTGAACAATAACTAGGGTTATTTAAAATTTATTGTGAATGGCCTACACATACTGAAAAAAGTAATACCCCTCTCCTATGTATGCATTTGGTTGGTCACACAGGGACTAATCTTATATACTAAATTGAAATGTAGAGAATACACTCTTTAAATGGTATATTAGTGACATTAAATTTACATTAATGAAATTCTACCTTACGTCCCTATTGCTTACTACCATTAGTATACTTTTTGCCCAAACCAATAGCTATGAAATTTCTTTTGAAAACGCCATTCACCATGAAGCGGTTATCAAAGGAAGCTTTCCAGAGTTAAAAACGGATACGATCTCTTTTAGAATGAGCCGTACGTCACCTGGCCGCTATGCGTTACATGAATTTGCCAAGAACGTATATAATTTTAAGGCTACGGACAGTAAAGGAAAAACTTTGGAAGTTCTGCGCCCAGACCCCTACCAATGGCAAGTAATAGGACATGACGATCTTATTAACATAAGCTATACGCTCTTTGCTAACCGAGGTGATGGAACTTATTCACAGGTAGACGAAACCCACGCACACTTGAACATACCTGCAACGTTCATGTATACTCCTGCGCTTAATGAGAGAAAAATTAAAGTGGATTTCAAAGTTCGAAAGGATTTAGGTTGGAAAGTCGCCACCCAACTTCCTTTGGTTTCCGGAACAACCTATTCTGCCCCCAACCTCTATTATTTTATGGATAGCCCTACGGAAATCAGTAACCATTCCGTTCGTGAGTTTGAGGTAGAGGATAATGGAAAGAAGCAAAAAATACGTTTTGTATTGCATCATAACGGCACCGATGAAGAATTGGATGCCTATTTTGAGAACGTGAAGAAAATCGTTTTGGCGGAGAGAGATGTTTATGGAGAACTACCCGAATTCGATTATGGCACCTATACCTTTTTGGCCTGTTACATTCCCAATGCATCTGGTGATGGTATGGAGCACCGTAATTCAACTATACTCACCAGCACACGTAGTTTAGCAGAAGGAGGCATAAGTGGTAACATAGGTACCGTATCTCATGAGTTTTTCCATGCATGGAACGTAGAGCGCATACGCCCCAAATCATTGGAACCTTTTAATTTTGAAGAAACCAACATGAGCGGAGCATTGTGGTTTGCCGAGGGTTTTACAAGTTACTACACCAACCTTATACTTTGTAGGGCCGGGATTATTTCGCCCACAAAATATGTAGAGGGTATTAGCGGTACTTTTAATTATGTTTGGAACTCACCTGCACGCCAATTTTTTAATCCTATAGAAATGAGCTACCAAGCTCCGTTTGTAGATGCAGCCACTTCCGTAGATCCTGTTAACCGGGAAAATACTTTTATCTCCTATTACTCTTACGGGAGTATTTTAGGACTAGCGCTTGATCTATCCCTGAGAGAAGAAAAACTAAACCTGGACGATTTTATGAAACACGTCTGGATGCAATATGGTAAAAGCGAGCAACCGTATACCGTTGAAAACCTGCAAAAATCCTTAGCAGAATATGCAGGGAATGATATTGCTCAAAATTTCTTTGGCAAATACATCTATAAAAGCGAAATGCCCGATTACAATTCTCTTTTAAACTCCGTTGGTGTTGCACTCAAACAAAATCCGGAAGAACCTTATTTTGGGGCATCGGTTTCTTTAAATGGCGACGGACACGGTCAGATACAATCCAATCCCAAAATGGGCACTCCAGCATATAAATCCGGATTGAACAAAGGAGATATTATAACTCATATAAATGATGCCGGATTCCCGGACGGGCAACAGTTTAGCGCTTATATAGCAGGGCTAAAGGTTGGGGATACCCTAAACATTAAATTTACAAGCCAAGGATTCACAAAACAGACCAAACTTATTTTGGAAAGAAATCCGGATTACCATCTGCAACTAATGGAAAAAGAAAACATAAAACCTTCAAAAAAACAGTTGCGCAATAGACAAGAATGGCTAAAAGTAAATTAAAAGTGATTACCACTACAGTTACAACAGATAGTGAGCTAAAGCAAATTCTAGCGCTTCAAAAGAAAAACCTGTCCTCTACACTTTCTCCCAAGGAAAAGGCCCTAGAAGGTTTTGTAACCGTAGAACATACTTTTGAAGTTTTAAAAGCAATGAATGATGTATGTCCGCATATTATAGCCAAATCAGGTAGTCTAGTTGTTGGTTATGCCCTCTGTATGCATCCAAAGTTTGCAGATGAAATACAGGTTTTAAAACCTATGTTTACCCAAATAGAATCCGTTATTCCCAAACCAGAGAATTATATGGTTATGGGACAAATCTGCATTGATAAGGCATTTCGCAAGCAAGGTATATTCAGAAAATTATACGAAACCATGCAAACCGAAACAAGAGAAAATTTTAACTCTATCATCACTGAAGTAGATGCCACAAATACCCGTTCTTTAATTGCACATTATGCTATTGGTTTTAATGAATTACAAACTTATGAGTCCGCTGGGCAAAAATGGGTGATTGTTTTACTTCAATAAACTTTAAAAGTAAAGCAGTAGGCTATCTTCAAAATTGAACTATGACAGTTTTACTATCAACGTCTTCCTGACCGAAAAAAGTCAAGACCAGCGTATTTGTATAAGAAGCCAAAGGGTAAATCCTTGAACTTCTATTCTATGCCTTATTTAAAATATATATCCTCAAGAAAATCAATCAATTTCTATCCATTTTTGTTTATTAGCTTGGGTAGCATCCAGTAAACTTATCTGTAATTTTTGAGCCAGTACTTTGCCTTGTTCCATAGCATCCTTTTTACTTTCTAAGAGCGAGATATTAAAATGTTTGTTTCTGTTGTACCATAAATTAACCTCAAACTGAGCTTTTGAATTTTTAAAAACAGAAATGTACTCCAAGTTTTGAAAGTCCTGCCATTTCCCTTTCTTAAAAGGGCCTACCCTATAAACAGACTTGTAGCGATAATTGTCAAAGTCAAAATAATAATCCCTTGTTACGGATGACCCTAGTCCTCCCATAAATGTAATTACGGCTACCTCCAAAGCATTTACAGCACCTCTAACCTCTCTGGATTCACCGTATAAATCAATAGTGACCAAAAAACGATAGAAAAAATAAATAGCAGCGGTGAAAAACACAGATGCCAGTACCAGTTGCCAAAATGGACGGTTACCCCCTGAAATAATTACGTTGCTCTTAGCCATCTTTATAAAAACGAAAAAGCCATACGGTTAAGTATGGCTTTTTAATATTTATTGCACAGTGCAAATCTCTAATCGGCCAATACAATTACCCGATTATCACTCATTTCAACAGTTCCACTAGAAATGGGAAGTATTACCTTTCCGCTAGCGTCTTTTGAAAATTTAGAAGCATGTGCCTCATCTATCGTTATGTTTCCGTCCACACGAACATTACCTTCTTGAAGTAAAGAAACTATAGCAGCGTGACCGTTCAAAATTTGAAACTCGCCATTAACTCCCGGTACAGTTACCGATGTTACTTCGCCTGAAAATAAAGTAGCTTCTGGTGATACAATTTCTAAATACATCCTTTTTAGTATTGAGTAGTTAGTATTTAGCAATTAGTTCTGCACACACAGTACTAATTACTATGTACTGCTCCTAATTAAGCTTCGGCCAACATTTTCTCACCTGCTTCTATTGCCTCTTCAATGGTTCCTTTAAGGTTAAAGGCAGATTCAGGAAGGTGATCTAACTCTCCGTCCATAATCATGTTAAAACCTTTTATGGTCTCTTTAATATCAACCAACACCCCTTTAAGACCAGTAAACTGCTCTGCTACGTGGAAAGGCTGTGAAAGGAAACGTTGTACACGTCTTGCACGACCTACTGCCAACTTATCTTCTTCGGAAAGTTCTTCCATACCAAGAATAGCAATAATATCCTGTAACTCTTTGTAACGTTGTAACAACTCTTTTACACGTTGTGCACAGTTATAATGATCATTACCTAAAATCTCGGCAGTTAGGATACGAGAAGTAGAATCCAATGGATCCACCGCAGGGTAAATACCTAACTCCGCAATTTTACGGGAAAGTACTGTTGTTGCATCCAAGTGAGCAAAGGTTGTTGCAGGAGCCGGATCCGTTAAATCATCCGCAGGAACGTATACCGCCTGTACAGATGTAATAGAACCTCTTTTAGTTGATGTAATACGCTCTTGCATAGCACCCATCTCTGTTGCCAAAGTTGGTTGGTAACCTACCGCAGAAGGCATACGACCTAGAAGAGCCGATACCTCAGAACCCGCTTGCGTAAAACGGAATATATTATCTACAAAGAAAAGTACATCTTTACCTTGACCTTCTCCAGCACCGTCACGGAAGTACTCAGCAATTGTCAATCCTGACAATGCCACACGAGCGCGTGCTCCTGGTGGTTCGTTCATCTGACCAAAAACGAAAGTTGCTTTTGAATCTTTCATAGCGGCTTTATCAACCTTTGCAAGATCCCATCCGCCTTCTTCCATAGAATGCATGAAATCATCACCATACTTGATAATACCAGATTCCAACATCTCACGAAGTAAATCGTTTCCTTCACGAGTACGTTCTCCAACACCGGCAAATACAGAAAGACCACCATGGCCTTTAGCGATATTGTTAATTAACTCCTGAATCAATACGGTTTTACCAACACCTGCACCACCGAACAATCCAATTTTACCACCCTTTGCATAAGGCTCAATAAGATCAATTACCTTAATACCGGTAAAAAGAACTTCGGTAGAAGTAGAAAGATCTTCAAATTTAGGAGCGTCTCTGTGAATAGGCAAACCATCTTTACCTGCTTTAGGCAAATCGCCCAAACCATCAATAGCATCACCAATTACATTAAAAAGGCGACCATACACATCATCACCAACCGGCATTTGTATTGCGCTACCTGTCGAAAGCACATCTGTTCCTCTACTTAGACCATCAGTAGAATCCATAGAAATTGTTCTCACAGTATTTTCACCAACGTGAGACTGTACTTCTAAAACAAGTTTAGAACCATCTTTACCAGCGATTTCAAGAGAATCGTAAATTTTTGGAAGGGCATCTCCTGATTGGAATTCCACATCGACTACTGGCCCAATAATCTGGGAAACTTTACCTGTAACTTTTGACATTACTTTATTAGTTTATGAATTCAAATTACTTACTGTATTGAAAAACACCTTAATACAGCTATGTTTTTCAGGCTGCAAAGGTATGTTTTTCAACTTGAATTGAAAACTACTTTTTATTCTTTTTTCACCATAAAAAAAGGCACCGTTAAATGGTGCCTTGTAAAACGTAAGAAAATCTATACCTATTGCAATGCCGGCGAATAGTTCGTTGGGAAATTCCCAATGTTGAACAAAGACCCGGATGCCTCAAAATTAGATTGATATGTAGCATCTATTGCTTTCATAAATTCATTCGCAATAAGTGCATACCCCCTCGCTGTCAAATGCACTCCATCAAGAGAAAAACCTCCTCCTGTTACTAAATTGGCGGTCAAAGTAAAATCACCGTCCGTAACACCGCCTTGGGCCAAATCCTGCAACAATTGGTTGGCATCTACAAACGCCAAGCCAGCAGCAGAAGCGGCAGATGTAATTGTAGCATTAAACTGATCCGTAGCAATCTTAATTTCATCTTGTTCTTCTGGTGTTAAGACCCATTTATCGGCTAAAGGTAACGTTATACCCTCTACAGAAAACTGACCGGCTACCGCTGCAGGAAGATTTGCTGCAGAAAGTGCGGCAAAAGATTCTTCATTAACAGTTCCGATAACTTTACTACTAGGTAGCACCAATAAATCATTTTCCGTTGCAGGTCTGGTCTGCCCGTAGGTTGTTCCCAACAGACTGGCTACCAACGGAGCCGCTTCCTGAGGCAGCCCCAGCTGCGTAACAAATACCGGAAAAGCAGGGTTTGCATTAAAAGCACCTGTAATTTGGGCTGAAATATCTACAAGAGCCTCATCTTTGATAACGACCGCATTGTCTAACGTATCCGAAAAAACAACAACTCTCTCGGTCTCTCCCAAAGCCGTATACACTTGATTCAATGCACCGTAAACCGTATTAAGAGTTGGCACCTGAGCAGCAAAATCATTTTCTTCAGGATCTATAGGATCATGAGGAACAGTTGTAAAATGCGGAATTGAAGTTACATATGGAATATTTGCCATAACCCCTTTTGCCCCACTGGACGTTAATGTAGTTACGAGCGTATTTATTGCGAAGTCAAAAGTTGGCTGATCCGTAATAGGATTTGTTCCATCACCTCCTGAAAGCGCATATCCAAGTACATCATTATTTCCAATCCACAATGTAAAAAATGTAGGTGATTGGGCCATGGCCAGTTCTAAAACCCTAGCATCTGGTGTAGCACCCGTCATTCTAACAAAATAAGGATTGGCCAATTGAGCCGATAAATTGGCTATATTTCCATAACCTGGCGCCAATAGATGAAAACTTTTCGCTCCTGGGACACCCATGTTATTAAATGGGCCAGATGGATTATCCACGGCAATATCGGTCAAGGGAGATACAGGTGTGAAATCATTTTCATGAGGAATAACTCCCAATAAATACGGCCCTGAATCAAAATCATCATCGGGATCAGTATCACTATAAAAATAAAACCGTGGATCTGTAATTTTAGCCCCTCCCAACAAAAGCCCTCCAATATTATCATTGATTAAAGGCTGAGTAAAACCACCACCACCAGCAAGACTGAACTTTTGAGATAGTAAGTTTGGAAAAGAGTTAGTCTGACCGGCTTGAAACAATGCGCCGTCAGTAAAACCTGCGGTTAACGAATTCCCCAAAGAAACATAGGTTGAAAAATCTGCAGAGCCCGCATTTAATTCGGCAAGTGCCTCCGCCATTACTTCTGGCTCAAGATCAACATCTTCAGGGTCATTACAGGCAGTAAAGGCCAAGATACCTAAAGAAAAGTATATATATTTTAAGTTTTTCATTTCAACTTGAGATTAAAAATTAATTGTTAATTGTCCAAGATAAGTAGTACATAGAACCAATATAACCGGTACCGAATGCCGTGTAATATTCCTTACCAGTCAAGTTTGTGCCTCCCAATTTAAATGAAGATTTGATACTTGGAACTTCATAATTGATTTGTGCATCAACTACATGAAATTCTGGAATAACGCCGTTACCAAAAGTAGCTTCCCAGAAATAATCATCGCTAAACCTGTACGATACGTTAAATCCAAAGTTTTTAAATAACTGTTCATTTCCAAAAGATGCCTTGAACTTGTGTTCAGGAGTGTTGAAATTCAACATTACATCCGGATTGGCTTCACGATCAAAATCCAATTTTGTATACGTGTAACTACCTCCTAAATTATAGTCGCCAAATACTTTCATATTAAGGCCTAAAGACGCACCATAAGAACTAACATCTGCATCAGTATTAGTATACGTACTATACGCTTGAAAATCTCCGTTAGCTATTGCCGCTACAGAAAGGGCACCATCACCAACCTCTCCGTAGAAAGGAGAAACTACAACTTCTTGTGAAATAAAGTCTTTATATGTATTGTAGTAGGTACTAAAGTCTATTACAAGCTTATCAACCTTACCTCTATACCCGACTTCAAAAGACGTTACTCTTTCAGGTTTAACTAAATCCGGATTTGCAACTTCAAGAACGGCGGGGTTTCCCGTTGCCCCTAAAGCCGCCACAGACGCAGCAGAATAGGAATTATTATAAGCCGCAGCACCGGTTTGGGTTACCGTGGATGGTTGTTGAAATTGAAGTTGACCAGTAGCACTTACATCAAAATCTCTTGAATATTGCCCCAAGTTATCCGGTGCAGAACCAATTAAAATGGCCCTACCGGCATCCAAACCAATGAAAAGATCTTGTGTAGTAGGGTTTCTGAATCCGGTTTGAGCAGAAGCCCTAATATTATGGTCTCTGTTCAAAGTATAACCCGCAGAGAGTCTTGGCGAATAAAATCCGTCAAAAAACTCAGACTTATCATAACGAATAGACCCTGTTAACTTCAAGCTTTTCTCTCCCGCCAAAGGCAAGGTCTTTTGGATCTGAGAATAAATTCCAAATTCAGAATAGTCAATTGGACCATCTTCTTCCGAATCCGTATAAATGGTACCTAAGGAATTTAAACTATACTCCCTAAATGAACCACCAACTTGAATTTCTGCCCAATCAATCAAATGACTAAAGTTATAATTACCATCTGCATGATAATACTTAGATTGATCGTAAAATTGAGATCCCTTGCTTAGGTCCGGGTCTTTAATCACTTTATTAAAAGCAGCCTCAAATTCGGGCGTACCAGGAAGATACCTTCCGGATTCTGCTTGTGCCCTACCGGCAGCGTGAGCCTGTTCGTCTGTGGCGCCGGCCAATGTTGCCTGAACATAAGCTCCCGTATACTCTCCAAACCAAGTATTATTATCTTTCCAAGTTTGGTTAATATTGATTCCGGTAAATACCATATCATAAGAATCACCTGCTTTATCACCAACCACATAACCCCTTACAAAAAAGTTATCGTTTCTAACCTCAAGCTTATGCTGCTCTTGAAAGAATCCGTCAATATTGTATCTATTGGTACCCTGGTAAATTGTTGTACCTGTACCCACCTTACCTACGTAGGAAATCTCCAAACTTTTGCCTTCGATTGGCCTGTAATACAAGCCCCAATCCGCCTTTATACTTTCAGCGTTGTATTGGGTAAGGTCACTTTCATGATAACCTGTTCTACTTACGATTTCAGAAGGAACCAGAGCGTTAGCTCCTGCAGGCAATACACCTAAACCTTCCAAAGTAAGGGCTACATCCTTAATGTTCGTAGAAACCTCATCCCCATAAACATTAACACCGTCATAATTCAAATTATCCCTAGTTCCCCCGGGAGTATTCTTGTCATCTATATTATTAGCCGCCCAGTCAGTTCCCTTTAAATATCCGAAATTGACTTTTCCTGCAAATTTTTCACTAAACTTATATGCAGCTCTAATGCCAAAATCCGTGTACGAATTGTCACCTGCAGCTTTTTGGGATGTTATACCTCGTTTAATAGACACACTTATACCCTCGTAATCAAAAGGGTTCTTACTACGCATGAACAAGATTCCGTTAAAAGCGTTTGCACCATATAGTGCAGATGATGCACCCGGTAACAATTCAACACTTAAAACATCTGGTTCAACTAAACCTACCAAGTTACCAATTGGAAAGTTCAATGCAGGTGTTGAGTTATCCATACCATCAACCAACTGCATAAAACGCGTATTTGCAAAAGATGCAAAACCTCTAGTATTGATTGATTTAAAGGTTAAACTATTTGTGTTTACATCAACCCCTTTTAAATTTTCAAGACCACCATAAAAATCTGCGGCAGTACCGTTCTTTATTTCCGAAACACCTATTCGCTCTACCGTAACCGGTGACTCAAAAATACGCTCGGGTGTTCTTGAAGCAGATATAACCACTTCATCCAAAAATGTTTGGGACTCATTAATTACAATGGTCAAGGTTTGATTGTTAGAGGTGACTTCCTCCGTAGTATCGGAATATCCGATACTGGTAATTCTTAACTGAAAAGGGGGTACTTCAGAAGTTTGCAAATTGAAATTACCGTCAAAATCCGTTGTGGTACCAATCGCTTTTCCTTCGATAACGATATTGGCCCCTGGTACGGGCTGACTGTTCTGATCTACCACTTTCCCGTTTACCGTTGTTTGCGAAAATCCAAAGCTAGACGCCAACAGCAAGGCTAAAAATAGTATTGCTCTCATGTTAAGTTTAAGTTAAAAACGTTAGTAACCCGAAGTTACATTTTTTTTTTGACCAATAATCATAAAATGAAAAAAATTATGCATGCATAGTATATTTTTCCTAAAAAAGACCCCTAAAAATTATAAATTCACCAAAACAAAACAGGTCCCGACATATGTCGGGACCTGTTAAAAACTTATACTTATCTTAAAATACTATTCCACCGTAACGGATTTTGCCAAATTTCTAGGCTGATCTACATTACAACCGCGCATTACCGCTATATGATAGGATAAAAGCTGTAATGGTATAGTTGTTAGCAATGGCGTAAGACTTTCTAAAGTCTCAGGAACCTCAACCACATGATCGGCCAACTCCTTAACTTGGGTATCGCCCTCTGTTACAATAGCGATAATCTTACCTTTTCTCGACTTTATTTCTTGAATATTACTTACTACCTTTTCATAATGCCCTTTTTTGGTTGCAATAACAAAGACTGGCATTTGCTCATCTATTAATGCAATTGGACCGTGTTTCATTTCCGCAGCAGGATATCCTTCTGCATGAATATAACTGATCTCCTTAAGCTTTAAAGCGCCTTCCAAAGCTACCGGAAAATTGTACCCTCTACCTAAATACAGACAATTGGTAGAATCTTTATATACTTCCGATATGATTTCTATTAAAGCGTTGCTTTCTAAAACCTTCTCCACTTTTGCGGGAATAGTTTCTAGCTCCGTCAAAAATTCATGGAACCTAGATTGGGAGAAAACTCCCTTTTCTTTGGCCAACTTTAATGCAATTAACGTAAGAACGGTTATTTGAGTAGTAAATGCCTTAGTTGACGCCACCCCAATTTCTGGACCGGCATGCGTATACGCACCAGAATCCGTTTCTCTTGCTATAGAAGAACCAACCACGTTACAAACTCCAAATACATAAGCTCCTTTTTCCTTAGCCAGTTTTATTGCCGCCAAGGTATCTGCCGTTTCTCCCGATTGAGAAATAGCAATTAATACATCTTTATCTGTAATTACCGGATTCCTATATCTAAATTCCGAAGCATATTCTACTTCTACAGGTATTCTCGCTAAATCTTCAAATATATATTCCGCTACCAACCCAGCATGCCATGATGTACCACATGCCACAATGATAATACGGTTGGCATTCATGAACTTTTCGATATTCTCATCAATCCCAGCCATCTTTATGAGGCCTTGGGCAGCACGTAACCTACCTCTATAAGTGTCTAAAATAGCTCTTGGTTGCTCATATATCTCTTTGAGCATAAAATGATCATACCCTCCTTTTTCAATTTCCTCAATATTCATTTTGAGCTCGAGGATATTAGGATATGCTACCGCATCATTCTTTATCTTACGAAGTTTAATTTCCTTACCTAAACGAACAATGGCCATCTCTTCATCCTGAAGATACACTGCATTATTGGTAAATTCTATAAAAGGGGAAGCATCCGACGCAATAAAAAACTCGTTATCGCCAATACCAATTGCCAACGGGCTACCTAATTTGGCAACCACTATTTCATCCGGTTTCTTTTTGTCGAATACGGCTATAGCATAAGCACCCACAACCTCATTTAAAGCAATCTGCACTGCTTGACCTAACTTTACGCCTTCGGTCTTTTGAACCTCCTCAATAAGGTTTACCAAAACCTCGGTATCCGTATCGGATTCAAAAGTGTAGCCTCTTTTAATAAGCTCTTTTTTTATGGACTCATAGTTTTCGATAATTCCGTTGTGGATAATTACCAAATCACCTGAATTTGAACAATGCGGATGAGAGTTTACATCATTCGGTACACCGTGGGTTGCCCAACGTGTATGACCAATACCCAGTTTCCCTTCTAAAGAAATAGAACCTTCTGCCTTCTTCTTTAAATCTTCAACTTTACCCTTGGTCTTTGCTAAACTTATTTTTTCGCCATCGTAAATTGCAACACCGGCACTATCGTACCCTCTATATTCAAGACGTTGTAAACCTTTTACGACAATCGGATAGGCATCTCTATACCCTATATAACCTACTATTCCACACATACTGTATATGTTAATTTAAGTTGGGGAAAATAAATATTCATCACAAATGTACTAGAAGCTAGCCAAATGCCCTTAAAACACACTTATAAAACGAAAAATATCGTTAATTGGTATAAGTAAGGCCAATCTGAACATCTGCTAGTATAAAACTTACATTACTAAAAATTAGAGTAGTTGTTTTGTATAAACTTAGTTGGTTTCGGTATAGAAAATTTCAAGCTTGAGTTTCTTATCATCTTCCGCCCCATCAGCACTACCATAAAGGACAGTACCTAAAGGTGAAACTGTATTGGCTATGGGCAATTGTTGTTCTTCTTCATTCTCCAACATAGCATTTCCCACAGTATTAAGAAACAAATTGGGCGTAGTGGTAAGACCTAAAGTTACATTATCTTCATTATTAACGATAAGGCTATTGATATACGTTGTTATGTTAACACTGTATTTCACACCTTTACCATCGCTATCAGTTTCTATTATTCCTCCATACTCGGTAGACCTACCATCCGCATCACTTGTTGATAACGGTAATATGGTATTCGTTTCCGAATTATATAGATAAAGGCGTTGTGGCTCAGCACCTAAATTATCATTGGCAACATAAAATACAAGATTGGCATTGTTGATAATCCAATTATTGGATTTTATCTTGTTAAGTGCGTCTCTACTATTTGCTTCATCAAACAATTTAACTTCAGCAAAAGCACCTGCCCCTCCTTTTAAATAGATTTTTGCTGCATTTTCACCTGTATCCAAGTTATCCGTTATCTCGGAAGGATAGGCTTCATTAATAAATGTATTTACGGCATTACCATCTGTACCCAAAAATTGACCTTGCGAACTAAACGAATCCCTTACAAAACTCAACACTACATCCTTTTGTCCTGCTTGCTCTGTAACTGCACCGGCAGAATCTGCAGTATCATAATTATATGTAATGGTGATGTTTGCCGATTTTATATCGAACAAAAACATGACATCATTACCTCCCGATGAGAGAGAAAAATGCAATCCGCGTAAAAACTCTTTAAAGTTTGCTTGACTTTCAAGTTCTGTAGAACCCTCCTTATCCAAAATATTCTCCTGAAAAAAGTCTTTGTCCAAAGCTACTCGAATTCCAGGTGCCAAATAGTTGAATTGGGTAGACTCATCAACATCTTCAGTAGAAACATCATCTCTTTTAGGCACAGGTATCTGATCTCTGCTAATTACAATTTCTTCGGAACTTGCCTCGCTATCATACAATACCTCATCAACAAAAGTGGGCGCAAATTCCTGACTTGAATAGTATTCTTGGGCCTCTTGAAAATTGGCTGAAGGATCAAGATCACGTAAAAAATAAGTGGACCGCTGTACTTTTAAATTAAAGGATGGATTGTCTCCTTCACGATATAAACGACCATCAACATAAATACTATCCAAATCAAAAGTCTTGGCAAACTGATCCCTTACAAAATTTGCGTCATCCGTATCATCCTTACTATCAAGAGGGTTAGACCCTTTTGTTTTTTCTTGATTATCCAAAAGTCCTCCTCCATCAGTATCACTATTGGGGTCTAACGGATCCTTATCCAGTTCATCTATAACGCCATCCAAATCAGCATCACCTGAAGGATTTGTCAAAAACGGGATGTACAAATAAACAGACTCTACAGTTTCATTTTCTTGAATCTGTGCCGGCACACTAGTGTTTTCAGTATCTTCCAGTTCCTGACTATATGTGCCAAAAGTAGGCGAACCACTAGGCAACAAGACCTGAGTGGTTACCTGTGCTTCGGTTTTACCATAAAGTGGATCATCATAAATGCCCAATTGATAAATTGGCAATCTATTCGTAGATACGGCCTTCACCTTTTTATTATAGGCAAAGACATCAAAGACGGCCTTATTATTTTTGAACGGCTCTCCACCAACTACGCCAGAACCAATGGTTGTCAAGTCTTCTTCACAAGACGTAAAGATGGTAACCAATACTATTACTGCAAGAGCAGGGAGCTTTAATCTGTTCAAAAAAATCATTCGGGCTATTTTAAAACTTCAGTGTTATAAAAATTGGCATACGCTTCCTCAAATTCTTGTAAGGAAACATACGGCAACACAGGTTTTTCAAGGTTGGATATGTGACTTTGTAAATCTTCCGGAATTTCTTCCGCTGCTAAAATAACCGCATCAGAATGATCTACGGCTATCTTTAACAAATTATTATAGGTAGGAGTTTTAAGTGCTTCAATACTATCTTCTGAAATACCATCAAAAGCCACCTTCTTTATCATTTCAGAATCCAGTTCGCCATCAAAAGACTTACCGTAAACAGAGGTTACAATTTTACTGGTATCGAACAAGGGTTCGTCCGCATAGTATTTCTTCAGGTACAATGGCAATAAAGACGCCATCCAACCATGAACATGTATAATATCTGGAGACCAGTTCAATTTCTTAACGGTCTCAACAACACCTTTAGCAAAAAATATGGCTCTCTGGTCATTGTCCGGAAATAAATTCCCATCAGCATCCGCAAACGTAGCCTTACGCTTAAAGTACTCGTCATTGTCTATGAAATACACCTGAATTCGCTCACGAGGTATAGAAGCCACCTTAATGATTAGCGGCATATCCATGTCGTTAATAACTAAATTCATACCGGACAAACGTATAACTTCATGAAGCTGATGTCTACGCTCGTTGATATTGCCATACCTGGGCATAAAAATCCGAATTTGGCCACCATTGCTGTTAACCATCCTAGGAGTTTCATAAGACATTAGGGAAACTTCGTTCTGCGGAAGATAGGGCACTAACTCCGAGGATACGAACAATATCTTTTTACCATTCATATATGCAATGTTTTTTGTGTGTATTTGGTGCAACGTGGCTGCAAAATTACAAAAATTCTACAGATTAGCCGTAATTATAGTAAGTTTGCTCGCTTTTAAACCAAACCTATGCTGGTATTCAAAACTAAAAAAGAACTCTTAGACCACATTTTAAACCGGCCTAAAACAAACACTTTAGGACTCGTACCCACTATGGGCGCACTCCATACGGGGCATGCCTCTCTAGTTCAAAAAGCGGTTAACGAAAATAACATCGTTGTGGTAAGCATATTTGTCAATCCCACTCAGTTTGACAATAAAGAAGATTTGGCCAAATATCCCCATACTTTTGACGCCGATTTAGACCTCTTATCGAAAATTTCGGAAGATATTTTAGTCTTTTCACCTTCTGCAAGTGAAGTCTACGACAACCAAATAGAAGCCAAAAAATATAATTTTGAAGGTTTGGACACCGTAATGGAAGGTGCATTTAGAGATGATCATTTTAATGGAGTAGGTACTATTGTTGAAGCGCTACTTTTACTTGTAAAACCGGACAAGGCTTACTTTGGCGAAAAAGACTTTCAACAGCTACAAATCATAAGAAAACTTGTAAAACAAAAAGAAATTCCGGTTGAGGTTATAGGTTGCCCAATTGTTAGGGAAGCCCACGGTCTTGCCATGAGCTCCAGGAATGAAAGGTTATCGCCCCAATTACGACAAAAAGCTGCATTCATCTACAGAACGTTATTAACTGCCAAAGAAAAATTTGGCACGAAAAGTGCAGATTATGTAAAGGATTGGGTTAAAGGACAATTTAACGAACAGTTAGATTTAGAGTTAGAATATTTTGAAATAACAGATACGGAAACTTTAGGCCCGATCACAACAAAAAAAGAAAACCTAAAATATAGGGCGTTTATTGCCGTTTATGCCGAGGGCGTTAGACTAATAGATAATATTGCCTTATAATTAATTACCTTTGTCAGATGCAAATAGAAGTTGTAAAATCCAAGATTCACCGTGTAAAAGTCACTGGCGCCGATTTAAATTATATTGGCAGCATTACTATTGATGAAGATTTAATGGATGCAGCCAATATCATTAGAGGCGAAAAAGTACAAATTGTAAACAATAATAACGGCGAAAGGTTAGAAACCTATGCCATTCCAGGACCAAGAAATAGTGGAGAAATTACACTAAACGGTGCCGCGGCAAGAAAAGTTGCAGTAGGTGATATTTTAATCCTTATTACCTACGGCAGAATGGATATTGAAGAAGCTAAGAAGTTTAACCCCGCATTGGTTTTTCCTGATGAGGGCACAAATTTGTTGAAGTAAACTTGAACGAAAAACTTAAAAAGATACTAAAAACTGTACTCCCAATAGCCTTGGGAGTTTTTTTAGTTTGGTACTCTTACTACAAGACCTCACCGGAAGACAGGACACAAATTTTATTTTACGTAAAAGAAGCCGACCTTTTTTGGGTAAGCATATCCATTATACTTGGCATTCTTGGCCATATTTCACGGGCTGTACGCTGGAACTATTTGTTAGAACCGTTAGGATACAAGCCTAAGATTATAAATAATGTGTTTATTATTTTAATGGCCTATTTTGCCAATCTGGGTATTCCCAGAACAGGTGAAATTCTTAGGGCTACCGCCTTAACAACCTATGAAGACGTTCCTTTTGAAAAAGGATTTGGCACTATTGTAACGGAGCGGGTTATTGATGTAATCATGCTTCTTTTCCTTATTGGTCTTACATTAATTTTACAGACCGATAGTATCTTGGGCTTTTTGCAGGACAGGGGTTTTAACTTAAAAAGCTTATTGCTTTTAATGGGTGCAGGTGTCATTGGACTCATATTTTTCTTTTTCTTCATTAAAAAATCTACGCATACACTGGCCGTGAAAATCAAAGGATTCGTAAAAGGGCTCATGGAGGGCGTTTTTAGCATCTTTAAAATGAAAAGAAAATGGGCTTTTGTGATACACACCCTCTTTATTTGGGGTTGTTATATTGCTATGCTTTGGGTCATAAAATTTACCGTGCCGGAAACCATTTACCTATCTCTTAGTGAACTTATGGTTGCCTTTGTAGCAGGGTCTTTTGCAATGACTGCTACCAATGGCGGCATAGGCCTCTATCCTATTGCAGTAAGCAGTGCTTTGGCCATTTTTGGCATTAGCGCAGTTTCCGGTGATGCCTTTGGGTGGATTATGTGGATTGCACAAACTCTCATGATCGTTGTTTTTGGGGCAATATCTTTTCTGGTATTACCGTTATTCAACAGAAACCGATAAGGTTTTGTTGTACCCAAAAACTGAACCATGTTACGCAAACTCACTTTTTTTGCATGCCTGCTATGCGTTAGTCTGAACGCACAAGTCACACAGGAAATTTTTGAATCGTTTAAACTGCAAGAGCGGCGCGATGTAAAATACTATTTTCCAGAAGACTATGATGAAGAAAAAAAGTACCCCTTAATCGTTGTTCTTGACGGCGAATACCTGTTTGACCAAGTAGTGGCCAACGCCAAATTTTATCATAAGTTTCATGGTATGCCCGCTAGCATTGTAGTGGGTATAGAGCAGAGTAAAAAGAGCATCCGTTTTGACGATTGCGCTTTTGAGCCAGATTCAGGTCTTCCCTCCGAAAAAGCAAAAAAATTCTTTGAGTTTTTAGGGATGGAAATCATACCCTACCTAGACCTCAATTACAGCACCGCCCCGTTTAAAATGATTGTAGGTTATGATATTACGGCCAACTTTACCAACTATTGGCTCTTTAAAGAAAATTCACTTTTTAACGCATACATAAATATATCTCCGGATTTGGCCCCAGAAATGGAAACAAGGGTACCTACACGTCTGGCCGCGTTTGATAAGCAGATTTTCTATCAGTTAATAATGGAGTCCGAAAAAAACAAGAATACACCACGGGTTCTACAGATGGACAAAGCTATTAAGGCAATTGATAAAGAATCTCTTCATTACAATTTTTTACAATATGACGGTGCCGACCATATTTCAATAGCTACTTACGGGCTAGGAAAGGCCTTTGACAACATTTTTGGCATGTTTAAACCCATTAGCCCTAAAGAGTACAAAACACAGATATTGACATCCGAAGAACCTGCTTTTCAATATTTAGAAACCAAATACCAAAGCATAGAGGATTTGTTCGGATTCAAAAAAACCGTAGACCTTAATGACATCATGGCTATATACGCCGCATGCCGTAAAAAGGAAGACACAGAATCTTTAAAACCCCTTGCCGAACTTTGTAAAAAAGAGTTTCCGGATACGATGATGGGCTTTTATTTTGAAGGTGAATACTATGAGCAATTGGGCGAACCCAAAAAAGCTTTTAAAACTTTTGAAAAAGCTTTTGCTATGGATGAAATAGATTTTCTTACCAAAGAGATGGCTTTAGAAAAAATTGATGCTTTGAAAGCTGATTTTGGATATTAATCCTTAAGCTACAATTCATAAAATACCAAACAAAGTTTTACCTTTAAGGTCAACTTAAAATTTAAGGATGGCCAAAACAAAAACAGCTTTTTTCTGTCAGAATTGTGGTACCCAATACGCAAAATGGGTAGGACAATGTTCTGCCTGCAAAGAATGGAACACCGTAGTTGAAGAAGTCATTCAGAAAGAAGAAAAGTCAAGTTGGAAGACAAGTAGCGTAACTGTTTCAAAAATAGCAAAACCATTACGGGTCAATGAAATTAGTACGGATAAGGAGCTTCGGCTAAACACTTTTGACCTGGAATTCAACCGTGTATTGGGAGGCGGTCTGGTACCTGGCGCATTAGTTTTATTAGGAGGCGAACCGGGCGTAGGTAAAAGTACTTTGCTTTTACAAATTGCACTGAAACTTCCCTATAAAACACTCTACGTTTCGGGGGAGGAAAGCCAAAAACAAATTAAAATGCGGGCGGATAGAATTCACCCCAATAGCGAAACGTGTTTTATCCTTACAGAAACCAAGACTCAAAATATTTTTAAGCAGATAGAGACTACAGAACCGGACATAGTCGTTATCGATTCCATTCAAACCCTACATTCCGATTATATTGAATCGGCTGCGGGAAGCATATCCCAAGTACGTGAATGCACCGCCGAACTCATTAAATTTGCCAAAGAAACCAATACTCCCGTTATCCTAATCGGCCATATTACCAAAGATGGTTCTATTGCCGGCCCAAAGATTCTGGAGCACATGGTAGACACCGTTTTGCAGTTTGAAGGCGATAGAAATTACGTTTACCGTATCCTTAGAGCCTTGAAAAACCGTTTTGGCTCAACAGCGGAATTGGGTATTTATGAAATGCTAGGTGGTGGACTCAGACAAGTGAACAACCCATCGGAAATATTGATTTCCAAAAATGATGAAGGACTAAGCGGAACGGCCATTGCATCTACTGTAGAAGGTATGCGGCCTCTAATGATAGAAATACAGGCCCTCGTTAGTACCGCAGTGTACGGAACCCCGCAACGCTCTACCACCGGCTACAATGCCAAACGTCTTAATATGCTTTTAGCTGTTTTAGAAAAAAGGGCAGGTTTTAAGCTTGGGGCGAAAGATGTTTTCCTGAACATTACCGGAGGAATTTCCGTAGACGACCCAGCTATTGACCTAGCTGTTATTGCCGCCATCTTATCCAGCAATGAGGACATACCTATTGAAAAAGGGGTTTGTTTTGCCGCAGAAGTAGGACTTGCCGGGGAAATTAGGCCTGTACAGCGTGTAGACCAGCGTATTTCCGAAGCGGAGAAACTTGGTTTTACCTCTATCTATGTTTCCAAGAACAATAAAATTACTTTAAAAAACACAAAAATAGAAGTACACCTAGTTTCAAAAATAGAAGATATGGTCAGTGCGCTTTTTGGATAATGAATATATTTAAAACAAAAAGCAGCGCCCTATCGCTTATCACGAAGGATACGGGCAGTAACCAAAATTATGAGGATTACTGCCACAATTACGATCAGCTGTCCAAGACCTACCTTTAGAAAAAACATACAACCCATTTATGGTGCCGGATTAGGAATTGAATTGTGTATTGCTCCAATCCCCTCAAGCACCTCATCACTTAGCTTCAGGTCTATACTCTCAATATTTTCCTGTAATTGTTTCATTGAAGTTGCTCCAATAATGGTACTTGTTACAAATGGTCTTGTGTTAACAAAAGCCAATGCCATTTGCGCCATAGAAAGTCCGTGCTTTTGAGCTAGGTCATGATACTGCTCCGTAGCCTTAATTGCCGGGTCACTACTATATCTGTTATAGTTAGGGAACAAAGTAATTCTGCCCGTTGCAGGCTTCATACCACCTAAATATTTTCCAGACAACGTTCCAAAACCCATTGGAGAATAAGCCAACAGCCCTATTTTCTCACGTAACGAAATTTCAGAAAGACCAACCTCAAATTGGCGGTTCAGGAGACTATACGGATTCTGAATAGTGATTGCACGGGGCAAACTAGCATGTACTTTACTTTCTGTTAGAAAACGCATGGTTCCCCAAGGTGTCTCATTGGATATGCCTACGTGTCTAATCTTTCCTTCACGAATTAGATCGCGCAAGGTTTCTAATACTTGGTGGATATTATCTTTCCAATGGTCAGATATATCATGTTTATATCCTCTCTTCCCGAAGTAATTGGTATTTCTCTCTGGCCAATGTAACTGATAGAGGTCTATATAGTCTGTTTGTAGACGACCTAAACTGCCTTCAACGGCACTACGGATTGCTTCAGGCGAAAAACCAGTGGTACGGATAAACTTTGTAAAATCTGCTTTCCCGGCTATTTTTGTAGCTAGTACAACTTTATCACGGTTACTATTTTTCTTGAACCATGTTCCAATTATTTTTTCCGTTGCAGAATGGCGGTCCGGGTGTGCAGGAACGGGATACAACTCAGCTGTATCAAAAAAGTTAACACCGTTTTCTAGAGCATAATCCATCTGTTCATGGCCTTCCGCTTCTGTATTCTGCTTGCCCCAGGTCATTGTACCAAGGCAAATTTTACTGACTTCAATATCAGTGTAAGGTAGGGTAGTATTTTTCATGTATTCTTTGGGGTATTTTGGGGTACTATTTTCAAAAGCCCCAAATTTAAGCAATTTGAAGGGTTAGGAAAAACCCCTTATCGAATGTTATCTAAAAATCGCCCAAAAGCTCATTTATTACGTGTCAATCAATCTCATTTACCACACTAAGGCTTGTCTACCTCAACCAAAATAGGACAATGGTCACTATGTTTTGCTTCAGAAAGAATAACAGACCTCTTTAACCGATCTCTTAAAGGTTCTGCCACCATGGCATAATCCAAACGCCATCCTTTATTATTATTTCTGGCATTAGCCCGATAACTCCACCAGGTATAGTTGTCCGGTTCTTTATTAAAATGCCTAAAACTGTCTATAAATCCACTTTCCATAAAATTACCTATCCACTCCCGCTCAACCGGTAAAAATCCTGATACATTTTTGTTACGAACAGGGTCATGAATATCTATGGCCTCATGGCAAATGTTATAATCGCCCAAGACAATGAGGTTAGGATGTGTTTTCCTAAGTTCATCGGCATATTTCTGAAAATCTGCCATATACATTAATTTATGGTCCAACCGAGCTAAATTCGTGCCCGATGGCAAGTACATGCTCATTATAGAAATATCTCCAAAATCCGCCCTGATATTCCTCCCTTCAAAATCCATGTAATCTATACCTGTTCCCTTTTGGATGGCATCCGGTTGTTTTTTAGACAAAATAGCGGTTCCGCTATACCCTTTTTTCTGAGCACTAAACCAATAATTGTACTTATAACCGGCCTCTTCAAAAAGTGAGAGGTCTAGTTGCTCCTCCATCGCTTTTATCTCCTGAAGACAGACCACATCCGGACCAACCGTTTGCAACCACTCTATAAAACCTTTATTCAATGCGGCACGTATGCCATTTACGTTATACGATACTATTTTCACGTCTGTTACTTTTTTACGAAAATAAGCATTGTGGACCAAGAAGCCCGTGAAGTTTCCTATTTTTACGCACTTCTAACAAAAGCCCCAAATGAAGCCTATTTTTTCAGCCCTTACCCTTTTACTTTTTGCACAACTTGCAAATGCGCAAAGCCCAATTCAAAAAGATAGTATTACCGTGTTAGAAGAAGTAATTCTAACGGACACCATCCTAAAAAAACAAACTACAGGCATTGTTCCTTCTACCATTATAGGCTCAAAAAGTTTTCAGAACTATAGCCCTGTAGATATGGTTTCTGCCATTAACCAGATTCCTGGGGTATTTGTGCTTTCGGGAGCTTTGAACACAAATAAAATTACGATTAGAGGTATCGGGGCCCGTGCCCAGTTCGGGACGGACAAGCTTCAACTTTATTATAATGATATTCCTGTAACAAATGGCACGGGCGCTTCTACCATTGAGACCTATGACCTAGAAAATCTGGACGGCGTAGAAGTTATTAAAGGACCAAAAGGCACAGCCTATGGTACAGGTCTTGGCGGAGCTATCATTCTACGGTCCGACAAAAATCTGAAAGAAACCTCTAGTCTTGAAAATAGTTTTACAGCAGGTTCGTACGGGCTCTTGAAGAACAATCTTAGATTCTCGCATTCAGACAAAAAACTCTCCCTGATGCTACGGTATGGGCATATGGAAACGGATGGATATCGTGAAAACAACAAGTTTGAGCGCGATGGAATTTTGATTAATACTTCGTATAAAATCAACTCTAAAAACACCCTTTCTTTTTTATTGAACCATATTGATTATTCTGCACAAATACCAAGCTCTTTAAGTAGATCTGCTTTTGACGAAAACCCGAAACAAGCAGCTTTTACATGGAAATCTTCTCAAGGCTTTGAAGACAACAACTACACCCTTGCCGGACTCTCTTACCAACATAAATTTAGCTCACGATTAAAAAACACTACCAGTATCTTCTATACTTATCTTGATCATTATGAGCCAAGACCCTTCAACATTCTAGATGAAATTACCAATGGGTATGGTTTTAGAAGTAGATTTCTTGGCGATTTTAATTTTCTCCAAGGGAAAGCCGAATATACTTTTGGGGCCGAACTGTACAAAGACGAATACAATTGGGGCACATTTGAAAATTTATACCAAGAGAATAACGGTAATGGCAGCCTGAAGGGAATGCGCATTAGCAGAAACAAAGAATTCCGTAGAAAATTTAATGGTTTTGGATCTTTGACCCTACCCTTTACCAATAAACTAACGGCCCAAATAGGCCTTAACATTAACAAAACGCATTATGACTTTAGAGACCAGTTCAATACCGGCTCAGATAACAAAAGTGCAAAACGCAATTTTAACGCCATTGTGTTACCCAGTCTTGACGTAAGCTACCACTTGAATACGGACCATTCCGTATACGCCAATATTAGTCGAGGTTTTTCCAATCCAAGCTTAGAACGATCTCTTACCCCGGAAGGCGTAATTAATCCTGATATTGCACAAGAAACAGGCATGAATTATGAAATAGGCGGACTGTTTAATTTTTTCAATAAAAACTTTCGGGTAGACGTGGCTATCTACCGCATGGACATCAAAAACCTTCTAGTAGACCAACGCATTGGCGAGGATCAATATGTTGGAAAAAATGCAGGAAGCACCAAACATCAAGGAATAGATCTAGAGTTAAGCTACGCCATTAAACTATCGCCACAACTGCAACTCAGACCTTTTATAAATTATACTTTGAGCGATTTTAGCTTTGCAGAATTTATTGATGAAGACAACGATTTTTCAGGAAACCCGTTAACAGGTGTCCCTAAAAACAGATTAAATTCTGGCCTGCAGTTACAAATGAAAAACGGTTTTTATTGGAACACAACCCACCAATATGTAGATCAAATATCATTGACAGATGCCAACACCCTCTACAGTGACGAATTTAATGTACTCAACTCAAAAATTGGTTATAGAAAACAATTATCCGCCCGCTTCTCTGTTGGGTTTGATTTTGGGGTCAACAACATTTTTGACACCAAATATGCCCAATCCGTTCTTATTAACGCTACTGGGTTTGGCGGCAGTGAACCGCGCTATTATTATCCAGGAAACGGACGTAATTGGTATGGAGGCTTAAAACTAGGAATGAAAATTTAAGCCTCTTGCATTTTCATTAACCAGCTTTTCATATCTACCGCTTTGTGAATAATTGACCTTAAACTAGATATGTCAACACGTTCCTGCTCCATTGAGTCACGATGACGAATGGTAACGGTATTATCCTCTACCGTTTGGTGATCAACCGTTATACAGAATGGAGTACCATTGGCATCCTGCCTTCTGTAACGACGCCCAACAGCATCTTTTTCATCATATATTACATTGAAATCCCATTTAAGGTCATCAACGATTTTATGGGCTATTTCTGGTAGACCATCTTTTTTCACCAATGGAAATATAGCCGCTTTGGTAGGAGCCAAAACAGCCGGTAATTTTAAGACCGTTCTAACCGAACCGTTTTCCAACTGCTCTTCCCTTAGCGAATTAGAGAATACGGCCAAAAACATACGATCCAAACCTATTGAAGTTTCCAATACGTAAGGCACGTAGCTTTCTCTGGTTTCCGGATCAAAATATTGTAGTTTTTTTCCGGAGAATTTCTCGTGGCTAGACAAATCAAAATCCGTTCTTGAGTGTATTCCTTCCAATTCCTTGAAGCCAAAAGGAAAACGGAATTCTATATCTGCGGCAGCATCTGCGTAGTGCGCCAATTTCTCATGGTCATGAAAACGATAATTTTCTTCACCAAGACCTAGGGAAAGGTGCCATTTTAAACGGTTCTCCTTCCATTTTTCATACCATTCCTGCTGTGTACCCGGCTTAATGAAAAATTGCATTTCCATTTGCTCAAACTCCCGCATACGGAAAATAAATTGGCGCGCCACAATTTCATTACGGAACGCTTTTCCTGTTTGGGCTATCCCAAAAGGAATTTTCATTCTTCCGGTTTTCTGAACGTTCAAGAAGTTCACGAAAATACCTTGTGCCGTTTCCGGACGTAAGTAAAGGTCCATAGCAGTTTCTGCAGTAGCACCTAACTTAGTTCCGAACATGAGGTTAAACTGTTTTACGTCTGTCCAATTTTTAGAACCTGACATAGGGCAAGAAATATCCAACTCCTCAATAAGTTTTTTAACGTCTGCCAAATCTTCATTCTCCAAAGACCTACCTAGTCTTTTTAAAATTGAAGTTACTTGTTCTTGGTAGTCCACCACTCGTGGATTGGTAGCCAAAAACTGTTCCTTATCAAACTTATCACCAAAGCGCTTAGCGGCTTTAGCCACTTCTTTTTCTATCTTACCTTCAATTTTTGCAACATGGTCTTCAACAAGAACATCTGCACGGTATCTCTTTTTGGAATCCTTGTTATCTATTAACGGATCACTAAAGGCATCTACATGACCGGAGGCTTTCCAAGTAGTAGGGTGCATAAAAATCGCGGCATCAATGCCTACAATGTTGTCATTAAGCTGCACCATTGCTTTCCACCAGTAGTCCCGTATATTTTTCTTAAGTTCGGAACCGTTCTGCGCGTAGTCATAAACGGCACTTAATCCATCATATATTTCGCTAGATTGAAATACGTAACCGTATTCCTTTGCATGGGAAATTACCCTCTTAAAATCATCTTCTTGTTTTGCCATGCGGCAAAAATAGAATATTAGGGCAATGAGTAAAAATTTATTTTAATTCAAATTCACTTGAAGACAGAAGTTTTTGGTTTTCAAAAATATTCAACCTGTAAATACCTTCCTCTAAAGATCCTTGGGGCAACGTAATGAAGTCACAAACATTGGTTTCTTCCCCACTAAACACAAACGCCACTCGCTTGCTATAAATATTCCCGTTTACGGCTATAGTGTTTGCATTATCTTCTATAACCCGCATATTCGGATCTAAAAATTGGAAGTAGATTACCTTTTCGGCATTTAGTTCGTGGCCGTCCGCAACTACGGTAACACAACCGCGCAATTTTTCAATAAGTGATGCTTTATTGGTTTTTATTGGTTTGCCCGAGCGTAAACGAAAACCACTGCCTTCCGTATTCTGTAGGGCCAAGTATTTTTTAGCTTTGAGTTCCTTGTTCAACTCGCTAATCTTTTTTCTTTGAAGAGCCTCAGCTTCGGCAAGGGAACTACTTTTTCCTCGTAAAACCTCTATTTGCTTCTTGGTTTCCTCATATTTATCCGAAAGAAGCATATTGTTGTACCTCAAGAAATTGTTCTTAAGCTTTAAACTATCGTTTTTAGCTTCCAACCTACGTAACTCGGTTTTATATTCCCTAAGTTTTTCTACGGTAAAATTTAAACGACCAACGGAATCCAACAATTGTTGCACCCTATATTTTGAACTTTCTAGCTCAATTTCATTTACCTCATTAAGTGCCGAAAGTCTATCAACATCGGTTTTCATTATAGTAAGGTCTTTTACCAGCAGCTCTTTTTCTTGTTCCAAGAAAACAATCTGACTTCTAGATTGTGCATAGCTATAGTAAAATGCTATTAAGATACCTATGATAACTGCAACTAGGGCAGTAAGTATTATCTTGTAGTTAAATTTAGTATCTTGAACGTCCATTGGGGCGTGTGGGGCTTTAAGGTAGGTTGCGCTAAGGCTAAGGTTTGGTGTTTAAAATGTTAACAAATATACTAAATGATATCAATTCGGTCTTAGCACCACGGGTGTGTTTTGGATGTAATGTTCATTTAAACAGAGGAGAGAAACTCATCTGTACCATTTGCCGAAACGATTTGCCGCTTACCGATTATACTTTTAACGACGAAAACCCCGTTGACCGTATATTTTATGGCAGAATTAACATAAAAAAAGCAAGTTCCATGCTTTATTTCTACGAAAAAGGTATCGTTCGCGAGCTTATACACCACTTAAAATATAGAAATCAGGAAGAAGTGGGTACATTTTTAGGGGACTGGTACGGGCAACTTTTAAAGGAAAACAATGAACTTACCAACGCAATAGACCTGGTAATTCCCGTTCCCCTGCACAAGAAAAAATTAAGACAACGCGGTTACAACCAAGTAGCTTCTTTTGCACAGCGTTTGGCGTTTCACCTAAACGCAGACTATTTTGACCACATTTTGATAAAAACAGCAAATACAAAAACACAGACCAAAAAGGGAAGAATAGGCAGATGGCAAAATAAAAAAGACCTGTACACTCTCTCAGACGTTAACTCACTAAAAGACAAGCGTATTCTTTTGGTAGATGATGTTATCACTACCGGTGCCACCATGGAAATATGTGCTAGAACATTAGCCCAAGCGCCAAATACCACAATATTTATTACCAGTATGGCGGTTGTACCTTAAGTGTGGAATTAAAGAAAATTAGTTGTTTCTTTGTGCCATAGTTCAGTTAATATGGTCCGCCGGTTTTTCACCTTTTTATTTCTATTCATGATTGTTGCCGTTCTATGGCAATGTGCACGCAGGGGAAGCCCAAGTGGCGGCCCTAAAGACCTTACCCCCCCTACTTTGACCAAGACTGAACCGGATAGTATGACCACCAACTTTAAGGCCAGCCGTATCCGATTGTATTTTGATGAGTTTATAAAACTAAAAGATATTCAGGAACAACTCATAGTTTCTCCTCCGTTAAAGTATCAACCGGACATAACCCCACAGGGCGGAGCAAGTAAATACCTTGAAGTAAAATTTAAGGATACGTTACGCGAAAACACAACGTACACCCTTAATTTTGGGCAAAGCGTACAAGATAACAACGAGGGCAACCCCAGTAGTTTTTTAACCTATGTTTTTTCTACCGGAGACTATATTGATTCCCTTGACCTTACCGGCGCGGTTAAAGATGCTTTTAAGAAAAAAGCGGATGATTTTATTAGCGTAATGCTATATGAAATTGATACGGCCTATACAGATTCTACCATCTTTAAAAGACCTCCAAACTACATTACCAACACCTTGGACAGTGCAGTTATATTTAAGCTTAAAAACCTTAAAGAAGGGCAATACAAACTTTTTGCCTTAAAAGATGAAGCCAAGAACAACATGTTCGATCAGAATGTAGATAAAATTGCCTTTCTTCAAGACACTATAAATTTACCCACAGATTCTACTTACGTACTGACCCTTTTTAAGGAAATACCCAATTACAGTATGGCCGTACCAAGTCTGGTGGCTAAAAACAGGATTATTTTTGGTTATTATGGCGATGCCAGTGATGTGGAAATAGAACCAATAACATCTATACCCGATACCGTCAAGACCAAAATACTTAAAGAAAAAGACAAAGACTCCCTCAATTTTTGGTTTACTCCCTACGAAATGGACTCTATAGTCTTTACCGCCACGAACGAAAGATTAAAAATCATAGATACCTTTACCGTAAAGGGCAGAAAAGTTGATACGGATTCGTTGAGACTGAACCCCAATCAAAACGGTTCGCTTAATTTTAGCGACCCTTATTTTATTTCGGCCAATACACCGATAAGCGCTGTTGATTCTACCCTGTTTTTTATGACGGACCAAGACTCCTTGGCTGTCAATTTTACCACAAAGTTGGATACGATAGACAACAAAGTTAATATTGATTTTGCCGTAGAACCTAACCAAAGCTATCAATTAGACCTTTTACCCGGTGCCATTACGGATTTCTTTGGACAGGCAAATGACACAATCTCTTACTACCTATCTACGAGTAGCTATGCGGATTATGGAAATTTGAGATTTAACATTACTGGAGGTGACTATCCTTTAATTGTTCAGTTAACCGATGAAAAAGGTGCTTTAAAAAGGGAAATTATAGCCACTGAACCCAAAGTGTTCGAATTCAACAATCTTGAACCTTCCAAATATCTTGTCCGGGTTATTTTTGATGCCAATGGCAATAGCAAATGGGATACGGGTAATTTCCTAAAAAAACAGCAGCCCGAAAAAATTAGCTACTACCCTGATGTTATTGAAGTAAGGGCTAATTGGGAAATGGAACAAACTTTTATTATTCCAAACTAAAACGGTCCCTATCGTTCAGAAACCTAAGCTTGGCGCGCACGTTCTCAATATGTTTTTTTGATAATGACGCCGTTACTATTTCCTCGTTTTCAGAAAAAACCAAATCTTTGCCCAAACTATCAAACACTACGGAATGTCCCGGGTATGCATGACCTACATCATCCGAACCAATTCTGTTGACACCTATACAATAGCTCATATTTTCAATAGCACGTGCTTTTAACAAAGTATCCCAGGCGGTAATTCTCGGTTCCGGCCAGTTGGCTACATAGACCAACACATCATAATCTACGGTATTTCGTGACCAGACAGGGAAACGCAGATCATAACAAATCATAGGGCAGATTTTGAACCCTTTATAATTTACGATGAGCCTTTCGCTGCCTGCCTTATATACTTTATCCTCGCCCGCAAGAGTAAATGTATGGCGCTTGTCATAAACCGAAGTTTTTCCGTCCGGCTCAACAAAGAACAACCTATTTTTATAAATTTTATTTTCTGAAAAAACAATACTGCCCATAACAGCTGCTTTGTTTTCTTGGGCCTTTTTTTTTATCCAGACCAATGTCTTCTGTCCCTCTTCTGTTTTGATATTCTGTGGCTCCATAGTAAATCCGGTAGTGAACATTTCCGGAAAGATTATTAAATCAACATCAGAAGGAAGAGCTCTTAGTTTTACATCTAGCGCCACTCTATTGGCTTCAGGGTCCTCCCACTTCAACGAGGTCTGTACCAAGGCTACGTTCAATAGTTCATCCATAGAAAAAATCAATCAAAATGTACATCAATTTTATTTTCAACTGCCATGCTATGCAATTGCTTTAGCTGCGATTCCAAAATCCGATCTATTGAAAGCTCTGGTAAATTGTCCATATCAAAAAAAGCGGCCCCTTCCATATCAAAACCATGATTAAGCTCACCACCTGTAAGCTGGCATAGAAAGCAAAGCTTATACACATAAAAGGGTTGTGGCGGGTGCGGGTGCAATTGCTTGTCATATACCGCCAACAATCTTATAACACTGGTGCTCAAACCGGTTTCCTCCTCTATTTCTTTAGTAACACAGGCAGATGGCGGATATCCCACTTCGGCCCAACCACCAGGTATAGTCCATTTACCATCAATGCTTTCTCTAGCCATTAAAACCTGATTCTTATCGTTCAGTACAAGCCCACGAACATCAACTTTTGGCGTTGGATAATCCGTAACGGGCATATAAAACTCCTCTAAAACGGGTAATGGCTTATTCGCCAATGAAGCAATCAACTGCAGCGCGATTTGCTTAAGCTCTTCATAACGCTCTCTGTTATATTCGTCCTCTGCATAAACAAGACCCGTTTCCGCTAGGGCCTTAATTCTTTTAATCTGCTCCAGTTGCTTCATTTAAATTTCTGAATTAATCGTTAGTACCCAATAAACTTATAAGTTCCGGAACGCCTTGCATCTTGGCATGGTCAAACGCCGTATTGCCCCTGGCGTCTTTTGCCGTTGTGTCCGCTCCATGTTCCAATAACAGTTTTGCTATTTCCAATCTATTAAAAGTTGCCGCATATATCAGACAAGTTGCCCCCATTGAATTACGTTCATTAACGTTAGCTCCTTTTTCAATCAACATTTTGGCAATGCCCGCAAAACCTTTAAAACATACGCCCATTAGCGCTGTGTTCCCTGAAGCATCTACCGCATCTATTTTAGCCCCATTGTTCAAAAGCACCTCGGCCGTCTCTATCTGATCATAATATGTAGCCAAAATTAACGGAGTAGAACCCCTTTGATCTGTAGTATTTACCAATTCTGGATTTTCCTTTAGCATTGAGACCACCTCTTGTGTATTGCCCAAACGTATTTCATTAAAAAATTTGTCACTCATAATCTGCTAGTATCATGTAGGTCTTGAGAATGATTAATGAATAAACACACCCTATACCTTTCAATTTATAAATTTAAAAAAAAGAGCCACGGTATGTGCCGCGGCCCTATAAATAATTACTCCAATTTTACTTTCTACGAAATGGATTTTAAAAATTAAGCTCCAACCTCTTCCGGTTTTACATTGGAGTTTGGATCAATCCCTCCTTTTCTATCGTTTAGTGCCTTTTCAACACCTGCTCCATAGGCTGGGTCAGCTGCATAAAAATGTTTCAACTGCCTTTGCACTATTTCTTCCGAAACTCCGTCCATGGCAGTGGCGATATTATTAAAGAGACGTTGTCTTTGACCATCATTGAACATACGGAACAAATCTCCAGGTTGCTTGTAATCCCCAAACGTATCGTTCTCCTCATAACGCCTAACGTCTCCGTTAATTCTCATTGGCGGTTCCTCTGCACTTGGCACTTCTTCTGCTCCTCCTTTTGTATTAGGTTCATAATACGCATCCGGATTTCCAAAGTCGTTGCTAAAAAATCGCATAGCGCCATCTTTATGATAGTGATTTACTTCATTAATAGGTGCATTGGCGGGAAGTGCTTCATAATGTGTTCCCAAACGGTACCTATGTGCATCGGCATACGAAAAGATACGGGCCTGTAGCACCTTGTCCGGTGAGAACCCAATACCTGGCACTACGTTAGATGGGGAGTAAGCGGCATTCTCAATATACTGCCAATAATTATCCGGGTTTTTGTTTAGCTCAAGCTCTCCAACTTCTATTAACGGATAATCGCCATGTGGCCACACTTTTGTAAGATCAAACGGGTTATACGGTGTTTTTTCTGCATCTGCCTCTGGCATAATCTGCACCTTTAACGTCCATTTTGGGAAGTTTCCAGCTTCAATTGCACCAAAAAGCTCTTCTTGATATTTTTCTCTGGTTTGACCTATAACCTCAGCAGTTTCTTCATTGGTATAGTGCTTATGGCCTTGCTGTGTTTTAAAATGGAATTTTACCCAAAAACGTTCACCATCATTGTTCCAAAAACTGAAGGTATGCGATCCGTACCCGTTCATGTGCATTGGTGTAATTGGAATACCACGATCGGACATTAAAATAGTTACCTGATGAAGGCTTTCAGGAGATAGCGACCAATAGTCCCACATTGCTTCAGGGGAGCGTAAGTTAGTCCTAGGGTGTCTTTTTTGTGTATGTATAAAATCTGGGAATTTATAACCGTCCCTTAGGAAGAAAACCGGAGTATTGTTACCTACCAAATCCCAGTTACCTTCTTCTGTATAGAATTTTAAAGAAAAACCACGTACATCTCTTTCGGTATCAGCAGCGCCCAATTCTCCAGCAACTGTTGAAAAACGTGAAAGTACAGGAATCTGGTTACCTACTTTAGAGAATATTTTTGCACATGTATACTTAGAAATATCATGGGTTACCGTAAAAGTACCCATAGCACCCCATCCTTTGGCATGAACCACTCGTTCCGGTATTCTTTCACGATTTTGGTGCGCCAACTTTTCCAATAGCTTGTAGTCCTGTACTACAACGGGGCCTCTTTCTCCCGCTGTTTTTGAGCGCTGGTTGTTTGCTACCGGAGCTCCAGCCGATGTTGTCAATTTTTTCTTCATTTCTAAATATTTTTAAACAACCCATTTCACTGAGTATCAATTATTTTCCAAATAAAGGTACCAAAAAGAGACAAATACAGTATAAAAAAATAATATTAAAATATTATTCAAAAATAGATTTTAACTATTACACCGATTGATTGAGATAAGATTTTTAGTAAAAGCATCTAATTTTTAATAAACAATGTCTTAGCCCGACTCGTTTAATTCAACCTAACACAAAATATGACAGATTTTTCGTATATTATTGTCGTATATTTTTTAGGATTGTGTTAAATATGGTCTCTTATGTTTCATAAGGAAACGTACTATTCATTGTTAAGTCCTATTTTTACGATAAAACCCCTAAACATTGCAAACTCTTTCTATAACTTCCTTAATCAAAGATTCCCCCACAGCAGTTGCTATTTTGGATACGCAACTACGCTTTGTAGGAAATTCTAGAGTGTGGCTAAACGATTTCTGCCCTGATTATGAATCAATCATAGGCGAAAATTATTTTGATATACTTCCCAATACCCCAGAAGAATTAAAATCCGTACTTCATGAATGCCTTGAAAAGGGATTAAAAAAACTTAACGAGGGAGAAAAATTTATTTTCCCCAACGGCAAAGTCCAATGGCTGAAATGGAGAATAAGCGCTTGGACCAATAATAACAACGAAATAGGAGGTCTCATAGTTACCCTAGAAGATGTAACCGAAACAAAACGTAGTGAGGAACTCTATGCTAAGGCTGAACGTGTTGCACGAATAGGTGGCTGGGAGGTTGATATGTCCACAAATTTTGTGCATTGGACAGATATAACCAAAGATATCCATGAAGTACCCAGAGATTTTAAACCGAATCTAGAAACCGGCATAAATTTTTATAAAAAAGGAGAACATAGAGAAAAGATAACAAGCTTGGTAACCAACGCCATTACAGATGGCACTCCTTGGGATACAGAGTTGATAATCGTTACTGCTAAAGGAAATGAGGTATGGGTTAGGGCAAAAGGCGAAGTTGAATTTCTAGACGGGAAATGCGTACGTATTTTTGGAACCTTTCAGGATATTGATGAAAAAAAGAAAACTCAACTCAAGTATTACGAGGTTACCCAGAGACTTGAAGTTGCTACTAAAGGAGCCAATGTAGGTATATGGGACTATGATATCATAAACAACCAACTCGTGTGGGACGATAACATGTACCAACTCTACGGGATTGAGAGAAATGATTTTAAGGGTGAATACGAAGCTTGGCAAGCAGGCCTGCACCCTGATGATAAAGCCCGGGGAGACCAAGAGATTGCCAAGGCCATATCCGGAGAAAAAGAATTTGACACTGAGTTTAGAGTTGTTTGGCCCAATGGGGAAACTAGGTACATAAAAGCCTCAGCGGTAACCCAAAGAAATTCTGATGGGAAGGCCATTAAAATGACAGGAACCAATTGGGACATTACAGAGCTTAAGAATACCCAGATGATGCTCACTAAAAGTCAAGAGTCTTTTTTTGGAGCCTTCGAAAATTCAGACACAGGTATGGCCATTGTTAGTATAACTGGTAAATGGATTAAAATAAACGAAAGTCTGTGCTCTAGTTTAGGCTACACTGAAGAAGAGCTTCTTAAATTAACCTTTCAGCAAATAACCCACCCCGAAGATTTACAGAATGACATAGATTTACTGAACCAAACTATTGCCGGAGAAATACCTAGCTACCAGATGGGCAAACGTTATTTCCATAAAAACGGCAGCATTGTTCATGGTATTTTGACCGTAACCGCAGTTAAAAATATTAACGGTAAAATTTTACACTTCATTTCACAAATTACTGATATTACCCCGCAGATAGAAAACGAAAAAAAATTAAAACGTTTGGTTGATATTACCTCAGAGCAAAATGAAAGTCTTTTAAACTTTGCCCATATCGTATCACATAATCTACGCTCACATTCCAGTAATTTGGCTATGCTTACCAATTTTTTGGTCAAAGAAAAAAGTGATGAAGAACGCCAAAACCTTTTGGGTATGCTCAGAGGCGCATCGGACAGTCTTAACGAAACCATACTACATTTGAACGAGGTAGTTCAAGTAAAAGTTGGTTCTTTAGAAAAGATGAAAAGCATTAACCTATACGAGGCTATAAAAAATGTAGAAAAGAACTTGAACCTTCTTATCCAAGAAAAAGGTGCGATTTTAGAAACTAACGTTCCTGAAAATCTTACGGTTAGTGGCATCCAGGCTTACATAGACAGTATTGTGCTTAACCTAGTCTCAAATAGTCTCAAATATAGTTCTCCGGACAGAAAACCTCTAATTCAAATAAATTCAGAAATCCAAGAAGAAGGCGTAGTTCTTTCTTTTAAAGACAATGGTTTAGGAATAGACCTGGAAAAACATCGTGAAAAGCTCTTTGGCATGTATAAGACTTTTCATCGCAATAAAGACGCTAAAGGTATTGGTCTTTTTATTACAAAAAACCAAATAGAAGCCATGAACGGTACAATTGAGGTAGAAAGCGCCGTTGATGCAGGAAGTACGTTTAAACTACACTTTAAAAAACCATTGACATGAATATGAATATCACTAAAATTAAGAGCGTCTGCATTATAGACGATGACCCAATCTTTATCTACGGCACCAAACGTATCATGAACGAGGTTGATTTTGCTGACGAAATTATTGTTTATAACGATGGCCTTGCTGCATTTGATGGATTAAAAGAAATGACCCAGAAGGGAGAGGAACTACCCTCTATGATTTTTCTGGACATTAATATGCCTATTATGAACGGGTGGGAGTTTTTGGATGAGTTTGTTCAGCTACCCAATAATAACGCAGAAAACATAATCATATATATAATCAGTTCGTCCGTTGACCCTCGTGATGTTGTCCGGATTCATGAATACAAAGTTGTCAACAACTACATTTTAAAACCTATTTCAATAGAGGATCTTCATAATATTCTTCAAAATGTAGGTAATTAAAGCTATTTGTTTATTTTAGGCGATTGGACAAAATCATTAAACCTAGAGCTAAGCGAATATTACTTTATTGAATGGGCAATTTTGAAAAAACATGCATTATAGACGATGATGCGATAGCCGTTTTTGGATTAAAAAGAGCAATGCAAGCTTTAAAATTCTCGCCAGAACTCATTATTTATGAAAACGGTCTTGACGCCATAGAAGCTTTTAAAACAATGATAGAAGGTGAAATGTCTCTCCCTTCCCTAATTTTAATAGACATTAATATGCCAGTGATGGACGGATGGGATTTTATTACCGAAATGCGTAAAATATGGCCCAAAGACCTAGAAGAGCCAACAATTTATATGATGACTTCTTCTTTAAGCCCTATGGATGTTGAAACGGCCAAAAGCTTTGGGTTAGAAAATAATTATCTCATAAAACCCATTTATGCAGAGGTTTTACAAGGCATTTTAGTATAATACTAAATTTAACCTTTCTTTTTTGGGGAAAAATCATCCGGTGCTATTTTAACCTGTTTGGTTGTACCCATGTCTCCCGAGTCGTTCCATATATACCATTCATTGAAATCAAAACTGCCATTTCCTCTCGAAAATTCTGATTTACGCAACGCCCGGCCATCTTCAAATTCATGATTGGTTCCACTGCCATCTTCTCCTACAACCCCAAATACATCAATTACTTTTCCGAATGGATCTACCAGTTCAAGATTATCATCTCCGTTAGAATCTGCCGGACTATTGGTTCCTACACCTAAATCAGGCGAAAATCCATAAACCGCTTCAAACTCCCCGGCGTTTGGTGAAATCACTATATAACCATTTGCATCTATAGTTAGAGCGGACAAGTCTATTTCTGAACTGACTTCTGTGCTCGCATTTGTATACCGCTTTAGGCTCCAGCCTTTAAGACTTAAACTTTCATCTGAAGAATTATAAAGCTCAACAAACCTGGCCGAAGCATTATTGTCCGGATCGGCTAATTCTGAAATCAATATATTTTCAGAAGTAAATTCATCTACCAACTCGGTACAGCGTTCTTGATTGAAGTTTACATCTAGCACACTACTAATGCCAATCCTGTAATCTTCATTCTCTCGTATCAAAACTCCTGTTACACTTCCTCTACCCTCCGGCAACAAATCGGCTTGAAAATCAGAATACCCGCTGTTCAGCATAATAATTTCATTATCGTTACAATCTACCAGAATACGTTCTGTCTCCTCTCCTGCAAGTGCAAAAGGTTGCCCTAGTTCCTCTTCCTTAAACTCTACATCAGTAAGCGTAACGAGCGTGTTGGTAAATTCCTTTTTCACATCGGAAATCGTTATTACTGTAGGCTCAACAAATACCTGTTCATCACAAATTCTGAAAACATGTTCATTAACTATAGCAGCCGGTAACCTCCCTACCGAAACATTACCAAAAGAGGTAAAGGTAGCCCCCAATTTAAATACGTCCTTACTCTTTCCTAGGTATAAACCTTTTAACTTTATTCCGATTTTTGTTCCCACCGGATAAAACAAATGCGAGTCCCTAACGTCTATTTCTATTTGGAATCCCTCAGTTGGATTAACGGAACTATCCTGAAAATATAGTACACTAAAAAAGTTTCCAGCTTCATCTGAGGAAACAACATACCCCTCAATTATCAAATCATCTTGTATTTGGAAAGTTTCGCCCTTATAAAGACTTTTCACATCTGCATATGTACTATTAGCTGGCAGGTTTGAAGTACAGTCGTTTGGTTGCTGTTCATAATTACGGCTCTTTATACAACTGTTAAAACACACAGTTACAAGAAACGAAAAAACAAAAATCAACTTATTGAATCTATGCCTATCTCCCATCTGTACCATACTAAAAGCTATATGCCAAGTTTAAAAAATACGTGCGTCCATAACCGTACCAATACTTAGGAGCAAAGGATGGTGTTCCACTTAAATTATCTTGCTTGAATTGACCGTAATTACCATTTCTACTTTGCTCATAACCTCCCGTCCGGAACACGGAATCAAAAAGGTTGTTGACACTTGCAAAAACACTGATGTATTTTCCGTTCTTCAACCAAGATTTCCCACCTACTAAATTCAGCAGGTAAAAATTATCCAGCGGTCTTTGAGCCAGTGCATTACTCACATTTTCTTCTGTGGCATCCGCAAACGGGCTATTGGTTTCAGGATCCAAATAAAAACTTCGGGTCCTGGTAAGAGTAGATATGCCTGCATAATTATTTGCCAAGTAATTAGTAGTAGCTCCCACCCACCAATATTTGGGATCACGATACTCTATACCTATTGCATAAGCTTGTTGGGGACCTTGCGCCAATTTATAATCTTTGATTTTGGCAATACCCAAATCTACCGTGCCCTCTAAATTTATAAGGTCTTCTTCCCTTCCTGCCGTATCAAAATTAATGGCAACATTTGGGTCGCTCGCATATACATACTTGCCTACAGCAGCCACAGCGGTCAATTTTACCGCTGACGACAACTGATGTTCCAAACCTAGTTCCGTGCCCATATGCAGCTTGTCTAGCCCCGTGAGAACCTCCTGGACGAAGTCTGACCCAACACCGGCATCAACAAAGAAGAAATTTACGTCCGTTGTATTTTGAAAACGGGTGTAAAATCCCGTAAGCCTACCCGTTAATTTAGGAAGGCGCAGAAAGTAATTAAGGTCTACGGTCGTATTTATTTCATTACTAATGTTGGGTACAACGTTATTATTCTCGCGGGGGTTAATAAACACATTTTGAAGTACCGGCGGCCTGGTCATGTAGGAACCGTGAGCGGACAGCCAATGTCTTTCCGTTAATTTATAAGTAAAACCAGATTTGCCTCCCAATGAATTGAATACCGCTGCATCACTTTTACCCAATGAACTCTGCGGGTATCTATCATTTTTAAAAAGACCTACTCGTTGGTAATTGGTAGTCGCATATTTACCGGATATAAATGCACTCCACCTTTCTTGACTATATTTAAATTGAACGAACGACTCAAACTGATCGGCCTTCATCTTATAATTGTAATTGAATATGTCATCCTCTCCTTTTTCAACCGTTCCGTTACTATCGTTCAGTGTTTCGGAAAACGGGTCAATATCAGCATGAAAATCCGCTCCCAACAAATCATTAATTTTAGCATAATTTTCAGAATTCAGGGTTTTACAACTCAACCCAAAATCCATTAAAAACCTCTCCGTTAAGCTTAAATTTCCCAGGGTATTTAAACTTACCCGTGTATCATCAGCTACATCATCATATAGCACATAAGCGGCATTTCCATTGGTATTAGCCGTGTAAAGCTGACTCCAATTAAGTTGGGGCTCGTTCAAAAAACCTTCTTTGGCCGAATTAGCACTATTAAAATTGGCCCCTATTGGGCTATTGATATAGTAACTGGGCATGTACCTATAGTAGGTTGGGTCCGGATTGGGTGCATTATAATACCCTAGCCGACTTCTAGAATTAGAACCGGACTGGTAGACCATTCCCGTATTTAAACTAAACCGATCAGCGCTAAAATAATGGTTGAGCATAAAAATGGGTTCCGAGATTTTTCGCTCTCGAGAGTTTCTGATTTCACCATCCTGCCCTCCCCAATAGGGATTGTATTTTTTTCCGGCCAAAGCAAAGACCTCCTCCGTAATAGCAGAGGAACGACCTCGTCTATTTGAGGCCCAAAGTGCAGTAAGGTTTATGCTGTTCTTTTCATTGAATTGATACTCCAATGCACCAAAAAATGAAAATGCATCGTACAGTGTACCCTCTATATACCCTTGTTTTGCCCACCTTCTTGAGCTGGAAACCGAATACGCCAAACCATTTTTTTGAACCCCGGAAGTGTAAGTAGCCATTAATCTGCCCGCATAGGTCCTGTTGGAATATGAGGTAGATAAACGTGTACCGGGCCGCAAACCAGAAGGTCTAGTATCTATATTGGTGTTACCCGAAATACCGCCAAAAGTATAGTCCGATGCTTCTAGGCCATTGGTAAATTGTTGATTTCTGGTTACATCGTTCATACCTCCCCAATTGTTCCACTGAGGGCGACCATCATAAAACTTGTTCATTGAAATACCGTTCAACAACACCGTTCCATTCTGTGAATCATAACCACGCACGCGAAAAAATGCCTGGCCAAAATCAAAAGCTGCTCTATTTAAAAATAAATCTCTAGTTGCCCTGAGCAGACCGGAAGAATTAGAACTTACTTCATCATCCAACAATTCTGCATCACTCAATGAGATAAGGTTATCCGCCTGTTCTATCTGAATATCTTCCTCCAAGTAAAGTGTACCTAAATCCAAGTTTCCGTTTTCCACAGAAATGGGTACCCTTTTAAGAATATAATCGGTCGCTTCAATCTCTAAAATGTAATCCCCTGAATTTTGAATCGAAAGAACGAACACTCCTTCATCATTAGATACCGTATACGCGTTCGTACCTTCCAAGTTAATCTTAGCATTTTCAACAGGAATTTTTGACCGGTATGAAAGAAGTATACCTTCTACAGAAAAGCTGGCTTGAGACCATATCGCAAAATGCCACATGAATAAAAAGGTACCACAAAGGAATAATCTCATTAACGGGGTTTAATGGTCGGGAATCCCTAACAAGATATCGAAAACACAAATTATCCTACAAGAAATACCTACAAAAATCATTGTTTTTTCGTTAATTGGTATTCGTATCTATCTAACCGTATGAATTTTAGGTTTACATTACTCTTACTATTGTTTGCTCTTGGAGGGTATTCTCAGGAAGACAAATTGTATAAAATTAGAACTGTTGCATTTTATAATTTTGAGAACTTATTCGACACAGAAAACGATACCCTTATTTTTGATGACGACCGAACTCCCGAAGGAAAAGATAACTGGACACTTGAACGTTACAATAAAAAAGTTGATCACCTTTCCCGTGTTCTTTCGGAAATTGGATTGAACACTAGTAAAACTTCCCCAGACATCATAGGAATTTGTGAGGTAGAAAACCGAAAAGTTATAGAGGATGTAATTCACCATCCTAATTTAATTTCAAGAGATTATGGGATAGTGCATTATGATTCTCCCGATGAACGCGGGATCGATGTTGCCCTGCTGTACAAAAAATCCGTATTCCTACCTACTTCATCTGCAAGTCATAGACTATTGCTTATTAATGATGATGACGAAAGAAATTACACAAGAGACCAACTTATTGTTGGCGGACTTTTAGACGACGAACAGTTCTATTTTATGGTAAACCATTGGCCTTCTAGAAGTGGTGGCGAAGCAAGAAGTAAGCCCAACCGCATGGCCGCAGCAAAACTCAGTAAACGTATTATAGACTCTGTACAACGGTTGGATGCCGATGCGAAAATCATTAGCATGGGCGATTTTAACGACGACCCCACCAACGATAGCTTTAAAAAGATTCTTAAGACTAAAGGTAAGGCCAACAAATTGGACAGCCTAGGTCTTTACAACCCCATGGAGAAACTCTATAAAAAGGGAATAGGGTCTCTTGCGTACAGGGACAAATGGAATCTTTTTGACCAGATTTTCTTTACCAAAAATCTTTTACAGCCTAAAGAAAGGTTTTATAAATTTTGGAAGGCTAAAGTTTTTAACGCTCCCTATTTAATTACCAAAAAAGGGCAATACAAAGGCTACCCCAAAAGAACTTATGCCGGTGGAAGTTACACCGGAGGATATTCAGATCATTTTCCGGTTTACATCTACCTAATAAAACCTGTTATGGACAAAACCCCAACCGAATAAGAAACTAAAACGACCTAATCATTCTACAAAAATGAATAGGTCGTTCTAAGTATTTTTTTTATAAAAATTGTTACTTCAGTTCGGTAATTTTAATGTTTTTCCATTGCACTTTAATTCCTCCTCCATCATGGATCTGTAAAATGACCGACCCTTCTCCGGCGCCAATAATTTTGTCGGTCAGCGTAATCATTTCAGTACCGTTTAACCACGAAGTAATCTCATCTCCGTTTACACGAATTTTCATGGTATTCCACTCGCCCATTTTAAGGGCCTTATCTTTTTCGGGCGCCGGTTTTATGAGCCAGTTTCGGCCATATGATTCGTAAACTCCCCCTGTAGAATATCCTGGTGGCGCCACCTCTACTTGCCAACCACTAACCGTTGTGCCTTCTACAGTAGAACGAATAAACACACCACTATTACCGTCTGCCAACTGTCTAAAGTCCACTGTTAGCTCAAAATTTTTATAGTGTTCATCCGTAGCCAAATATCCATATTGCTCATCCGGACCACTCTCACAAACCAAAAGACCATCTTCTACATACCACTTTTCAGTACCGTAAATTGTCCATCCGTCCAAGTTTTTACCATTAAAAAGTTCCTTTTCCTGTGCAAAGGTAGAGACCGCAAAAAATGCGAATACGAATACTAAAATGTTTTTCATGTTGGTTGGTTTGAGTTAGCAAAGTAAAATGATTCCCGGAAGTTAATTAAACCATTGCCCCCAAGGAATACGACTAAGAATAAATACTAGACCTAAACCATAGAAAATAGCAATGCTTTTGAACTTCTTGTCTCCTTCAACAAACTTCTTGTGACGAGACCACCCCACTGTTATTAAAACAATGGCGATAATATTTATGAACGGATGCTCTACCGCCAATAATCTTGATGCCGAATTAAGACCGCCCATACCCAATGCCTGAATAGCTTGAAGTCCGCTTGGAGAAACAAAATATAGTATTAAGCCTACCAATAGTTGAATGTGCGACAAAATCAACGTAAAAAGACTTAGGCGCAAATCCTTTTCCATAGTAAACATTTTGTTACCAATCCAGCCCATAATGGCGTTGGAAACGGCCAAAAATAGCAGAGCGAGAACAACATAGGCCAAATAAGAGTGAACCACCTGAATAACTTCGTACATAATAGATATATTTTAAGCTTTAAATGTACTGATTTTTGGGCATAAAAAAACCCTGCCGATCGGCAGGGTTTTTAAATTATGTTGTAAAATTCTTATTTAAAAATGTAACGAACACCTATTTGTGCTTGCCATCTTGAGCTTTGGATACCTTGATCGTCTATTTGCTCAATCCTATCTATTGTAGACGGATCAAAACTAAACTGAGGAGTGGTCCCATCTGCTTCCAAACCTTGGAAATCAATTAAGGATACGGCATCAAAATTCCCAACAGTTTTTAGAGTACCCCAGTTTTTGTTCAACAAATTAGTAAAGTTGAATATATCAAAAGACAACTGAAGCGTATGTTTTTTGTTTCCTCCAAAATTCATAGAGATATCTTGTAATACCTTTAAATCTACAATATGACTCCACGGACCTCTATCCGCGTTTCTATCTACATACTCGCCTCTACGTGAGGAAAGATACTCATTACCGTTAATATAACCATTTAAAGCAGACCATTGCTCCGCCACAGGCACAGTTACATTACCGTCCCCATCTACAATATCTACCAAATTAATATCTGACTGATTGGCCGGAACATAAATTAATGCATTATCCCTGGAGTCATCATTCAACAATCTATTTCCATCAGGGTTACCGTATATATAGGAGAATGGACTTCCATTAACACCTTCATAAAATACACCAAGCGTAGTCTTAAGCTTATCGTTCCATTTTAGTTCATATGAAGCGTTAGCCGATATTCTGTGCCCTTGAGAAAAATCTGAAGTAGCCACACGTAATCTTGAATTCTTACCATTTACAGTTTGGATATTTCTCCATTGAGAACTATTCTGAGAAGAAGTACCTTCAAAAATAACATCAGAATCACCATAACTATAAGATACTTGCCCAGCAAAACCATTCTGAAAAGGTTTTCTTAACGTAAACGAAGCGTTATAAGAACTTCCCTCACCAGTGTTTGAAGCCAAAATAATTCTATCATAAGTACTGTCTATATCTCCCCCGGAATATATAGATCTGTTATCTCCTGAACCTGTAAGATTTGCTACAGGTGAAGGAACGTTAAGATTTTCGTAATAAATAGCATTGATGTTATCATTCCAAATGAAATCTGCAGAAGCAACTAAATCCCATATTGGTAATTTTTGATCAATGGCTAGATTCATTTTTAACACCTGTGGCAATTTAAAGTCTGGAGCAAACAAATCAATATTTCCACCAACTTCACCTGTACCTGGTTGAGCACCTACAGGCTGATTATTTATATCCGGGTTGAAAAGAGGTGTTTCCGTAAACCATGCTCCTTGGAAAGTATAACCTCCCGTAACACCGTTATTATTATATGTTCCACCAGGCCATACCAATGGTAATCTTGATGTAAAAATTCCTAAACCACCACGAATTTGAGTACTTCTATTTCCTGTAACATCCCAGTTAAATCCAACACGTGGTGAAAAATATGACGTAGTAGAAACTTTCTGACCAACTTTAGCCCCTTTCAAATCCTTCCCTGCAGCTTCAAGTAATGGAATTGCTCTAGTATTGAAGTCCTCGTTAACAGCACCATCTTCCCAGAAAGGAGTATCAAGTCTAACACCTAACCTAAATTTGAAGTTATCAGTAAACTGAATTTCATCTTGGATATAAAAACCTAACTGAAAAACAGAGAATTCAGCAGCTCCAGATGATGTATCACCTACTCCTTCACTAATTAAAGAATATCCTCTTTGATAGATATTTGGTCTTTGATTCGTTAGGAAATCATTTAAGTTATTATACTCATATGCACCATAATTTGAAGCCAAGAATAAGTTTTTAGCTCTTGAATACTCATTATGAGTTCCTAATGTAATTGTATGCTTTCCCGAATAGATTTCAAAATTGTTTGTAAGTGTCAAAATATTTTGATCTAACAAATTGGCTGTAGAAAATTGTTCTCCACCAATTGAAATATCACTTCCTCCAGGGCCATCGTTAATATCAATAAAAGGGAATGGCTCTCCATCAGGGTCACGATCATCCTTAACCGCAGTATACCCTAAAATAAAGCTGTTGGAGAACTTATTTCCAAAACGAGAGCTAAGTTCTAATGAAGTTGAGTTTGTTGTTGTTTTAAAAAATTCAGAACCATTAATAAAACCAATATCGTTATTATCCGAAGTTCTAGCTTCTAAATTTTCTCCTCCAACGTAACTGTGTTTAAGTGATAACTTATGATTATCATTTATATTCCAGTCAATTTTTGCCGTTAGTTTATTACTCTCAAGTGTACGCGTGTTATTATCATATGAGCCTGGATCGTATCCGTAGCTATTAATAAGGAATTCTCGTAAAGTATTTAAATCACTTGCAGAAGAATTACCACTGTAATTATCAATGTTAAAAGGCTGCGGTGTTTCATCATTTTGTCTTTCGTAATTAACAAAATAGAAAAGTTTGTCTTTTACTATTGGCCCTCCAATTCTAACCCCGTAGGTCTGAGCGGTAAAATCGTTAAGTTTAGTTCTTTCTCTATCGCCAGCAGATTCTACCGGTGTTTTACCTGCTAAATCTTGACTCCTATAAAAGTAGTAAGCAGACCCTTCAACTTCGTTTGTACCTGAACGAGTGATTGCACTAATTGCTCCACCAGAAAAACCAGATATTTTCACGTCAAAAGGAGCAACGTTCACTTGAAACGATTCAATAGCATCTACAGAAAATGGGTTAACCCCTGTTTGACCTCCATTAGTTCCAGAACCAGCCAAACCAAAAACATCATTATTTACAGCACCATCAATATAAATGGCATTATAACGGTTGTTTTGCCCTGCAATAGAAATTGAAAAACCATCATCTCCTTCTGAAATTTGTGCCTGTGGAGTTAACCTAACAAAATCTGCAATAGATCTAGAAGCTGAAGGAACAGTTGCAATATCTCTTTGATTAATTCTTGTTGAAGCACCTGTTTTGTCCGAATCAAAAACTCCTGTTGGACTAGCAGTTACAACTACCTCGTCTAGCTCCGTAGATGACTCACTCAATTTTGTGCTAATTCTAACCGTTTCTCCTAGGTTTAGAAAAACTCCTGTACGTTCAAAATTATTAAACCCTACATAAGATATTGTTACGGTGTATGGACCACCTACTCTCATGTTAGATATTCGGTAGTACCCATCAAAATCAGTCGTTGCCCCATACTTAGTTCCCGATGGTGTATGAACGGCAACAATATTGGCCCCTAATAGCGGCTCATCTAAATTGTCTGTTACTTGACCCCCCAGTGAAGATGTGGTAACACCTTGTGAAAAAGCCATTGCCGTCATCAGAAATGCGACACAAGCTAAATAAATCTTTTTCATTTGTTCAGTTTTTACGTTTTCTCAATTTGCTGCAAAAGTGCTGCATTTTGCTGGTGCGAATGTTAAGAGAAGGTTAAATAACCCCTTTGCGAATATACTGAACAAAGGCGCAACTTCCACTCAAAAATAAGAAGTTGCGCCAATATTATAAAAAAATATGAAAATTCTATTTTAACCCTTAAAATAACGCAAAAGCTGCAAAGTAGAGCTGTCATGATCGGCAATTTCTGAACCTTTAATATCTTTCAAAATTGTTCCTGCCAGTTGCTTTCCGAGTTCTACGCCCCACTGATCGTAGCTAAAGATGTTCCAAATAACCCCTTGCACAAAAATTTTGTGCTCATAAAGCGCTATTAAGCTACCCAAACTCTTAGGAGACAACTTATCTATAAGAATTGTATTTGTAGGCTTGTTTCCTTCAAAGACCTTGAAGGCCAATAATTTTTCGATTTCATTTTGGGCCATGCCTTTACCCTCCAATTCTTCACGCACCTGCTCGGCAGTTTTACCGTTCATTAGCGCCTCTGTCTGAGCAAAGAAATTGGCCATTAACTTGTTATGATGATCAACGTCTCCGTGCAAGGATTTTTTAAACCCGATAAAATCTACTGGAATAAGTTTTGTTCCTTGATGTATTAACTGAAAGAAAGCATGCTGCGAATTGGTCCCCGGCTCTCCCCATATAATGGTGCCAGTTTCATAACCTACACGTTTGCCGTTACGGTCAACACTTTTACCGTTACTCTCCATAATACCTTGCTGCAAATAGGCCGAAAACCTGCTCAAATATTGCGTGTAAGGAATGATTGCCTCTGTCTCTGCTCCGTAAAAGTTGTTATACCATACACTTAACAATGCCAGAACAACAGGAAGATTGTCTTTAAAATCTGCAGTTTTAAAATGCTCGTCCATTTCATTGGCTCCCATTAACAACTCATCAAAGTTATCAAACCCAACGGCTAAAGCTATTGATAGGCCAACGGCACTCCATAAAGAAAAACGGCCACCTACCCAGTCCCACATAGGAAATACGTTTTCCGCAGCAATCCCAAACTCGGCTATGGCTTCTGTATTGGTAGATACCGCAGCAAAATGCTTAGCAATATCTTCTTGTGTACCATGCTTTAAGAACCACTTTTTTATGGTAGTTGCATTACTTAATGTTTCTTGGGTGGTAAAGGTCTTTGACACTACTACAAAAAGAGTAGTCTCCGGATCAAGTTCTTTTAAAACCTCGTTAACGTGATCACCATCTACATTGCTGACGAAGTGAAGCTTCAGGTGATTTTTATAGAATTTAAGGGCTTCCGTTACCATAGCCGGTCCTAGGTCAGAACCTCCAATACCAATATTTACAACATCGGTAAAGGCTTTACCTGTATATCCTACAGCATTCCCAGAAATGATACTTTCTGTAAATTCCTTAATATGTTCTTTAACCTGGTAAACTTCTTCAACCACATTTTCACCATCCACTAAAATTGTATCGGATTTTTTAGCTCTAAGCGCTGTATGTAATACTGCACGCCCCTCTGTTTGGTTAATTTCTTTGCCTCCAAATTGTTTTTGGATGGCATCGGCCAAATTAACTTCATCGGCTAATTGCAGAAGCAAGTTTACGGTTTCATCAGTAATTCTGTTTTTAGAGAAATCAACTAGAAAATCGTTCCATTTTAAAGTAAACTTTTCTGCCCTAGAAGCATCAGATGCAAAAAGGTTTTTTAACTGTTCCTCTTTAGTATTTTCAAAGTGCTGGGCAAGTTTTTTCCAAGCAGAAGTTTCAGTAGGGTTTGTGCTCTGTAATGACATTTTGGGTTTTTTAATGTGTTAGAAATTACTACGGCGAAAATAAGCCATATTCATTCTAAACCAAAACCTTAAGTGTCGTTATTTTTCGGCGGATGCCAAATCTTCAACTAGAATATCTTCTTCTACCGGACTTTCTGGATATACCATACAATCCAACTGATCTTTTATTGGATTGATGTAATTGAAGTAGTCTGGCTGTAAGGACTCGTCCAAAGGCTCTGCCAACGGAAGTTCTTCTTTTAAAGGATCCACTTGTCTTCCGTTCTTCCAAAAACGGTAACAAACGTGAGGACCACTGGTATTACCGGTCATTCCGATCCAACCTATTACATCTCCCTGCCTTACAAATTGCCCTCTTTTTACATTCTGATTGCTCATATGCAAGTATTGGGTAGAATAGGTTCCGTTGTGTCTGATCTTTACATATTTACCGTTCCCGCCTCTTCTTGTTGATTCGGTTACCGTACCATCTGCAGTTGCCAAGATAGGTGTTCCTTTTGGCGCAGCATAATCCGTTCCTTTATGAGGTCTTATCTTATTTCCGTAATAGCGTATTCTTCGCTTAAGGTTATATCTAGATGAAATTCTACTGAACTGAACCGGAGCTCTTAAAAACGTTCTTCTAAGGTTATTGGCTTCTTCATCAAAATAATCGACTATGCTTTTTAGCGAATCGTTTTCATAAGCGAAAGCGTAAATAGGTCTTCCGTTGTGCTCAAAGTAAGCTGCTTCTATGGCACCTGCTCCTGCATAAATGGAATCATTGATGTACTTTTCCTTATAAATTACCTTGAACTTATCTCCTTTCTGAAGACGAAAGAAATCTATGGTCCATGCATACACTTCGGATAGGCTGTTGGTAACGGTATAATCTATGCCTTGATCTAAAATAGCCTGAGACAAGGAAGTTTCAATAACTCCCGAAGCTTCACGCTCTACATAGGTAACTTCTTTCTTATTTCTATAAGCCTTAACCGTATCCCTAAGATCAACTACGGTATAATTAATGGGGTCGTTTTCATAAATGAATACTTGCGCCGCCTCTGTAGTATCTTTTGACTTTAAAATAAGATATGGTTTGCCCACACGAATCTTGCGAACATCAAAAGTATCTTTAAAATCTTGGGTTATTTTGGCAATCTTGGGGTAGTCTACTTTGTTCTGAAGCATAAGCTCACCAAAACTATCACCATTTTTCACGGTGTCTAGCTGTACGGTAAACTCATCTAAATTAAACCCGAATTGTTTCATTACAGGTTTCTCTATAGGAACTATGGCAGCCATTTGTTTGACCGGTTCTTTTAGAACTGGCTTGTCATCTTTACAGGAAAGTGATATTAAAATAACGAAAAGAAGGCCCCAATATTTATTCATTTTACTCTGCTTGTTTCTTGTCCGGGTTAAAGATATGGTCTACCCACTCTTTCCCCCAATTATTTAACTCTTGTTTTGAATAGATTTCCGGAAAGAATACAATTTTCTGAAAACTTGGAGGTAAATAGTTCTTCCAATTTGTTCCTCCTGTTGCATCTATTTCCTCTTTGTCTTTTCCTAAATACCTATGAGCAGAACCCATATGCATTAAAGGCCAGTTTACATTGGCGTTCATATCCAATGTCTTTAACGCATCTATTAGCTCTTTATTATCTTTCTTATTGGCAGGTAGTTGCTGATATTTTTGGTAAATGGTATTGTGCTCTACTTGCTTTGCTATTCGTATTAGGCGCGGGGTATACCTATACTCAAACTGCTTCAATGTTAACGTCTTCTCTCCGGTGGCCAAATCGGTGGCTCCTTTTTTCCAATAAATTTCCTCATACAGTTCTTCAAGACTATTTTCCGAAGAAAAGGAATCTCTCTCCGTATGATGGACCAAATTCTCCATAGGAGTGGAATAAATCTCGATCATGCGGTATTGTGCCGACTGAAAACCACTTGCCGGGAGCAAGGCCATACGGTATTGAAGAAATTGTTCTCTCTCCATACCCTTTATCATAATACTAAAAGAAGATATCAACGCCTTAAAATAGCTATTGATCCGTCTCGCTTTTTCTATAAAGAAATCTATCTTTTGCGATTTATCATCAACCAACTGTTTTTGCTCATGAAGAATAAGCTTAAAATACAGCTCAGTAATCTGGTGGTACATGATAAAAATTTCCTCGTCCGGAAAATAGGTGCGTGGTACCTGAAGACTTAAAAGGGTATCCAAATGAATATAATCCCAATACGTGAGGTAACGTTGATAAAGAAGCCCATCTAAATAAGAACTTAAATCCTGACCGGAGTCTTTATACTTCTCTTCTAGTTTTGAAATTTGTGAATCTATTCGCTCTTTATCTCTCATTAGGGTTTTAATCCATTATTATCTTGAACTGATGCTTAAGGCCGTTATACCCGTCAAGGTCAGCTTTGATGGACCCAACCGCCAAATCTGCCTGTATGCGTATAGGTATTCTGTTATCGTCTGCCGAAACCCATAAGGAAAGACTTTCTTTTTCCTTAAAAACACGACCGGACTGTACCAAAGGCCTAAATTTATAACATTCTACCTTACCGAACTTAGTTTTAAGCACTTCTGTTCCTAAATATTTAAGTTTAAAGTTAAAAACACCGTCATCATCATACAGCATTTTCAATTTTACGGCTTCGCCTTCAACTAAATCACTTGGCTCGTAGTTGTTTCTAAGATAGTAGAATGCAGATATTAAATCCTGAATACTGTCCTGTAGCTCAAAATTATACTTTTTATTGTGTTTTTTATCGTTCAGAACAGCTTTATCCTCTTCATGATCAAAGTTTATCTCAATATCCTTGGTATAACCACCTTCGTTTATTTTTCTAATGAATTTATAAGGCTTACCATCCTTTTTATCAAAATAGCTTTCATACGTATCGTCTACCTTAAAAAACACACTGGCGAAACCCGTAGTTTTTCCACGACCCACCACATGATAAACCGGCACACCATTCACCACGTCAGACTTTAGATGCAGTGTAGCGTAACTTGCATTTAAAAAACCATAATGCATTCTAAATTTTAACCATTCGCCAGGTTCAAAGGCGGAGGTACTATTCTGGGCGGAAGAAGAGAAAATAACGAGAAGAAAAAGTAAAGTAATTGCTTTTTTCATAGCTATAGTATTACGATAAAAATACAAAATGGACCTTTACCATATTAAGGGCTTACAATTACTTAAACAAAATTTATTCCAAAGTATTGTACGCATACCTCAACCCTGTTATTTTAGAACTTAAAGTATAAATTATGCTTAACCCAGGCCAGACCCGCAGCTTAGAATATAAAACTAAAGTTAGGCTTAAAAAAAAGCCCCAACATTTCATGTCAGGGCTTTTCCTAAATAACCAACCAAACTTTAAATTATGAAAAACCAATACTTAAAGTTGTAAGGGAACCACCCCTTACGCCTACAAATTTAAGGCATAGTTTCAATCCTCAATCCGTTTTAACTTACTTTAACTATTACATTAACAGTTCTTTTTGCTAACGGCTATAAAATTGGCATTTCATTAAGATATAGGGGTCGCTTTTCACTTAAAAACACCCCTTTTTAGACCAAAAACGAGGTATACTTTCACAAATAATATACCTGTGCTTTAAGATAATAACTATTACAAGGTTCCTCTGGACTCCTGCTCTCTTTCAATTGCTTCAAAAAGCGCCTTAAAATTACCTTTACCAAATGATTTAGCTCCTTTTCTTTGAATAATTTCAATGAACATGGTTGGCCTATCCAAAATAGGTTTGGTAAAAATCTGAAGCAGATAACCCTCTTCATCCCTATCAATAAGGATTCCCAATTCACTAAGAGGGGCCAAGTCCTCATCTATTTCACCCACACGGTCCAATACATCTTCATAATAACTTGAGGGTACTGTTAAAAATTCAACGCCCCGATCTCTCAATGCCGTAACCGTTTCAATAATATTATCCGTTGCCAATGCCATATGCTGCACACCCGCTCCGTTGTAAAAATCTATATATTCTTCTATTTGCGACTTTTTTCTACCGTCTGCCGGTTCGTTTATGGGAAATTTAATTCGGCCGTTACCATTGCTCATAACCTTACTCATTAGCGCCGTGTATTCTGTTGAAATGTCTTTGTCATCAAAAGAGACCAACTGGGCAAAACCCATAACCTTGGCGTAAAATTCACACCATTTGTTCATTTCGTTCCAGCCTACGTTACCCACCATATGGTCTACGTACTTTAGTCCAACATCAGAAGGTTTGTAATATGGGTTCCAAGCTCTGTAGCCCGGCATAAAAACTCCTTTGTAATCTTTTCGCTCTACAAAAACGTGAACCGTTTCTCCATAGGTGTGAATTCCCGAAAGTACAACCTCACCATCCTTATCCTTAATCGTTTTGGGCTCCAAGTAACTTTCCGCTCCTCTTTTGGTGGTTTCCTCATAACTTTTAGAAGCGTCATCTACCCATAAAGCAATAGCTTTTACCCCATCTCCATGAGAATCTATATGCTTATTGATATCTCCTCCCGACTTTAGCGGAGAGGTGAGCACCAATCTAATCTTATCTTGCTGTAAAACGTAGGAAACCCGATCTTTAAGCCCAGTTTCCAGACCTGCATAGGCCAAAGGCTGAAACCCCCATGCCGCCATATAGTAATGGGCCGCTTGCTTTGCGTTACCTACATAAAGCTCTATATAATCCGTTCCCAAAAGAGGTAGAAAATCTTCTGCTTCCGGGTTTTCCTTGGGTAAATTCAATGAAGTAGTATCTAAAGTTGACATATCTGTATGTTTTTAGTAATGTAAATTGTTAAAAGCTGAAAAATAGAACTCGTGTTCAAGCGTGGAGCAAGAACTAAAAAGTGGGTATTTACCACATGGCCCTAAGATGGGCAGTAATATCAACTCTTAATTGTAGCATATGTAACAAATATCGTAAAAAAACACCACTTTAAACCTAAGCGCATTAAAACCAATACCCTAAACTAAAAAAGAAGTTATTGGTCTTCCCTTCTGGAGACCATGAATAATGCATTTGCATAGGCCCCATAAAAGATTCCCACCCATAACCAACGCCGTAACCGGAATAACTTGGTAGAGTAAACCACTCTCCCGTTCTAAAAAGATCATCGTCTACATTGGCATAGTTTGCAGTAAGCATAAAGTGGTTCTTAGGCGCAAATTCATAATCCAACCTACCGTAGGCTTTTACAAAAGCGTTACCGGGCAAAGCCAAATAATCATATCCAAAGAAAGGCGTAAAATTGTTTAAAAGATTTGTACCGAAGCCCCCTAGAATAAAATCAAAGGAGGAAACGCTTGAAGTACCCAATTTAAAACCTCCTTCTGCTTCTACGTTTACGGAGAAATTTTTAAAAAATGGCACTGCCGTACCCAACCTAGCCTGCGCAATTGAGAACTCCTTAAAGTTTTCGTTAAAATCAGATGAAAAGACATAGAAATGAAAATCACCATCAAAGTACAATCCTTTTGAAGGAAAGTACTTATCATCATAGGTGTCAAAAGTTAACTGCCCAAAAGCGCTATAATAACTACTCTTTTCAAGAAACGTTCTTTGATCAGGCGTCTTACCTGTAGGACCTACCGGTGCGTTCTGCCCTAATGTCTTGGTGCTATACTTTAAAAATTTATGTTCCAACCCCGTTCTAAACGCAAACTCTTCTCGTAAAACCGTTTGCACATAGACCTGATTGGTAAAATCCGTTACATCTATGTTTATTGAATTTAAATTTGCCCCGGCCTGAACATCAAAATTGCTTCGCACTAAATCAAAGCTAACGTCCTTTTCAAATTCATTAAAACTTGAATTAAAACCAAAACTCCAATAAAAACCCTTATCCACATAATATTGTAGTTTGTACCTGATATTATCTCCAATAATAAAGTCAAAAGAAGATACATCATCTCTGGTAATCAAACTTTTTCTTGTATAATTCAAGATGGCTGCCGTCTTGTAGAGATTATCATAGTGAGCACCTAGACGAATAAAGGATTTACTTTTATTTTCATTCAAATCTAGAATCATCTCTTGCTCGTCATTGTCTTCGTCATCCTGTATTTTATAGTGGATTGTATGAAAATTTCCAGTTGCGGCTAGATTACTGATACCCTGCTGTACTCGTGAAAAGGTGGTTGGTTTATCTGTATCAAACCTTAATTTTCCTTTAACGTAACCTCTGGAATAATTCTCACTCTCCAATATAACCAAATGACTGATACTTAACGTATCTGAAGAAACGATTCTCTCCTTGGCCTTCCTTTTTCCAATTTGTCTGGAAGCAATAGCTTTTAAAGTATCTATTCTTTTACGGGCAGCATCCTCCCCACTTTTAATAATAACATCGCCTAAATTAAAGTCTATAATGGAGTAATCCGTCATTTCGGGTTTTATATAGATATCTGTCTTTTTGGACTTTTCAGCCATATCAAGAACGGTCCTATAATTATTGATTTGCAATAAAATCTCGGTGGCGGTTAATAGAGACTCCCTATTTCTAAGTCCGTGCTGTACATCTACCCCAATTATGATATCGGCCCCCATTTTTTTTACCTCGTCTATAGGATAATTGTTGACCACACCACCGTCTATCAATACTTTTCCGTTTATGCGAGCAGGTTCAAAAAGTGACGGCAACGTTCCACTGGCCATAACGGCTTCCGGTAAATACCCCTCTCTTAAAACCACTTCATCACCCGTTTCTACATCCGTTGCAATACACACAAAAGGAATGGGCAAATCATTAAAATCCTTTATGTTTCTTACCGGATACAAGAACTTAACCAACTCATTATATACGTTCTGACCACCGGAGTATGCGGGAGGCACGGATACCTTAAAATTGTCAAAAGGCAAGGTAACGGCATATTTTTCAGAATTTTCCTTTTCGTAAAATGTTTTAGCGCTTCTGGGCAGATTGTCCTGAATAAGGTTAGTGAAATCCGTAGCCCTAAAAATTGAATCTAATTGATCACCGGTATAGCCAGCAGCATATAAAGACCCAACAATGGCCCCCATACTGGTCCCCCCAATATAATCCACTTTTATACCGGCTTCTTCCAATACTTTTATAGCACCAATATGAGCCATGCCCTTAGCGCCACCTCCACTCAACACCAGCCCCACTTTGATGTCTTTCTTCTCAGGTTCCTGAGCAAAACAAAACAAAGTGAAAAAGAGTAACCCAATTCCTATAACGGCTTTTTTCATTGTGCTGAGTTAGTCGTAATTTTAATGGAATGCTTCATAAATTTTTTTTGCCCTAGATAAGCCCACGGTTTCCGTTAGGTTTTCCATAGAGGCTTCTTTTATTCGTTTTACGGACTTGAATTTTTTCAAAAGTTCCTGTGCCGTTTTTTCACCAATACCTTCTATACTTTCCAACTTAGAATTAATGGCCGCCTTACTTCTTTTATTTCTGTGAAAGGTGATTCCAAAGCGGTGGGCCTCATTCCGTAATTGCTGAACAATCTTTAGACTTTCGGATTTTTTATCAAGATAAAGCGGAATAGGGTCTTCGGGAAAATAGATTTCCTCCAACCGCTTGGCTATACCAATAATGGCAATTTTACCTCTTAGACCAAGAAGGTCCAAACTTTTTAACGCAGAAGATAATTGGCCCTTTCCTCCATCAATAACAATAAGTTGAGGCAATGGCTCAGCTTCGGCCAAAAGACGTTTATACCTCCTATAGACCACTTCTTCCATAGAGGCAAAATCATCTGGGCCTTCCACGGTTTTTATATTAAAATGACGATATTCCTTTTTTGAAGGTTTCCCATTCCTAAAAACCACACAAGCAGCCACCGGATTACTTCCTTGAATATTACTGTTATCAAAACATTCTATATGCCTTGGCTCTTCGGAAAGATGCAAATCTTTTTTCATCTGCGCCATGATTCGGTTGGTGTGCCTATCCGGATCAATAATCTTAATCTGCTTAAACCGCTCTTGTCTATAAAATTTGGCATTGCGCTCAGAGAGTTCTAAAATCTTTCTTTTATCGCCCAATTTTGGCACGGAAACTTTAAGGTGTGCTTCTACAGGAACTTCAAAAGGGAGATAAAGCTCCCTAGAAAGCGACTTGAACCTTTGCCGGATCTCTATAATAGAGAGCGCCAAAAGCTCGGCATCCGTCTCATCTAACTTCTTCTTTATTTCTAGGGTGTGCGACCGAATAATAGACCCATGGGACAACTGCAGGAAATTAATATAGGCATGGCTCTCGTCCGAAATTATAGAGAACACATCTACATTATTGATCTTTGGATTGACGATTGTAGATTTTACTTGATAGTTTTCCAGAACCTCTATCTTTTCCTTGATTTGTTGTGCCTCCTCAAATTTCATTTCGGATGCCAGCGTTTTCATCTGTGATCTAAAATAGCTTAAAGACGACTTAAAATCTCCCTTAATTATTTTTCTAATATCCTCTATCTGTTGATCATATTCCTCCGCAGACTGAAAGCCTTCACAGGGTCCTTTACAGTTTCCCAAATGATATTCCAAACAAACCTTGTATTTACCGGAATCTATTTTTTCTTTTGACAGATCATAGTTACAGGTCCGCAATGGATAAACCCCTTTTACCAAGTCCAGCAACGTTCGAACCGTTTTCATATTGGTATACGGGCCAAAATACTCACTACCGTCCTTTATTAGCTTTCTAGTAGGGAAAATTCTAGGGAAACGCTCGTTTTTAATACAGATCCAAGGATATGATTTGTCATCCTTCAACAAGACATTATACCTGGGCCTATATTTCTTAATAAGATTGTTTTCCAAAAGCAGCGCATCGGATTCTGTAGGGACAACAATATGTTTGATGTTCCTAATTTTTTTTACGAGAACGCGCGTTTTTCCGTACTCATGGTTTTTCGTAAAATATGAAGAAACCCGCTTTTTAAGATTTTTGGCCTTACCTACATACAATATTTTATCATCTACATCATAAAACTGGTATACACCAGGACTCTGGGGCAACGTGCTTAATTGTACTTCTATAGGTACTTGGGGCATTACAAAAACGGTTTATCAAATTAAATGGTAGAAGGCATCTATTTCTATCATGTTAAATTACTATGTTTTATTAAAAGGGCTAAGTGTTTTACTCTTTTTTAACGAATACCGGAAAGCCCGCCCCATTTGCTCAGGCAAACGAAATGAAGTCTTATGCCGCCCTTTTTTGCACATTTTTGCACGCGAAAAAGCGCAAATTTGTTAAAAAAACACTAAAAAATGCATTTCATCGATGAAAAGTTGCAGTTAAAAGTGTTTTAATAAAATTTTTTAATTAGATTTAAGAATCAAAATCAATTACCACATGGATAAATATATTATAACCCTCGGCCTGTATCTTATCTTAATGATATCATTTAAGATATATTACGCAGTGTCTGTAAAAGAATAAGCATACTAGAGTTTCCCCAATTGTACTGAGGTCATAATCAATGCTTAAAAAAGATTTAAGATCACTATACAAAAATCGAAGAGATTTAATTGACAATGAATCCCTTTCTAATTCTAGCCTGAGTATTGCTAACGGACTGCTCAAACTACCGGTATGGTCTTACGACTTTTACCATATTTTTTTACCCATTTCCGAAAACAAGGAGATTGACACTACCTACGTTCTTTCCATACTTCAAGGAAAGGATAAAAATATAGTACTACCCAAAGTAGTTGACAAAACTACATTAGAGCATTATTTGCTAACGGATTCTACGCGCCTTGTAAAGAATGAATGGAATATACCTGAACCGGTTGATGGTATAGAAATACCCAGCACAAAAATAGACGTAGTTTTCATTCCCTTATTGGCTTTTGACGAACAAGGAAATCGTGTAGGTTATGGAAAAGGGTTTTATGACACCTTCTTGTCTCAATGTCGCCCAGATGTTATTAAAATTGGCTTATCCTTATTTTCCGCTGAAGGGGAACTCATAACTGATGTGAACAACTTAGACATGCCTTTAGATTATTGCGTGACCCCCACTAAAACCTATTCTTTCTAAAAGATTACAATGAATCAGCTTCACTGGTAGTTGGCTCATCATCTACCTTACCGAACGCTTTCTTATTGAAAACCAAAAGAATACCTACACCGGTACTGATAGCCATATCAGCAATATTAAAAACCGGTTCAAAAAACCGAAAACTAGAGCCTCCAAAATAAGGAACCCAATCTGGCCACGTTGTATCTACCATAGGAAAATAAAGCATATCTACTACTTTCCCGTAAAAAATACTGCCATAAGGTTCATCTGAAAATGCCGTTGCCAATTGTTGATAGCTATCACTAAATAGTACACCGTAGAATACAGAATCTATAATGTTCCCCAAGGCTCCTGCAAAAATCAAGCAAACTGCCAAGATCAGGGTTTTAGAGGATTCCTTACGAATAGTATCGTACAGCCAGTATCCAATTCCTGCTACGGCAAACAACCTAAACACGGTTAAGACCAACTTGCCGGTTGGTTCCGATATAGGCAAGAAATCACTTAACTTGGCTCCCCATGCAGCTCCTGAATTTTCAATGAACAGTATTTTGAACCAGCTAAAAACCTCAACAGAATCTCCCAGTACAAAATGGGTCTTTATATAAATTTTGCTCAATTGGTCAATCAACAGTACTGCTATGATTATGAGCAATGATTTCTTTAAATTCATAGTATATCTACAACTTGAATTGGCAAAAATAAGTATATTATTCGGTTTTCTTTATTCGTATGTTTCCCGTTAGGGAAGACAGTGTATATTGTGCATCTCCCATGGGAATATCGTCTTTGTTTACCGCCCCATATTTACTTACCGCATTTACATTCCCTTTGAGAGCTTCCACTAAAATATGCCCGCTTTGTGTACGCACATTTATATCCTCATGAACATTAAAAAGCTCGCAGTTACCGTCATTAAGAGAAACCGTAAGTTCCTTATAATCCCCAGCAACGAACACATTGCAGCTTGTACCAAAAACGGTAATAAATTTAAAACTGGGAACAATTACCTTTAGCGCAATAGACACGACTTTATGTGCGCTAAGCTTATCATTAGGATTCTTGAAATTAGGCTGAAAACCACTACTGACCATTATAGCACTACCATTCTCCTTTACAGACAACAAAAGATCTTTCTTGTACTCCCCATCAATAATAGCCTCAACGGACATTTCATCTGTATCGGCAGTTTCCAGGGTTAATCTATAGCAATTCTCAACGTCTATACCAATTGAGGTAACCGCATCATTTACCACAGATTTTTTAACCACTTTTTGCGCCGCCAAAAGATTGAAAAACAAGAAAAAAGCGAGAAACCCTTTCATTTTTTTACGGTGTAAAAAAAGCCTACAAGAACTAAGTTCCTGTAGGCTTTTTTAATTTAAAATCGCAAAATTACTTTTGCATATTCTTTGCCTCTATACTTAATGTAGCATGAGGAACCAATTTAAGACGCTCTTTGGCGATCAACTTTCCTGTAACACGGCAAATACCGTAGGTTTTGTTCTCAATACGCAAAAGGGCATTTTTTAAGTCTCGTATAAATTTCTCTTGACGTATGGCCAACTGCGTATTTGCTTCTTTACTCATGGTCTCAGAACCCTCTTCAAAAGCCTTAAACGTGGGAGAAGTATCATCCGTACCGTTATTACCATCGTTCATATAAGAACTCTTAAGCAATTCTAAATGACTTTTTGCTTTCTCAATTTTGTCTTCGATCAATTCTCTGAATTCGGCAAGATCCTTGTCCGAATATCTAACTTTTAAATCTTCTGCCATTCTATTAATGTTTTTCAATAAATAATTTAGTATTCACCTCATCAAAAGAAACCTCGGTTCCTCTATCCAATTTTTCCTCAAAAACAAGTTCGGCCGTTAACGTTTCAGCTTTAATATAGCTTAAGTTATTGGACACCGCCTTTTCTACAAAACCGTCTTTAAGAATCTTAATATCAATTCTATCCGTTACTTCAAAACCGGAATCTTTTCTTATATTCTGAATTCGGTTTACAAGCTCTCTAGCAATACCCTCTTCCCTAAGGCCTTCGTTTATGGTAACATCCAGAGCCACTGTAATAGGGCCTGAACTTGCTACCAACCAACCTTCAATATCTTGCGAGGCTATCTCTACATCTTGCAGCTGTAATGTAATAATTTTATCGTCAATGTCAAGCGAAATTTCGCCATCTTGCTCAATTTTTTGGATATCATCTTGGTTCAACTTGGCAACAGCCTGAGCTATTTTTTTCATATCCTTTCCAAATTTAGGGCCTAAAACCTTAAAATTGGGCTTGATCTGTTTCACCAAGATTCCCGAAGCATCATCAAGTAACTCTATCTCTTTAACGTTTACCTCGGACTTGATAAGATCAGCTACCGCTTCTATTTCATGCTTCTGCTTATCATCCAAGATAGGTATCATGACTTTTTGCAACGGCTGACGCACTTTTATCTTTTCTTTCTGACGAATAGAAAGTACCAAAGACGAAATGGTCTGAGCTTTCTCCATCTTACTTTCCAAATCCTTATCTACTATTGCCTCATCATACTTTGGAAACTCGGATAAATGTACACTTTCAAAATCCTCCCTATGCGTTGTATTCGTTAAATCTTTATAAAGTCTATCCATAAAGAACGGAGCAACCGGCGCCGATAATTTGGCTACGGTTTCTAAACAGGTATACAATGTTTGGTAGGCCGATATTTTATCTTTCTCATAGCTACCTTTCCAGAAACGTCTTCTACACAAACGCACATACCAGTTACTTAGATTTTCTTGTACATAGTCTGAAATTGCACGTGTTGCCTTTGTAGGCTCATAATCTGCGTAAGCTTCGTCAACCGTTTTGATCAACGAATGAAGTTCAGATAAAATCCACCTATCAATTTCCGGTCTTTCGTTTAGCGGAATCTCTTCTTCTGAATAGTCAAAAGCATCTATGTTCGCGTATAGACAAAAGAAAGAGTACGTATTATAAAGTGTCCCGAAGAATTTACGCTTCACCTCAACAATACCTTCAGTGTCAAATTTTAGATTATCCCATGGGTTGGCATTGGAAATCATGTACCAACGCGTGGCATCTGCCCCATGCTCGTTCATGGTATCAAAAGGGTCTACCGCATTGCCCAAACGTTTGGACATTTTCTTTCCCTCCTTATCAAGCACCAGTCCGTTGGAAACCACGTTTTTATACGCTACGGAATCAAAAACCATAGTAGCAATAGCATGCAAGGTATAGAACCAACCTCTGGTCTGATCTACACCTTCTGCGATAAAATCGGCCGGGTAGGTCTTGCCCTCATCAATCAATTCTTTGTTTTCAAATGGGTAGTGCCATTGTGCGTACGGCATAGAACCACTATCAAACCAAACATCAATAAGGTCACTCTCACGCTTCATAGGTTTACCCGAAGCGGAAACCAAAATAATATCATCTACAATATTCTTATGCAGGTCTATTTTATCATAATTTTCTTCGGATAGGTCACCCACAACAAAATCATCAAAAATATCTTTCTCCATTACTCCGGAAGCCACGGCTTTTGCCATTTCCGCCTTTAACTCGGCAACCGAACCTATGATTATTTCTTCCTTACCATCTTCCGTTCTCCAAATAGGAAGCGGAATACCCCAATACCTAGATCGCGAAAGGTTCCAGTCATTGGCATTGGCCAACCAGTTACCAAAACGGCCTTCGCCAGTAGATTTTGGTTTCCAGTTGATAGTCTGGTTAAGCGCGAACATACGATCTTTAACATCACTGATCTTTATGAACCAGGAATCTAATGGGTAATATAGGATAGGCTTATCCGTACGCCAGCAATTAGGGTAGCTGTGTACATACTTTTCTACTTTAAAAGCCTTGTTCTCTTCTTTAAGTTTAATGGCCAGCTCTACGTCTATTGACCTTTCCGGTGCCTCACCGGCATCATAATATTCGTTCTTGACGTATTTACCGCCAAATTCTTTCATTTCAGGGCGGAACTTTCCTTGCAAATCCACTAAAGGAACCGGGTTGTTATTTTCATCCAATACCAATAACGGTGGTATTTCCGGTGATGCCTGTTTGGCCACCAAGGCATCGTCCGCACCAAAAGTGGGTGCCGTATGCACAATACCGGTACCATCTTCTATCGTAACGAAATCTCCTGAAATTACACGAAATGCATATTCAGGATTTTGGTACGGCTGGGCATATGCCAACAATTGCTCATATTTTATACCCACTAAATCTTTACCAACAAACTCCTTTACTACGTAAAAAGGAATTTTCTTATCACCGGATGTATATTCCAACAATTCCGGCTTGGTTTCAACTTGTTTGAATTTTCCTGAAAACTGTTTGCTTACCAAATTTTTGGCAAGCACTACATTCATTGGTTTAAACGTATACTGATTGTAGGTTTCTACCAGCACATACTCAATCTTTGGCCCTACCGTCAATGCCGTGTTAGAAGGAAGCGTCCACGGTGTGGTCGTCCACGCCAAGAAATAAATATCACCCTCATTCTTAAGAAAGTCCGGCAAAGATTCATCTACAGCCTTAAACTGTGCCACTACCGTTGTATCCGTAACATCTTGATATGTGCCCGGTTGGTTCAATTCGTGAGAACTTAGACCAGTACCCGCTTTTGGGGAGTATGGCTGAATCGTATATCCTTTATAAATTAAACCTTTATCATAAATCTGTTTCAACAACCACCAAACAGACTCCATATATTTTGGCTTGTAAGTAATGTACGGGTCGTTCATATCTACCCAGTACCCTACTTGCTCCGTCATACGGTTCCAAACATCCGTATAGCGCATAACCGCCTTTTTACAGGCCGCATTATATTCCTCAACAGAAATTTTCTTACCAATATCCTCTTTGGTAATGCCCAACTCTTTCTCAACACCCAACTCAATAGGTAGTCCGTGGGTATCCCAACCTGCTTTTCTCTTTACCTGAAAACCCTTCATGGTCTTGTACCTAGGAAAAATATCCTTTATGGTACGTGCCATAACGTGGTGTATACCTGGCATACCGTTTGCCGATGGTGGACCCTCGTAAAATACATAACTAGGTTTACCCTCTTTAGAGGAAACACTTTTCTCAAATATTTGGTTTTGCTTCCAGTAATCAAGTATATCCTCGGCTACTTTGGGCAAGTCCAATCCTTTATATTCCGCAAACTTCATAATAAGTGGCTCTACTGCATTAATTTAAGGCTGCAAAATTAAGGATTTTTAGTCGAATTAAGTCGATTTGAAAGAATTGAGATACAGCAAAATAAACAAGCTTGTAAGAAAATGTTAAAATATAGCGTCCAAAAAGCCGTTTCATACGTATATCACAAAAACAATTAAACAAAACTTTAAACACAAAATCATGAAAAAAGTAATTTTAGGTTCCGTTTTAATGCTTGCCTTGAGTATCTCTTTTGTTTCTTGTAGAGAAGCTGCGGATAAAGCAAAGAGTGCTACGGACGAAGCTGGTGCTGCTATGGAGCAGGCTGGTGAAGACGCTAAAGAAATGGGATCTGATGCCATGGATAAAGCTAAAGAAGCCGGTAACGAAGCTATGGAAAAAGCTGAAGAAGCTGGTGAAGAAATCAAAGCTGGTGCCGAAGATGCCGCTAACGATTTAAAAGCTAAAGCTGAAGAAGCTGGCGATGATATTAAGGCTAAAGCTAACGAAGCGGCTAGCGATGTTAAAGCTAAAGCCGGTGAAGCTGCAGATAAAGCAACAGATGCTGCCAACAAAGCTGGTGACGATGCAAAAAACGCTGCTAACAGTGCAGTTGATAAAGCTAAAGCTGCTGTAAACTAGTTTACAATTTTATTATTTCTTACAACAGAGAAATCCCGGCCAATGGCCGGGATTTTTCATTTTAATGCCCCAGAGAGAAACTAAAGCTGGTACGCCAAGCCCATAATTAAATTGATGCCCGGTGCGGATATTCCCGAAGAATAGGAGCGGTAACGCTGATCCGTAAAGTTTTCAAGATTCAAGGACACTTCAAAAGCATTTGAAATTTTATATTGCGAACGAAAATTTAAAGTATACCAAGAAGGAGAATACGGGTTTCCTTCCGAGTCGGAAGCGTAGATATACGCTTTACTGCGCTCGGAAGCAGCCAAATCATAAAAAGGAATCTCGCCGTTATAATTCATGAACAAATCCGTCTTTAGTCTTTGGTTTTTATAAATCAAATGTAAATCTCCAAAGGTGGGAGAAACGTGCCTACCGGGAGATTCTGTACCATCATCCTCTTCTTCAACACCCTCGGTAATAGTTAAATTGGATACCACCGAAATATTTTCTGTAAGAAAGGCTTCCGCGCCAAACTCAAAACCGTAGACAAAGGCCTTAGCTGCATTCTGTATAGCCTGCACACTACTCATCTCACCATTGTATATAATTTCTTCTTCTCCATTGAAAAGGTAATCACGGCGTACCAAAGCATCTACCAAATAGGTATAAAACGCAGTGCTTTTAAATACTACTTTATCATTAAAATTCTTCTGCACACCCAGCTCTACATTATAAGCATACTCAGGCTCCAAGTCTGGATTGGGAACGACCACCGCTCCCGGCTCCGAATCAAAAATTTTGCCCACATCATCTATATTGGGTGCCCTAAAACCGGTAGAACCATTAAAAGTCACCTGCAAATCTGCCTTAGGAAACCAACTAAAACCCAAACTACCCGTAAGCGCCCCATTATTAAGATTGGCATCATCAAAAGGAAATGGGTAATAGGTCTTGTCAAATACGGCATCGATCCACACATGACTGTAACGCAAACCGGACAATACCGTAAAATTGGGCTTGGCCTTATATTCCCCATGAACATAACCCGCTAAGGTTTGCCAAGTTGAACCATCTGGATATCTTGATGCAGACGCCAAAATTTCATTGGTCTCTATATTTTCTTGACTACCCAAGGAACCTACCTTATTAAATATATATTCACCTCCATAGTACAAGCGGAGGTTACCAATTTTTTTATTTTCAAAGTCGATATTAGTGGAAAGGGCATCTACTTTTTCTTCCGTACTATAGCGTATAACATCTTGAAAACCCCTGTCATTTCTACTTTCCTCAAAATGCTGATAGCCCGTGGTAATCTTTAATCCATCGTAAAAAATACCTTTTCCTCTTTTGTTCATCTGCAAGTTGCCCATGAACCATTTTTGAGGACCATAATACCATTCCGCAGAACGAAGTCCGTCTCCCGCGCTATTGGGCCGGATCAAACGATCGTATCTGGCGTAATCCGAAGTCTCCGAATAATGCAGACCTAAATCATATTGCCACGTATGACTTGGTTTATAGGCTACTTTCTGCATTAGGCTAAACTGATTATAGCCCGTTGGGTTCTGTTCCTTTACAGTTTTGTTAGGCATAAGCACATCAGCTCCGTTTATGGTAGTCACATATTCTCTTCTCAGATAAGAATCAGGACCATGGGAACCCATTTTTAAATTATCAAAACTGTTGTAAGAAGCACTTGTTAAAAAAGCCCATTTCTTTTTCCCCAGATTAACATCTACATGAAACGTATTTTCCAGGTTGGCCGAAGCGAAGCGATAACTGGCATTTCCCGAAAACGAAAGACTATCCGAATTTGAGAACTCCGCTTTTTTAGTATAAAAATTCATAACCCCTCCAATAGCATCACTACCATAAATAACGGAACCAGGGCCAAAAATGATTTCTGTATTTTTTACTGAATAGGGATCTATAGAAATAACATTCTGAAGGTTACCTCCCCTAAAAATGGCATTGTTCATACGCACCCCGTCTACGGACAAGAGCAAACGGTTGGTTGCAAACCCCCTGATCATGGGACTACCGCCACCCAGCTGACTTTTCTGAACGAACACCTTACCGCTATTCTGCAATAGGTCTGCCGAAGTTTGCGGACTTGCAAAAGCGATATCCTTAGTATCTATAATGGCAATTTTGTTGGGTATGTCCTTTTTTTGCTGCTCCCATTTAGAAACGGACATGACCACCTCATCAAGCTCTTCGGCCTTCATCTCCAAAAACAAATGCCCTCCATGCCGATTAATCTGGGCTCTTGTGCTCTTTCTGATTTGATAACTAAGATGGCGAAAAGTAATACGTTCTTCAGCCTTAAAAACGGATAGATCCGCCTTACCATCAAAATCCGTGAGTGCCGTTTTAGAGTGGTCATAATTGTAAATGGCCACATTTACTATGGGCTCTCGCGTATCTACATCCAAAACTGTAACCTGTTGCGCAAGTACGGTTTGGATACACAAAAAAATAAGTAAAAACAGAACTTTGTTCATACTAGTTAAATACTTCGTTAAGGATGGCAAGGGATTTTGGTTTCCTAAACCCCTGTAAATGCAACTCATAGAACAGTACTAACGATTGTAAAAGTTCTTGACGGTTGCTTTTATTCATTTTGATATGATGTATCTCATCAAAATTTATGCCCAAGAAGGTTTTAAAATAGCTAAGATTATCTCCGTTTAAAATAGGATTCAATGAAGGCGTATCCGTAAACTCGCCTTCCAGTAAGTCAAAATAGCTTAATTCTATCTCGTTCGTATCCGGGTGAAAGCCCAAATAGCGTGTTAACCGAATTAAAAAATAAATATGAAAATTAGAAATTCCGCTCTGGTTGTCCAGCCATTGCAACGAAGCCTCTATAAATTCAAAAAGTGCCTCATTGGCCTCCTCTTCATGAATGCTGTTCACCAACATTTCGGCCAGAAATAAAGTCATGGCGTTTTTTGAAATATCGGAATGTAAGGTCTGGTACGGATAATTGACCTTTGCTTCGCGAATACTTTCTAAAGCCCCTTTATTCTTATGGCTGGCCACTATCTCCAATTGCGTTAAAGGTTGAAAATAAGCCGTTTTTAATTTTCCTTTCTTAGAGGCCAAAACTCCCCTTAGGAGATAGGATTTAACACCCCCAGATTCCGTAAATGCCTTTACAATTAAACTGGTATCTCCATATTTAATGGATGTAAGAACTATGGCTTTGGTAGTTACCTGCATTTACATAGATGGCTTTGCACAAAGATAACTTTAAAAAATATGATGTTAGAATTAGGCTGAAGGGCAAAAATAAAAAGACCTGTAACTTTAGAATTACAGGTCTTTTCTTATTTATATGATACTATTCTCTAAATCACACCTTGTGCCAACATAGCATCGGCCACCTTAACAAAACCGGCAATATTAGCCCCTTTTACGTAGTTGCAATAGCCGTCTTCTTCTTTTCCGTATTCTATACAGGAATCATGAATATCTTCCATAATATCCTTAAGCCTTTCGTCTACTTCTTCCCTTGTCCAGCTTATACGTAATGAATTTTGAGACATTTCAAGTCCTGATGTAGCAACACCACCAGCATTGGAGGCTTTACCTGGAGCAAAAAGAATTTTGGCATCATGAAACGTATGCACAGCATCCGTATCGCAAGGCATATTGGCTCCTTCGGCAACACACATACAACCGTTATCTATCAACGTCTTGGCATCCGCAGCCAATAGTTCATTTTGAGTGGCACATGGTAAGGCTATATCACATTTAACGTCCCATGGCGTCTTTCCTTTATGGTATTCAGCACTTTTATACTTTTCAGTATATTCCAAAATTCTACCTCGCTTTTCGTTCTTAAGCTCCATGACAAAGGCAAGTTTCTCTGCATCAATTCCTTCTGCGTCATAAATATATCCACCAGAATCGGACAATGTAACTATTTTGCCTCCTAACTGAAGTACCTTTTCCGCAGCGTATTGTGCCACATTACCGGAGCCTGAAATAACCACGGTTTTACCCTCAAAACTTTCATTCTTGGTTTTAAGCATACTCTGCGCAAAATATACCGTTCCGTATCCTGTTGCTTCCGGACGAATTTTTGAACCACCCCAAGAAAGACCTTTTCCTGTTAGTACTCCCGTAAACTCGTTCCTTATTTTCTTGTACATACCAAACAAGAAGCCTATTTCGCGGGCACCCACACCAATATCACCGGCAGGTACATCTGTATTTGGACCTATATGGCGACAAAGTTCCAACATAAAGGCATGACAAAAACGCATTACCTCATCATCTGACTTTCCTTTTGGATCAAAATCGGACCCACCTTTTCCACCGCCCATAGGCAAGGTGGTCAAACTATTTTTGAAAACCTGTTCAAAAGCTAGAAATTTAAGGATACTTGCATTAACCGATGGATGAAACCGCAAGCCTCCTTTATACGGTCCAATAGCGGAATTCATTTGAATTCGGTACCCTCTGTTAACGTGAATCTCTCCTTCATCATCTACCCAAGCCACTCTAAACGAGACCAACCTCTCGGGCTCCACCATGCGAAGTAAAATATTTTTGCCGTTATATATTTTATGTTTGGCGATATATGGAATTACCGTTTCGGCAACTTCCTGCACCGCTTGAATGAACTCGGGTTCATGCCCGTTTCTTGTTTTGACCTCATCCATGAAGTCTTTAATCTTTGCGTCCATAACGAGTATTTTGTTGAATTTTGATTATAACGGCAAAATTATGTTATTTATATAACTAACCTACCCTTTTTTAAAAATACACTAAAAACTAGCTTATCGCCTGTTCCAAGTCGGCTATCAAATCGTCTATATCTTCAATCCCTACGCTTAACCTGATCAAAGCATCTACCACTCCACTTTTTTCTCGTTCCTCTTTTGGAATACTGGCATGTGTCATACTAGCCGGATGCCCCGCTAGGCTCTCTACACCTCCTAGGGATTCCGCCAGTGTAAACACCTTCAACTTTTCCACGATCTTAATAGCATCTTCATAATTACTACCCTTGGTAACAAAAGAAATCATACCCCCAAAACCGGTCATTTGGCTCTTAGCGATTTCATGGTTGGGGTGGCTATCAAAACCAGGCCAGTACACTTTCTCTATTTTTGAATGGCCAGCCAGATAATTGGCAATGGCAGCACCGTTCTCGCAATGCCGTTGCATACGCACATGCAAGGTCTTTATTCCCCTTAACACCAAAAAACTATCCATAGGACCACAAACAGCACCGCTTGCATTTTGAATAAAATAAAGTTCATCTGCTATTTTTTTATCCTTGACAACCAAAGCACCGGCAACCACATCACTATGACCGCCCAAGTATTTAGTTGCAGAGTGCATTACAATATCCGCCCCTAAATCCAAAGGTGTTTGGAGATAGGGAGTGGCAAACGTATTGTCTACGGCTAAAAGAACACCATGCTTTTTAGCCAACAGACCTACCCCTTTAATGTCAATAACATTCATCATCGGGTTCGTAGGGGTCTCTACCCAAATAAGTTTGGTGTTACTAGTAATTGCTGACTCAATAGCGTTGGTATCTTGCATACCCACAAAATTGAATTTGATTCCATACTTCTCAAAAACCTTTTTGAACAATCGGTAACTACCGCCATACAAATCGTTGGTTGAAACCACCTCATCACCGGGACTAAGCAGTTTAATGACCGCATCCATAGCGGCAAGGCCACTGGCAAAGGCCAAGCCGTATGTTCCGTTCTCAATACTGGCCAACGAATTTTCCAAAGCGGTACGTGTTGGATTTGCACTTCTAGAGTATTCATACCCCTTATGCCCACCGGGGGTGGTCTGCGCATAAGTAGAGGTCTGATATATAGGAGGCATGACCGCACCGTAAGCCGCATCTGGCTCTTGCCCTCCATGAATTGTTTTACTATTGAATTTTAACGTTTTTTCACCCATTTTTTATAATTATTGGTTCAAATGTATCGTTATCTTTGATGTAGGATAATCCAGATTTTTTCCGCTTACCCCAATGAAATTCCTTTATGAGAACCCAAGTTACCTATATCATTTTATTTTTAGCCCTTGTTGGATGTCAAAATGAGAACAAACTAACGTTTGAAACCTTAAAACTTGATGAGACACGTTGTTCCGAATGTCCGAGTGTGGAAATCAACATTCCCAAAGCAATCGAAAACTCCAAAATAGCTACCAACATTAACAACGCTATTAATGAAGAAATCATAGAAACCCTAAACTATGATGACGAATTAGAGGCCACCACCATTAAAGATGCCGTAGAGTCCTTTAGTAACGGGTACTGGGAACTTAAAAAACTGTATCCGGAAGAAGCTACAAGTTGGGAAGCAAAAATAGAAGGTAGCGTTTCATATGAAGACGCCGATTTTCTGACCGTTGAACTCAACTCTTATATTTTTACCGGGGGAGCTCATGGTTATAGCTCACAACATTTTCTGAATTTTGATAAAAACAAAGGGAAAGAGCTTGAAAATTGGGAGATTTTTAAAGACCGTGAGGATTTTGAAAAATTTGCCGAGGAAAAATTCAGGAACCAGGAACACATACCTCTAGATGGCCCTATTAACAGCACAGGCTTTATGTTTGAAAGAGATATGTTTTACCTCCCCGAAAATATTGGATTTACCGAGGAGGGTATAAAGCTACTTTACAACCCTTATGAGGTTGCCTCATATGCAGATGGTCCGATCGTTCTGACTCTATCATTTGCGGACGCGAAGCCCTACTTGGCCAAAAGCAAGTCCTAATCCTTATTTTCCTACTACTTTAAGCAGGGCAATAATGGCTCCCATATGCAATCCTTCATGATACAGGTTAAAGGTTAGCGCATCTTCAGCAGATGCCAATGTTACTCCTGCACTGGTAGTATACTCATTATACTCCTGAAAAAGACCTGCTTCATAATCCTCTATAATCCATTCCAAGGTAGATATTAGAAAATCTCCAATTATCATTATTTCCTCCTCAGTTGCCGTTCCATCTGGTTTTGTTCCTTTCATGAACTTTTGAACAAGTTCATCCGAAACCCGCATTTGAAGATTACTGAATTTATACACTAAAACTTGGGTAGTAATCACGGTATGCGCAATATTCCACCAGATATTGTTATTAAAACCCTCTGGAATTTCCAGCAATTGTTCCCTTGGGGTTTCGGTCAATATAGTATACAAGCGTTTTCTATTCTGTAAAATAACATTAAAGAGTTTTTCCAAAGCATTCTTATTTTAAAGTGGACGTTAAAAATAGTACAATTGAACTGAATTGGGTTTCTTTGCAAAGTGATTTTATGTTAAGAAAGATGAAAAAGATTTACTACCTCAGCACCTGTGATACCTGCAAACGCATCCTTAAGGAATTGGAACCTCTAGACGGGGTTGTACTTCAGGACATTAAAACGGAAGCCATGACCGCCGAGCAAGTAGAAGAGATGCAAAAACTTGCCGGAAGCTACGAGGCGCTTTTCAGTAAAAGAGCCCGTCTGTACAGACAAATGGGGCTACATGAAAAACAGCCTTCGGAAAATGAATTGAAAGGTTTGATTCTAGAGCACTATACGTTCCTCAAGCGACCTGTAATTCTAATTGATGATCAAATCTTTGTGGGCAACAGCAAAAAAGTAGTGGAAGCGGCAAAAAAAGCCCTTCACCAGTGAGCAAACGTACCCTTGCCATATTAGCCGCAATTGGTGCAACCATTATCTATGCCTTAAACCATACCATTGCCAAAGGTGTAATGCCCAACCACGTACAACCTTTTGGGTTTATTATGTTGCGTGTTATAGGAGCCTCAATACTATTCTGGAGTGTTTCCGTTTTTGGTCCAAAGGAGAAAATAGAAAAAAAAGACTACCCTAGAATGTTCATTTGTGCACTCTTGGGTATGGGCTTTAACATGCTCGTTTTTTTTAAAGGACTGGACTTGTCCACACCTATTAACAGTGCTGTTTTAATAACCACCACACCAATTATTGTGGTATTGCTCTCCGCTGCTCTAATCAAAGAAAAAATCATTCCCAAAAAAATGGTGGGCATTCTTATTGGTCTTTTAGGTGCCTTGGGCCTTATTTTCTTTGGTAGCGAAGTTAGACAGGATGCACCTAACATACCTTTAGGGAATTTTCTGATTTTTATGAACTCGGTATTTTATGGGTCTTACCTTATTGGAGCAAAAACCCTGATAGCAAAATACCATCCGTTTACCTTTATGAAATGGTTATTTACGCTTGGTATATTCATATGTCTCCCTTTTGGCTACCAGGAGCTTATAGACATAGACTGGCCCAATCTGCCGTTTGAAGCCTTGTGGAAAATCGCTTTTGTTGTCCTGGGAACTACATTTTGCACGTACCTGTTCAACATATTCGCATTAACCCAACTTAAAGCTTCTACATTAAGTGCGTTCGTTTATATTCAGCCCTTAATAGGCATTCTCTTTGCGGTTGCCACGGGTCAGGACAAACTTACTACACTTAAGATAATAGCCGGTTGCCTAGTGTTTTTGGGAGTATATTTAGCAAGCAAAAAGCCTAAACCAGATCCTTTGGAGCCCTAGCGAACTTTCTAGTATCTTCTTTGGTAAGGATTCTAAAGCCTTCGCCCTTTTCAACATCACTAAATTTTTGCATGAGATCGTTTGGTAAACCAGTGAGTTTTCTGGTCTTTAAATCCATCCAAGCACCCATCATCTCGCAATGCGCAAAATTTCGACCTTTATAATCATAAAAATTATGATGGAATTCAAAAAACTGTCCGTCTTCGCTCATCCCCATAATTTCCATAGAAACCTTTACGGGCCTACCGGGAAAGGCCTCTTTAAAATAATACATATGCTCGTAAAAAACCACCGGTCCTATCTCTTTTTCCAGCAATGCCTTATGACCAAAACCAATTTCGGTTAAATAAGTCATTCGAACGTGACTCATAAAATTCAAATAGGCAGAATTGGCCAAATGGCGGTTTGCATCAACATCGCTCCAGCGTATTTCAAAGTCTTTTAGGTACATATTTTTACGAATTATTTTATTATGCATGCATAAGAATAACAAAAATACCATAGTTTTGAAAAACAGAGGAATATATATCCTTAAATTTTTTTAGCTAATTTCAATTCTTTCTAAAACCAATGATATGAGCGCAAAACCTTCTTTTATAAACGAATTGGCATTACCTGCCATTGCTGCCCCTATGTTTTTAATATCTGGCCCCAAGCTGGTTATTGAATGTTGTAAAAACGGTGTTGTTGGAACTTTTCCGGCATTGAACCAACGTACAAGTGAAGGTTTTGAAGAATGGCTCATAGAAATCAAAACAGAATTGGACGCCTTTGAAAAAGAGACCGGTAAAAAACCCGCACCTTTTGGCGTAAACCTTATAGTTCACCCTACCAACCCAAGACTTGAAGCAGATGTTAAGCTCTGCATAAAACACAAAGTGCCTATTGTAATTACCTCTTTAGGGGCCGTGTCTATGGTTGTAGATGCCATTCACAGTTATGGCGGACTCGTCTTTCACGATATCATAAAAAAACGTCACGCCGAAAAGGCCCAAGAAGCTGGAGTAGACGGGTTGATACTTGTTGCCGCTGGAGCCGGAGGCCATGCAGGTACGGTAAACCCTATGACCTTGGTAGCGGAAATAAAGAAGTTCTTCCACAAGACCATAATTCTTTCCGGATGTATCAGTACAGGGCGCGATATTGCTTCTGCGTTACAAATGGGGGCGGATTTGGCCTATATGGGCACACGCTTTATCAATACCGAAGAAAGCAAAGCCACACCGGAATACAAAAAAATGATTATTGATGCAGGTGCAAACGATGTGGTATATACTGCATCCATTTCGGGCGTTCATGCCAATTTCTTGGGAGCAAGTCTAAAAGCTGCTGGAATAACCGAGGAAGACCTGAAAAAAGACACAAAAATAGATTTTGGAAAAGAGCTCAATACCGAGGCAAAAGCGTGGAAAACCATTTGGTCTGCAGGCCAGGGGTCTGCTTCAATTGAGAATGTGCTACCCGTTGCCGAATTAATTGCTAATCTAAAAACCGAATTTAAATCGGCCATACAGCAGCAGATTATGATTTTGGAAAAGTATCCGAAGTAAGAAAAGTTGATTGGGGAAATTTGTGTCGAAATAAAAAAGAATAATTAAATGCCACTACTCCACTCCGATTATAACCCCACATTACTTTTTAAGAATGGACATCTATCTACCGTCTATTCGGGATTGTTTAGACGAATAGAAGGATTGGAACAGCAGCGGGAACGTTTAGAACTTGCAGATGGCGATTTTATTGATGTAGACTGGAGTTACTCCAAAACTCCTTCGGAGAAGGTGGTAATACTTTTACATGGCTTGGAAGGCAACGCGCAACGGCCGTACATTACGGGAAGCGCAAAAACATTTAATACGGTGGGCATTGATGCTTGCGCCGTTAATTTTAGGGGTTGTAGTGGTGAGACCAATCGCCTTTTTCGTTCCTACCATTCTGGCGCTACCGAAGATTTAGATGCCGTTGTTCAATATATTCTGAAAAAACAAAAGTATGAACATATCTATATAAAGGGGGTAAGTTTAGGTGGAAACATGGCTATGAAATATGCCGGTGAGGACCGCACGCTCCCAAAGGAAATAAAGGCGGTAATAGGTGTTTCCGTGCCCTGCAACCTTCATAGTTCCTTAAAAGAACTCATGTCCACAAAAAACTACCTGTACTCCAAGCGTTTTAAAAAACATTTGGTTGAAAAATTATGGCACAAAGTAGATTTGTTTCCCGATAAAATTTCAAAAAAAGATGTGCGCGCTATTAAAACCCTAAAAGATTTTGATGATATCTACACCAGCCGGGCTCATGGTTTTAAAAATGCCATTGACTATTACACAAAATGTAGTTGCAGGCAATTTTTGCCCCATATTAAAATTCCCGCTTTGATCATCAATGCTAAAAACGATTCTTTTTTGGGCGATGAATGCTACCCGTACACCGAGGCAGAAAACAATCCGAACCTTTATTTAAAGACACCCAATTTTGGTGGTCACGTGGGGTTTGTAGCACCATCAAACATCTATTACTCAGAAAAAACAGCAATTAAATTTGTGCAAGACATGGTTTAATTTTAGTGAATCGTTATATTAGCATCGCGAACAAAAAGCCCTTAACTCGGCTCGAATATTGAAATAAAGCACAAGATGAAAAAATTATTAAGCGTATTGGCACTTGGTGCCCTGCTTGCCAGCTGTGGCGAAGAGAAAAAGGAAGAAAAAAAGGGTGGTTTTGAAATGAACAGAACCAAAACAGAAACTAAAGCGGTTGAAGCCAAGTCTGAAGGCGTTCCTGTTGATATGGATAACCAAGGAGTAGGCCCATACAAGGACATTTCTTTTGATGCTGATATTGATGCTGAAATGGCTGCGGCCGGTGAGGCAAAGTTCAAAGCGGTATGTACGGCCTGTCACATGGTAGACAAACGTTTAATTGGCCCTGCATTAAAAGGTGTTTATGAAAGAAGAAGTCCATCATGGGTTATGAACATGATTGCGAACCCAGATAAAATGTTGAAAGAGGATCCAATCGCACAAGCCCTTCTTAAAGAATACAACAACGCTATTATGCTAAATCAGAATCTTTCTGAAGAAGACACAAGAGCGGTTGCAGAATACCTGCGAACACTTTAAGAGCCAAAATTTTATATTCCTATGCCGTTATCCCAATATTTTAGGGTAACGGCATATTTTTTTTGAATATATTAGTAGCTCTCAATCAACTTAAAAACACTTTACATTGAAAACGTTACGTCATTTTCTTATCGTCATCACCATTTTTTCGTGTACGAACACGATTACCGCTCAAAAAATAAAGCCAAAGAAAGTAAAGGAAAATATGCAGCGTGTTGCCGATTGGCAAATTGCCAATTTTGAAGGGCTGTACAGTGGACACAAAAAACCCCACCACCCTTTAGATTGGACCAATGCAGCACTTTACGTAGGTATGGTAAAATGGGCAGCGATGGCAGAGGATGACCGCTATTATTCTTGGCTAAGAAATATTGGTGAAACAAACGAATGGCAACTATACAAAAGAAAATACCATGCAGATGACCATGCTGTTGGCCAGATGTATGTAGATTTATTTAGAAAATACAAAGACGAAAAAATGATTGCTCCCACCAAAGAGCAATTTAACTTCTTAATGTTCCATCCTTCCAAAAGTGCCCTAAACTGGGGTACTCCGTATCATCAAGACCGCTGGAATTGGTGCGATGCTCTTTTTATGTCCCCTCCGGTCTGGGCCAAATTGTATAGAATTACAGGCGAGAAAAAATATCTGGATTTCATGATGGCAGAATTTAAGGCTTCAACTGATTTTCTGTTTGACAAAGAAGAGAACCTATATTATCGTGACGAAAGGTATTTTGATAAGTTGGATAACGGCACTAAGGTATTTTGGTCCAGGGGAAATGGCTGGGTATTTGCCGGACTTGTCAATATCATGAACGAACTTGAGCCAAACAGTGAAGAATACATGTATTTCTTGAACATCTATAAAAAAATGGCCGAAAAACTTATTACCATCCAGACACCCAAAGGCCATTGGGCCATGAGTCTGCTGGGCCAAGAATTTTATCCTACTCCCGAAACCAGCGGTTCATCTTTTTACGTATATGGTCTTGCGTGGGGCATTAACAATGGTATTCTGGACAAAGAAACCTATGAACCGGCAGTTAAAAAAGGCTGGAACGCCATGGTAAGTCATATAACAAAAGACGGCATGTTAGGTTACGTACAACCTATTGGAGCAGCACCCGGAAAGGCCTGGCCCGATAAAACCGAAGTTTACGGAACTGGGGCATTTTTAAGTGCCGGATCGGAGGTCTATAAGCTTTATGGAGGCGAGTAATATTCGAAGCAAAATATCCTGATTTTGAAAATCATAACTTGGAACTGTAACGGGGCATTTAGAAATAAATATGAAAATCTTTCTACCTTTTCAGCTGATATTTATGTCATCCAAGAATGTGAAGACCCTGCCAGAGCCAATAATGAAGGGTATTCTAAATGGAGGCAAAATCATCTATGGATAGGAGACAATAAAAACAAGGGCTTAGGGATTTTTGCTAAGGATGATATTGATTTGATCCCGTTAAATTGGCCTAACCAATATGAAGATCATATTGTAAAGTACTTTCTACCCTGTAGAATAAACCAAGAATTTAATCTTTTAGCCGTGTGGGCTCATTATAACAACTCACCTACATTTGGATATATAGGGCAGTTTTGGAAGTATCTACAAGTCAATAAGTCCAGATTTGAGGATATTATTATTCTTGGAGACTTAAACAGCAATAAAATTTGGGACAAATGGGACAGGTGGTGGAATCACTCTAACGTGATTGAGCAATTAGAGGAAACAGGCATAGAAAGCTTATACCATCACTTTAATCAAGAACTTCAAGGAGAAGAGACCCTTCCAACTTTTTTTCTTCAGCGAAATAAAAGAAAAACATATCACATTGATTATGTTTTCGCAAGTAATAATCTAAAAGAAAGTCTCGAAAAAATCGAAATTGGTAAAATTGAAAGATGGCTTGCACTAAGCGACCATCTTCCAATTATTAGTTGTTTTGACCTTTAAACCTTTGTCTTGTCTACCGCTATCTTGTACGTAGGGTCTTCAAGCACATTAACATCTATAATGTCCTTAGCATTCTTTAAGAGGCCAAAGCTGTCCTTACTTAAGTGACGCAAGTGAATTTTTTTACCGGCTTTGGCATAGCGCTCCGTAATTTTGTTCAAAGCTTCTATACCGGACATATCGGCAACACGGCTCTCTTTAAAGTCAATGATCACCTCATTGGGATCGTTCTGAATATCAAACTTCTCTGCAAACAGTGTGGTAGAACCAAAAAATAACGGTCCGTATATTTCGTAGTGCTTTACACCATTATCATCAATATATTTCCTTGCTCGAATTCGTTTCGCATTTTCCCAAGAATAAGCCAATGCAGAAATTATAACACCTAACAATACCGCAACAGCCAAATTGTGGGTTATAGCGGTAATCAAGGTCACCAAAACCATAACAATTACATCGGATTTTGGCATTTTTCCAAAAGTCTTGAAGCTGGCCCATTCAAATGTTCCAATGGCTACCATAAACATTAACCCAACCAGAGCGGCCATAGGCAATTGCTCAATAAGACCAGAACCGAACATAATGAACACCAAAAGCATAACAGCCGCAGTAATACCAGATAATCTTGCCCGTGCTCCTGAAGAGGTATTGATCAAACTTTGTCCGATCATAGCACAACCACCCATTCCTGATAAAAATCCGGATAGGATATTGGCAGTACCTTGAGCTACACATTCTTTATTACCGCTACCACGGGTATCCGTAATCTCGTCTATAATATTCAAGGTCAACAAACTTTCTATGAGCCCTACACCCGCAACAATAGCGGCATAAGGAAAGATAATCCCAAGCGTCTGTAACGTCATTGGCAATTGTGGAATGGATAATGGTGGAAAACCACCTTTGATGGATTCTCCCGGCCCCATAGTATCTGCAACGGTTAACGTATCTACCCCAAAACCAATAACTATGGCCGAAACCACAACAATGGCCAATAATGAAGAAGGAATAGTCTTTGTTAATTTAGGAAAGCCCCAAATAATCAACATAGTGAGCAAAGTAAGCCCCAGCATTATGTACATAGGCGAACCGGATAACAATTCTCCCGTTCCCTTCTGATAGAAATTAGGAAACTGTGCCATAAAAATAATTATGGCCAATCCGTTTACAAAACCGAACATTACGGGGTGTGGTACCAAACGGATGAATTTACCCAATCTTAGCACACCGGCCAAAATCTGTAGCACACCAGCCATAATTACGGTGGCAAAGACGTAATTCAATATGGTTTCCGGTTCAATTCCCGGGAAATTACGTTTTAATTCTAGAATCAATCCCACAAAAATAACAGCAACTGCCCCTGTAGCACCGGAAATCATGCCAGGCCTACCTCCAAAAATAGAGGTTACCAAACAAAGAATAAATGCCGCATATAATCCCGTAAGAGGAGAAAAACCCGGAATAAGGGCAAATGCAATAGCTTCAGGAACCAAGGCCAAGGCAACGGTAAGACCGGAAAGAATCTCGGTTTTGTAATCTACCTTTTGTTTAAAATCGAACAAATTCAAATACTTCTTCACGACATTGGGATTTTAAGCGGGCAAAAATACATCAAAATACCCTATAAGCCATAGACTTATGACACCAAATGCTTCTAGGATCGTTTTAACCAACACCGCAGAGACCTAACTGCCTAGGTGTACAGAAACTATTTTATATGCGTGTACGGCATGTAAAAATCAGCTTATAACACCTTAACGAAGGTACTTCATACAAAAAAACCGCCCCAAGCATTGCAGCCCAGGGCGATTTCTAACTAAATAACCAACCAAAAAACGTTTATATATCTCTACTTCTTTTCACCTTCATTATGGGATTAGAAGTCTTTTTTCTCTTTTTTTCTACTGCGCCTTTTCCGGCTTTTAAGTACTCTTGATATCCTTTTCCCCTAAACTCATATACTGTTTTACTACTAGGGTGATAAAGTTCAATTGTACTCTCATTAATAACGTACAATTCAAAGTAATCATTGCTCGATGAACGGTAAGCCAGTGTTAAAGTTTTAAGCGTTTCATCGTGTTCTATGTCATACACCGAGTAATCTCCCTCAAAATCCCATTGAAGGTTTACCAAGGGTGTTCCAACCGGGTCTATAGACGACCTAAAAAAGGTAGGATTGAATTGCAAAAAGTTCTCATTATCGAACTCATTTAAGGCTCCTTCAAGACTTGTATATGTTTTTTCCCAAGCATGGTACTCCTGTAAAAAATAGTTGATATTCTCGTAAAACAACATATCATAATCAAAATTGCCAACTTGGTATCCCTTTAAATAATAAGATGTATCCGAACGCCCGTCATAAAGCTCTATAGTACTCCCGTTTACGGCAAAAACATCTAAAAGCCACGGGCCATCTACATCATGATCAATTTCTACCGCTCCACGAATAGTGCTGTAATAACCTACGTCTATTCCTAAACCATTGCCGGTTCTACCAATGCCTACTATATTATTGTTGGCATACATAGTACCTCTATCAAAAGAAACGGTAAAAGCACGTTGTAAAAAAGGAACTTCGCCATTTCCTCTTGTAGCGTTTATATCTACGTACCACAAGTCATATGATTGTAATACTTGATCTGTGTTATAAACCGGTTCTTCTATAAATTCATCTTCTACAATAACTTCGGTATAACACGAAGTCATTAAAAAAGCCGTAAAAATGGATGTTAAAAGTAGTTTTGTCTTCATAATCTTGGTATTACTATTCCCTCTATACAAAACAAGCACCGTGCCATTATTATTAACAGTCTATTAATCAGTGCTTAAGGTTTCAATTTTTAATTTCCCTAGCTTTGTACAAGAGAAAAAACCAATACTTGTAACCAACCATTTAACAGGAACTAAGCCATATAATATAGAACGATGAATCAAAAATTTACAGTGTTAGGCGGTGGAAGTTGGGCTACGGCCATTGTTAAGATGCTCTGTGTAAACCAAGAAAAGGTAGGTTGGTACATGCGCAATTCGGATGCCGTAGGTTTTATCAATATTCAAAAGCACAACCCTAACTATTTAACCTCGGTTACTTTTGACACCAATCAGTTAGAACTTACTGATGACATCAATAAAGCGGTTGACAATTCCGATATTTTAATATTTGCCATACCTTCTGCCTTTGTTGAAGGAGAGCTTAAAAAAATAAACACCTCATTAAAAGATAAAATTGTTTTTTCTGCTATAAAGGGTATTGTTCCCGAATCCGGGTTGATAGTTGGCAATCATTTTCATGAGAAATATGATATTCCTTTTGAAAATATTGGGGTTATTACCGGTCCATGTCATGCCGAAGAGGTTGCCCTAGAACGCTTATCTTATTTGACCATTGCTTGTGCCGATACCGAGAAAGCAAAATACATAGCCCAAAACCTGAGCAGTCATTACATTAAGACCAAAGTTACCAATGACATTATTGGAACGGAATATGCGGCCATGCTCAAGAATATTTATGCAATTGCAGCCGGTATTGCACACGGTTTGGGCTATGGAGATAATTTTCAGAGTGTGCTTATGAGCAATGCTATTCGTGAAATGAAACGTTACACAAAACGTATTCATAAAATAGACCGTAATATTAATGAGTCTGCCTATTTAGGCGATTTATTGGTGACAGGATATTCTACTTTTAGCCGTAACCGTATGTTCGGGAATATGATAGGAAAGGGCTATACCGTTAAAAGCGCACAAATGGAAATGCGTATGGTAGCCGAAGGGTACTATGCCGCTAAGAGTGCCTACGAGATAAAATCCAAGTTTAAAAAGAAAGTAAAAGTGCCTATAATAGATGCCGTTTATGCTGTACTTTATGAAAACAAAAGCGCTAAAAAAGTATTTAATACCCTGACGGACAAGTTAGATTGATAAAAAACCTTTGGTATATGAAAAGGCCGGCTCGTTTCTTTGGAAAACGGAACCGGCCTTTTACTCAACTTAACTTGATTAACTTCTTACTGTATGGTTCTACACTCTATCTAAAGTAAAATTAGAATGATCATCCAGTTCTTTTAGTAGAATTTCTCTCCACTCAGAAATCTGATTGTCATCTACAGCGTAAATAGATTTAAATTCTTCCAAAATAGGTTCCATTAGAGTTCGAACGCTGTGAATATCAAAATACAACCTGCCGGTTCTTCTAATGAAGAAATCCATTGGGTTTTGTACCATTTCATAATCAATACCAAAACGAAGCTCGGCCTTGGCCATGCGTACGTATATGTCGGTACCCTTTACGCCAGCATAATTCTCCAGAATCATTTCGGTCTGTTTTCCGTAGTTGGTTACCAAGAACCATGCATCATGCTTTGAGAAACCATCTGGTTTGATCCTGCCGTAAACTTCATCAATGTATTTCTCTACATGCTTGAATTTTTTGAAATCAACATTACCGCACAGGAAAATCTTCTCGGTAAAACATTCCTTTAACTCCAAACCATCTTCCTCTTCCATCTTCTTAGCAATACGATCCACGACACGCTCCGCCATTTTACGGTACCCGGTAAGTTTTCCACCTGCAATACTGATAAGACCCGTATCCGAAGTAAAAATCTCATCTTTTCTGGATAATTCCGAAGCCGATTTTCCTTCTTCATGAATTAACGGTCGTAAACCTGCCCATGAAGAAATGATATCTTCCATTTCCAAGTTTATGCTCGGGAACATATTGTTTACCGCAGATATGAGATAAATAGCATCTGCCAAATCTGTACGTACGTTATCCTTGTCTTTGTTAAAATTAGTATCCGTAGTACCTACGTAGGTAATTTTTCCGCGCGGAATAGCGAACATCATCCTACCATCCGGAACATCAAAATATACCGATTGTTTTATTGGTAATTTCTCCTTTGGAAATACAAGGTGTACGCCTTTGGTTAGGTGCAACTGTTTACCCTTTTTAGAATTATTGGTACTTCTAAGCTCATCTACCCATGGGCCAGCTGCGCTAATTACATATTTAGACTTGATACTGAAGGTTGCGCCGCTAACACCATCTTTTACTTTAACACCGGCCACTTTATCATCAACATAAACAAAGTCTTCTACAGATGCATAGTTTAAGGCTTGGGCCCCGAACAATAAACTGGATTTAATATTCTCAATGGTCAAACGCGCATCATCCGTACGGTACTCCGCATAATACCCTGCACCCTTTACTATTTTCTTTGGAAGTAAAGGCTCTAGTTTCATTGCCTCTTTCTTCTCCAGCATCTTACGTTTGTCCTCGCCGGTAACCTGAGCTAAAATGTCATAGACTTTTAACCCTATAGAGGTAAGCCATTTGCCGTACGAACCGTTTTCAATAAGTGGCAATAACATTTTTTCAGGTAGTACTAAATGCGGTGCCAGTTTGTGAACAATAGCTCGCTCCGACCCTACTTCCTTTACCAACCAAAAGTCAAATTGTTTCAAATACCGTAATCCACCGTGAATTAACTTGGTAGATTTACTACTGGTTCCCGATGCAAAATCGCCCTTTTCCACCAAAGCAACTTTTAAACCTCTTGAAGCTGCATCCAGTGCAATTCCACCACCTGTAATACCTCCACCAATAACCACCAGGTCATAGGTATCATTGGTTAACTCCTGTATTGTTTTTGCTCTATCTAAATTAGAGAACCTTATATTTTTCATAGCTTTTTTTGTACAGTTGTAACTATCGTTTATTTGTCATCCCACCCTTTGGTGCGCTCAACGGCTTGTTTCCATTTTTTGTACAGGCGTTTCCGTTTAACACGGTCAAAGGTAGGCTTAAAGATTCTGTTCATAGGCCTATTTTGATCAACATCTTCCTGTTTCCATAGACCCACTTGAATACCTGCCAAGAACGCAGCCCCCATAGCCGTAGATTCTATTACTTCAGGCCGGTGAACCTCCGAATCCAAAATATCCGCCTGAAATTGCATTAAGTGATTATTGGCACATGCACCGCCATCAACCCTAAGATTTGCCAACTGAATTCCTGAATCATCTTCCATGGCCTTAAGAATATCTTTGGTCTGATATGCCAATGATTCCAACGTAGCCTTGGCCAAATGGGCTTTACCCGTATCTCTGGTCAATCCAAAAACTGCGCCTCTGGCATACATATCCCAATACGGAGCGCCCAAACCTGCAAAAGCAGGCACCACATATACTGGGTTTTCACCTTCAACAGAATCTGCCAACGCCTCGGTTTCCTTAGCGTCTTTTATCAACTCTAATCCATCACGAAGCCATTGGATCGCCGCACCCGCAATAAAAATACTGCCTTCTAGCGCGTAGTTTACCTTTCCATCTAACCCATATGCAATGGTAGTAAGTAGTCCGTTTTTAGAGAATTGTGGCGTTTCACCCGTATTCATTAACATAAAACAACCTGTGCCGTATGTATTTTTTGCCGTACCCTTAGTGAAACAAGCTTGTCCAAAAAGAGCCGCTTGTTGATCGCCCGCAATACCGGCAATTGGTATTTTCTTTCCGTCTATCTCATAATCACCAAAATGATAGGCAGATGGCTTTACCTCAGGTAGCATTAATTTAGGGATACCCAATGCTTTTAACATCTTATCGTCCCATTTTAAATTTACAATATCATAAATCATGGTTCTAGATGCGTTGGTATAATCCGTTACATGGTTTGTTCCACCCGTCATGTTCCAAACCAACCATGTATCTACCGTTCCCATAAGCAAATCGCCGTTTTCAGCCTTCGCTCTAGCACCTTCAACATTATCCAATATCCATTTTACCTTGGTACCTGAAAAATAAGAATCAATAACAAGGCCGGTCGTTTGCCGTACATGCTCCGTTAAGCCACTCTTTTTTAAATGCTCACAAATATCCGCCGTGCGCTTATCTTGCCAAACAATGGCATTGTACACAGGCTCTCCTGTGGTTTTGTCCCAAACCATTGTAGTTTCCCTTTGGTTGGTAATACCAATTGCTTCAATATCCTTAACATCTACCTTTTCTTTCTTCAGCAAATCTGCCAAAACCCCCATCTGAGTCTCTAAAATCTCTTTAGGGTCATGTTCTACCCATCCTGATTTTGGAAAAATCTGCTTAAATTCCTTTTGAACCATTCCTTGGATTTGACCCTCTTGGTCCACAAGTAATGCACGGGAACTGGTAGTGCCCTGGTCTAACGATATTATATATTTCATATGAAAAAAGTTTAAGGCCGAAACTACACAAGGTAGCATAGAGTAGCACAGCAAATGTAAATAAATATACGCAATATTCTATAGAGGAAAGAAGCAAATTTTATTCAATGGATATTATTATAACAACCTCATTGCCCGAAGCGTCCAGAACCATTACTTTATGCTCACCTTCTTTGGGCATTATGGCCATTTCATGAAAGTTCTTGGTCTGCCCCACAAACGTTTCATCTACGTACCAATACACCTCGGTTTCCGGCTTGGCATGGGCCACTTTTAGAATAACCTCATTTGTTTTTCCATCAAAACCCTTTGTTAGGTTGATACGACTTCCGTTCTTGGGATAAATAAACTCCATAGGCGAAAGACTGGTATTATTACAACCACTACGATAGGGCGGTAGCACTTTATAGGCCGGATGTTTGGGTCGATAATAAAATTGCATTAACGGAGGTAGTACAAACCAAGATTCGGGCATTGCCGAAGCCAATTGGGCACAAGAAGAATTTACCCTAAACTGTTTTGCGCTATCCAAATACACCATCTGATGGAATTTACATTCCGTAACGTAATTCTCCTTGTTAGGTATAGATATAGTCTTTACCGGACAAATGTCAGTTGCTAAATACCCACTTTGGGCACACACCTCAACCTCTACAAATTCATCCCATGGTTTTTGAAACCATTCGCTCCTAGGAAGCACGTTAAATACATCAAATAACAAAGGTGCTGCAGAGGATACTCCGGTTACATTTGGTCTTCCCTCACCATCTGCGTTCCCAACCCATGTTCCGACCACGTAGTCTGCAGTTACACCAATAGCCCAAGCATCTTTGTTTCCAAAACTGGTTCCGGTCTTCCAAGCAATTTCTTTACTGCTATCGAAGAACTGCCAAGATTCATCGCCCTCGGGTCTATTTACCTCCTTCATAGCCTCAAAAGTGAGGTAAATGCTTCCTGCATCAAAAACGGTTTTCTCTAGCGATTTTTCTCCAAAATGGACCGTCTGGTCTGTTTTCAGAACCAAATCAGTGAACTCGTTGGTAAAATATTCACTAGAACTTTCATTAAAATGGTTAAGGGTAGAGGCCAAATTCGCGTAGGTTTTACAAAGGTCCCATAAGTTGCTTTCCGCACCGCCCAAAATCAAGGTTAACCCATAGTGGTCTGCAGATTTATTTATCCCACCCAGCTTAAAAACATCCAGTTGATCTCTAAATTTTTCCAATCCGTATTGTTGTAACAAACGAACTGCCGGAATATTCAATGAACGGGCTAAGGCTTTTTTTGCCTCAACGGCACCACTGTAGTTCTCATTAAAATTTTCGGGCGTATAGCCAGCTATTTGGGTAGGTACATCTGCTACGAGCATATCCGGCAATAATTCGCCTGCATCTAACATGGCCGCATAAAGTATAGGCTTTATAACGCTGCCCGTACTTCTATTGGCCTGAACCATGTCTACATCTTTTTGATGCTCTTTGGTCGTATTCGTATTTCCCACATAAGACAATACTTCTCTCGTATGAACATCAAGCACTAAAACAGCGGCATTGTACACTTGGTTTTGCTTAAGGTTCTGATGATGTTTTTGTACAATAGCATTTACGTTACGTTGTAAATTATCATCTATAGTGCTTTTGATGCGTTTTCCCTTATTTTCCTTAGCTAAGTACTGTACTAAATGTGGAGTTGCTTTTGGTAGCGGAAAGGGTTTCTCTGGAAGTGATTCCAACAAGGAAAGCTCATAAGTTGTCTGATCGATTATTTGCTTTTCAAAAAGCTTTTTTAACAAACGGTTACGCTTCTTAAGAAGCTTTGTCTGGTTCTTACCCGGATAAATTAGGCTTGGTGCATTGGGCAATACCGCTAATGTAGCAGATTCTGCCCACGACAATTGATACGGTCGTAACCCAAAATAACGCCATGAGGCTACGTCTATACCCACAACATTCCCTCCAAAAGGAGCATGGCTGGCGTAAAGCTTAAGTATATCTTCTTTGGATTTTTTCAGTTCAAGCCGAGTAGCCCATATCAACTCTACAAACTTTTCTAAGTAAGAACGCTTTTTTCCTTTTCTGGCCAACCGGATTACTTGTTGGGTGAGCGTACTACCACCACGAACCGTTCTTCCTGCGGCTATGTTACTTCCTATAGCCTTGCATATGGCTACGGGGTTGAAACCTGGGTGACTGTAGAAATATGCGTCCTCAAACTGAAGAATACAGGTCTCAAATTTATACGGAACACTATCCACTTCCGAAAATCGCCACTGGCCATCATCTGCAATCCTTGCGCCCAACAAAGTGCCATTTTCACTTTCTACTACCGTTGCCGTTGGGGAATTAAATAATTTTTGGGGAAGACAGAAATAATAGGCAATCAACACGATTACCAATGCGATCAGTTTCTTGGGATGTCTCCTACAAAATGGGCCAATTTGTTTCATTTCGTAAAATCATACTCTCGCTCTACCAAACAAATGCGCACCTTGTACCATGAATACCAATCCTTGATTCCCTTTTGCTGGGCAAAAAGATGATCCGTATTGGCTTTCCAATTGGCTATAGCATCCAAACTTTCCCAATAACTAACCGTTATTCCCAACTGCTCCCGAGCACTCTCTATACCCAGATAACCGGGTTGCTCTTTTGCCAAATTCTCCATTTCTTGGGCCATATGGGCATACCCATTGATCTCTTCTCTAAGGAGAGAAGTAAAGATGACCGCATAATATGGGGGCTTGCTTTTCATTCGATAGAAAAAAAATAGATTTTACTTACGTTATATATACTCTCGTTCCACAAAATACCCAACAATGGCTTCTTTCATTAAAACCGATTGCTCTCCGGCTTTTAATGTTGGTAATTCTTCTTTAACAATGTAGTGGGGCCAGCCCTCTTCATCAAAAAATTCAAATTCATAATACCCATAGGGTTCCAATAAACGACAAATAGCAATGTGCATTAAATCTAACTTGTCATCTTTTTTATATTTTTTGTGGTACTGTCCTAATTCTTGGATTCCTACCAGATATATAATTGCGTCTAGCTCCAAGGTATCCCCGCTAGCAAATTGGGCGGATAGCTTTTCTACCAACGCGTTCCATTTTTCTTTTAACTCTTCGTCTCTTGCCATTAATCTCTTTGCGTTTTTCCGCCGATTGAATATAAGTAACAAAGGTACAAATCAAAATACTACTTTTGTGTAAAGACATTCGCCATGAGCTTCTTGGACATTATTTTAGGATTACTGCTTTTATACGGACTTTGGAAAGGTTTAAAAAACGGACTTTTCGTAGAGCTTGCCTCTCTTATTGCTCTGATTGCAGGTATTTACGGCGCTATTCATTTTTCATACTACGCAGGTGATTACCTTTCCCAAAACATGGAATGGAACGAACGGTATATTAATATTGCAGCTTTTGTAATCACATTCATTGTTATAGTTTTTGCCGTGCAATTGGCCGGACGATTTTTAACCAAAATAGCCAATTTTGCTATGCTTGGCTTACTGAACAAGATTGCAGGCGGTATTTTTGGTGTTGTGAAAGTTGCCGTAATTTTGGGCGCTTTACTTATATTCTTTGAACGCGTTAACAATTCTGCAGGTGTTGTAAAGGATGAAACCATGAAAGACTCCGTTCTTTACGAACCTATAAAGGAAATTGGCGCATTTATTTTCAACAAGGTGCTTAAGGAAGAAAAAACAAACCCAAAAGGCGAAATACAAAAAGAAACCCTCCAAGCTAGTATCTAACAACTAATCTCTTTTGTTTCAAGCAAAAGGAAATATACTCGCCGTTTTTTACCGAATAAAACGCTTGTTAAGCTATAAACTTCACCCTTAAAAGTGGTAGTTGCTCTAAAACATGTACCAACATGTAATTTCTAAAATGTACCAGCGTTTTAGTACTTCACCAAATCTGATTCAAATGAAAAAACCAATTTTACTATTATTTTTGGCTGCAGGTTGCATTTTCACCTCATGTAAAAAAGACAGCTCAAGTGACGATGGTGACCTAGCAGGAACTTGGTCTCTTATTGCATATATAGATGATGAAGGCGAAGAACCCACTAATGAATGTGAAAGTATGGATCTATTGCGCTTTAAAGACGGAAACGTTTTTGATTATGAGTTTCATAGTACGGATAGTAGCAGTGGTGACTGTATAGAAGGCGTTCATGACTCCGGAACCTGGTCCTATTTATTCAACTCAAAAGTTCAACTGGACTACGGTACTGAAGGAAATTCAGATATAACTGTTGCAAAATACAACGTTTCCGGTGATATTCTGACTCTTACTTTTGATGAAGGCAATGGCGAATATCAAGAAAAATATAAAAAGAAATAAAAAACACTACTTACTTTTAAGACGAAAAAGACCCTGTTAACAGGGTCTTTTTTATTTAAAAAATAGAATGTTTTCTACTGAACCACCTCTACCCATCTTCCGGGTGTACGCACTACATAATCATTATTATACATAGCTTCCGCTTGAATACCCGGCAAATAATATCGTCCTAAATACGAAGCATTCAACAATACCCTGAATGTTTTTTCTTCGTTCTTCTTCATATCAAAATAAAAGTTGCTTCGGTCATCACGAATATCGGTGTATGTTACTTGGTTATCCGCAAATTCCCCAAAATCGGTAAATCGGGTGTTCACTATCTCCCATCCACTCGGGAAAATCTCTGTTAAAGCCACATTCTTAATTGGCTTGTCCGTAGTATTCGTTAAAGTTACCTCGGCAACAAAATCCGTTCCTTGCTGCATTTGTGCTACATTAAGTATGGAGCCATCTCTGCCCATAAACTTTAGGTTTGCCACCAGATTTTGCTGTATGGTTTTCTCCTTACCTACGGGTAAAATTCCCTGATTAACAATGGTAACGAACAATGTATTGGCCTCTGTATTTTTCAATTCTAATATATTTGACCCGTTTTTAATGGCAAGCTCATGAGTAGCCAAAGTCTTTGCTGTTTCTACATTTTTGCCCTTACCATTTACCGTTAACGTTGCTCTTATACCCTTACCCCCAACAAGATCGGCAAATTTGGCCATGGCAATAAGACTATAGGCCGTAGTCTGTGTGCTTAACCATCTAGGTTCTGAAATACGCCCAGCTATAGTTTTGGCCAAGTCTTGGGCTTTGTTTTTATCTTTTACCAAGATATAGGACTCCAAGGCCATGGCTCTATCCCTATCCGAAGAACCATAGGTATACTCATTAGTAGAGCTTTCAAAATTCAATGAAGCCTTACTCAAAATAGATTTGGCCACATTATCCTGACCAATTAGAGCATAACTAGCGGACAACCTAAATTTAGCCTCATTGGACAAGCCACTTGTTTCCCGCAACCGGTTCATACTGGATACGTCTGCATTGCCCGATAATGCTAAGGTGAATAAACGGTAAGCTTGCGCCAAATCCGAACTATTACTTCCCGAACGCCATTGTTTTGAACTGTTTTGCTGATATTTTATCCAACTAGATTTAAAACCAATGGGCAGGACATACCCTTTCTTTTCGGCCTCCAGTAAAAAGTGTCCGGCGTATGAAGTACCCCAATCATTGGAATAGTTCTGACCAGGCCAATACGAGAACCCTCCAGTAGCATTTTGATAACCTCCCAAAAGTTTAATGGCACGTACTAAATTCTGCTGTATGTTCTTTTTTCTATTTCCATCTAAATCAAAAATATCCGAAAGATACAATTGCGGAAATGCGGCGGAGGTGGTCTGTTCCAAGCAACCATGAGGGTACCTAATGAGGTTCTGCATACGACCGTTAAAGTTCATTGCAGGTAAAGTAGAAAACTCAATTTCTCCCGTATTGCTTCCCGTAACACCAAAAGTCTCCAAATTTATGGTCTGTGTAGAATTAGGCTCCAAGATTATTTTTTGCACTTCTGATGTAACCGGATTAGGGTTCACCACATCAATAGGAATTTCAAAAGAAGCGGTCTCCCCGTTACCAGAGGCTTCAACCACAACTTTTCCTACACCTTTAAAATCGGCCACTTGTAATTCAAAATAGGCCATTTTCTCATCAGGCCGACTAAAAGTTAGTGTTTGAGTGGCATCACCGGAAATGGAGAAAGATGGGTCCGACTTTAATTTCAAGGTTACATTTTTCACCTTCTTTTCCATGGCAAAGACCGTAACAGGAAGGGTTACCGTTTCTCCCGGTGTAATCTTTCTAGGCAACGAAGCCAATACCATTAACGGTTTGCGCACGGGCGTGGTTTCTTCTGCCATACCATAAGCTCCTGTTTCTGCATTACCCGCCACGACCATAGTGCGGACGGAACCAACATATTTTGGAGTCTTGATTTCATGGCTCTTGGTCTCCCCTTCTTTTAGGTTAAAAGGACCTAGGTGAACTACCATGGGTTCAAAACGATTGGCTTTTTTGTTCTTTGCACCCGCTAGTTCGCCATCACCGCCAATAGCGAATACTTGATTTACCTTACCTCCAAATGCTCCGATAACCTCATCAAAAACATCCCAAGTTTTAACGCCAAGTGCTTCGTGGGCGTAAAAGGTATCCCAAGGATTTGGGGTTTTAAAACGTGTTAAATCCAACAACCCTTCATCTACAATGGCAATACTGTACGTCATTGCCTTTTTATTTTTTTCCCCCACTTTAACCGTTATGGTCTCTTCTGGCCGTAATACGTTAGGCATGGCAATAACAGGCGAAATTTTAGTCTCCGGATTTTCTACCGAAACAGGAACTACACCGTATAACCGTATAGGATTATCATTCAAAGTTGTGGCATGGGGTTGCAATAAAGAAATATGGACAAATACATTGGGCGCATACAGTTCTTTCATGGAAAGCTCAAATTTTGTCTCGTCCTTGGCCGTATCTACCCAAAGAGTTTCCAAAACTTCCGTACCGTTCTCTACCGTGACCAAAGCACGACTTCCCAAAGAACTAGGAAATGTAACCGTAGCGGTTTCCCCTACCTTATAGGTTTCCTTATCTGTAGAAAATACTAGCATAGTTGCCGCAGAAGGGTCTGTTTTTCGGGATTTTCCGGCCCATCCTGGCCAATCTATATACATTGTTTTGGCTGCGGAGTGCCCTCCATTCGGGTCTTCTACACGTACCAAATACCTACCCCACTCAGGATACTTTAATTCAAATTCAAAATTAGCTTTACCGTTGGCATTGGTACTTATTGTTTTTTCAAAAACCTTTTCATGATACTGACTACTGCTATAATTAGACAAATTATCCGCAGAAGTATCCCACCACCACCTCCAGCTGACTTTATGAATGGTTACGTTTAAATTTTTAGTAGCCTTTGGGTCTCCTTTTTCGTCCACAGTAACCACATCAAAAGTATGTGGGGTATCGGTCAAAAGCATTCCCCTGTTCTTGTCACCTTTAGGAATTGTGAGCCCTACATAGGTATTATAGGGCGAATACGTTTTAGTAAAAACATCCGTACTAAAATCACCTCCGTTTTCGTAAACCTTAGTGATAAAAGCAGCTTTTAACATGCCCGGTGCCTTACTTGTAAGTTGAGGGTTCATTCTAAAATGCGCCTTTCCCCCGGCATCTATTTTTCCATCAAAAACCACTTGGTCTTCCGCCGAAAAATTACGGGTGGGGTCATCAAAAATATAACCCGGAAATTTATCGAACTCCGTAATTGATGCATTGAATTTTGCCGTAATATCCGCTTTTAAGTTTTTTGCGATAGCACCATGCAACCACTTTACCTCCATATCCCCAGAAATGGGTTGGGTGGCATTTAGAATTTCCTCATCAAACTCCGTTTTAATTTTTAACCTATTGGGTTTGATAGTTTCAATCTTAAGAGATTTAGTAAACGTAGCCCCACCAACGGAGACTTTTGCCAACCAATTTCCGGTAGGCGCGTTTTCATCCGTACCTATATTAAATTGATAAAAATTGTTGAGTCCGTTTGTTCTTATCTCACGGTGCACCACTTTATTGTAAGGGTCTAACAGTTCTAATTTTACAGGATGGTTCTCCGGTAATTCATGTGCATTGTCATTCAACATAAAAGAAAGGAAAATCTTGTCTCCCGGGCGCCAAACACCTCGCTCCCCAAAAATAAATCCTTTAAGCCCTTTTTGAAGTTGCACACCGGACACCTTAAACTTACTGACGGAAAGCGCATTGCCGTCATTTAATTTTACATACGTTTTTTGACCGTTGCTTTCAACAACCGCAAAATAGGCTTGGTTTTCAGCATCAAAAACGGACATACCCTCAGCATCCGTAACCACATGCCCCAAAATTTGCTGTTGGTAATTGTAAAACGTAACCTTAGCTCCGGCTACTGGCTTGGTATTTAAAATATCGGTTACGGCAACGAAGTAACTTTTATTGATTCCCTTCTTTATGGTTACGCCCAAATCGGAAGCCAAAATATTCATCCCTACTTTTTTATCGTAATAGTAGGATTGGTCACAAGGGTTTTCCCTTTCGTTCCAATTATAGTTATAATAGTAATCGTCGTAATAATAGTTCTCTACATTGTCCCAAGAACTATTCTCATTTTCCTCATCAAAATTAGCTTCGTCCTCTATTAAAGACCCAAAATTGGAATCCTCACACTTATAAGCACTGTCTTCTGGACCAAAATCCAGTTCTACCCTATACATAGCACCGGCATCTGGTGTAATTAAACTCTTAAGATCAAGTGCATGTGCAGACCATTTTCCACTAGAATTGGAAACATTATCCAATGTAATTTTCTTCCGGGCAATAGGTCTTGCAACGGCCAATAAATTTCCCTGTCCGCTAAGATTGTTGTTTTGCAAAAATTGCAGGATATTGTTTTCATAAATCTTGAATACCGAAACCCTTACCGATGCCAAGCTTACTGCTTCAAAATTGATTTTTAGATTACTGGAGGATGGCAAAATTGCCCCGTTGGAAAGTAACCTCACCTGTGGTTTTAACCTTTCAAAAGCAACGCGCTCCGTAAATTTGGTTTTCAACTTATTGCCGTCCGTACTTTGTATGCCCTCGTAGACTTGTAATGTAACCGTACCTTCTATATCTTTTGAAGGATATACCTTTAACGTATTCCCATCTACGGTATATTTAAGATTATCATCTTGTTCCAGCACCACCAAACCCTTAAAATTCTGTCCTTTCTTAATAGGGTCCGAAAAATTAACGGATACCAATGCGTTTTCACCCGTTTCTACCGTGGCATCCAAAACCGTAAAATTATTTTTGCCGGGAATAGTTATATCCTCGGTGCCGTTACTTTCTATCTTAAACGGGCTTCCGTTCCATGATACTTCCAATTTAGAGTCTTCCGCAGACCTCTGGATACTATCTATTCTAAAAGAAAATTGGGTCCCCTTTTCCGTTCCGGCATCAAAATTAATTTGAACTGTCTTGCCATTGTGCGTGGCTGAAACCAATTGTTTTGCCTTCTCTAGAGGAAAAACATCGGCCATTCGTAACTGTCCCGTTATGTATTGTAACTCTTTGGAATAGGATTGAAGGGCGTTGGTGTATATGTTAAACTGCTGCTCCAGCGTTTTTACACTAAAAGTTAAGGTGTCCAGATCATTGGGCAGTTCACTTATAATATCATCTAAATGAAGGGTGAAACGGTACTCCTTATTCTGGTCAAAACCGTTTTGGGGAACAAATGCGATTGTACGATTATCTAGAGCTACTACCTTGCCTTTTACTTTGGGCGATACTTTAAAAAGATTCTCGGTTAGCTCATCTCCTGCATTCCACCCTTCTACCGGTGTGTTCAAAACTACTCTTACACTGCTCTGTGCAGAGATAATTCCGTGCGAAACCTGACCTACGTAATCCTGAAAACGATTCAAGTTATCCGCTTGCTTGGCCGCACTCTCTTTTTTAGAATTACACGCCGATAAAAAAGCAAAAAGCAACAGAATACGAAAAAATGAACTGACCTTCATAGAAAGATTGTTTTACACAAAAATAGCGGTTAAAAAACAGAATACATCACGGTTTTCATTGAATCACGGTATTCTTAAAAACCCTGTTTACAGTAGAAACGAAATAGATTTGTTATTGTTGGATGCCAGCACTAAAATAGATACGCAAGGCCAACGTGCGGTTTGACTTACAATAACTTATTAGAAAGGTGTATTTCATCGAAAAGTGAAAATTATAGAGGAAACTAATCATATTATTTTAGATATTCGCCTCAGAACATATCCCCCTTATCGTTCTATAGAACACGAGAACACCCCACTCTTCTCTCCTACTTTTTAAAGAACGCGCCTACTTACAAATAGAACTTTGTATGAAAATGAGAATGCACTATGTGGCCCTCGTTTTATTTGTATGTACTTTGGCCTCTTGTAGTAAAGAGTCCGTGGAATCCACAAATATTATCGAGACCGAGAACGCCGAAACTGTAGAAAAAGAACTTCTTGAAGCCGTTAACGGACACCGGCTTTCTATTGGAAGAAACTCACTGGAATTTAGCTCTGTGGCATACGAACATGCCAATAAACACACAGACTATATGATTGCCAAAGGAGGCCTGAACCATGACAATTTTAGTTCACGTGCTTCTGAGATATCTTCAGAAGAGGCTGCGGAATACGTTGCCGAGAACGTTGCCAAAGATTACACCACGGCCTCCGAAGTGCTAAAAGGGTGGTTAAACAGTTCTAGCCATAAAAAAACTATGGAGGATGAATTTACGCACACCGCAGTGAGCGTTAAGAAGGATGCTAATGGAAAACTATATTTTACCCAAATATTTTTCCGTTAATTTTTTAAACGTTAAAGTCCACTATCTACATCTACGTACTAGTAATACAGCATACTTTTTCATAAATTTGAGATGAAATGGCCGCTCCTTTTGCACGTGTAAAAACACGGGCAAAAGGATTTGGCTGTAAATGTCAAAAAAAATGTCCGTAAAAGCTCCTTTTAATCTAAACCGTTGGATAGAAGAAAATAGGCACACCCTTAAACCTCCCGTAGGTAACAAAAACCTCTACAAAGATGCCGGAGACTACATAGTTATGGTGGTTGCAGGCCCAAATGCCAGAAAAGATTACCATTACAATGAAACCGAAGAACTTTTTTATCAACTAGAAGGGAATATAGAAGTTCATATACAAGAGGAGGGGAAAAAGAAAACAATGACGCTAGGACCGGGCGATATGTATCTGCATCCTGCCAAAATACCACACTCCCCTGTTAGGCATGAAGGCAGTATAGGACTGGTTATTGAACGGAAAAGGGCCGACATGAATGTTGATGACGGCTTACTATGGTTTTGCGATAATTGCAATCATAAACTTTACGAAGCTTACTTTACCTTAAATGATATTGAAATAGATTTTTTAAAGCATTTCAAACATTTTTATGGTTCGGAAGATTTACGTACATGCGACAATTGCGGTACGGTTATGCCTGTTGATGCCAGATTTGTTAGCAACAGTTAAAAAATAATTCCTATATAAAACGAAAAATTACCGTTCTTTGGAAGTATCACCGGCATAGCCAGTTTTTTTTTAGGAGTCCCCACACCAACCTCTTATGACCAAATCACAGATTCTAAAATACTTGGCAATACTGCTAACAGGAATTAGTTTATCCCTGTTCATTTTCTTTTCCATTAACAACAGGTACCTGCTAAGAAATAAGGCAGCTATAGATAACGCAGTCACTAAATCAGTAATAAAATTAGAGGACGAACTTAATAAGGTCAACTTAGTAGTTGAGTCAATGGCCTTTTTCTATGAGAACAAAAGTTTTATACCCCAGCATCTTTTTGAACGTTTTACAAATCCGTTTTTAAAAGAACTTAATGGGATAAAAGCACTTGCTTGGTCCCCTAAAATTACAGACTCCGAGAAGAGCAAATTTGAGAAATTCACTAAAATAAATGAGGTTGACCTGGAAAGCAACTTAGTTCCTTCCAAGACACGAGACGTCTATTACCCCGTTAGAGTACTCAATCCCTTAGCCCCATTTAAAAAAGTACTGGGTTACAATCTTTATGCGGACAGTACTAAACGAGATGCCGTTTTAAGATCCATCAAAAGCAATAAACCTGCAATCTCAGGCCCTATAACCCTAATTGCAGATAGTGATTACGACAAGGGTATCCTAGCATTAAAAGCGGTTAATGACCGTAAAACAGGAGAAAACAAAGGCGTTGTCCTTGGAGCCTACCGTATGGACAAGCTTATTTCGGAAACCCTAAAATCCGAAGTTAAGGTATTAAACATGTGCATTCATGAGTATACGGGCAATGCACTTTTGTTCAATAATGTAGACGAAAGTGACTTTAACTACAAAACTGCCATTGAAAAAACCATAAGGGCCGTAGATAGCAAATGGCGAGTACATTTTGTACCAAAAGACGAGTATCTGTCCTTTCCTCATATTTTTGAATCCTATGTGGTATTGCTTTTAGGGTTGGCCACAACATTTTTGTTAACCCACCTAGCCCGCAGAAGAGACAATCATAATGACCGTTTAGAGGCCCGTGTTCTTTTACGAACGGCAGAACTAGAGGAATCTAACAAACAGAAGGAAAATTTGCTCAGGGAAATCCATCACCGGGTAAAGAACAACCTTCAAATTACGTCTAGTCTCATCAATATGCAAAAGCGAAAATTGGTCAGTAAAGAAGCTATTACTGCATTGCAGGACAGTCAGGCCAGAATATCCGCCATTGCCCTTACCCATCAAAAAATCTATCAGGACAAAGACTCAAAAGCAGTAAACCTACATGAATATCTAAAGGATTTAATGGAGTATCAAAACAAGATATCGCCAACTTTTACCTATAAAATAAACTGCCCGGAAATATCCATAGATCTTGATAGGGCGGTACCACTTGCCCTAATTATATCGGAATTGGTAACCAACGCAGTAAAGCACGCCTATCCGGATACGACTAAATACAATGAGCTTATCATAGATGTAGATATATTGGATAACGGCATGGCCGCATTCTCAATTAAGGACAATGGCAAAGGGCTTCCCGAGGATTTTTCCGTTGAAAATGCAGAAGGAATAGGTTTTGATATCATAAAGGCCCTATGCCGCCAAATTTCTGCGGAATTTAGTTATGATTCCAGTGACAGCGGAACCCATTTTACCGTAACTTTCGGTAATCAAGTGTAGTTCCTCCAATTGAGGAGGCTACAAACATTAATAGTACTCCTATGGCACAAAAAATAATAATTGGTTTTATTGCTCTTCTCCATTTGTACTTTCTTTATTTTGAAATGTTCGCTTGGACCACAAAAGGTAGAAAAGTATTCAGGAAATTCCCTGCTGAACTGTTTGAGCCAACAAAACCAATGGCTGCTAACCAAGGATTGTACAATGGCTTCTTAGCGGCAGGCCTTATTTGGTCACTCCTCATTACGGACACTACATGGCAAACAAACATTGCACTGTTCTTTCTTGGCTGTGTTTCTATTGCAGGACTTTATGGCGCCTTCTCGGTGGAAAAGAAAATTTTCTATATCCAGGCCTTGCCCGCATTAACTGCAATAGCTCTTATTTTATTTGGCTAAGCTTGTTTAAAGTCAAGGTTACAAAGAAGCTAAAAAACTACCCTTAAAGCATTTTGATAAAATTTATTTTTCTGACTTAGAAAAAGTATCTTTATCAAAAATATAACAATACATACTTAAAAAGTTATAAAATGTCAAAAATAGCATCGCAATTCGGTATAGATAAAGCCCTTAAAGAATTAGGTATTCAAGATATAAATAATGGAACCTCTACAGGATTTTCAAGTTTTGGTTCGGGCGAAATTATTTCATCATACTCACCCGTTGATGGGGCATTAATTGCGAAAGTAAATACGACTACAAAAGAAGATTATGAAAAGGTAATGGAAGCTGCCACGGCATCTTTCAAAACTTGGCGAACCAAGCCCGCACCGTTACGTGGTGAAATTGTTCGCCAATTTGGAGAAAAGTTACGTGAGAAAAAGGAAGCTCTAGGAAAGCTTGTATCCTATGAAATGGGCAAAAGCTATCAAGAAGGATTAGGCGAGGTCCAAGAAATGATAGACATCTGTGATTTTGCCGTTGGTCTCTCCAGACAATTGCACGGTCTTACGATGCACTCGGAAAGACCAGGGCACCGCATGTACGAACAATATCACTCTTTAGGAGTAGTTGGTATCATATCCGCATTTAACTTTCCAGTTGCCGTTTGGGCATGGAATACGGCCTTAGCTTGGATTTGTGGTGATGTATGTGTTTGGAAACCATCAGAAAAAACACCGTTATGTGGTGTTGCCTGCCAAAACATTGCTGCTGAAGTTTTTAAAGCCAATAATTTACCCGAAGGCATTTCTTGCCTAATCAATGGCGATTATAAAGTTGGAGAAATGATGACCAATGATACCCGAATTCCTTTGGTATCTGCAACTGGCTCTACACGAATGGGAAAAAATGTAGCACAGACGGTAGCTGCCAGATTGGGCAAATCCTTGTTGGAACTTGGGGGTAACAACGCCATTATCGTAACACCGGATGCAGATATAAAAATGACGGTTATAGGTGCTGTTTTTGGTGCTGTTGGAACAGCCGGGCAACGTTGTACTTCCACACGAAGATTAATCATTCATAATAGCATTTATGATAAAGTTAAAACCGCTATCGTTGATGCGTACAAGCAACTAAGAATTGGCAATCCTTTGGACGAGAACAACCATGTAGGCCCATTAATAGATACGGATGCCGTGGCTTTGTACAACGCAGCGCTTCAAAAAGTGGTAGAAGAAGGTGGAAATATTATTGTTGAGGGTGGTGTACTGAAAGGAGACGGTTATGAAAGCGGTTGTTATGTAAAGCCGGCCATAGCGGAAGCAAAACCTGATTTTAAAATTGTACAGCACGAAACTTTTGCACCTGTTCTTTACCTTATAAAATATTCTGGATCTATAGAAAATGCTATAGAAACCCAAAATGGTGTGGCACAAGGGTTGTCATCTGCTATAATGACCAATAACCTTAGAGAAGCGGAGCATTTTCTATCCGTAGCGGGTAGTGATTGTGGTATTGCCAATGTAAACATAGGAACTTCAGGAGCAGAAATTGGCGGAGCTTTTGGTGGGGAGAAAGAAACAGGCGGTGGTCGCGAATCCGGTTCCGATGCTTGGAAAGTTTATATGAGAAGGCAGACCAATACTATTAATTACACCACTGAGCTTCCCTTGGCCCAGGGAATAAAATTTGATCTATAAGATTTAAGTGTTTTTTATATGTGAAAACCCGCCGTTAATCATTTGCCCTTCCCCCGAATAGACAAACGAAAAATTAGCGGGTTTTTAAAACACTAACTCAAATAACTATTTTAATAAATTATTAAAATTTTCTCTGGACCTCTATATCTTATTTCGGTCATTTCTTAACGTGTCAATCTCTTGTACCTTCCAACTTCCATGCAGGAGTGCTTGTAACCCCAAGACCACGAACATGCAAATAAAGGTTGCTGCCTTTACTATTTCATCTTTCATAACTAGTGTCATTTAGTGTCCCTGTTTCTTCGCCCTATAAATGTATCTATCTTAGGTCAACTCAAAAAATGATTATGTGTGAGCCTATGGAATACCCCTATAACTTGTTCGTTTTCTTGTATAATCGGTACGGCTTAAAAAAAATATCCTGAATCCAATATCAGAAAACATCCATAGTATTGGATGGCAGCTTCACTTTCTCCACCAACCTAATCAATTTACAAACCGCTTATTTACAGTGATTTATATCCTTTCTAGTATTTTGAGATAAAACGACAAAAAGAGCATCAAATATGATAGAGTTTGTTACCAATATAATGCATATTGAAATTTTTGTAGTACTTTACCTATTAATTTAATAGATTTAGAAATAGTTCTATTTTTTTTAATACATTGTACCCTAAACACTTATAACCCATTAACTATGAAAAACACCACTCTTTACCTACTTGGTATTATCATTACCATTATAGTAGGTACCTATTTCTATTTTTCGTGTTGCAGCTATTGCGGAGCAATCGCCTCACAAAATGAAGAACCTGAAAAACAAGTGACTCCAGCTCCAGTTGCCCCAAAAGCAACTTCCTACCCCTTTGCTTTGAGCGATGGCGATTTTGCCTATTCTACGGAAGACAATTTCAATTTTAACACATCTTCGCCTAACTATTTGGAACCTGTTTCAGAAAATGTGAGAAACGGAATCTTACCTGGGCTTAAAAACTTTATGACCGATAATGACACTAAAATTTTGAACATTACCGGCTACTATACTAGTGACGAAAAAAATAACTCAGCTTTTCCAAATCTAGGTCTCGCCCGAGCAAATTCTGTAAAGAACTACTTTGTTTCTCAGGAAATTCCATCTTCACAAATTAACACCAACGGCAAATTAATGGATGGAATGGTTGCGGACAATGATATCTACCGCGGACCAATAGGTTACGATATTGAAGAGGTCTCAGCAGATGCGGAAGACGAAATAAAAGCCCTGTATGATAAAATCACGGCCAACCCACTAATCCTGTATTTCGATACTGCCGAAGCATCTATCAATCCATCGGAAGAGCAACGGCAAAAAATAGCGGACATTACACACTATCTTGATAAGGTTGAAAATGCCAAGTGTCAGATTATTGGTTACACGGATAGTCAAGGTAGTCGTAAAACAAATTTGAGACTTGGTCAAGATAGAGCGGATTTTGCCAAAGCTTATCTTATGAAGAACGGGATTTTGGATAACAGAATACAGACCGATTCAAAAGGCCCAAAAGACCCAATTGCCAGCAACGACACTGAAGAGGGTAGGGCAAAAAACAGACGAACCGTAATTACTATTAAATAATCAACAACTAAAATTGAACTAAAATGGAATCAGGAAATATAAATATTTGGTGCTGGCTAATCCCTCTTCTTGTAGGTGTAATTTGTGGTATTCTAGGATATCTGATCGGCAAAGGAAATACCAAAGTAATAGACAATTCTGAAGAGCTAAAACGCTGCCATGACAAGAATGTGAAATTAAAGGCCGATCTTGAAGCGTGCAACCAAAAACTGTTGACCATGCCGGATAAACCTGATGTTTCCTCTTCCTTAGGAGCAACAGCAGCAGTAGCCCCTGTTGCCATGGCGCCACAACCCGTACTTATACCTTTTGACGCTGCTGCTGCAAAAGCCGCCATTGGCAAAACCATTAAGGAAAACGATTTAAAGGTAGTTGAAGGAATAGGCCCCAAAATTGAAGGGCTATTTCAGGCCGAAGGCATTAAAACATGGAAAGCCTTATCCGAAACTTCAGTGGCCAGGTGCCAAGAGGTTCTTAAAGGTGGCGGAGACCGTTATAAAATTCATGACCCCGCATCATGGCCTATGCAAGCCAAAATGTGCTATGAAGGCAAATGGGCGGAATTGGCCAGATGGCAAGACGAGCATGACCACGGAAAATTATAATCTCAATTTTTACTAGTATTTCAACCCTCCCTCAACGGAGGGTTTTTTATTGGAAATAGGCCGTTCATCGGTAAAACTGTACTCCTTGTATTTTTCACAACACTATACCTAACGTTTACAACAATAATTTATACAGTGGAGAAAACTGTCTTAGTTTTACAGTGTAATTAAGTGATAGTATTGACCCCAAATCTACTCTAGAGCTTAACCGAAACAAGTAACAATCCCAAATTGGAACTTGACCTACAAAACAAAATATACCTACTTAAGCAAAAAAAATCCGGTTCAATAATGAACCGGATTTTTTTATCCCCAAAGAAGGCTTTGCTAAATCATACCATTAGCATCTACCCACTTAAACTTATACTGGTCTTCAGGAAATTTCATTCTTTCGGCTATACGCTCCAATCTTGCTGGTAATTTAATTAAATAGTCTCGGGCCTTTTCCGCTTCGTCAGAAAGACTTCTAACATTATCAAGCTCCCAATACGCATTCAACTTTCTAAGGATATCTACATAGTCTTGCGCCGTATACACCCCTAAACGTTGTGCGCAATTAGAAAAGTTCTCGAACGCCGTACCCACCGTACCACCGGACTCCCGTAAAAAGTGGGCCGGCATAACAATTTTCTTCTTCATCATATCTGCAAAAGCCAGCATCATACCTGATGGGTCTTCACCAAAAATGGTTTTCACGAATTCTCTATATGCTAAATGGTGGCGCATTTCATCTCCCGCAATAATGGTACACATCTTGCCCAAAAGAGCATTGCCCTTTTTCTTGGCCATTTGACCTACCCTTTTGTGAGAAATATTGGTAGCCAATTCTTGAAAAGATGTATAAACAAAGTTCTTATATGGGTCTCTATCCGTACCAATATCAAAACCATCGGAAATTAAGTGTTGTGTGGTAATCTCTATTTCGCGCATATTAACCCTTCCTGACAAGTACAAATACTTATTAAGAACATCTCCATGACGATTTTCTTCGGCCGTCCAGGCCCTAACCCACTTAGACCAACCATTTTTCTTATTTGGCCCATGTTGATCTATACCTTCAACATCCATAAGCCAAGACTCGTAAGTTGGTAGGGCTTCTTCCGTAATGGTATCTGCTACCATGGTTACCCAAAAATCATAACCTAACTCTTTGGATTCACCCCTAAGTTCTTTAACTGCCTCTAAAAAACCGTCATTTTCTGAATCGGGCAAAAAATCACTCGGTTGCCAAATGTCCTCTGGCTTTATGAGAAAAGACTCCATAAATCCATCCACCTGCGGCTCAATGGCCTGCATTACCTCTAATCTTATGTTCTTTTCGGACATATTCCTGTTTTTTGTAAAGATCGTTAATTATCTAGTGAAATTATAAAAATTACCCAGCTATTTTAATTTCTACCCGGTTCGTTGGGATATAAGGTGTGCAAAGGTTCACTTTGCCAAACTTCCTTGGTATCAACATCTAACATTGATAGTGCCCCTTTAAATGCCGCTCCGGTATCTACATTCCATATATTGGCCGCCTGTCTTGGTTCCGCAGGTCCAGTTTTGGAAATAGGTGTATGCCCAATAAAAACCTCCTTGTACTGCGCCAATCGTTTTGGGTAATGTGCATCGGTTTTTTCTAGATTTGGGTTCAATGATCTTGCCAACTCCCACAGCGTTCGGTCCCAGTAAAAAGTTTGTTTAAAATACTCATGCTCAACCCCTTTTAAGTTAGTGAATCCAGCATGTAAAAACAACCTGTTCTTAGCATCCAAATAGTAATTTTCAAGGCTCTGGTAGAAAAGAATATGGCTTTCTTTGGTTGCTTTATCCGCCTTTCCATAAGAAGCCAATGTAGCCCCTCCTCCGTGCTGCAACCAAAGGGGGTTGTCCTTACCATCTCTCAACCACTCCAGACAAAGCTCATCATGATTGCCCCGTATAAATGTGCAATTATGTGTATTACGTAAACCGATCAGAAAATTAACCGTATCTACGGCCTGGCTCCAACCATCTACATAATCGCCTAAAAAAATAAGTTTATCCTTTGGGGTTACCTTTCCCCTCTCGAGTAATTGTTTCAACCCTTTTAAGCCAGAGTGAATATCACCTATTACCAATGTTCTCATTGTGCAAAAATCGTAATTATCATAATTATGGCAAGGACAAAAAGTATCAAAAAGAATATTTTCCAAAAAGAGTAGGGTCTTGTACCACTTAATTCCCCGGTTTGCCCGTTGATATAAAAATTGTATTCTTTATTGTTATAGCGATAAGAGCTAATATAGACGGGGAGTAAAACGTGTTTAAACGTTTCATTGGCCAGCTTTATATCTGCATGAGAAATTCTTTGGGTATCGCCCCCAATATCTTTACGAATCCATGTATTGGCTATTTGTTTTGCTTTTTGAAAGGATGAGTGATGGCCTTCTTTTAAGGAAACGGTATATTTTTCCGTTACAAAGCCTGATAAATATTTTGAATTGAACGGCACCAATTCCTTTACATTCCAAAATGCAATCTTAGCGGGGATATCCCTTCTTTTCTTTTCCGATGCATTAATGAGTATATCATCAACAAAACCCTGTACTACACCCGATGCAGACGACCACCTTGTTTTTCTAACTTGACGGGTTTGCGTTCCATTTTTGGTCTTCACCCGCTGTGTTTCGTAATAATAATCACCTCTTTGCCCTTGGTATTTGGCATGTAGATCAGCATCAAAAGTCCAATATGGTAAATAAAGGCCGTGCAACCCTTCCGGATCAAGTGCAGCCCGTTTTAACTTATTGGGCGCAAACCAAATTTTACCCACCCAAGTCTTAAAGATAGATTTGGCCCTTTTTGCATCAATCTGAAAAGGAACAAGTGCGCCGGGTACGATCCACCCCTCTTTTTCAATGTCCTCAAGAATCAAAGGTTCACTACAATAGATACATTTAAGAGACTTGTAGTTTTCTTCAACACGTTGGTTGGCTCCGCAATTCTTACAATGTAAAACATCAATAGTTTCTGTATACGCATTCTCGCCTACCACTTTAAGATAGTGCTCTAGCTCTAGCTCTTCAAAACTGCTTTTGGCCCGTTCTATGAACTCCTCATACCCACAATATTCACATTTTAATTGATGTGAGCCTGGTTTAAACTTCAATTCGGCACCACAATTGGCACATGGCTTTTTATGTTCCGATTGTTTTATTTCTTCTTCCATTAATCAGTTCCTCTATTTTGGAAAGATGGCATCCAACAGGAGACAAAAATCATTTAACTATTAGTTGGTAGCGGTGGAGGCGTATTCCCCCCTAAAAAAGATTTTAATTCTTCCACCTCTTTTAGGGCTGTCCAGTTTTGCATGCCCTGCTTCCACACCAATGAATCCCTATTTATGGTCCTACTGGCAAAAAGCTCCTTTAATTTATCAAAAGGAACAGGTCCGTTCTGCTGGCCGTTGGCAGCATAATAATATTGAACCTGAACCGGCATTGGCGGTGGAACCGAAGCGGATGGTGCCGGTCCTCCAAAAGGTTGCTGGGTAGCTTGCGGGTTCATCATATTGCCCATTTGTTGCGCAAGCACAAAACCCATTCCCATTCCCATGCCTGCCCCAGCGGTACCGCCCTCATTCTTGGCCGCTGCCTCCATTGCTTTGGCCGCTTTAAATTGTGAAAGCTTTACCATATCCAACTTATCCAGTCTGCTGTACTCAAAAATCTCCTTTTTAAGCTCTTCCGGCATTGACACGTTTTCAATATAGAAACGCTCCAATTCTATACCTACTCTTCCAAATTCCGGTTGCATTACCTCTTGGCAGGTTTCCGAAAGTTCAGTAGTATTAGCGGCATAAAGCTCTATAGGTAAATTGGCTTCCCCTACCGTATCCGTAAAACGGGTAACGATTAAACTTTTAAGATGTTCATTTACTTCGTAATTGGTAAAATTACCATCGGTTCCTACTACATCTACTACAAATTTACCTGGGTCACCGATCCTAAAACTATACGTTCCAAAAGCCCGTATTTCAACCAGACCGAAGCGTTCGTCACTTAACATTACCGGGTTCTTGGTGCCCCATTTTTCATCGGTAAACAAATGGGTGTTCACAAAATAGACCTCAGCTTTAAACGGACTATCAAAACCATATTTCCATCCTTTCAACGTGGTTAGAATGGGTAAGTTTTGCGTATTAAGTGTATACGTCCCGGGCTTAAAAACATCGGCCAACTGACCTTCATTAATAAAAACAGCCGTCTGCCCCTCCCGTACTATAAGTTTAGCGTTGTTCTTAATTTCATTTTGATAACGTTCAAAACGATGAACAATGGTGTCATTGGTATTGTCTAGCCACTCTATAATATCTATAAACTCGTGACTAAGCTTCTTTTTTATTTCGTTGAACAAATCCATTTCTCTAGTTATTAAAAATTTGTAATAAGGTAGTGGATTTCTTTAAAAGGGACAAAGAAGGGGTGGGCAATTTAACAGAGAGTTTGTAGGACTGGATTAGTTAATTTAGAGTTGTGTCGTCATTCAACCAACCTACCTAAGCCTAAATTGTCACAATGACAATTGAATTATGCAAATTTTTGCAAAGTCTGAAATTTTTTGCATAATTTTTTCATAAATCTTAGGATTTTAACTACGTTTATGACCTTGATACTCAATTAACCTTTCACAACAAAAAACTTCTCAACATGAAAAACAAAGAGGAACTACTATTCTCTGCGGTTAATTCTTTGGTCAGGGGACCAAAGAAAATATTAGCCACGGCCATTTGCCTATTAACACTCTTAAACGCAAATGCAGAAATTACAGAAAATGAAAATCCCCTACAACAACCAACCATTTCAGGAACCGTTTATGACGACTTAGGAGAACCTCTGCCTGGTGCTAGTATTGTCTTAAAAGGAACCACGGTAGGCACAACGTCTGATTTTGACGGTAACTTTACTTTACAAGCAGAAGGTGATCAACATATTTTGAGCATCTCTTACATTGGTTATAAAACCAAGGAAATAGATTTTACGGATAAAACTTCTGTAGAAGTAACAATGGAGACCGATGCGGCCGCCCTTGATGAAATTGTAGTAGTAGGTTACAGCAGCCAAAAAAGAGCTACGGTTACTGGGGCCATTAGCACGCTGAAAGGTGCTGAAATTGCCGAAGTACCTGCTGCGAATATTTCACAATCGCTTGCGGGTAGAATGGCCGGGGTAAGCATGCGACCTAATGGAGGTACACCCGGTAACGACAACCCTGATATCCATATTAGAGGTATTGTAACTACAGGAAACAACAAACCTTTGGTTGTAGTAGACGGTATTAGAAGAGATAACATTGGTCAAATTGACCCCAGCGTTATTGAGACTATAACTGTTCTAAAAGATGCCGCAGCCGTGGCACCATTTGGTATTGGTGGCTCTAACGGGGTAATATTAATAACCACGAAAAAAGGAAAATCGGGAAAGCCCGTTGTTAGTATTAACACTTCGTATGCTTTTCAAAAACCTACCTACCTTCCTGAAATGCTGAACGCACAAGACTATATGGCGCTGCAGAACGAAGGTTATTTTAACTTAAACCCTGATGGAACTACTCCTCCAAATGATCCGGATTTAATTGCTAATTACCCTTCCTTACATAAACAAGATCCTTACCGGTATCCCGATGCAAATTTTCCAGAAATATTCAAGAAAAATTCAGGTATTCAAATTACCAATGCTGAAATAAGCGGAGGAACAGAAAATATTCAATATCATGCCGGCTTAGGCTATTATGACCAAAGCGGTATTTTTGAACCATTAGGATACAAGAGATACTCGTACAATCTTAATATAGATGCAAATTTAAGCGCCAATACTAAAGTAGGTATGTCACTACTTGGCACAATTGAAAACACGGATGGAATTGATGCCGATGAAACACCAACCCACCTCATGCGGAGTTTCTACAAATTTGTCCCTACCCAAACCTTACTTTACCCGGAAGGAGACAAGTGGGGAGAATCTTCTGCGAACACTCCAGTTGGAGTGTTAAGATCAGATGGTTACAATAGAGAAGAAGATAATACTCTGCTTAGTTCCGTATACCTAGAACAACAATTACCCTTTATAGAAGGCCTTAGCGTTAAAGGTGTTTTTAGTTTTGATAATGAACAAGGAAACGACAAACTTTGGCACGTTCCTTATAAATACCATAATATAGACCTAACACAACAACCTTACACATATACAGAAGCCATTTCTTTACAAGAAGGCAACGGTGCTCCATACACTTGGCTTCAGTTAAAAAATGAAAGACTAAAGAAGTTCACCTACCAAGGATATATAAATTATAATAGAACAATAGGTGATCATGCCATATCAGGATTGTTCGTAGCAGAAGCCAGAGAAACCAAAGGCGACTACTTTAACACAAGAAGGAACAATTTTGCCATTGAGATAGACGAGTTAAGTCTGGGTAGTTCAGACAAGTTGGATTACGATAATGAAGGATCTTCTAATACCGCTTCTGAGCTTGGTTATGTATACCGCTTAGGATATACGTATAAAAACAAGTATATTTTTGAGGCCTCAGGTAGGTATGACGGACACTATTCTTTTGCTCCCGGAAACAGATGGGGCTATTTTCCCGCCTTTTCCGGTGCATGGCGTATCTCAGAAGAGAAATTCATGCAAAACGTAAACAACGTAAACAACTTAAAGTTAAGAGGTTCTTGGGGTAAATCAGGAAACCTTCCTTATATTGATGACGAGCTTGCGGACTTTCAATACCTCGCCGGATATGATTTACGAGGGAATGCCTATGCCTATGGCAACGGTGTTTTAGTTCAGGGATCTAAAATTGAAAATGAACCAAACCCTAATATTACTTGGGAAATCTCCACAAAATTAGATATTGGTTTTGACCTTACCATGTACAATGGACTACTTAACGTAGAATTCGATTATTTTCATGAAGACCGAACAGGTATGCTTTTAACGCCTCAGGTGACTTTGCCTGTTGAATACGGCCTTGCCCTATCTCAAGAAAACAAAGGAGAAATGAACAATGACGGTTTTGAGTTTAGTATTGGAACGCAAAAACAATGGGATAATGGCCTACAACTTTCCATAAATGCGAACATGAGCTATTCTGAAAACAATATGATCGAGGTTTTCCAAAGTGATGCCGAACGTGACAATCCTAACAGAACTAAAGTTGGAAGACCATTTGGCACTCCCTATGGCTATAAATCTTTAGGTTTATTTTCTACTGCGGACGACATTAATAACGATGGTATTATAAACGCAACAGACGGATATAATGTTGAGCAATTTGGAGACTTACACCCAGGAGATGTAAGGTATGCAGATTTGAGTGGCCCAGACGGTGTTCCTGATGGAAAAATAGATTCTAATGACCAAACTGTTATTGGAAAACCTGTTTACCCTTCTACAACGTACGGACTAAACTCTTCCGTAAGCTATAAAGGTTTTGACCTGTCTTTGTTCTTTCAAGGAACTGCAGGTTCTGATATAAATATTCAGACATTCTTGACTTCCCCATTTGCAAATAACGGAAGTAATACTTCCTACGAATACTTTAACAATAGATGGACTCCAGATAACCAAGGCGCCAGATACCCAAGAGCTACGCCATCTCCTTATTCCAATAACACCCAAGATTCAGATTTTTGGATTGTAGATACAAGCTACCTTCGTTTAAAAACGGCCTCTCTAGGGTATTCACTGCCTCAAACCATAACTGAAAAGCTGAATGTTTCCTCAATTGGTTTTACACTTACGGCTCAAAATCTATTTACCATAAGCAAGTTAGATTTTATTGACCCTGAACTGGGATATGATGATCGCGAAAATTCCTACCCAATAATGAAATCATTGGCATTCGGAATGAATATTTCCTTCTAATCAAAAACTTATAGAAATCATGAAATACTTATATAATATAAATTATTTTAAGGCAGCCTGTCTACTGCTTATAACACTATCTTTTTCGTGCGATTCCGAAGAATTTTTGGAAAACGAAAACAAGTCCAAACTTACGGATCAAACCCAATGGCAGACCGAAGGTAACGCCGATATCTTTGTCAATGATGTGTATAGTGAAATACCTCGCATATGTACCCTGGCCGAACAACTGGACTATTATACGGACGATTATAACATCAGTCACTATTACACAGCATCTAACTGGAGGCAAGGCATTTGCCAAGCTCCGGGCTCAAGTAATGATAGCCCATGGGGAGGAACTTATGGGCCTACCAACGGATATACATGGGAGAAATTTTTTGAAAAGGTCAGAAAAAGCAATACAGGGTTAAAAGAACTGGAAGCCAACAAAGAAAATTTTACACCAGAATATTACAATCAACGTATAGATGAGTTACGGTTTCTAAGAGCATATTTCTACAGCGAATTTTTTATGCATATAGGCGGTCTCCCAATTCTAACCGAACCATTGGACAGAAATACAATGACGGAAGAAGAACTACTCATCCCTAGAGCCACTTTTGAAGAAACCTTCAACTTTATAGTCAATGAGTTGGGTAGTATAGTTGATAATGGCCATTTGGAAATAAAATATAACAACGGAGATCCAAATGCCGGTAGAGCAACTTTAGGTGCAGCATTGGCTCTAAAAGGGTGGATTGAGCTATTTGGCGCCAGCCCCTTATTCAATAGTGGCTCTAGCTATTTACCGGATACAGAAAATTTTGTTCACTTTGCAACCGCAGACCCCAATAGATGGGCGACCGCCGCTGCCACCAATAAAAAATTCATAGATGAATACGGTGGTATTTACGATTTGTTCGATGACCTTCCCAATTTATGGAGAGCATCTAATGAATACAATTCAGAAGTAATTTGGGACAGACAAATCGTTGCGAACATTAGCGGCATGGGGTCCAATTATGAAAGGCGTGGGGGCCCCACCTATGTATTAGGCCAATATATGACTTGGGGAAACTACAACCCTACCCAGGAGATTGTAGATCAATTTGCCATGGCAAACGGAAAACCGATAACCGACCCCACTTCTGGGTATGATCCTCAAAACCCATATGAAAATAGGGAAAAAAGATTCTATGATTTCATTGTTTATGATGGAGCTCCTTACAAATTGGATTGGATGCCAGAAGAAGATATCATTTATACCCGAATTGATGAAACTTACACCAACCCCGATAAAACCAACCAGATAGACCTTGCAGGTTCAACCGATGTGGGTGATTCTGGATACTACCAAAAAAAACGTTTGAATCCTGACGCGGCACCCGGTAACGACGCCAGCGGTCAGAACGATCTTTTTTATAGATACGCAGAAGTTCTACTGAATTATGCCGAGGCTCAAAACGAAGCCGTTGGTCCGGACCAAACTGTGTACGACGCTATTAATAAAATCAGGAACCGTTCTGACCTTCCTGATCTTCCCGCTGGGCTAAGCCAAGACGAAATGAGGGATGCCATACATACCGAACGCAGAGTTGAACTTTGTTTTGAAAACAAGCGCTATTATGATAACAAACGCCTAATGCAACAAGAAGAAACAATGGGTGTTGCCAGACATAACATGGTTATTAGAAACACAGTTCCTTCAGATAATTCAGGAGTTTGGACATACAGTGTTGAGCCAGAAGTAAAGTTTACACCTAAATTTGAACCTCGTCAATACATGAGCCCTATTCCACAGAATGTAATAGACCAAAACCCAAATATTTCCCAAAATCCCGGTTACTAATCTATTACACCAATAACAACTACAAAGCCACTTATTAAATTAAGTGGCTTTTTTGTTTAGCACAAACATTTATATAATGGTCTTCTAAATAATTTATAACATAGAAACAAAATATTTAATTTTGATTTTGTTACCTTTCTTAAACAAGAGGAAGCACCTCATGAAATTTACTAACTTTTTACTTAGAGAGTTAATTTAAGACTGGACCAGTATATTGTAAAGTGTAGTAATTGCATTTGTCAGCGCCAGTTTAATCAATCCATCGGAACCAATGAAAACCATATACTGCATAGGAGAGTTACTTATAGATTTTGTAGCCATAAAGCAAGGCAATGACCTTTCCAGAGCTAAAGAATTCACCAAAAAAGCTGGAGGTGCACCTGCAAACGTAGCCTGCGCCATTTCTAAACTAGGAGGTAAAGGTCAATTTATAGGTGCAGTGGGCAATGATCCTTTTGGAACATTCCTCTTGAATGTGCTCAAAGAAAACAGGGTTGACATTTCACTAGCACAACGCTCTAAAACCTTTACGACTATGGCTTTTGTTTCATTAGCAGAAGATGGTGAACGCGACTTTGTTTTTAGCCGGGGCGCGGACAAAAAGCTAAAGTATGACTCCTCTTTAAAAAAGCAGCTAAAAGGTAATATTGCTCACTTTGGTGCGGCAACGGGGTTCTTAGGCGGTGGTCTTGAGGAATCCTATGACCGCTATTTATTTGATGCCATAACGCAAAATGCATTTATCAGTTTTGACCCTAATTTTAGGGAAGACCTTTGGAAAGGGGAAGAAGAAGCCTTTATTAAAAAATGTATGAGGTTCATTGAAAAATCCCATCTGTGTAAATTCAGTGAGGAAGAGGCTCAATTAATTTCAGGGGAGTCGGACTTGGAACGTGCCTGCAACGCTATACATGAAATAGGATGCCCTACCATATGTGTTACCTTAGGCGGAAACGGCACTTTAGTAAGTTCAGTAGACAAAAAAACTACGGTAGAAAGCATAAGTGTATCGCCTGTTGACACTACCGGGGCCGGCGATGCTTTTATTGGTTGTCTCTTATACCAAATTGCCAATATAGGGGACCCTCACCTTATCCTATCGGATTATGATCAACTGGTAGAGATGGTATCAATTGCCAACAGGGCCGGTGCAATTACTACAACAGGTTATGGTGCTATTCCTTCTTTACCTGATTATGACACCGTATTCAAGAATTGAACATTTTTTTTAATTATACCTAACCTTTCTTAAGATTCTAAGGGCCTCTTTTATACCAAGATAGACCTTAGGGTAATTCTTTTTCAATAATCTACGGGCCACCTCCATTTGCTCTTTGGCCTCTTCAAAACCGTTTAAATAACAGATGAGATAGCTATCTGGCAGATGTTTTAAATCTATTTTTTCAGAAGGTTTTAGCTCTATATTTTTCTGAATTTTACCCAGAAGGGCGTTATTGGCGTTCCAGATGTGGAATAGGTTTTTCTTATTGTACTTTGGAGGTTCAAAAATTAGGTCGCTTTCAATCTTATAAGTCCCATTATCAAAAAAATGGATCACTACTTTTTCCAATTGAAAATACCTCTGTTTGGCACCCAGCCCAAGCTGAACATACTCTATCATAGTAAACGAGTCATCGTTATAGGCAATACTAATTTCATCTAATGCCGAATAAAAAAGTTTTACCTGCTCGTTGATCAATTCAATATCTACCCGAGAAAAATAGACGTTATTTTTGACCGTTTTCTTATTTCCCGCCCAGCAGACTACAAATTGCTCTTTAAAAACTTTATAGTCACTATTCAGGTTTTTATGGCGGTTATTAATAAAATCTATTACCCCATCTAGTGTCAATTCTATATTGTTCCTTGCATGCTGCTCTATCGTTGCAACCGTGCTAGAATTTATATCTTGGAGCACTACACCGTATGCTTTTGGCATACTAATACTCCCTTCACGAAAGAAAACCATTCCGCCGTAATATTTCCAAATATTCTTGCGCAAGGCACACACCTTTCCGTTAGAAAGTATGGTAACCAGACCTACAACTTTACCTTCTCGCAAATTTGGAAAAGGAATATTCTCATAGGAAATTAACGGTGGGTTATCCAGATAAGCATTTACCAGGTTCTGAATCTTACTATCATCAAAAAAATCTACCCCAACAATTTTATTATCCTCGTCCTCTACTCCAATAACTATAAACGAATTGTTTTTAGGGTTGCTGTTCGCCAAGGCACAAACATGTTTTAAGAATTTTGCCTTACCCTCTTTCTCCCCAATAGAGATAAAACGCTTCTTGTCATAAAAACTGTTCTCGTCATTATGAGCTAGCAGATTTTTTACAAGGAGGCGTTTATTGATCATAACGACCTGTTCAATATAGTAGCCGATGCTTGCGCAGTGGGCATTACAATTAAATCTGCAATATTTACGTGATAAGGTCTAGTAACTACAAAGTGAATAATTTCGGCAATATCCGCTGCTTTTAGTGGATCAAACCCATCGTAGACTGAATCTGCCTTAGCATCATCTCCTTTAAAGCGCACATTACTGAATTCCGTTTCTACGGCTCCCGGATTAACAGCCCCAACCTTGATCCCGTATGGATTAAGATCCATTCTCATTCCCTTGGTGAGCGCATCTACAGCATGTTTACTTGCACAATACACATTGCCTTTAGGATATACTTCCTTACCCGCAGTTGACCCGATATTTATAATGTGGCCAGACCTCTTATTTACCATTTGGGGAATGACAGCTTTGGAGACGTACAACAACCCCTTAACATTAATATCAAGCATAGCATCCCAGTCCTCAATATTTCCTTCATCAATAAGATCTAGACCATGCGCATTGCCCGCATTATTAATTAACACATCAATATTGGAAAATTTTTCCGGCAATGAAGCTATACGTTCAAGTACGGTATCTTTATCGCGTACATCAAAATTAAGTGTTGCCACTTCACAGTTTTTACTCAACTCAAATTCAAGAGCATCCAAACGTTCCTGTCTTCTTCCACAAAGCACCAACTTAAACCCCTGAACGGCAAGAAGAATTGCCGTTGCACGGCCAATACCACTAGTGGCTCCTGTTATTAATACGGTCTTTTTCATAACATCTATTTTTAAGGAACTTCATAACCATTGGCGGCTTCCAAAAGAATAAACCAATCGGTTTTATCCATTTCAATCTTTGTTGCTTCTAAAGCTGCTGATAGTCTAGATTTGGTAGCTGTACCCACAACTGGGAATACGTTAGAAGGGTGCCTCATTACCCAGGCCAAAAGCAATTGGTCTACTGTAGCTTCATACTTCTCCGACATAGGAATCATGGCCTTTTTTATCCGTTTAGAAACCTCATCATCTTTTCTAAAATAAGAACCCAAAGGACTGTAGGACATAGCCATTCTCTTATTGGCCAAAGCATCATCTAAGGTACCGTCATACATTACTTTGTTCTCTGTTAAGGAAAACTCTACTTGATTACCTTCTATAGGGATGACTGATTCTATGAGTGCAATTTGGGAAGGAAAGAAATTAGAAACCCCAAAACTTTTTACCTTACCTTGTTTCTTAAGTTTGGAAATTGCTTTGGCTATGGCCTCAGGATGCATTAACGGGCTAGGTCTGTGCACCAAAAGCATATCTAGATATTCGGTATTTAGCTTTTTAAGTGATTGTTCTGCGGACCAAATGATGTATTCCGTATCGTAATTGTAATGTTTTACATGGTTTTTTCGGGCCTCGGCATCCAATTGAATTCCACATTTAGAAATAAATTGAACCTTTTCTCGGTCAATACCAGCATCTTTGAATGCATTTCCAAAATCCTCTTCGGTAGTGTAACCCCCATATATATCGGCATGATCAAAGGTTGTTATCCCATTTTCAACGCAGTGTGTCATTACATCGATCATACTGGATTTAGAAAAACCTTTCCCCCAACTGCCCCAAGTCATAGTTCCTGCTATAACTTTGGAATAAAAATTGTTCTTTTGCATAGAGCGGTTAAATTAAAAAGAAATCCCTTAAAAACTTCATAAAAATAGGGCTTCTCTATTTTTTTTAACCAATCGTTAACAGCCTAGCAGCTAATTAATTTTCAATTTGCATGCCTGTTTAATAACAACCGGCCCGAACCAAAATTTGTAACGAAATATGGAAGAAAATACTACGGTAGATATTAATGCGGTAAACGAAAAAATTGCACAGGAGAGTGCATTTATCGACCTATTAATATTAGAAATGAACAAAGTGATCGTTGGCCAAAAACACATGGTCGAAAGATTGCTTATTGGTTTACTAGGCAAAGGCCACATCTTGTTGGAAGGTGTTCCGGGTCTAGCAAAAACCTTGGCTATTAATACGCTTTCCAAAGCCGTTAAAGGTAGTTTTAGCAGAATTCAGTTTACACCGGACCTTTTACCTGCTGATGTAACGGGTACGCTTATCTATAACATGAAAGAGAACGATTTTTCTATTAAGAAAGGTCCGATTTTCGCAAATTTTGTCCTCGCGGATGAAATTAACCGTGCTCCCGCCAAAGTGCAGTCCGCGCTTTTGGAGGCCATGCAAGAAAAACAAGTTACCATTGGGGATGAGACTTTTACTCTAGACAAACCGTTTTTGGTTATGGCAACGCAAAACCCGGTAGAACAAGAAGGAACTTACCCTTTACCGGAAGCGCAGGTTGACCGTTTTATGCTAAAGACCGTTATTGACTACCCCAAACTGAACGAGGAGCAGATGATTATGCGCCAAAATCTACTTGGGGCTTATGACAAAGTAAACCCCGTAGTAAGCATAGAACAAATTCTAAGTGCCCAAAATGCCGTTCGTGAGGTGTATATGGACGAAAAAATAGAGAAATATATCCTTGATATAGTTTTTGCCACCAGGTACCCTGAAAAATATAACCTTGAAGATTTAAAACCATTAATTAGTTTTGGTGCTTCACCAAGGGGTAGTATAAATTTGGGCACCGCGGCAAAATGTTACGCGTTCATTAAAAGAAGGGGCTATGTAGTTCCTGAAGACGTTAGAGCTGTTGTTCACGATGTATTGCGCCACAGAATAGGTATTACTTATGAGGCGGAGGCAGAGAATATTACTTCCGAGGAAATCATCAACAAGATTGTTAACGAGATCGAAGTACCTTAAAAGGTGGGCGGTTGGCAGATGTTGTCGGTAGTAATTGACGTCTTGTCGCTACCACTGAAAACTGCTTGCTGAAAACTGTTTGCTGAGAAATGGATACTAAAGAGTTACTAAAAAAAGTACGGAAGATCGAGATTAAGACGCGCCGTCTGTCCGATCATATATTTGGCGGGGAATACCACTCTACGTTTAAAGGGCGCGGTATGACCTTTAGTGAGGTACGCCAGTACCAATTTGGCGATGATGTCCGTAATATTGACTGGAACGTTACCGCTCGCTACAATGAACCTTACATTAAAGTTTTTGAGGAAGAACGTGAGCTCACTATGATGCTCATGGTAGATGTAAGTGGGTCCGAACTTTTTGGAACAAGCAACCAATTCAAGAAAGACGTCATTACAGAAATATCGGCTACCTTGGCGTTTTCTGCAATGCAGAACAATGACAAGGCCGGTCTTATTCTTTTTTCCGATCAGATAGAACTTTACATTCCCCCTAAAAAAGGAAAGAGTCATGTACTACGTATTATACGGGAACTATTAGAGTTCAAGCCCAAAAGCAATAAGACCAATGTTGCCGAAGCCCTTAAGTTTCTCAGTAGCGTAATGAAGAAAAAGGCCATAGTTTTTGTACTATCGGATTTTATAGCGGAGGATTATGAGAAGACCCTGAAAATATCGGGCAACAAGCATGATCTTACAGGTATACGGGTCTACGACGAGCGCGAAGAAAGCATCCCCAATTTAGGTATGGTACAGATGCAAGATGCGGAAACGGGAAAAATAAGCCTAGTGAACACACAGTCTAAAAGTGTACGAAGGGCTTATGGGGCTTACTACCAGCAACGGGTAGATTATTTTCAGGAAACGTTTACCAAATCTGGCTGTGGTGTCCTAAGCTGTAGGGTAGATGAAAGTTATGTGAAAAAATTATTGGGTTATTTTAAGCGAAGAGGTTAATGCTAAAAAAATACTTTATAAACTCTAAAAACAATTCTACATCGCTTTTAAAACGATGCTTTTTACTATGCGTTCTATGCATAGGTTTTTCTGCTTTTTCACAAACTAAACCCAAGGTTCACACCGCTGTTGATACCACCTCTATAAAAATTGGTGAGCAGATAAAATTTACGGTTACAGTTGAAGCGGATACCACTGCACAGGTCATCTTTCCGGAAGGGCAAACCTTTTCCCCTTTAGAAACGGTAGAGGCGTTTGCCACGGATACCACACGTAAGAACGACCGTATGACCCTGCAGAAGATTTACGCTCTTACTCAGTTTGATTCCGGCTCGTACAAAGTACCTGCACAGCGCATAGAAATTAACGGAGAAGGTTTCTTGACCGATTCTACCCAAGTCATAAACGTAGCCAACGTAGCCGTAGACACCTTAGCGCAAAAGATGTACGACATTAAACCGCTAATAGAGGTTGAAAAAAGCAACTCGCACCTATGGAAAATCTTTTTAAGCATACTTCTAGTTCTATTGCTTATAGGAGCTTTGGTCTATTGGTTTTTCTTTAGAAAAAAACCGTTAACGGAAGAAGAAAAAGTAGCACTTCTACCCCCTTACGACCGGGCCATACTAGAACTTAAAAACTTAGAAAAGTCCAAGTACCTCATTCAAGATGAGTATAAGGCCTATTACTCCGAACTAACCGATATTGTCCGCTCCTACCTAGAAGAAGATGTACATGTTTCTGCCTTGGAGAGTACCACGGACGAACTTATTACCAAACTGGAACTGTTAAGGGACGCTGGAGAGCTAAAAATAGACAACGATACACTTCAACAGTTCAAACGCATTCTTCAGACTGCTGATTTAGTAAAGTTCGCAAAATCAAAACCAGATACCTCAGTAGCAGAACAACACCGCCAATCCATTGAGCAAATAGTTCATAAAACACACGAGGCCCTTCCCGAACCTACGGTTGAAGAATTAATGGAGCAGGAAGAATACAAAGAAGAACTCGAAAAGAAAAAGCAAAAGAAAAAGATTGTCTACGCCAGTTTAGCTATTTTTGGGGCACTTTTAATTGCAGGGATAGCAGCTACTGCCTATTATGGATTCACATATGTTAAAGACACCGTTTTGGGCCATCCTACAAAAGAATTACTGGAAGGGGATTGGGTATCCAGTTCCTACGGTTATCCTCCCATTAGCCTAGAAACACCCCAAGTTCTTAAAAGACAGGAGACGAAGCTTACACCAGATATGAAGGCCAACATAAAAGACCTTCAAATGTTCATGTACAGAAATGATGAAGGGTTTTTTACAGTGGGTACCACATCTACAACACTAACACAGGAAGTGGAACCTGAATTCAACAAATCCATTGAAGCTTTTATTCAGAACTTAGAAAAACAAGGGGCAAAAAATATCATAACCAAGCAAGAAGAATTTACCACGGTTACAGGTGTAAAGGGCATAAAAGTTTTTGGTAGCGGTAAGTTTCCCGTTCCGGAATCCAAGGAATTGGTAGACGGAGAGTATAGCATTTTGCTTTTTGGAGGCAAGGGTTTTCAACAGCAAATTATTATAAACTGGCTAGAAGGCGACACCTATGCCCAAGAAATAGTAGATAGAATTTTAGGCTCGGTAGAAGTAAAAACAGAATTATAGATGTTGGATAATATATCATTCGCAAATCCGGAATTTTTTTGGTTGCTATTACTGCTTCCACTGGCCGTGCTATGGTATTTTTACAAGCGTAAGGAACAGGTAGCCTCATTAAAAATTCCCACGATAAAGGGCTTTGCGAATACCGGTTTCCTCCCAAAATTAAAGCCTTTGTTGTTTTTACTTCGGTTATTGGCCTTAACGGCTATAATCGTAGCGATGGCGAGACCACAAACCGAGGATATATCAACGCGAACAAAAACTACCAAGGGTATAGATATTGTTATGGCCATAGATGTCTCTTCCAGTATGTTGGCAAGGGATCTTAAGCCCAATCGCTTGGCCGCCCTAAAAGATGTTGCGGCAGAATTTATTAAGGAACGACCCAATGACCGTATTGGTTTGGTTGCCTACGCAGGTGAAGGTTACACGAAAACACCCATAACAAGCGACAAATCTATTGTTCTAAGGGCACTGCGTGAAATTACGTACGGCCAACTAAACGATGGTACCGCTATAGGTATGGGTCTGGCCACCTCGGTAAATCGCCTAAAAGAAAGCAAAGCATCCAGTAAGATCATTATTTTATTGACGGATGGGGTAAACAATTCCGGTTTTATAGAACCGCAGACCGCTGCAGACCTTGCTATTGAGTTTGGCATTAAAACCTACACCATTGGTTTGGGCACAAACGGCAATGCCCTTTCTCCCGTAGCCTATAACAGTGACGGTTCCTTTAGATATGGCATGCGGCAGGTTGAAATTGACGAAGACCTCTTAAAAGATATTGCAAAAGTAACCGGAGGAAAGTATTTTAGAGCCACCGATAACGAAAAACTGGAGGCTATTTACGACGAAATAAACAAACTTGAAAAAACAGAAATAGAGGAGTTTAAATATTACAAATACGAAGAAAAATTTAGACCGTGGGTGCTTTTGGCAGGCGCGTTACTTCTATTGGAATGGCTCCTAAGAAATACGCTTTTCAGAAGTTTTATTTAAGAAATTTTTAGCGCAGTATTTCATAAACTTGTATTAGCTTCAAACCAGGAACAAAGCAGAATGATTCAATTAGACGAAAAAATATATTTCTATTTATTGGCCATAATACCGGTCATCATCGTCTTGTTTGTGCTTTTGCAACTTTGGAAAAAGCGCACGCAAAAGAAATTTGCCGAAACCCAACTGTTAAAACGCTTATCTCCGGACAAGTCCAATTTTAAATCCGGCTTAAAACTCTTGTTCTTTTTGTTAGGCCTGGCCTTTCTTACTTTAGGATTGGTAAATCCTAAAATTGGCACGAAATTAGAAACCGTAAAAAGAGAAGGGGTAGATGTGGTATTTGCTGTAGACGTTTCTAAAAGTATGCTGGCCGAGGATATTGCGCCTAACCGTTTGGAAAAAGCAAAACGTTTGGTTTCGGAAATCATCAATCAATTGGCAAGTGATCGTATAGGTATTATAGCCTATGCTGGGCAAGCGTTTCCGCAATTGCCGATTACAACGGATTATGGCGCTGCTAAAATGTTCCTCCAGAGCATGAATACGGATATGCTTACCTCACAAGGAACCGCTATCAACGAAGCTATTAATCTGGCCACAACCTATTATAATGATGAAGAACAGACCAACCGGGTGCTTTTTATACTATCGGATGGTGAAGACCACTCGGAAGGCGATGCAAAAGATGCCGTGGAAAAAGCGGTAGAAGAGGGGATTCGTATTTTCACGATTGGAGTGGGCAAGACCAAGGGTGCTCCCATTCCCATAAAGAGAAACGGGGTTGTAGAAAGTTTGAAAAAAGATTCGCAGGGCGAGGTGGTAATTACAAAATTGAACGAAGACGTTCTCATAGACATTGCGGAAGAAGGCAATGGTGAATATATTAACGGTGCCAATACAGATGAAGCGGTAGAATACATAAAGGACCAGCTTCTTCAAATGGACAAGAAAGAGTTTGAAGCCAAGCAGTTTGCTGAATTTAAAGACCAATTTCAATGGTTTTTGGGTATTGGGCTGTTGTTTTTGTTATTGGATATATTTGTTCTGGATAAGCGCACTAAGTGGTTTAAAAAACTGAATCTATTCAACGAAAAAGAAATAGAATAAATGAGAAATATAGTTTTCATAATGTTTTTTATCGGTTTCGTTTCTTTTGCGCAGGAAGAAGAAAAAGAACGCGAAAAGGCGCTTGATGAATCTAGAAATTTAACCTGGGAGGCAAACAAAGAGCTTTCCGAGGATAATTTTATAGATGCCGAAATAGATTACAGAAAGGCAATTGCCAAAAGTGACGAAAACTCAGCTGCTCCATACAATTTGGCTAATGCCTACTATAAAAAAGAGACGTATAGTGAAGCCTTTGGCCGCTATAAACAAGCAGGCGAACTGGCAAACAATAAGGCAGATAAACACCGTGCTTATCACAACATGGGCAATGTGTTCATGAAAAGAAAAGAATATCAAAAAGCGGTAGAAGCGTATAAAGAAGCCCTTCGCAACGACCCTAAAGATGAAGAAACGCGCTACAATCTAGCTTTGGCAAAAAAGATGCTCGAAAAGGAACAAGAGCAGAATGACCAAAACCAAGACAACAAAGACGACCAGGACAAGAACGAAGACCAAAAAGACGAAAACGAGGACAAGAAGGACGGCGACAATAAAGAAGAGAACCAAGACCAAGATAAAAAGGACGAAGGCGACCAAGGGGACGAAGGTGATAAGAACGAGGAAGAAAAAGACGAGAACAAAGAGGGCGAAGGCGATGAAAAGGAAGAAGAGAAAAAACAGCCTGACCAAGGCGATAAACCTCAAGAACAGCAACAACCTCGTCCTAACCAATTAAGCAAACAGCAAATCCAGAATCTTCTGGAAGCCATGCAGAACGAAGAGAAAAAAGTACAAGAAAAAATAGACGCCCAGAAAGTAAAAGGCGTTAAGGTTAAAAACGAAAAAGATTGGTAAAGACCAGTATACATAAAATCCTTTTGGCATTATTCTCTATAATGCTTGTTGTTTTTTCGGTAAGCGCGCAGGATGATGCGGCCATAACCTTTGAGATGAAACTTAGCAAAGAGAAGCTGGGTATAAATGAAAGGTTACGGGTAGATTTTACCATGAACAAAGATGGTGATAACTTTAATCCGCCCGATTTTCAAGGTTTCAGGGTGTTGATGGGGCCATCTCAATCTATAAGCTCCTCTTGGATCAATGGTGTTCGTAGCTATTCCAAAACCTATTCTTACACCTTGGCGCCAACGACCAGAGGCACTATGACCATTAAGCAGGCTACCATCGTTATTGATGGCAAAACTTATAAATCCTTACCAAAGGATGTTGAAGTTACAGCTGCCGTAGATAAGCCTAGCGATAAAATGACGGTAGATGACGTAGCGGACGAAAGCCTTCACTTAGTCGCAGAGGTTTCCAAAACGGACCCTTATCTAAACGAAGGTTTGAGCGTGGTTTACAAACTCTATGTGAGTCCGTCTATAAGTGTTTCCAATTACCAACCGCTAGACAACCCCAAGTACAATAACTTTTGGAGTCAAGATATTCCCGTTTCCAGACCGGTAGCCGAAAACGGCACCTATAAAGGAAAACCGTATAGATACGTCATACTAAAACGTGTGGTGCTCTATCCTCAGAAATCGGGCAAACTAGAAATAGAACCCCTGTCCCTAGATGTTACGGTAGATGTACCTTCCAACAAAAGAGATTTCTTTGGAGGCCGGATCTATTCACAGACCAACAAAACGGTTTCGGCCGGTAAACGCACCATTAACGTAAAGCCATTACCGGAGAAAGGAAAACCTGTAAACTTTAGTGGAGCCGTTGGTAATTTTGATTTTTCGGTAAGCACAAGCAAAACAGTTTTAAACGCTTCCGAATCTTTGCAGGCAAAAGTTGAGGTTAGCGGTAAGGGAAATCTAAAACTCTTTCAATTGCCGGAGCCAAATCTACCAGGCTCACTTGAGGTGTACGAGCCGGAATTTAATGAGAACGTACGCACTACCCTATCGGGTTCACAAGGTAAGGTAAGCAACAGTTATACGATTGTACCTTCATTTAAAGGCAAATACCCTATTCCCGGTATATCGTTCACATATTTTGACCCAAATGCAAAGTCCTATAAAACTATTACATCGGACGAGATCGTAATCAATGTAAAAGAAGGTCCTACAAACTCTAGTATTGGTAGCTCACCTACGAACGGAACCAGTAACAAACAGGCAGTAGCCGTAGGAAATCAATTTAACTTCTTAAAACTGAGTCCTAATTTAACTCCTATTGGTTCTAGCACCTTTTTTGGCACAAGAAATTACTATCTGTGGTTGTTATTACCATTATTACTCATACCCTTAGCCATACTACTTGGCAAAAAACGGGACGCAATTGCGAGTGATGTGGTGGGCAATAAAGTGAGAAAGGCCAATAGATTAGCAAGAAAGTATCTTTCTAAAGCCAAAAAGGAACTGGGTAACAAAGAAGGTTTTTATATTGCCTTGGAAAAAGCGTTGCACAATTATTTAAAAGCAAAACTAAAAATAGAAACTTCGGAATTCAGCAAGGACAAAATAGCATCCCTCTTGAATGACAAACAGGTTGATAGTACCACCAACGAAGGATTTATTTCTTTGCTTAAAAATTGTGAAATGGCACGTTACAGTCCTTTTTCGGAAGTACAAATGCAACAGGATTATGACAAAGCCAGTGAAGTAATATCATATTTGGACAAGCAACTTTAAAAAAATAGAACTAATTCAATTTGAAAATCACGAAGTGAAAAACATACTCTTCATATTTGTTTCCTTTCTTACCCTAACGGTTTCCGGCCAGAACAACGCTTTGTTCGATAAGGCCACGGAAGCTTATAATGTAGGCGAATACCAGAAGGCAGTAGACAGCTATTTGGAGATTTTGGAAAACGGTGAACATTCCGCAGAGTTATATTACAACTTGGGCAATGCCTACTACAAGCTTAACCAAGTTGCCCCAAGTATCTATTATTATGAAAAGGCACTTTTGCTGAAACCGAACGATAGCGAAATAAAGAACAATTTGGGGTATGCCCAAAACATGACTTTAGATGCCATTGATGAAATGCCTACCACAGGACTTTCTAAAATTTACGACAGTATTATTGGCACCTTAAGCTATGACCAATGGGCCTATGTCTCCATTGTGTTCATGATTCTTTTTGTGCTGTTGTATATTGCCTTCTATTATTACAATTATTCATCCAAAAAGCGACTTGCATTTATTTTTAGTATAATCTCGCTTTTGATTATGGTAACTTCCGTAATCTTTGCTTTTCTTCAGCATAACAAATTTAAAGCAGACCAACCTGCTATAGTCTTTGCCAAAGAAGCTAGCGTTAAAGCGGAACCCAATAAAAGAGGACTTGAAACTTTTGCACTCCATGAAGGCACAAAAGTTAATGTTTTAGAAGAACTGAACGATTGGAAAAAAATTCGCATTTCCGATGGCACTACAGGGTGGATTTCTGCAGATGACATAAAAATTCTCAAAGATTTTTAATATTTTCTTAACGAGGATTTAAATGGTTGGTGTTATATTTGCATTTGTTACAAACTTTTATGAAAATTTTCGCTCGTTTTCTGTTACTTTCTTTATGGCTATTTGCCATAATGGCTCCGAGTGTCATAACTTTAATGGATGTTGATAACCCCATTATTATAACAAACCTTAATGAAGAGGAGCAACAAGAAACGGTCAAAAAATCTCCGTTAGAGGAAAAATTCGTAAACGACAGTCACTTTGACTTCTCATTAATAGCGCTGTCAGAACAAGCTACTATGGGCCATTATTATACGATGGGCTATATAGATTTCACACTTGAAATCCTACTCCCTCCACCTGAACATATAGGATAATATTTTTCAGACATTGTATTCTATTATCTAAAACTTGTCCTTAATTCATATTGGGGACTAAACTATTTTATTGTATGTTCAAAACTTTAAAAAGCGATCTTCCTGCAAGTATCGTAGTATTTTTTGTAGCCTTACCTCTATGTTTGGGTATTGCCCTTGCCAGTGGAGCTCCGTTGTTTTCAGGCTTAATAGCTGGTATAATTGGAGGTGTAGTAGTTGGTGCCCTTAGTGGTTCCAATATTGGAGTAAGTGGCCCCGCAGCAGGATTGGCGGCCATAGTTTTAACCGCTATTGGAACATTGGGCGGTTTTGAAAATTTCTTAGTTGCCGTGGTTCTTGGAGGAATCATCCAAGTAGTATTTGGTGTTTTAAAGGCAGGTATTATTGGATATTACTTTCCGTCCTCTGTAATAAAAGGCATGCTTACCGGTATTGGTATCATCATTATACTAAAACAGATTCCTCATTTCTTTGGATACGACCCAGATCCAGAAGGAGATTGGGCCTTTTTTCAAGTAGATGGTGAGAACACCTTCTCCGAGATTTTCAACACCGTTAACAATATTAGTCCAGGTGCAACACTTGTTGCTATAATTGGTCTTTCAATTTTACTTCTATGGGATAAAGTACTTTCAAAAAAAGGGAAAATATTTCAGTTGGTACAAGGGCCTTTGGTTGCCGTTGCAATAGGAATAATTTTCTTTATCGTAACCCAGAACAGTGAAGTTTTGGCTATTTCTTCGGACCACTTGGTAAGCGTGCCAATTCCAGAAGATGCTGCCTCGTTCTTGGGCCAATTCAGCTTTCCTAATTTTGCTGCCATTATAAATCCTCAAGTTTGGATTACCGCATTTACCATTGCATTGGTAGCCAGTCTAGAAACCTTATTGTGCGTTGAAGCTACGGATAAGTTGGACCCGCAGAAAAATGTAACCCCTACAAACAGAGAGTTGCTTGCACAAGGTACGGGTAACATTCTTTCCGGTTTAATCGGTGGTCTTCCAATTACCCAGGTAATTGTTCGTAGTTCTGCTAATATCCAATCTGGTGGAAAATCAAAACTATCTGCAATTATACATGGTTTCCTTTTATTGATTTCCGTGATTCTTATACCAAGACTATTAAATATGATTCCTTTGTCCGTTTTGGCAGCCATCCTCTTTATTGTAGGTTACAAGCTGGCAAAGCCTGCCTTATTTGCCAAAATGTACAAATTGGGTTGGAAACAATTTGTTCCCTTTACGGTTACGGTAGCAGGAATTGTTTTTACAGATTTACTTGTAGGTATTAGTTTAGGTTTGGCTGTTGGTATTGTAGTTATTTTGATCAAGAGCTACCAAAACTCGCATTTTCTTCACATTGAAGATGTAAGCAACGGAAAACACAAAATAAAAATGACGCTTGCCGAAGAAGTTACCTTTTTTAACAAAGGTGCCATTCTAAAAGAATTGGATAGTTTACCTAGAGACACCTATCTGGAACTAAACTTACTCCAAACAAGATATCTAGATTTGGATATCATTGAAATTTTGGATGATTTTTCCATAAAGGCCAAAGAGCGTAACATAGACATTCAACTCGTTTCAAAACGAGGTGTAGTAGAAAACCCGGATAGTTTTACTGAGTTTTTTAAGACAAGACCTAAATCAAAATTGAGTCTAAGCTAAATGTCATGGAAAAGGACAAAAACAGGATAGTACTATTTTCCTCTTTGGGAGATAGTCTGCATAATCTTTTGAAGAGCTCCGTTAGCCTAGCAAAAATGGTTGATGGAGAGCTAGAGGTTTTCCATGTAAGGAAACCTATTGATATTATTAGAAAGGATAATCAATTATCGGCAATGCGGACCATAAACCGCGAATATATTTTAACCGATAAGCGAATGAAGCGTATAGTATCACCTATGTCAGAGGATTATGGAGTTCCTATCAGTTATTCCAGTGCCTTTGGCAACGTTAAAACTGAAATTGCCCGGTATTTAGCAAACAACAATCCGGACATTATTGTCCTTGGCAGGAGAAAAGCAAGGCTTTTTAGAGCTGTTGATGATAGAATAGCTAATTTTGTTCTAACTATTTTTAAAGGGTCCGTAATGATTGTCTCCGAAGAAAATGGTCTAGAACCAGACATGAAAATTGGCATTGGAACATTAAACTGTTCCTCAGAATCATCTAACTCTTCTTTTCTAGAAACGCTGTTTGCTTTTACGGATAGACCGTTAAAGTCTTTTAATATTGTAGAAGGCTCCAACATTAGACCAAGACCACAGGAGTTTTTAGGACAAAAAACCGTAGAGTACGTATTTGACTATAATGAAAATACGCTGAAACAACTTCCAACTTACTTATCCAATAGTAACATAAACCTGTTATTTGTTGAGAGAAAAAAGAAGGAATCAAAAGCTACAGCTTCAGCGTTGAACATGTACAATAAGGTAAAGAAACTAGGAATTACCCTTATGATTGCCGGTGAGAAACGTCTGCACATCAAACATCAAAGTAATTTAAGAATAGCATAATTAAAATATAAAATATGAAAGCACATACTAAGGAAACACAAGCAACAATGACCCCGCAAAAAGCAGTACAGTTCCTTAAAGAAGGTAACCAACGCTTCCAAAATAATTTAAAGGCCAATAGAAACCTTTTGGAGCAAGTAAATGATACTAGCGAAGGACAATTTCCGTTTGCAACCATTTTGAGCTGTATAGATTCTAGGGTTTCGGCAGAATTGGTTTTTGATCAAGGTCTTGGCGATATCTTTAGTATTCGTATAGCAGGTAACTTCTCCAATGAAGACATTCTTGGAAGTATGGAATTTGCTTGTAAACTAGCCGGTACCAAATTAATTGTTGTATTGGGCCATACTAGTTGTGGTGCCATCAAAGGTGCTTGCGATCATGCTAGATTGGGCAATCTAACCAAACTGATCAATAAGATAGAACCAGCTGTAGACGCGGTTAAAGAACCGGCAGATGAAAGCCAGAGAAACTCTAAAAACCTTGAATTTGTTGATAAGGTTTCAGAAAAAAATGTGCTTTTAACTATTGAAAATATACGTAAAGAAAGTCCTGTTCTTGCAGAGATGGAAGACAAAGGAGAAATTAAGATAGTTGGGGCCATGTACGACATATCCAACGGCGAAGTAACTTTCTACTAGTATATTGAATTTTAGACAGGTTAAAAGGCCAATAACGGTGTTGGCCTTTTTACTATATTTCTGTAGAATTCTCCTTACTTTACCAAAAAAATATAATGGATTTAGACACTGTTTTTGAGAATAACGAAAAGTGGATTGCTGAGAAACTAGAGACTAATTCAGATTATTTTAAGGAACTGGCCGTAGGGCAAAATCCAGAACTGCTTTATATAGGCTGTTCGGACAGTAGGGTTACCGCAGAAGAAGTTATGGGTGCCAAACCTGGAGAGGTTTTCGTACATCGTAACATTGCGAACATGGTAATCAGTATTGATTTAAATGTTCTATCTGTAGTAAAATATGCCGTAGACTATTTAAAAGTAAAACACATTATAGTCTGTGGGCATTATGCATGTGGAGGGGTAAAAGCCGCCATGCAATCTGCAGATTTAGGGGTTTTAAACCCATGGTTGCGTAATATACGCGACGTTTATCGTCTTCATAAGGAAGAACTTAACGCAATTGAGGACGAAACAAAGAAATATGACAGGTTAGTTGAACTTAATGTAAAGGAACAATGTGTAAACCTAATTAAAACCGCGGTGGTGCAAAAAGCATATCGCGACCACGGATTGAAAGTTCACGGATGGATATTTGATGTCCACACCGGAAAGCTAATAGACCTTAAGATAGATTTTGAAGGCTATCTTAGAAACATAATGGAAATCTATCATTTAGATTGATCAAAACCATTCTGTTACTCCTTAAACTAACATATTACCATTAATCTTGACTCTATGAAAAATCTTTTCTCAAACTTTAAAGGAGATCTATTTGGAGGGATAACAGCAGGTATTGTTGCTCTTCCCTTGGCATTAGCTTTTGGTGTTAGCTCAGGCCTTGGGCCAAGCGCCGGTCTCTATGGAGCTATATTCATCAGTTTTTTCGCGGCTCTTTTTGGTGGTACCAACACCCAGATTTCCGGCCCAACAGCACCAATGACCGCGGTAAGTATGGTTGTTATAGCAGGTATAATAGCAATCAATGATGGAAGTTTGGAAAAAGCGCTACCTGCAATCTTGGTTGTTTTTCTATTGGCCGGTCTTATGCAGATAGGCTTGGGGTTATTGGGTATTGGTAAATACATCCGCTATATTCCATATCCCGTTGTTTCCGGATTTATGACCGCGATCGGAGTTATTATTTTGGTAACCCAAATACTTCCCGCAATTGGCTATTACCCTAAAGAAGACGAGGCTTTTGTAGAGCAATACAAACCTATGGCCGAAGAAATTATCTTGGACAATATTTTAAAGGAAGAAGCTGGAGAAGGCATTCTTGTTCTGGAAAACTTTGAGGAGACCATTAAACGAGCGGAAGGAATTACCGAGGAAGATATGCTAAAAGAAGCACGTACTTTGGCAAAATCCGAAGCATCCGGAGTATTGGGAGCCATTAAGGTAATGCCTAGAGCACTTCAAAATATTAACTGGCTAGAGTTTATTCTGGCACTAACCACCATTGCCATTATCTATGGTTTTAAAAGAATAACTACGGCTATCCCAAGTGCATTGGTGGCCTTGGTTGTGGTATCGGGCGTGGCTTATGGTTTTGGTTTGGATTACAGGCCTATTGAAGAAATTCCAAGCGGATTTCCGGTTCCAAATCTGGGTATATTTACCAGTTTTGAGCTAAGTTCCGTAACGCCATACATTTTTACTGCATTAACATTGGCGTTGTTAGGAGCCATTGACTCCCTCTTAACCTCTGTAGTTGCGGATAATATGACAAAAACTAAACATCAACCCAACAAAGAATTGGTGGGCCAAGGAATAGGAAATAGTATTGCCGCCATTTTTGGTGGAATTCCAGGCGCAGGTGCCACCATCCGTACTGTGGTAAATATTAATGCCGGTGGAAAAACCAAATTGTCCGGTATGGTTGCCGGAGTTCTGCTGCTCGTTGTTCTCTTAGCTCTTGGACCGGTTGCTTCTCAGATTCCCGCTGCCGTATTGGCGGGAATTTTAGTAACGGTAGGCATAGGTGTTATGGATTACAAAGGACTAAAAGCTATACCCAGTCTTCCTAAAGACATGAGTTTAGGACCTATAAAATTCAGCTCGGAAGTTATTATAATGCTGGTTGTACTGGTACTTTCTTCTGTTTGGAACTTGGTCTATGCAGTTGGTGTTGGTCTGGTAATTGCCTCCTTAATGTTCATGAAAAAGATGGGCGACCTTACTGCGGAGCGGTCTGATGTAAAGTCTTTAGAAAAAGAACAAGGATGGGCAGATGAGAAAAGTTTCCCCAAAAACTTAAAAGAAACGGTCTTTATCAAACACCTTAAAGGACCTTTGTTCTTTGGTTCTACCAGTGAATTTCAGATTTTAGCAGACCAAATTCCTAGATCGGCGTCTACGGTAATCATTAGAATGGACCGTATGCAATATATGGATCAATCCGGTCTTTATACCTTGGAAGACGTGCTTATAGATTTACACAACTCCAACATAGAGGTTCTGTTCGTAGATGTACTTCCACAACCACGTTACATGATGGAACGTGTAGAACTCATTCCTGATTTAATTCCTGCAGAACATATTTTTGACACCTTTAATGAATGCCTGCAGTACTTGACACACAAGACATCCGAGCAAAATATTGAGGCCTCAGCATAGAATTTAGGCCAATTTATGATGAATTATGTATTCGGTAATGCCGCAAATGTCCTAAATTTGCGGCTTTAGCCGAACATCATGATCGATACCATAAAAAAGCACATTACTGAGGTAGAAAAGTTTACCGCTACCACTAAAGAGGAACTGGAAAGCTTCCGTATAAAATACTTAGGTAAAAAGGGACTTTTAAACGATTTCTTCGCTGAATTCAAAAATGTACCCAATGAGCAAAAAAAGGAATTCGGCCAAACCATAAATCAGCTTAAGCAGACCGCAAACGAAAAGCTGAACACCTTACGGGATGCCCTTGAAAGCAAAACCGAAGAAAAAGGCATATATGGCGATTTAACCCGCCCAGGGGAGCCTCTAGAACTTGGCGCCAGACACCCTATTTCTATTGTAAAGAACCAAATTATAGATATTTTTTCCAGAATAGGTTTTAATGTTTCCGAGGGACCGGAAATTGAAGATGACTGGCACAACTTTACCGCACTGAACCTACCGGAATATCACCCTGCAAGAGACATGCAGGACACTTTTTTCGTTCAAACGGATCCGGATATCCTATTGCGTACACACACTTCGTCCGTACAGGTTAGATATATGGAAAATAATAAACCACCAATACGTACCATTTCTCCGGGAAGAGTATATCGTAACGAAGCTATTTCGGCCCGTTCACATTGCTTTTTCCATCAAGTAGAAGGTCTTTACATTGATAAGGACGTTTCTTTTGCAGATTTAAAGCAGACCCTTCAGTTCTTTACAACGGAACTTTTCGGTAAGTCAAAAATTAGACTTCGCCCTTCATATTTCCCTTTTACCGAGCCTAGTGCCGAAGTAGATGTGTATTGGGGACTTGAAACCGAAACCGATTACAAAATGACAAAAGGTACCGGATGGCTAGAGATTATGGGCTGTGGTATGGTAGACCCTAATGTACTGGACAACTGTGGTATTGACTCCAAGGAGTACTCTGGTTTCGCATTTGGTATGGGAATAGACAGAATTGCCCTGTTGCTTCACCAAATCTCCGATATTCGCTTATTAAGCGAAAATGATGTGCGTTTCTTAGAACAATTTAAAAGCGCACTTTAACCCAGCGTTGTGAAGAAAGATATTGAAATACCTATTGCCAAAGATGTTCACGTGGCCATAATCCGTGAGTGGAACGACGATTTTCTTTCAAAAGACTGGAACGCGTACATTATAAATAATAGACCGGACCAGATTGAATTAACGATTGTGGTCTCCAAAGGATATGATGCAGAGCGAAAAACATCTACTATGCGCCATGGCATTGGTACCATTCTGCCCAAATCTTTTAAAAAAGTAGAAATGCTCCTTGAAGATGTGCTAGCATTGGACAATGAGTTTTTTGTTACTTTCTTCGCCGAGGGCAAACTTTTTGAAAAACGCTTCTTATTTCCCAAGAATACTATCTCCGAGAAAGACCTAGGCCCTATCCCCATCATTGAAAAGGAAGGCATATTAGCTCCTTAAATTCTTTCGCTAACATAATTTTAACGCCTTTTAGGAATATTTAAGTTCTTTTGGTTTGTTTGTTTCCGAACTAATACTACCTTTGCCCCTTCAATATTTCGATTATGAACAGAGAAGAAAGCAAAAAATTATTAATTGAGGACCTAGGGATTCATTTTGAGAATGAATATTCCCTTCCTCCATTAGCCGCAAGAATTTTTGCTAACCTCGTTATTACAGAGGAAGACGGACTCACTTTTGAGGATTGTCTTACTAAACGTGGTGCCAGTAAAAGTTCTATATCTACATCGCTAAACCTCCTTTTACAAATGGACTTTGTAAAGTACTTTACAAAGTCAGGAGACAGAAAACGATACTTTAAAGTTGCTGAAAAAGATGCCTTTTTTATAAACAAACTCAATACAGTCCTTAAAAAACTCGAAAACGAGTCTGAAATGATTGAAAAAGTTGCAGCTTATAACGAGGCATATAATCCAGAGAAACATGAAGCTAATAAAGCAAGAAAGGATATCTATCTCAAATGTGTAGAAGAAGCTAGAGAAATTTACAGAAAGACAATTATAGACCTGAAAAAATCTAACAACTAATTTTTTTGAACAAATGGTTCGTTTTTTACCGAACATTCAGAATTAACAAAACCTTAACAACATTCAATCAACAATTCAATACAAGTAAAACTCCATCTAAAATGAAAAAGTTATCAATTATAGGATTATTAAGCGCCGCACTCCTTTTGAGTTCGTGTTTTGGAACAACTCCAACTTCTCCCGCTGGTGCCGCTGCTCCACCTCCACCAAGTTTAAAGGTTGGTGAACTAAAACCACAGGACATTACTGTTTATAATGAATTTTCTACTACTCTAGAGGGAAAGCAAAATGTAGAAATATGGCCAAAAGTATCTGGTTTTGTTCAGGAGGTTTATGTAGAAGAAGGTCAGAAAATAAAAAAGGGCCAACTGCTTTTTAAATTGGAAACACAAACCTTGAACCAAGATGCAAATGCTGCCAAAGCATCAGTAAATGTTGCACAGGTAGAAGTAAACAAGCTAAAACCTTTGGTAGAAAAAGGTATTATTAGCGAGGTTCAATTAGAAACTGCAAAAGCACAACTTGCTCAAGCTCAAGCTAATTACCAGAGCGTTACCTCAAACATTGGCTACTCGCGTATTACGAGCCCGGTTGACGGTTACATTGGTGAAATTCCTTTTAAAATAGGCGCTCTTGTAAGTTCAAACATGAGCAAACCATTAACTACGGTTTCAGATGTTAGCCAAGTACGGGCTTATTTTTCAATGAACGAAAAAGAGTTGCTCAAGTTAAAAGAGTCTATGCCTAAAAATGATAAGAACCTTATGGATGTTGAAAAAGCACCAGAAGTTACACTTGTCATGATAAACGGAGAAGAATATCCTGAGCCCGGTAAAATTGCCATGATCAACAGTATTATAAACGGTACTACTGGTAGTGTTACCGCACGTGCAGATTTTGACAATAAAAATAACTTGCTAAGTAGTGGTAGTACTGGGAAAATTAAAATTCCAACTGTTTATAAGGATGCTTACGAAATTCCACAAACGGCTACTATTGACCTTCAGGGGAAAAAGCTGGTCTATGTAGTAAAAGAAGATAACACTGTAACCACAATGCCTTTAGATATCGTAACCACCACTCAAAAAGGTTTTGTTGTGGAAAACGGCATAGATAAAGGAACTACCATTGTTCTAGAAGGTGTAACTAAAATAAAAGACGGTATGGCCATTAGTCCGGTCAAATAAGAAACCGCAATTCAACAAAACACATAAATAGAGAACAATGTTTCAGAAATTTATAGATCGTCCCGTACTGTCTACGGTTATATCGATTATTATTGTTATTCTAGGTATACTAGGTTTAACGACCCTACCTATTGAAGAGTATCCGGAAATTGCGCCACCTACCGTGCAAGTAACAAGTACCTACACCGGAGCAAATGCAGAAACGGTACTTAAGAGTGTTGTTATACCGTTAGAGGAGCAAATAAACGGTGTAGAGGACATGTTGTACATGACCTCTAGTGCCAGTAACGACGGTGCCGCTACCATTAACGTCTTTTTTAAATTAGGTACGGATCCGGATATTGCCGCGGTAAACGTTCAGAACAGGGTGGCTAGGGCCAATAGTGTTTTACCACAGGCCGTAGTACAGACGGGCGTTATTACTCAAAAGTCACAAACCAGTGCATTGTTGTTCTTTTCTTTATTCTCGGATAACGATGATTATGACGCAACCTTTGTGGAAAACTACGCCAGAATTAACATTGTACCCAAATTACAACGTATAGAAGGTGTTGGTAACGTTACTGTTTTTGGTTCTAAGGATTACTCTATGCGTATCTGGTTGAACCCAGAAAAGATGGCGGCCTACAAGCTTATGCCTTCGGATATTCAAAATGCCCTTAGAGAGCAGAACCTTGAGGCTGCAACTGGTAAAATTGGTGAAAACGCCGATGGAGTTTACGAGTACGTTTTAAAGTATAAAGGACGTCTTTCGGAAGAAGCCGAGTATGAGAATATCATTATAAAAGCACAAGAAAACGGACAGTTTTTAAGACTTAAAGATGTTGCCGAAGTAGAATTGGGTGCCTTTAACTATGGAACAAAAAACGAAGGTATGGGCAAGCCCGGTACTGCTGTTGGTATTTTCCAAACATCGGGCTCTAACGCGAACGCTATTATTGATGAAATTCAAACCATATTGGATGAAAGCAGCCAAGATTTCCCTAAAGGTCTGGATTACGTAATTCCTTATAACACTAAAGATTTCTTAAGTGCATCCATAGAACACGTAGTACAGACTTTAATAGAAGCATTCCTATTAGTGTTCTTAGTGGTTTTCATATTCCTACAAGATTTTAGATCTACGTTAATACCTGCTATTGCCGTTCCGGTTGCGATTATTGGTACGTTTTTCTTTCTATCGCTCTTTGGGTTCTCAATTAACATGTTAACCTTATTTGCAATGATTCTGGCCATTGGTATTGTGGTGGATGATGCCATTGTGGTGGTCGAAGCCGTCCATGCCAAAATGGAGGAAGGCGCAACCAATGCCAAAACGGCTACCAAATCTGCAATGTCCGAGATTTCAGGTGCAATCATTTCTATCACCTTGGTTATGTCCGCCGTGTTTATTCCGGTATCGTTTATTAGTGGATCATCGGGTGTGTTCTATCAGCAATTTGGTATAACATTGGCTATTGCCATCCTAATTTCGGCAGTAAACGCTTTAACGTTGAGCCCTGCATTGGCCGCGTTGTTGTTAAAACCCCACAATCCGTCCGAGGAACACAAAAAAGGAATTTCAAAACGTTTCTTTTCGGCCTTTAACACCGGTTTTAATGCGATTACCGATAAATATGTTGGTTCCGTAAAATTCATTGCCAAAAGAAAATGGGCCACTTGGGGGTCTATTGCAGTGTTTGGGGTTATAGCGTATATGCTATTCCAATCCACACCTACAGGGTTTATTCCAAATGAAGATAAAGCTATTGTTTTTGCCGATGTTACTATGCCTCCGGGAACAACATTGGAACAAACACAGAAAACCGTTAAGAAATTAGATTCTATTTATGCTTCAATGGACTTGATCAAGGCCAGAATGAACATTACAGGATTTAGTATCCTTAACAGTGTTAACGGTGGTTCTTACGGTTTCTCCGTACTTAGACTAAAAGATTGGGGAGAACGAGAAAGTGATAATGAATCCGTACAAGCGGTCGTAGGGCAATTGTTCGCAAAAACGGCGGGCATCAAAGACGCCAAAATATTCTTCTTTACGCCACCTAGTGTACGTGGTTTTGGTAACTCTACCGGTTTTGAGATGAACTTACAGAGTAAAGATGCAGACGATTGGCAAACCGTAAACAAAGTTACCAATGAATTTTTGGCAGCTATAAATGCAAGACCGGAAGTTCAATACGCCATTACCAACTTCAATGCTAATTTCCCTCAATACGAGTTGGAGGTAGATGTTGAGAAGACTAAAATGGCCGGTTTGGCCGTAACGGATGTATTTAGCGCTATGCAAGGCTACTATGGTGGGCTTTATACCACGGACTTTAACAAATTTGGTAAGCAGTACCGTGTTATGATCCAAGCCAAACCGGAAGATAGGGCAGATGAAAATTCATTGAACCACATTTTCGTTACGAACGCAAATGGGGAGTCGGTTGCCGTATCTCAATTTGTATCGTTAAAGAAAATTTACGGTCCTGAGGTAGTAAGCAGGTTTAACCTATTGAGTTCGGTTAAGATTAACGGAGCCATGAATCCTGGGTATTCTACTGGTGATGCTATTAAAGCTATTGAAGAGGTTACGGCACAAGTATTGCCAAATAACTACACCTACGAATACTCTGGACTTACCAAGGAAGAGAATAGCGCGGGTAGCCAAACGGTTCTAATCTTTATTTTGAGCTTGGTTTTCGTATACTTCTTGTTAAGTGCTCAATACGAATCCTATATCCTTCCATTATCCATATTACTGTCCTTACCAATTGGTATTGCAGGAGCAATAGGTTTTGTAAGCGTAGCTGGTTTGGAGAACAATATCTATTTCCAAATTGCCCTGATCATGTTAATCGGTCTTCTCTCTAAAAATGCCATTCTTATCGTAGAATTCGCATTGCAGCGTAGAAAACACGGTATGTCTATTATTGATTCTGCCATAGATGGTGCCAAAGCACGTTTAAGGCCAATTTTAATGACATCCTTCGCCTTTATCCTTGGTTTAATGCCATTGGCGCTGTCATCAGGTATAGGTGCCGTAGGTAACCGATCCATTGGTATGAGTGCAGTTGGAGGTATGTTGATAGGTACCATATTTGGTGTATTTGTAATACCGGCGCTATATGTCATTTTCCAGACCATCCAAGAGCGTATTACCGGTGCGCCACAAGAAACTATTGAAGAAATAAAGAACTAGAGAAATCATGAAGAAATTAGTAATGAATAAATTCTTATTGGTGGCCCTGCTCCCGCTCTTGCTACAATCTTGTTTTGTAGCCAAAAACTATGAGCAACCAGAGGTCCAAACAGAAAACCTATATAGAACGGATAACCTGCCACAGGACAGTGTATCCTTCGCATCGGTTTCTTATAAAGACCTTTTTACGGACCCTTATTTAAAGACTTATATTCAAAAGGGACTTGATAATAATTTGGACATTCGTATAGCCCTGCAGAATATTGCAGCGGCTGAGGCTTACGTAAAACAAGGAAAAGCCGGTTATTTGCCTACATTAAACGGTGCTGCAAGTGCCACTAGAACGGCAAGAACAAGTGAGAACGGACAATTTGGAAGTTTCTTTACGCAACCTTTTAATCAATATGAAACTTCGGGTACGGTTTCTTGGGAGGCCGATATTTGGGGTAAAATTAGAAGCACAAAGCGAGCTAGTGATGCCAGTTACTTGCAGACTGTTGCCGCTCATCAAGCGGTAAAAACAAGTTTAGTGGCGCAGATAGCAACAACGTACTATCAAATGTTGGCGTTGGACGAACAAATTTCCGTTACAGAGGAGACCATTGAAAACCGTGTAAAAAGTTTGGAAACCATTACGGCTCTTAAAGAAGCCGGGCAAACCAATCAAGTGGGTGTGGACCAAACAGCGGCACAACTTTATAGCGCTCAAAGTCAATTGTTAGACCTTAAGAACTCACTATTCAAAACGGAAACAACATTAAGCATTTTATTGGGCGAGCAACCTCAAACATACGAGCGAGGTACACTTGCCGATCAAACTATAACTGGCGATATGTCTTTAGGTGTTCCTGCATTGTTGCTTAGAAATAGGCCGGATATCATGCAAGCCGAATATAGCTTGGTAAATAACTTTGAATTGACCAACGTAGCAAGAAGCAACTTCTACCCGTCCATTACGTTATCGGCACAAGGTGGTTTTCAAAGTTTGGAGTTGGACAATTGGATAGATAGCAGTTCTATCTTTGCCAATCTTATTGGAGGTCTTACCCAACCAATTTTTAACGGAAGAAAAGTAAGAACAGCCTATGAGGTGGCACAAGCGCAACAAGAGCAGGCCTTATTAACCTTTAAAAAGGCTTTGCTTACTGCTGGAAAAGAAGTTTCGGATGCGCTTTACGATTATAACACAGCCGTAGAAAAAGAAGCTTATGTTACCAAGCAAGTGGTTGCTTTAAAACGCGCAGAGACCAATTCAGAAGAATTATTGAACAGTGGTTACTTAACCTATTTAGACCTATTGACCGCCAGGGAGAACTGGCTGAATGCAGAACTAAGCTTGATAAATAACAAGTTTGGTCAGTTATCGGCAACAGTAGACCTGTACCGTTCCCTTGGTGGCGGATGGCATTAATCACTTGTAAGGCACATGATCAACAAAGACCTGTTTTTAGAATTTGCCCTTTCTAAATTTGTCCAGTTCGGTAGTAAACGATTTACTTTGGATGAGCTTGCGAATGAAATGGGTATGTCAAAAAAAACGATATACGAGAATTTCGCCAGCAAAGAAGTTATAATCCAAGAAAGTCTTGATCTATTTCTGAACAAGACCAGGTCTAAAATGGATCAATGTGTCAAAAGAGAAAAATCCAATCCTATTTTGGCTGTAATAGCAGTGTACAAAATAGGACTGGATTCTCTTAAAAATTTTAGTCCGGCTTTTTTATATGGATTACGAAAATATTATCCTAAGGTTGATAGCTATTTCAATCACTTTAGGGCAAACTATATTCACACTACAGTACGTGATCTTCTATTGCGAGCACAAGAACTGGGTCATATTAAAAAAGACATCAATGTAAATGCAATTTGTCTTCTTTACTTAGAGCGGTTGCCCCTCCTGATTTTTACGGAAGAGAATTTGTTTGAAAAGTTTTCGGTCGAAGAAATTCTAAAAACCTTTATAGTCCACAACATAAGGGGAATAGCCACCCTAAGTTACTTGGAAAAGAACGACCACCTACTCTAATCCTTTACCTCCCAATCTTTAAAAGGGTGTTTACTCAACTGGGAATTATAATATTTGGTAACACCGGAGACCTCTTCACCCAACCATTCCGGCGTTTCAAAGTTTTCATTTTCTGAGGATAGTTCTACCTCTGCTACCGTAAGTCCTTCATTATCCCCAAAGAACTCATCTACTTCAAAGGTATGTGTCCCAATTTTTACTTCATACCTAATTTTATCTATGCAACCGGGTTCGGCCAGTTTTAATAGGGCTTCGGCCTCAACAACCTCAATTTCTTTTTCCCATTCAAAGCGGGAAACACCTGTATCGTTGCCCTTTCCCTTAACGGTTAAAAAACCTTCATCTCCCTTGATCCGCACCCGTACGGTACGCTCGGGGTCCGTGTTCAAAAACCCTTGAACAATTCGTTTTTTAGATATAGCCTGACTTTGGTACGCCGTAGACGTAACCAAAAATTTACGCTCAATTTCAATCACTTTCTGTTGCTATTTTTTTAATCTTGTCAGATTCTATTATACGTTCCTCATATCCTGAATTTGCCACAGTCAACATAGCTTCCGCAATAGCTTCCGGCTTAATGGAGCGGTATTTCTCCAACGGACCCGCCAAAACAAGATTCACTACTTTCATAAGCTGCTTGAACAAAAATTCTCCCATTCGCTTTTCTTCTCGTTTGCCACCAATTAAGGAAGGTCTAAAGATATAAGTGTTCATAATTCCTTGGGCTAAAACAGCATCTTCCATTTCACCCTTTACCCGATTATAAAAAACACTGCTTTTTGCATTCGCCCCCATTGCGGAAACTACTAAAAAAGTGAGGATTCCATTGGAACGGCAAAGTTTTACGGCGGTTGTAGGAATTCCGTAATCAATATCCTTATACACCGTTTTATTGGGTGTCTTGGATTTGGTAGTACCGATGCAGCAGAAAACCTCGTCTCCGGTAAAATGCGATTTAAACTGCTTCAGCTGCATTAAATCGCCCAAGTGCTCTTCCAATTTATCATGGGAAACGCCCACGGTGGAACGGGAAAACAGTTTTACCTTTTCGTAACGGTCATCTGCTAATAAAAGCTGAAGCAAAATGCCTCCGGTAAGACCGGTTGCCCCTAGTACTATTGCTGTTTTTCTTTGTGTTTCCATCCAACTAAATATAACTTAATTTTGCAGTATGCCAAACGATTTTCCATTGCGAAAAATTATTCATGTAGACATGGATGCCTTTTATGCATCCGTGGAGCAATTGGACAATCCAGACCTACGCGGGAAGCCCATTGCCGTTGGCGGTAGCTCTAAAAGGGGCGTGGTTGCAGCTGCTAGCTATGAAGCCAGAAAATTTGGGGTTCGTAGTGCCATGAGCAGTGTAGTGGCCCAGCGTAATTGCCCTGAACTTATATTTGTAAAGGCCCGTTTTGATAGGTACAAAGAAATATCAAAAATAATACGTGGCATTTTTCATGAGTATACAGACCTGGTAGAACCGCTTTCCTTGGATGAAGCCTATCTTGATGTTACAGTGAACAAAAAAGGAAATCCGTCGGCAACAATGATGGCCAAGGAAATCCGGCAACGAATTTTTGAGACTACCGGCCTCAATGCTTCCGCAGGAATTTCCATCAATAAATTCATTGCCAAGGTTGCCAGTGATATTAATAAACCCAACGGACAAAAAACGGTTAACCCAGAAGAAGTATTGGAGTTTTTGGAAGAACTGGAAATCCGAAAATTCTATGGTGTAGGAAAGGTTACGGCCGAAAAAATGTATAAACTGGGCATTTTTACCGGTAAAGACCTAAAACAAAAGCCAATAGAATTTTTAGAAGACAATTTTGGAAAAAGCGGAAGTTACTATTACAATGTGGTGCGTGGTATTCATACAAGCGAGGTTAAACCCCACCGTATTCCAAAATCTGTTGGTGCGGAGCGTACTTTTAACGAAAACCTAAGTAGTGAAGTGTTCATGCTTGAACGTTTGGAGCATATTGCAGAAGAACTGGAAAAACGCTTAAAGAAGGCCAACATTGCGGGAAAGACCGTGACCTTAAAAATCAAATACAGCGATTTTACATTAAACACGCGAAGCAAGACCCTCAACTATTTTATTTCCGCCAAGAGCCTTATCCTAGAAACGGCAAAAGAACTTTTATATCAGGAGAAATTACAAAATTCCGTACGACTGCTGGGTATTTCTCTAGCCAACCTCAACACAGAAAAAGAAAAAAAGAATTCTGAAAAGGAGTCCGTGTCCGTACAACTTAAATTTGAATTTTAAGAAACATACCTTTTAGGGCTAAATATTTTAACATTATTTTAAATATTTACACCAAAGTGCTACAAATTAAACACTTTGTGTTAGAATTTACGATCATCCCAAGGCAGTGAATACCTGTTCTATCTGTTATCTTTATACTTAGCTTGAACAACAAGACCTGTACTCCTGATCTTTGTGTAGATTACACAGATCATGAGCAAAAACGTCTTGTTAAAAATAAGTCCATTTGATACGTACCAAAATTAAAACCTATACCAAAATCTCTGCTTTGGCAGATATTAAGATCGAGCCCTTTGATGTTAATAAGCGCTACACCAAACCGCACCGCCACAACAAGTATATGGAGTTGGTTTACTTTAGTGCAGGTAGTGGAATGCATTATATGGACGAGACCGGGTACACCATAGAGCCGCCAGTAATATTTATCATTAAAAAAGATGAAGTACACCACTGGGAAATAGATACCGTTCCTGAAGGCTTCGTAATTATTATTAAGGAAGGGTTTTTAGAGAAGACCTTGGACAAGCATATTAACCTACAACTAAAACAGCTGGGTAACAAAAGGGTAATCAACCCATCTTATGATGCCAGTATTCAATCACTTTTTGAAATCGCATCCAAAGAAATCAAGGAAAATTGTGCCAGCAGGGATATTCTGGTAGAAGGGGTTCTCAAAGCTTTATTCTCTAAAATATTGACGTATGTAGAACTAGATGAAACCGTATCTACCAACAATCTGGAAGAACGTTTTGATGAGTTGCTGCAAACCAAACTTAAAAACGATGTGGCCTACTATGCCCAGAAGCTGAACACCACGGCACAAAACCTAAATGCCCTCTGCAAAAGAAAGCATGAGAAGACCGCTTCTGCCGTAATTGCAGACCATATTTTAAAAGAAACCAAGCGCTTGTTGCTTTACACCGATCTCTCAGTTACTGAAATTGCCTATGCGTTTGACTTTACGGATGTTTCCCACTTTGTAAAATACTTTAAACGACATGATGGACAAACACCGCTACAGTTTAAAAAAGTAGCGATCGTACCTTAACTTTTTCAAACAGACCATAATTCAATAGGGGTTAAGCTTAATTTCGACACCTAATTAATACCAAACCTATTGAACATGAAGTCTTTTCATCTATTTGTATTTCTGATCACTATAATTCCCCTTTCGGTATCGGCGCAAATAACCGGTAAAATTACGGACGGAGATAATGAGTATCCGTTAGAATACGCCACCGCTGCCGTCTTTAATCAGGATAACGGAGAATTGGTTACCGGAGTCATTACGGACCTAAACGGTTTCTTTTCTATAGACAATATTAAAAACGGAACTTACTACCTAGAAGCTTCTTTTATTGGTTTTGAAACCAAGACCATAAAGGATATTACCGTACAGAACCGAAAAGGTGTTGACCTAGGAACCATAACCTTAAGTATTGGTGGCACCCAACTTGAAGAAGTGGTAGTTAAAGGCGAACGAGCAACCGTTATCAACAAAATAGACCGACAGGTTTTTGATACCAAAAAGTTCCAGAACAGCCTTGGAGGAAGTGCCACGGATGTGGTTAGGAATATCCCCTCGGTAAGTGTGGACGGACAGGGTGAAATAAGTGTTCGTGGGAGTACCGGATTTGTAGTATTGCTCAACGGAAACCCCGTGCAAGGAAATGCTTCCAATTTATTGAACCAACTTCCGGCCAATGCCATTGAGCGGGTTGAAGTAATTACCGCCCCCTCGGCCAAATATGACCCTGAAGGTAAAGCGGGTATTATGAACATCATCACCAAAAAAGGTGCCGCGGACGGCACTTTTGCCCAGATCAATATTAAAGGTGGTCTCCCCTCTATTGAAACGTATGGCAATGATAAGGTACACCAACGTTACGGCGCAGATGCCACGTATAACATTCGTAAAGGCGATTGGAATATCTCTATGGGTGCCAGCTACCAACGTAACGATCTTGGCGGTAGACGTGAAGGTGATGTTTTTACCATCATAAATGACACCCTTACCCAATTTCCTTCTAGTGGAGAGCGCAGTTTTGACGAAATTAATTACAGTGGAAGGTTTACCGTAGACTATGCGCCAGATGATAAAAACACCTATTCACTAGGTTTTTACGGGGGGAAAAGAAAAAAGGATCGTCTAGCCGATATCGTATATTTTGACAACCACGGGATTACGCCTGCTGCTGGGGGAGAACGTTTTTATACCTTTCAGTATTATAACCACAACCTTAGAACCCGAAAAAGTGATTTTGTGTTGGGAAGCTTTGACTATTCCCATATTTTTGAAAATACTTCAAAATTATCTACTTCCTTTTTATACGAATACACCCTGTTAGGAGGACCTACCGAAAGTGACAACTTGGGCCAACCCGATAGGAACATTATATACCAACAGGAATACAACACCAATGACAACCCGCTTAACGGTATTCGTCTATCATTAGACTATGCCTGGAAACCATTTACCATTGGCCAACTAGAAACCGGTTACCAATACCGAAACTTGGACCATACAGGTGATTTCGTATACGAAAGAAAGGATGATACTACTGGTGGCGTTTTTGAGCTAGTTCCCGAATTTTCCAGCGAAGTTGACCTTCAAAGGAGCATCCATTCCGGTTATGCGCAATTAACAGGTGCCAAGGATAAATGGGAGTATGCTGCAGGTGTGCGTATTGAGGCCATGGATCGCGAACTTGATCTTCGCGACAAACAAGGTCTTATTGACACTACCTATACCTATGATTATGTAAAACCGTTTCCATCAGCATCGGTTCAATATACATTTGAGAACCATCTAAAATTGAAGGCCGCTTATAGCAAAAGGGTAGAACGCACCGCCACTTTTAAAATGAACCCTTTTCCGGAACGTGAGCACTCAGAAACCTTGGAACAGGGAGACCCCACCCTAAAACCGGAATTTATAGACCTATTGGAAGTGGGTATCAGCAAAAACTTTGAGGGCGGAAATTCGGTCTTCGCCACGGCCTATTACCGCGACACCAAAAATTTGGTGAACAGAGTAAATACCATCTATAACGACACCATCCTAAACCGCATCTACTCAAACGTGGGAAAGGCAAAGTCTCTTGGACTTGAATTGGGCACGCAGCTAAAACCTACCAAAAACTGGTCTAACTTTATTGGAGCCAACCTTTACAATTATACCATTGATGGCGAATATGATGGTAGAAATATAGACAGCAGTTCTTTTGTGTACTCCATAAACGCAAACAGCACCTATAACTTTACGGAAACCGCTTCGTTGCAATTCACCTTTAATTACCTCTCCGAACGGATTACGGCACAGGGCGAAGATTCCCGTTTTTATTCGCCCAACCTAACCTTTAAAAAGTCGTTCTTAAATGACCGATTGACGGCTACGCTACAATGGCAAAATATAGATTTGGGACTATTGGATACGAACGAACAACGTATTACCACTTATCGTGAAGGTGAGTTCTTTACCACCACAAACTATGTATATGAAGTAGATATGGTACTGCTTAACCTATCCTACAATTTCAATAAGAACAAGAATAAATCCAAATTCATTGACAGTGAATTTGGTAAGCAAGAGTTTTAATTATAGTTGATGTTTAGTTGAGTAGTGGGTTTTAAATTCCACAGAAAAAGCCCCAATGAGTTTTAATCCATTTGGGGCTTTCCTCTATTTGTCTTCTTTTGGGCGTTCTTCTTTTTATGCTTCAACCGTTTTTCAATGGAAGATCGTGACGGCTTTGTTTTCCGCCGTTTTTTCTTAACTTTTAAAGCGTCTTCAATCAGGGTTAAAAAACGGGTAATGGCCAATTCTTTGTTTCTATGCTGACTACGGGTTTCATCGCATTGCATTTGCAACACCCCTTCTTTAGTGAGCCTATGACCTATTTTCTTATAAAGGCGTTCTTTCTCAATAGCGGTAAGACCGTTAGATTCCTCAACCGAAAAACTAAGGTCTATTTTAGTAGACACCTTGTTTACATGCTGCCCTCCGGCACCACTGCTTCTTACAGCTTTGAAAGTTAATTCTTGAATCAGTTGGGCCTTGTTCATAGTTTAAGAATCGGCCATGCGCTGGTTTATGGTTTCCAAAGAAATATTCAGAAAAATTACTTTTCCCACCTCTAAAGGCTTGTCATGGTTAAAATAGATATCCTCACCTTCATAAATCCCCACGATCATATAATGACCTCCCATGTAATAAGCTCCTTTTACCACACATTCTAAACCGGATTTACCGGAAACCTTAAATTCATGGGCATATACAATAATGCGCCTTTTGGTATCCGCATAGGATTTTACAATGTTTATGGGAATTTTATTGGCTTCGCCGAACAAGGAGGCTACATACAGGTCCTTAGGGTGCTCATATAGGTTTTTAGGACTGTCCTTAGCCACAATGAACCTATCTTTGAGCACAACCACCCTATCCGCGAACGGAAGCATATCCATATGGTCATGCGTAGCGGTAAGTACAGTTATTTTTTGACGTCTTAAATAGCCAAAAAGGTTACGCCTTAAACTGTTCTTCCTAAAATTATCAATATTACTAAACGGCTCGTCCAACAACAGTACTTTAGGCTCTTGGGCCAAAACTCTAGCCAGTGCCACGCGCTGCTGTTGACCACGACTTAATAGTTTTACCTTGGTTTGGGCAAACTTGGTCATTTCAATCATTTCCAAAAGCTCAAACGTACGATCTTGAAGCTCCTCAGGTTCAAAAACAGATAAGAACTGACTAATGTTTTCCTCTACCGTAGTGAAAGGCATCAAATCAAAATCCTGTGATAAATACTTCATGTACGGTTCGCCCGGCACAAGATTATGCTGTGGGCCTAAAACTTGGGTTTCGTTCCAATACACCTCTCCCACTTCAATATGAAGCAATCCGTAAATGATTTTTAAGAGGGTACTTTTTCCACAACCGCTCTCTCCTATAATGGAAACATGTTCGCCTTTGGCCACCTTTAGGTTGATATTTTCCAAAACGGAAGTACCATCGTCATAACTAAAGGAAACATGATCTACTTGTAACATACATTCGTGTTCTGTATACCTAGGCACTCTTTTGTCAAGAAAAGTCCAAACGGTATTTAATTCTTGAAATAGGCAATTTATTTATACGGAAGTGCCTCAAAACCCATATTATACAGGGTAAATGCAAAAATATCGGCATATTGCTCAATAGTTTTACTTACCGGTGTACCTGCTCCGTGACCGGCATTGGTCTCTATACGAATTAAGGTAGGGTTTTTTCCCGATTGTTTGGCTTGTAGTTCCGCAGCAAATTTAAAACTATGCGCCGGAACTACACGATCATCATGGTCTCCGGTAGTAACCAATGTGGCAGGATAATCTACTCCCTTTTTAATAGTATGAACGGGGGAATATCCTTTTAAGTATTCAAACATTTCCTTACTCTCCTCAGACGTGCCGTAATCATACGCCCAGCCAGCACCAGCAGTAAACGTATGGTACCTTAACATATCCAAAACCCCAACAGCAGGCAAAGCTACTTTCATAAGATCTGGTCTTTGGGTCATGGTAGCACCTACTAAAAGTCCGCCGTTGCTTCCACCGCGAACGGCCAGATAGTCCGAAGAAGTATACTTATTTTTAATCAAATACTCTCCTGCAGCAATAAAGTCATCAAAAACATTCTGTTTGTTCATTTTCGTACCCGCGTCGTGCCATTTTTTCCCATATTCGCCACCACCCCTTAAATTAGGTACCGCATATATGCCTCCCTGCTCCAACCAAACTGCATTGGCAATACTAAAAGCAGGTGTTAGGCTGATGTTAAAACCACCGTAACCATATAAAATGGTTGGGTTCTTACCATTCAACTTCAATCCCTTTTTATGGGTAATGATCATAGGAACCTTAGTACCATCCTTAGAGGAATAAAACACCTGGTTGGATTCATAATCCTCTGAATTAAAATCTATGTCCGGCGTCCAATAAGAAGTATATTCACCCGTTTCTACATTGTACTTAAAGGATGAACCAGGAATAATATAGTTGGTAAAGGAAAAGTAAAACTCCTTGTTTTCTTTCTTACCACCAAATCCCGAAGCACTACCAACCCCGGGTAACTTCACTTCACGGATTAATTTGCCATCGTAATCATATTGAAAGACTTTACTAATAGCATCTACCATATATTCCGCAAAGAAATAACTACCGCCCGTACCAGCAGTCAGTACATTTTCGGTTTCCGGGATAAAATCAACCCAATTCTCTTCTCCTGGATTTTCAGCATCTACCGTAACAATTCTCTTGTTGGGTGCATTTCTATTGGTAACGATATATAGTTTTGACCCTTCATTTTCAATAACATAATTATCCGAGTCCGTATCCTCAACTATGGGCACTAATGGACTATTTTCCTGTGAAAGGTCCTTAATGAACAACTTGTTACCCGACGTTGAAACGGCAGCGGAAATTAACAGATATCGCTCATCTTCGGATACTGAGGCCCCTATATACCTATGCTTCTCGGCTTCCGTGCCTCCATATACCAATTGGTCTTCTTTTTGAGAAGTCCCTATTTTATGGTAATAAACTTTGTGCTGATCTGTCTTTGCAGAAAGTTCGCTTCCTTCCGGCTTATCATAACTAGAGTAGTAGAACCCCTCATTTCCTTTCCATGAAATTCCGCTGAACTTAATATCCGTAAGAGTATCTTCAACTACTTCCATGGTCTGGGCATTAATGACAATGGCCTTTCTCCAATCGCTCCCACCTTCCGAAATTAAATAGGCCGCAAGCGAACCGTCTTTTGTAAAGCTTAGACCAGCTAAAGATGTAGTTCCGTCTTCAGAAAAGGTATTCGGGTCCAAGAAAACTTCTTCCTTACCCTCCCCTTGTTTTCTGTATAGAACATACTGGTTCTGCAAACCATTATTTTTATAGAAATAAGTATAATTCCCTTCCTTAAAAGGAGAACCTAATTTCTCATAGTTCCAAAGCTTCTCCAACCTTTGTTTCAATGCTTCCCGAAACGGAATTTTTTTCAAATAATTAAAAGTAACCTCATTTTGGGCTTTTACCCAAGCACCGGTCTCATCACTCATATCATCTTCCAACCAACGGTAAGGGTCAGCTACGGGAGTACCAAAATAAGTGTCTACAGTTTCCGATTTACGGGTCTTTGGATATTTCACCATATGATTCTCGTTTTTAGGGAATGTTTGGCCGGCCAAAGTAGCCGAAGCCAAAGAAAAAAGTACTACGAATTTCTGCATGATTTGACTATTGAAATTCGTTAAAAGTACCATAAAAAAACCTATGCCGGCATTGCACAGCATAGGTTTTAACTAAAAATTTAGAAAGTATATATGTTTTATACCAAACGGTTTTCTAACAAATACTCAGCAATTTGCACCGCATTTGTTGCAGCACCCTTACGCAAGTTATCAGCAACAATCCACATATTTAATGTATTGCGTTGCGACTCATCCCTACGGATACGGCCAACAAAAACTTCATCCTTATCATGCGCATAAATAGGCATAGGATAGGTGTTGGTGTCAGGATTATCCTGTACGGTAACACCAGGAGTATCATTTAACAGTTTACGAACATCGTTCAAATCAAAGTCGTTTTCAAACTCAACGTTTACTGATTCCGAATGTCCTCCAGCAGTAGGAATACGAACGGCCGTAGCACTGATAGAGAAACTATGGTCATCCAATATTTTTTGTGGCTCACGGGCCAACTTCATTTCTTCTTTGGTATACCCGTTTTCCAAGAAAACATCACAATGAGGCAATGCATTTCTGTTGATAGGATAAGGATAGGCCATTTCGCCTTGAACTCCCGTCATTTCGTTCTCTAACTGACGTACGGCTTTAACACCTGTTCCTGATACCGATTGGTATGTTGAAATGACCACACGCTTCATTTTGTATTTCTTGTGCAAAGGAGACAAAGCCATAACCAACTGAATAGTAGAACAGTTAGGGTTAGCAATAATCTTGTCTTCTTTAGTCAATTCACCCGCATTGATTTCAGGAACCACCAATTTCTTGGTCGGGTCCATTCTCCAAGCCGAGGAATTATCCACAACTGTAGTACCGGCCTCAGCAAATTTAGGAGCCCATTCCAAAGAGGTATCTCCTCCTGCTGAAAATATGGCAATGTCCGGCTTTGCCGCTACGGCATCCGCCAAACCAATTATGGTATATTCTTTATCTTTATAAGAGAGTTTTTTTCCTACAGAGCGCTCAGAAGCGACCAATAGCAATTCCGTAATTGGAAAATTACGTTCGCTCAACACCTTGAGCATCACCTCGCCAACCATACCAGTGGCACCTACAACGGCTACTTTCATCTTTAATTAATTTTAGAAGCACAAATGTAGTGCAACCCTATTGACCTCACAAGCATTTTAAATCCGTATCAACATTATTTAACAAATTGTTTTAAATGTAACAATCATGCAAAAAAGAACCGCCAAAGAAGTTGCGAGCTTCAATGACGGTTTTAATGTTAAACTGCAGTGCAGCGGTGGTCTACCCAAATGGGCAACCTATATTCTTATTGCTTTTTAAGCAAATCTCTGATTTCTCCTAATAAATCTTCTTGAGAAGGACCTGTTGGAGCTGGTTCTGGAGCAGGACCTTTTGCCTTGGCATAAGCCTTAACGATCATAAACATTACAAAACCTACGATCAATAAGTTTACAATGGTATTGATCCAAGCACCGTAACGAATAGCGTTTTCAGCAACGTAACCTGCTTCTCCTTCTACACCTGATGCAGGAGTAAGTACATGCTTTAAGTTAGCGAAATCTACACCACCTGTAAATTCACCAACAACTGGCATAACAATGTCATTTACAAATCCGTTTACTACTAGACCTACGGCTCCGGCCATTATAACTGCAACGGCAAATTCAATAACGTTGCCCGTCATAATAAAATTCTTAAATTCCTTTAACATGATTTAGTGTTTTTAATGGTTAATTAATTTATAGCGCAATTCAATGCACTGCAAATTAACAAAAAAAGCTTACTCTAAAATAATGCTTGTAAATATTAATTATCCACAATGATTCGCGTAACACGCTGCGAAATGCCAGTAAGTATTTCGTATGAGATTGTTTTGGCACCACTTGCAAACTGTTCAGCAGTTGGGTTTGCACCAAAAACAACCACCTCATCACCCTCATTACAATCTATTCCGGTTACGTTTACCATTATCATATCCATACACACGTTGCCAACAATGGGTGCTTTTTTTCCATTGATGGTTACATAAGCTTTTCCATTGCCGTATTGTCTTCCTATACCGTCTGCATGACCTACTGGCAAAGTAGCAATAATAACAGCTTCATCTGCTTTGTATGCCCGGTTGTAACCAATACTCTGTCCTTTTTCTATTGTATGAATTTGAGATATAACCGTTTTTAACGTGGCCACCGGTTTAAGTTGTTTGTCTATAGCCGCTTCGTTTCCAAATCCATAAAGGCCAATGCCACTGCGTACCATATCAAATTGTGCACTGGCATAATTTATAATGCCCGAAGTATTCAACAAATGCAACATGGGTACTTTTCCTAGTTTAGGAATAAGCATATTGGTAATATTTCTGAAGGTTGTAATTTGGTTTTCCGTAAACTCCCGCTCGCTCGAATCCTCGGATGCCGCCAAATGTGAAAATACCGAGACCACCTCAACTTCATCTTGGTCGCTCAATACATCACATAACTCATTAATCTGATGCTCCGTAAAACCAAGTCTATTGAGTCCGGTATTAAACTTTAGGTGAATAGGATATTGCTTTAACCCCTCGCTTTTGGCAACCTCTAGAAAATTGGCCAATATTTTAGGAGAATATATATTGGGTTCCAAGTTATAAGCAATCAGGTTATCAAAACTAACAGGTAACGGGTGCAATACCAGTATAGGAATCTTTATTCCGGCTTCACGTAAAGCCACACCCTCGTTAACATAGGCCACAGCAAGATAATCTGCCCCAATGGTTTCTAATTTTCGGGCAATGGCCACAGAATCGCTTCCGTACGCAAATGCCTTTACGACACCTAAAAACTTTGTGTTGGAATCTATTTTAGATTTTAAAAACCTGTAGTTGTGCTCTAAAGCCAAAAGGTCTATCTCCAGAACGGTCTCACCTGCTTTCGCCATCGGCTTTCTTATCGTTATCGTTGCTTTTTATCTCTTCGCTCTTCACCTCTAAATGCTTGACTTTCTCCTTTAATCTCGCCTTGTAATAGGCCGCACGGCTCAAAGGCTCATACTCTTCCGTTTCACCTAATAAAACCAAGTTGTCATTGCTGGATTTTCTATAGCTGTAGTTGGCCAGATTACCCGTACGCGTGCATATAGCATGTACTTTGGTTACATATTCTGCGGTAGCCATTAACGCGGGCATTGGCCCAAAAGGATTGCCTTTAAAATCCATATCTAGACCGGCAACCACCACACGCACCCCCTTGTTTGCCAAATCATTACAGACCGTAACAATTTCATCATCAAAAAATTGGGCCTCGTCAATACCTATTACATCGCAGGTATCGCCTAGAATCCGAATATTGGCCGCTGCAGGTACAGGTGTGGAGCGAATTTCGTTCGCATCATGAGAAACAACCATGTTCTCGTCATAACGAACATCTACCATCGGCTTAAAAATTTCAACCTTTTGCTTGGCGAACTGAGCCCGTTTTAATCTTCGGATCAGCTCTTCGGTCTTACCCGAGAACATTGAACCGCAGATGACCTCTATCCACCCGAATTGTTCTTTGTGATTAACAGTATTTTCGAGAAACATTTTGTATTTTTAGACGAAAATATGGGGATTTTCGTTCTTAATATTATAGAACTTTAGTTGAGCCGTTATTTTAATCAAAATAACATTTCCTTAGAGTTCAGAATTTAAAGTTAGCAAAGATAGAGATACCTTTTTTACCCAAACCCGGTAGAATTAGAAAAAATTGACCGATGAAGAACAAATTAAAGGAAGAACTGCGAAAATTATCTACTGATATTATCACTTCTCGTGATATGGAAATTAGCGACATGTACGATGCCGCCAAGAATCTGTATGAAAAATTGGCCGTTCTTAAATATATAGAGGAGAAATTAAACGACATAGAAATAGACGTATCAAAAAATGTTATTGCAGCCAAATTTGAGAAGATGGCCAATGCGGTCCTGAGAGAAAATGCCTCTGTACCCGAGAGCAATCCGCATGAAGAAGACATTATTACCCCGGGCATGGACACTATTAAAGGTTTTATTTCGGAAATGCCCAGCCATGAAGACCATGTAGATGAGGTTTTGAAGGAATTTTTGGCCAAGCCGGACTATATGAAAAACGATCAGGAACTTTTTGAACCGCAAAAGCCTGTGGCCCCTAAACCAAACGGTGTAGCCCCTAAAAAAGAGGTGCATACTAAATCTTTGAACGATAAAGTTTCTAACAAAGAGCTTAAAATAGACCTTAACAACAGATTGGCCTTTGTTAAGCATCTTTTTAATGACAGCATGGAAGACTACAATAGAGTCTTATCCCAATTGAATACTATAGATAGCGAGGAACGTTCTATCTCATTTATAGAAAATATGGTGAAACCTGACTATAACAACTGGTCGGGCAAGGAAGAATATGCGGAGCGCTTTATGCAGTTTATTGAGCGTAAATTCTCCTAGTTTTACCTTTTACCCCCATAAAAACACAGGCCCTTTGTTAAAACAAAGGGTTTTTTTTGACCAAAATTGGGCCTAGTGTTAATGCTAATCATTATTTTAGAGTAAAAATTGCCCCCCAATGAAAACTTTAAAACTCATTTACTGGTCGGCCCTAGGGGTTTTGACCGCGATTATGTTGTTCTCTATCTACAATTATTTCACCAACTATGAAATGATTGCAGGTTTCTTTGAGCACCTAGGTTACCCTACCTATCTAATTTACCCTTTGGCCATTGCTAAAATACTCGGTTTAATAGCCATATGGGGTAATTTCTCCGTATGGCTTAGAGAATGGGCCTATGCAGGTTTCTTTTTTGATACACTTTTAGCGTTCTTTGCACATTATATAACCGACGGCCAGGACTACCTGATTGCCTTTATAGCGGCTATAGCAACGCTAGTTGCCTATTTTGTAGGGAACGAGCTACGACAATAATTTTTATGGGAAAATTGTATTTGGTACCAACACCTATTGGCAATCTTGAGGATATGACCTTGCGGGCCATTCGTGTATTAAAAGAAGTAGACTGTATACTTGCGGAAGATACCCGTACCAGTGGAAAACTACTTCAGCATTTTGAGATTACCACGCAGATGCAGAGTCACCATATGCACAATGAGCACAAAACGGTTGATGCTTTGGTAAAGCGTTTACAAGCCGGTGAAACCATTGCTTTAATTTCCGATGCAGGAACACCGGCCATATCAGACCCCGGTTTTTTATTGACCCGGGCCTGTGTTGAAAAAAACATAGAAGTAGACTGTCTTCCCGGAGCTACGGCATTTGTGCCTGCCCTAGTGAACAGCGGGCTTCCAAATGATAAATTTGTTTTTGAAGGGTTTCTTCCTCCAAAAAAAGGACGCCAGACCCGACTAAAATTATTAGCGGAAGAAACCCGTACTATAATTTTCTACGAATCTCCTTATAAGTTGATTAAGACCTTAGGCCAATTTGCCGAGTATTTTGGCGCGGACAGGCAAGTTTCCGTTTCACGGGAGCTTACAAAGCTTTACGAGGAAACACTAAGGGGAACGGCAGAAGAGCTCGTAGCCCACTTTACCCAAAAACCTCCTAAAGGCGAAATAGTAATAATTGTTGCCGGAAAAAAATAATACTAATGACCTTAGATACATTCCTAAAAAAATTAAAATCCACTCCTGAAACCATAGCGTTTTCAGAAACCATGTCAGTAATTGACGCCAATTACGACTTTACTCCCACAGCCTTTACCAACGGTACCTTAGAAAATGCCGAAGGACAGAATTCCGGTTCTTGCAAACTTTTTGCTTTTGCCAAAGCACAAGAGCTTAGTAAAGATGAGACCCTAGCCTGTTTTGGCGATTTCTATTTTACCGATGTTCTCAAAGATGCACGAGGTACAGGACACCAGAACATTCGTAATTTTATGAAAACCGGATTTGAAGGTCTAAATTTTGAGAAACACCCATTGAAAAGAAAATAACCCTATGCAGAAACTGCTTTCCGAAATACGAGCATGTGAGGTTTGCAGCGAGCATTTGCCTTTAGGCCCAAGACCAATTGTGGCCGGCTCTCAGAAATCAAAAATTATTTTGGTCAGTCAGGCGCCAGGAAAAAAAGCTCATGACCATAACAAAGCATGGGATGATCCAAGTGGCAGAAAACTTAGGGAATGGTTAGGTGTTACCGATGAACAATTCTACAATCCGGATAATTTTGCGGTTTTACCCATGGGGTTTTGCTTTCCTGGAAAAGGAAAAACAGGTGATTTACCGCCACGTAAGGAATGTGCACCGCTATGGCATGACCATTTCTGGAAGGAGTTAGAAGAAGTGAAACTAATTCTGGTCATTGGAAAATATGCCCAAGACCGTTATTTGAAAGATCAATCTAAGCGCAACCTTACAGAGAACGTAGCTAACTACCATGAGTTTTTGCCTAAGTTTTTTCCACTGCCGCACCCTTCTCCGGTAAATAGATTTTGGATGTCCAAAAATCCTTGGTTTGAGATAGATGTGGTTCCCACATTACAAACCCAAGTCGCAAAGATTCTTTCGGACTAATCTTTAATTTTTAAGGTGCATTTTTTACGGAACAAAGCCCAAAACAAATCTTCGGATGGATAAGGAAAATTTACTTTTTCAGGAATCATATTTAACATAAAATTCTTCCCTATCTTATATTCAAGCAGCGATTTTATATGTCTTCCAGATATTTTTTTTGAGGGTCTTCCATGAGAAACCCGCTCAAATCCAAAGTTTTTCAAGAAAATTGTCAGCCCTTCTAAGGAATACCAGTGTAAAACACTTGGGGGTGCATATTCATGCCAGCTTTTCCCAAAGACTCTAGCGGAAATACTTTGCCTATTCCATGATTCTATGAGCAAAAAACCATCATCCTTTAACACCTTGGAAGCATTCATAAATGCTTTTTGTTGTTCATAAAAGTGAGGAACAACCTGTATCATAGAGACAAGGTCAAACCTTTCATGAGGCCTGAAGCTTTCAAAAGCACCTTGTTCAATTTGCAAGTTATATTTTTTACGACCGTATTGCGCCATTTGATGATTAGGTTCTATTCCAATACCGTTCCAACCTTCGTCTACATACCCCTTTAAAATACATCCTGCCGCTGCCCCTACATCTAAAACCCTTCCCTTTTTGCCAATAATCTGTTCCATTTTTTTCGCATACCTCTTACCGCGTTCGTATAGTAAATCAGATTCTAATAAATAATCCGAATAACCAGCACCTCCATCATTAAAATAAGAATCATCATAGGTGTTATCTACATGCTTTTCATCAGTTTTTATATTGGCAAACCGATGATTACAAGACACACAGTCATGAATATCAAAACCATTGATTTTAAATGTAAATTTTGATTCCGAAGCACAAAGGGGACAATCCATAACCAAATTTTTATACTTATATCACTAATTATCTTAAGACCTAATCCGTGCTTTGTCTATGGCACCATACTAGGACCGCATGTTATTTTTTGGGGGGAATTACGACTTATTGGTTTTCCTTCTTTTCAAAAGACAAGGTGGAATACAAGCTTAAAATCTATCAATTAATCGTATTTTTGACTCTTACAAGAAACATAAAAATTATGGCTACTACAAATCATATTACAACTAAATGGCTGGGTAACATGCAGTTCGAAAGCACTAATCCATCAGGTCTAAACTTAACTATAGATGCAGGTCCGGATGACGGAGGCGAAGGAAAAGGATTGCGACCAAAAGCTCTAATGCTTTCTGGTTTAGCGGGTTGTTCAGGACTTGATGTGGCTTCACTTATTAAAAAAATGAAGTTAGAGGTAGATGACTTTCACATTGAAACCATAGCCAATCTAACCGATGAGCACCCTAAATTTTATGATGCCGTAACCATCGAGTACCATTTCCATGGAAAAAATCTAGCAGAGAAAAAGCTGCAAAGAGCGGTAGACCTTTCTGTTGAGAAATACTGCGGTGTAATGGAAATGTTCCGACAATTTGCAACATTAGAAATCAAGACCATTTTTCATAAAGACTAAATTTTGAGTTCAAGAATCGAGTTTTTAGGTGAATTTGAACTTAAATCTTAAACTTGATACTTAAAATTGAGTAATTAATTTATCAAACATTTACCCTTTCACACCCTATGCGCTGGACCATTAAACCCAAACCTGAGCAAGATGCTATTGACCAATTGGCCAAAGCGCTTAAGGTAGATGATTTGGTGGCGCAGTTGCTATTGCAACGTGGTATATCTACCTATGACGAGGCCAAAAGGTTTTTCCGTCCGGAGTTATCCCATTTGCACGACCCTTTTTTAATGAAGGATATGCACATTGCGGTAGAACGTATTGAAAAGGCCATTGGGAACAATGAGAATATTCTAGTTTATGGTGATTATGATGTGGACGGCACCACCTCAGTGGCCCTAGTTTCTTCTTATCTGTTGAGCTACTATCCTAATGTTGCTACCTATATTCCAGACAGATATACCGAAGGGTATGGAGTTTCTTTCAAAGGAGTGGACTTTGCTGAAGACAACGGTTTTTCGCTGATAATAGCTTTGGATTGTGGTGTAAAAGCCATTGACAAGGTGGCTTATGCCAAAGAAAAAGAAATAGATTTTATAATCTGTGATCACCACAGACCCGGCAACTCCCTTCCTGACGCGGTGGCGGTTCTTGATCCTAAACGAGATGATTGCAACTATCCATACGATGAACTTTGTGGTTGTGGCGTTGGTTTTAAGCTGATTCAAGCGTTAGGTTCCAGCCACGGAGAAACCATTCACGACCTTGTTCCCTACCTTGACCTGGTTGCTACGGCTATTGGCGCCGATATAGTTCCCATGACGGGCGAAAATCGTGTATTGGCTTATTTTGGGCTTCAGGTCATTAATACCAATCCTAGAATTGGTTTCAAGGCCATCATCAATCAAATAAAAAAATCAGTGCTTACCATTACTGATGTGGTGTTCATTATCGCTCCGCGGATAAATGCCGCAGGCCGTATGGAACATGGGCAACATGCCGTAAACCTTTTGACCGAAACCGATTTAACCCAAGCCGAAACCTTTGCCGCCCAGATTGAAAAATTTAACCAAGATAGGCGCGGACTCGACAAAGAAATTACCGTAGAGGCATTGGCGCAAATCCAAGAAAACAAGGAAGAAGAGCGCTTTACTTCTGTGGTTTATAAAGATTCATGGCACAAAGGGGTAATTGGTATTGTAGCTTCGCGACTTACCGAAACCTATTACCGTCCTACACTTGTGTTCACCAAAAGTGGTGATAAATTAGCTGCTTCGGCACGTTCAGTTAAGGGTTTTGATGTGTATAATGCACTACAAGGTTGTTCCGATTTTATCGAACAGTTTGGCGGGCACAAGTATGCAGCCGGACTCACTCTGCTGGAAGAACAGTTTGAGAAATTTAAATCGCAATTTGAAAAAGTAGTCTCGGAGACTATAGACCCTAATCTTCTAATTCCTGAAATTTCCGTTGATGCCCAAATCGACTTTGAGGATATTTCACCCAAACTCATGCGAATCATAAAACAGTTTGCTCCATTTGGACCAGGGAATATGACCCCAGTGTTTATGGCCGAAAATCTACAGGATACGGGTTACGCAAAAGGAGTAGGTGAAGATGCGGCCCACTTGAAACTTGCGGCTACCCAAAACGGAATTGGCCCCATTGGCGGCATAGGTTTTAATATTGGCGATAAATTACCTCTTGTCACCAACAAAAAACCATTTAGCGCTGTATTTTCTTTGGATGAAAATGAATGGCAAGGAAATGTTAGTTTACAGATGAAACTAAAAGATATACAATGAAGATAGAGCACCTAGCCATATGGGTATCCGACCTAGAAGGTACGCGAAAGTTTTACGAACATTATTTTGGTGCAGTTTGCGGAGAACGCTATCATAACCCAAACAAAAACTTTACTTCTCACTTTCTAAGTTTTGATGAAGGATCTCGACTAGAGCTCATGCACAAACCTGAAATTACTAAGGCATCAAATTCTACCGAGGAGCATTTAGGTTTCATTCATTTTGCACTCTCCGTAGGCTCAAAAGAAAAGGTAGACTCCTTAACGGAACAATTAAGAACTGACGGATTTCAGATTTCCGGTGAACCCAGAACTACAGGAGATGGCTATTACGAAAGTGTAATCCTAGACCCGGAAGGAAACCGAATCGAAATTACCATTTAACGGATTTCTCGATGCAACTTAACTTGCGAATCACACCAAGTAAATACACCTCTCAAGGTTTTCGTTCGTTTGCTCTAAAGCAACCTACAAACCACTGAGTCGGTTTTGAATTTCTTTCATTTCTAAAGTGCTATTTTCTTTACTTTTCCCATATAAAAAAGAACCGTTTATCGACAAAACCCTTCCCTACAGTCAATTCAGGGCTTTAATAAACCGACTAGCTAGTCAGTTTTAGAAAATAGCACTTGAAAATAAATTTTGACATATGAGTATACCGTTCATCGGTTTATAGTAATACCTTTGCGGCTTATTTCTTTCGAAAAAGCGTCTTTATGGATCCGTATGCTGCCTTACGTTTTAAAGAATTCAATATCTTTTTGCTGGTTCGTTTTGCCATGGTATTTGCATGGTCTATGCAATTCATTGTTATAGAATGGCAAGTATACTCCATGACAAAAGACCCTCTTTCTTTGGGAATAATCGGGCTTATGGAAGTGATTCCGGCCGTATCAATGGCGCTCTTTGCCGGCCATATTGTAGACCAGAAAGAAAAGCGCAATCTTTTGGTAAAATGTATCTTCGGGTTTTCCGTAATCAGTTTTGGACTGTTTATGCTCAGCTGGCCTTCCATGGAAGACAAACTGGAGACCAAGACCATTTTATACTGCATCTATTTCTTGGTATTCCTAGGTGGTATTGTGCGTTCATTTTTAGGACCTACTATATTTTCCCTTATCGCTTTGATTGTTCCTAAAAAAATATACCCCAACGCTGCCACTTGGAGCAGTACCACATGGCAATTGGCTTCGGTATTAGGCCCTGCCTTAGCAGGATTTTCCATTAGTTGGATCGGGGTACATTGGTCTATGTGCCTCATTTTCGGATTCTCCATAATGGCACTGATCTCTCTGTCCCAAATCAAACGAAAACCGATACTCAATCCTAAAATTGGCGAACCCGTCTTTGAAAGTCTGCGCGAAGGACTCCGTTTTGTATTCAATACAAAAGCTGTTTTTGGGGCTTTAACGTTAGATATGATAGCAGTACTTTTTGGTGGAGCGGTAGCGCTGCTTCCCATTTTTGCCCAGGATATTCTTCATGTAGGTTCCGAAGGTTTTGGAGTTCTACGGGCTGCTCCTGCGGTTGGCGCAGCACTTACTATGTTGGGCTCTACTCGTTTTCCATTGCATAAAAACGCAGGTAAGAAGTTACTTTTTGCCGTATTTGGGTTTGGTATCTGTATGATTGTTTTTGGACTTTCTACCTACTTCTGGCTTTCGGTAATTGCATTGTTCGTGAGCGGTGCCGTAGATGGTGTTTCCATGATTATCCGTCAAACCATATTGCAATTGAAAACCCCGGACAATATGCGAGGTCGCGTAGCATCTGTAAACTCTATGTTCGTGGGCTCCTCTAACGAGCTGGGAGCTTTTGAGAGCGGATTGACGGCAAAACTAATGGGAACGGTAACCGCGGTGGTTTTTGGTGGCGCCATGACCTTATTGACGGTAGGGGCAACCGCTATTGTATCACCTACGTTTAGAAAACTGGACCTGCAGAAAGATATTGACGAACACGAGGCTAATGAGTAGGCTCGTATTTCTCCAAACTTAGTTTTTCCCCATCAAAAACGGCATAGGTGTAGTAATGAATCCAATCGCCTAAATTGGTGTATTTTGAGTTTTCACCCACTTCTATTTCCATAGGAAGGTGTCGGTGACCAAAAATAAAATGGTCATAATGCTGTGTTTCCAACTTTCGCTTGGCATACTGCACCAACCACTCTTTGTCTTCGCCCAAGAACTTGGCATCGTCATCACCGGAAATCAGTTTGTTCTTCACTGATAAGTGTTGCGCCAAACGAACGCCTATATCCGGATGCAGCCATCTAAACAACCATTTGGCCAAAGGATTGGTAAACACCTTTTTCATCCGCTTGTACCCAATATCATCAGGCCCTAATCCATCACCATGACCAACAAAAAAAGAAACTCCGTTTATACTATACTGCTGCGGTTTATGAAATACGGGGATATTCAGCTCTTCCTCAAAATAACCATTCATCCACAGATCATGATTCCCTACAAAGAAATAAATAGGAATACCGGCATCCGATATTTCGGCCAATTTGCCCAGTGTACGGGTAAAACCTTTGGGTACAACGGTTTTGTACTCCATCCAAAAATCGAAAAGGTCGCCCATCAGAAAAATAGCGGCAGCATCTTCCTTAATAGCATCTAACCATGCTACGAATTTTTTTTCGCGAGGAAGGCTATCTGCCATAGTAGGTGCTCCAAGATGGTTATCACTGGAAAAATATACTTTTTTGCCTTGAGGAACGGTAATGGTTTTCATCTGATGTCAAATATAACGAATACCCTTTTTAGAAAGGCGTTACTGATTATCGGATGCGTACCACTCTGCAAAAGAAGTATCAGTTTCTTGTAATCGTAAAGAATGTAAGCTGATGTTTTCCGGCAGTCTGGCCTTTATCTTTTTAGAAAAATCTATGACCATGTTCTCACTGGTAGGTTGGTAATCCGCAAGAATTACATTATGCCCCCTATCCGTTAATTCTTTGGCCAGATCCACGTGTGGCGTATTTTTATTGAATACCGTGGCGTGATCAAATTGGTCTACGATTTCTTCTTTTACGATTTTCTTTAAATCGCCAAAATCTATGACCATCCCTAATTTTACATGAGAGGTATCCGTAATAGGGCTACCGATTACCGTTACCGATAATTTATAGCTGTGGCCATGCACGTTTCTACACTTTCCGTCATAGCCATATAGCGCGTGACCGGTCTCAAAATTGAACTGTTTGGTGATTCTAATTTTACTCATGAAATAGGATTGTGGTGCAAAGGTATTCATTTTGTAAAACCAATTGCTTTATAGATTACATTTGCCGGCTTTTAAATTTTGATCTAAGTGGAAGAACTGTATGACCAACTAGACTTTGCGGTGAATTCGCAATATGAAAAGATAATCTCCGATATCTTGGAAAACGGCTATAGTATTGTTGACGACCTTCTTTCCCAAGAAACGGTAAACGCCCTACGTACGGACCTTTTGGAAAAATATGAAGATGACCTATTTAAAAAAGCGGCCATTGGAAACCGATTAAACGAAGTTGTACAAACCGGAATACGTGGCGATTTTATTCTTTGGATGGATGAAAATATCATTAACGCCAGCCACAAACTTTTCTTTGACCGCATTAACGATTTGGCTTCATATCTTAATAAGACCTGTTTTCTGGGAATTATGAGAAAGGAATTTCATTACGCCGTTTATCCAGAAGGAAAGTTTTACGCAAGGCATTTGGATACCTTTCAAAATGACGATAGGCGAAAACTTTCTATAGTTTGTTACCTGAACGAAGACGATTGGCAACCCGAGCACGGTGGTGAACTGGTTCTATACCTAAATGGAGAAAACGGGGAAATACCAAAAACCATTTATCCGTTTCCGGGTAGGGCAGTAATTTTTGAAAGCCGAGATTTAGAGCACGAAGTAAAGCCTGCAAAACGCGAACGGTTGAGCATTACCGGCTGGTTAAAGACCCGCTAACCTAATGTAAACAGGGATAAACTACCTCTTGAATTTTCTTTTTGTACGAACGCGGTTTACAAAGTAGACTACCACCACAAAAAGGGCTAGAATGGGAAAAACAAGGTCGCCATTCAGGAAATTTAAAATATTCATAACTGAGATTTAAAAAAGTAAAACGTCAACTACAGTCGGTTATTGTTATTTTTTGAATTTAGAAAGCGCGTTACGGGTAAATTCCGAAAGCACCAGTTTTCCGGTAATGGCCGCTCTCTCGCTCAAAAGACTGCTCCAGTGGTCCGTACCCTGCCAGAGTACTTTTTTCCAATCTTCCAGAGCTTCCGGATTATAGGTCGATAATTGTTCTACATGAAAATCGAGAGCCTTGTCCAATTCCTTTATATCATCAAAAACCCTAGAGAAAAGTCCCTTTTCCTGAGCCCAGTACGCATTTTTCCATTCCGTTGGAGCCAATGACAGTTCTGAAATAGCTGCCGTTCCCACTTTGCGTTCCACGGCTGGAGCAATGACCAATGGAGCAATACCTATAGTAAGTTCGGACAATCTAATGGATGCGGCTTCTGTTGCATACACATAATCACAGGCGGCGGCAAGGCCTACGCCCCCACCAACCGTCTTACCTTGTACACGGCCCACAATTACCTTCTTACACTGGCGCATGGCATTGATAACATTGGCAAAACCGCTAAAAAACACCTTGCCTTCCTCCAAATTGGACACCGCCATAAGCTCGTCAAAAGAAGCACCAGCACAAAAAGCGCGGTCACCTTCAGACCTTAAAACAATTACGGATATAGCATCGTTATCAGAGAGTTTATTAAACTCCGCCATTAACCTATCCAATAGCTCCGCTACAAATGAGTTACTGGCCGGGTGGCCAAACTCTATGGTTGCGACCTTGTTATCTATTTTGGTATAAAGACTTCCGTTTTCTCGGGTAGTTCCCATAACTATGGTTTATTTGTTCAACAAATGTAAGTATCAAAATTAATCGATTTGTAAAAGCGGCCTAAACTTTCTGACAAACTTAACGACCAAGGCCCCACCACGAATGGCCATCCATACGGTAAAAGCTATCCAAATGCCATAAAGCCCCCAGTCCATAAACTTTCCTAGAAAAAGCATAGGAACAAAACCTAGAAATGTAGCTGCCAACAGGGTGTTTCTAAGGTACTTCATTTCTCCCATACCCTTGAACATACCATCAAAAATAAAGGCTATCGTATTCATGGGTAAGCTAAGAATTACGATAAAGAATACTGCGTAAAAAGCACTCAAAACTTCTGGCTCCTTTGAAAATAGCAACCCAATAGGTTTGTAAAATATAAAGCCTGCAGCAACCAAGACCACACTAACCCAAAGACCGTATTTCAATATTCTCTTCGCCAATAGCCACAGACCGTCATAATCCCTCGCCCCTAAAAGTCTGCCGCCCATGATATTACCGGCACCCGCATATCCGTCAATAAAAAAAGCGGAAAACAGCCAAATATTTATTGCTATAGTGTGTGCGCCAATATACTTTGGGCCCAATGCCGTGGCTTCTCTTACAGCTAAAATCAAAGCTGTATTCAAGGCCAAAGCACGTATGAACAAATTTAAGCTCATGACGACCAATCTTCCCAATTCCTGATGAACGGGCAATTTCAACCGAAGACTAATATCCGTTTTTGTTATCAATAGAACAAACGCCATAATGGCCATAATAGCCTGAGCCAAAAGGCTTGCCCATGCTGCTCCTTCTAGGTACATAGGTTCTATATAACCTTCTATTCCGTAAACAAAAGTAAAATCCAGTATTACATTAAGGACGGCTCCAACTATAGCGATTAGCATGGGATAGTAGGTATTTTGGAGCCCACGAAAAATACCCATAACCGCAAATACGAAGAGCGTTAGTGGGAAACCCCATACCCGAATGGAATAATAAGACACACAATAATCTAGAATCTTACCCGTGGCATTGAGCAATTGAAATATATCCTTTACGATAAAAATGGTGGAAAGTAGCACGAGGATGCTCAGCCCAATATTCAAGAATATCGCTTGTGCCGGTAACGTTTTTACCTCATCTATACGCCCCGCGCCCAAATACTGGGAAATTATGGCGGATATGGCACTTCGGGTCTGACCCAAAATCCATATTAACATAGAAAGAAAAGATCCTACAATACCCGCCGCCGCAAGCGACTCTAGGCCGTCTACGGGAATATTGCCCACAATGGCGGTATCCGTAATGGACAATAAAGGTTCTGCAATACCCGCAATGGTGGCAGGTACCGCTAGTTTATTAATGGACTTAAAATTTATTTCGGCCTTCAAGAGGGCGAAATTACAACACTAATTCATAACAATGAAAAGGATGTTCACTCTGTTTAGGAAAGAAAATATCACCCAAACGCTTAAAGCCCCTAGCCTCATAAAACCTTTGATTGCGTTTGTTTTGACTGAATGTATCTAAGCGTACGGAAACAAATCCTTTTTCCCTAGCCAGGTTCTCCGCAAAAGCCATCATCTTTTGGGCATAGCCTTTTCCTTGAAAATCCGGATGCACCGCCACCCTGTGTATGTAGACATTTTTTGCCGACGGAGTCAACCATTCTATAGCCTTGTACTCTTCATCCATTAAGGTAGAGATTACGATGCTCCCCATAATTTTATTCTCAATTCTTAAAACATACAGCTCCCCTCGTTCCACATCTGCCTCAAATGCCTGTTTTGAAGGATAGTGCTCGTTCCATTGAAAAATTCCATAAGCTATCATTGCAGCGGCACAGGCTTTAGTTACCTCAAGAATTTGTGGAATATCCAATAATTTGGCAGGTGAGATCATTTTCATTAGTTTTATTAAATCGTAAATTTAAACGATAAATCCGAAAACATATGAAACATATACTGGTACCTATTGGTATTTCCCCCGATGCACACAAGACTTTGCAATATGCCGTTGACTTTGCCGCACAATTCGATTCTGAAATTTACGTGATGGAAGTTTTCAATGCATCCGTAGGAGCCGGTAAAAGTTTAGCTAACGTTCCTCAAAAGCTTGCAGAGAGTGGCAAGGAACGGTTAAAGGAAGTCATAGAGAAAATAGACACAAAATCTATTGAAATAAAAATAGCCACTTACAACGGTGGTATTGTTGATGGACTGAAGGATATAGATAAAGAGTTGGGTATTGACTTGATAATCATGGCTCCCAGAAGTAACGATATTACCGAAGCGGTCTATCTTGGAAATACTTCCGGAAAAATCATAAAGCAAACGGATATACCAACATTGATCGTACCCAAGGGAAGTGTCTTTACTGCTCCGAAGGTGATTCTGACTGCGTTTAAATCAGGGATTTTAAAACGAAACCGTATTCTTAATCCGTTATTGGAAATCAAGAAAAAATTTGGCTCTACCGTAAACCTTCTCTTGGTAAAAACACCAGGGTATACAGACTCTGACCTAAGAATAAACACGGCACTTATGGACGTTAGCTCTCAAGTAACGATGACAGAAGCCCCTACTACCTATTTAGGCGTGTTAGAGCGCTTTGAAGCACAACACCCAGATTTATTATGTGTATTTAGACATAAAAGAGGGTTCTTCAAGAAACTTTGGGAAAAGAACACCATACTTAAATCCGAGTTCTCTTCACGTATTCCGGTACTTGTACTAAGTGTAAAGAAGGATTAAATAGGTTGTTGCAATTACTTTGCTAACTATTTTGATACTTAGTAGAAAAGTATTTCCTTTGCGCCAGCCAAAATGGGGGATTAGCTCAGCTGGCTAGAGCGCTTGCCTGGCAGGCAAGAGGTCACCGGTTCGACTCCGGTATTCTCCACCAATATTCAAAGCTTCAAGAGTAATTACTTTTGAAGCTTTTTTTGTTTTATTCCGGTTTCTTTTAGCAGTGATATCTGAAAATAAATGCCCGAGCGTTTATCTGGGTGGTTTTTCAATTCGATTCTGCCACCCAATTTCTCAATAATAGCCCTAATAGTAGCCAAACCTATTCCCGTATCCGTAGGGTTTTCTTTCCGCAAAGTTTCGAATATGTAAAAGATTTACAAATTCATCAACTTGTATTAAGATTATAATTTTATGTTTATTGGAGATTTATAAAAATTTAATTATTCACAAATGTTTTCTTAATATTAATTTTTCATCAATATCTTATATAGATTTGTTAAAACAGATAACAGCTCCCTAAATTAATGAACCTTATTCTTGAGGAAATAAGAAAAAAAAACGAAAAGGTTTTTAAAAACTTTTTTGATAAGCATTATGAAGAATTTGTTGTTTATGCTAACGGTTATCTTTTTGATAAAGATTCCAGTGAGGACATTGTACAAGAAATTTTCATCTATATCTGGGAGCATGCAAATAAATTAAATATTGAAACTTCTCTAAAGGGCTATATCTATGCCATGGTGAGAAACAAATGCTTCAACTACTTAAAGTCCATAAAGATTACTGATAATTTAGAATTATTGGATTTTAATATCAATCTAATTACTGAACATGTTTTTAATTCTACTTCAGAAGAAGATAAAGCAATTGTATATCATCAAATTTTAAGGATTGTAGATACACTGCCTGAAAAAATGCAACAAATTGTAAAACTGAAATTTTTGCACAATTACAAATATGCAGAAATAGCAAATGAATTAGGAATTTCTATAAATACAGTTAAAACCCAACTAAAAAGAGCAAAATCAAAAATTACCGAAATGGTAACAATTCTTCTTATGTTGCTTCAAATAAATCAGTAAAAATCCACTTTATCTGACTTAAATTCATATAGTTCTAAAATATTTTGAAAAAAATATATTTTTCTTGTCACCCATTATTGTCTAATTGTTGTCATAATGTTAAAGCATGGTTAAACAAGACAGCTAAATGGAATTCAAATTAATTTTAAAGAAACTCAATAACACCCTTTCAGATGAAGAAGCCATTATTTTTCGGGAATGGTATAATGAATCTGATCTTCATAGAGAATATTTTATTAGGGTTAAGGAAAATTACCAAGATGAAACTTTTTTAATTGACATTGAAAAAGGTTGGAATGCCATAGATAAGAAGATTAACCCGGTTGCTGTTAAGAAAACCAACTATTTAAAGTATGCCGTTGCGGCATCTATTGTTCTACTAATTTCTATCACTTTTCTATTTCAAAAGGAGAGTATTGAAAAAGGTGTTAACCCAGTAGTCACCAATAACAATATTAACATAGGTACAGATAAAGCCACTTTAACCTTAGAAGATGGTACTGTAGTAGATTTAGAGAAAGGACAACAATATATTTCTGACAATTTATCAAGTGATGGCCAAGAATTGGTATACAAAGACCCAAGTACTTCAACAAAAGAAATTGTCCATAATTATTTAACTATTCCAAGAGGTGGTCAATATCATGTAATCCTATCAGATGGCACAGAGATTTGGTTAAACTCCGAATCTCAAATAAAGTATCCTGTAACTTTTGCAAATGGAAAAACCAGACAAGTAGAATTAGTTTACGGGGAGGCCTATTTTGATGTGTCGCCAAGTCATGAAAATGGCGGTTCTAAATTTAAAGTTCATACAGGAGCACAAGAAGTGGAAGTGTTAGGTACAGAGTTCAACATTAAAGCTTATAACGATGAAGACTATATCTACACCACGCTTGTAGAGGGAAAAGTTGCCATCAACAACGATAAACATAAAAAGGTTTTAAAACCTAAGGAACAAGCTGTTCTTGATATTAATGATAACAATTTTGTGATAACAGATGTTGATGTTTTCTCAGAAATAGCTTGGAAACGAGGCTTGTTTAGTTTTAAAAACAAACCGTTAAAAGACATCATGAAAGTGTTGTCAAGGTGGTATGATACTGATGTAGTTTTTGAAAACAAATCATTAGAACACATTGAATTTAAAGGTGTTATTAGCAAAAACCAAAATATAGAAGAGATATTAACTCTAATTAAAAACACCAACTTTATAAATGCCTATGACATAAAAAACGATACCATTTTACTGAAATAATTAAAAATAAGGAGGAAGAAAGCATAGACCGTGGAAAGTATAAAGCTTTATCCCCCTTTTTAAATCACTAATTAATTAAAATGTTTAACTAACTAATTACCACCAAATTTATGGAAATTAAATTAACTCCGGGTTTTTTCTTGTATAGAAAAAAGCTACTTCTGAACATTATGAGAACAGCCATTTTCTTATTGTGCTTTAGCGTTTTTGGTGCGACACCTAGTAACGTTTTTTCGCAAAATGTTAAAATAAAAATCGACAAAAGTCAAACGGTAACTGTAGATCAGGTCTTTGACTTAATTATGAGTCAAACAGATTATACTTTTATTTATCAAGTAGATATGTTTGAAAATTTCCCAAAGGTAAAACTCACGAAAGGAACCATCGATGCCAATAAACTCCTCAGAAAAAGCCTGCCTAGCGGGCAGTTTAATGTTAGTCTAGCCAATAATAAAACGATAATAATTAAAGAAACCAAACAACAACAACAACAACAA